>CAJFSP010000004.1 GCA_904419725.1 Candidatus Heteroclostridium caecigallinarum | reverse complement strand
GACGTCGTCCACCAGCAGCAGCCTTTCGGGCGGCTTTTCCGTGACAAGAAAAGCGCCTTTCACGTTGTCTTTCCTGCCATTGTAGTCCAGCCCTTCCTGCGGAATCACGCCTTCTTTCTTTGCCATGCCGCCAAACATCGGTTTTTGTATTATATCACATATTTCTTCCGCCAGCAACCTTGCCTGGTTATATCCTCTGTTTTTAAGCCCGCTTTTGTTCATGGGGACGTAGGTTACCGCGTCGAAATCCCACGGCTGCTTCGCCAGCGTTTCCGCCATGAGAACGGCCAGCGGCCTTGCCAGGTATTTCTGCCCGTTGAATTTCAGGCGGCGTATCAGTTGCATGGCATGACCTTCGTAACGGCAGACGGAACGGGCTTCGTCGAACGACGGCGTCCGCGCGCCGCATTCGCCGCAATAGTCGTTCATGGTCTTTATATCCACGCCGCACCTGACGCAGACCCGCCCGTTAAAAGGCAGTTTGCCTCGGCATTTTGCGCAAAAACCGTTTTCTTCTTTTCTTGCGTCCGCTCCGCAGATTACGCATTTTATCCCCTGCGGGTTCAGCGTGTCGGCAAGCGACTTAAAAAGCCCCTTCATCCGACAAAAACAGCATTCTGTATTTTTTCTCTTCGTCTTCCAGAAACTGTTTGAGAAGGGTGTTGCGCATGATGACGTAATTGTTTTTCACCATCATGGCAACGTATTTTTTCGCCCCCACAAGCACCACGAGTTTTTTGGCTCTCGTGACGGCGGTGTAAAGCAGATTTTTGTTGAGTATAGTAGGCGTGCCGCCGTAAACGGGGATGACCACCGCGTCAAACTCGCTGCCCTGGCTCTTGTGCACGGTAACGGCGTAAGCCAACATAAGGCTTACCATGTCGCCCTGCCTGTAAAGCACGGTTCTGCCGTCGTCGAAAGTCACTTCGGCAAACCCCTCGGCGTAATTGACTTTTGTCACAAACCCGATATCGCCGTTAAGCACGCCCTGCCCCTGCTCTATGGTTCCGCCGGGCAGCGTTTTGGTCCACTCGAGTTCATAGTCGTTCTGCGTCTGCATGACTTTGTCGCCCTCGCGGAACACCGTGCTCCCCAGCGTAAACTCGCCTTTGCCCTTCGACGGCGGATTGATTTCCGCCTGCAAAAGGCGGTTCAGGTTTTCCACCCCGGCAGGGCCGCTTTTCATTGGCGAAAGCACCTGTATGTCGCGCTTGTCCGCCCCGGTGAAAGACGGCAGTCTTTTTGTCACGAGCGACACCACCTGACGGGCGGTTTCGTCGGTGTCTTTCGTGGAAAGAAAAAAGAAATCCCTGCTTTTGTTGTCAAACACCGGCATTTCGCCGTCATTGATGAGATGGGCGTTTGAAACAATCAGGCTGTCTTCCGCCTGGCGGTATATGTATGTCAGATAGTTTATCTCAAACAGCCCGCTGGCGATAATGTCGCCCAGCACGTTGCCCGCGCCGACAGACGGCAGCTGATCCTTGTCGCCCACCAGCACCAGACGGCAGCCGCGTTTGAGCGCTTTGAGCAGGCTGTTGAACACCACGCAGTCCACCATGGACGTTTCGTCCACTATAAGCACGTCGGCGTCCAGCGTGTTGTATTCGTTATAACGGAACTGCACTTTCCCGCCGACGTAATCCACGCCCAAAAGGCGGTGTATCGTCTTGGCGTCCCTGCCCGTCGATTCGGAAAGGCGTTTGCCCGCTCTCCCCGTGGGCGCCGCGAGTTCCACTTTCAGCCCGTGCGCCATAAACAGGCCGCAGATGCACTTTACAATGGTCGTCTTGCCCGTGCCCGGCCCGCCGGTGATGACGCTCACGCCGTTTTCCGCGGCGGACAGAATGGCTTTGCGCTGCCCTTCGTGAAATTTAAGCCCGTTGAGTCTTTCAAACTCGTCAATCAGCGTGTCGAAATTGTGCGTCAGCCCGTAAACCTCGTGGTTGAGTTTCACCAGCCTCGCCGCGCACGACTTTTCCACGTTGAGATATTTCGTGAGCGCCACGGCTTTTTTCCCGCACGATTCGATTACGCTGACCATAAGGTCAAGTTGCAGCGCTTCCAGCACCTCGTCGAAGGATTTCTCCAGCGTGGGCAAATCCACGTCCAGCAGCGCCCTTGTTTTTTCTTTCAGGTCATCGTAAAACAAAAAGGTATTGCCGCTTTTTTCCCCGCTTTCGCCGAGGGTGTAGACCACCCCCGCCCTCACGCGGAAAACGCTGTCTTTGGCAATACCCAGACTGTGCGCCACCTTATCCGCCGTGGCGAACCCTACGCCGTCCACGTCGTCTATGAGTTTGTACGGGTTTTTGGACAGCACGTCTTCTGTGGCTTCTTTATACACGTTGTAAATTTTAAGCGCCAGATTGACGGACACGCCGTAGCCCTGCAAAAACATTATGGTGTTCTGCATTTTTTTGAGCGAGCAGTATCCGTTATAAATGCTCATGGCTTTCGACTCGGAAATACCCTTGATTTCGGCGAGTTTGTCGGGCGAGTTTTCAATGACGGACAGCGTATCGCCGCCGAATCTGTCGACAATGGCTTTGGCGGTAACCTGCCCCACGCCTTTTATCAGCCCGCTGGACAGATACCTGACGATGCCTTCCGGCGAATCGGGCGAGTCGAATTTGTACGACGTCACGGCAAACTGCTGCCCGAAACGCGGGTGCAGCACGAATTTTCCTTCAAGAGTAAGCACCTCGCCGCATGTAAGACGGGGCAAAGTGCCGACGGCGGTTATTTCTTCGCCGTTGGCTTCTATGTTCATGACAGTGTAGCCGTTTTCCTCGTTGGAAAAAACTATGTTTGTTACCGTACCTTTAATTTGCATTCCGATGTTATTTTAAATACTTTTCGGCGTTTTGTAAAAGGATTTTCACCATGTCGGTTTCTTCCCACGGGAAACCCTCCCTGCCGAAATGGCCGTAGGCGGCGGTCTTTTTGTAAATCGGCGCCAGCAGCCCGAGTTTGTCGATGATGGCTTTCGGCCTCAGGTCGAAAGTTTCGGTGATGAGCGCGCGCATATCGTCGTCGCTTATCCTGCCGGTGCCGAATGTATCCACGCAAAGCGACACGGGATGCGCCACGCCTATGGCGTATGAAACTTCCGCCTCTATTTTGTCGGCAAGCCCCGCCGCCACTATATTTTTGCATATATACCGCATCATATAAGCGGCGCTTCTGTCGACTTTTGTCGGGTCTTTGCCGCTGAACGCGCCGCCGCCGTGCGGACAGTATCCGCCGTAAGTGTCGACGATTATCTTTCTTCCCGTAAGACCGCTGTCGCCGTAAGGCCCGCCTATTTCGAAACGCCCCGTCGGGTTTATGATGAATTTTGTCTTTTCATCGATAAATTCAGGCGGAATGACAGGCAGAATGACCTTTTCCTTGACGTCCGCCCTGAGTTTTTCGGTGGTGACGTTGGCGGTATGCTGCGTGGAAACGACAACGGTATCCACCCTGACGGCTTTGCCGTCCGCGTATTCCACCGTCACCTGGCTTTTGCCGTCGGGCAGCAGATAGTCCAGCACGCCGTCCTTGCGCACGTCGGTAAGTCTCCTTGTAAGTTTGTGCGCCAGCATGATAGGCAGCGGCATGAGTTCTTTTGTCTCGTTGCAGGCGTAGCCGAACATCATGCCCTGGTCGCCGGCGCCGATTCTGTCGGCGGCGTCGCTGCCGTCGGCTTTATATTCGCTGCTGTTGTCAACGCCCATGGCGATGTCGGGCGACTGTTCGTTTATTGAAGTCAGCACGGCGCAGGTGTCGGCGTCGAAGCCGAATTTCGCGCGCGTGTAGCCGATTTCTCTCACCGTGTCCCGCACGATGGACTGTATATCCACATAGCACGAAGTGGAAATTTCCCCCATGACAAACACCATGCCCGTGCACACGGCGGTTTCGCAGGCGACGCGTGCGTCCTTGTCCCTGCTTATAATGGCGTCGAGTATGGCGTCGGAAATCTGGTCGCACATTTTGTCGGGATGCCCTTCCGTAACGCTTTCAGAAGTAAACAGCCTTGTTTTTTCTTTTGACATCAAAGTCTCCTCCGATAAAAAATCCCGTCTTACGACGGGACAATACGCAAAACAATTCACGATTATCCCATCTGCCAAGACAACTTGCGGAAATTAGCACCTTTTCGCCAAGGAAAGGTTGCTGTGCCGTCATCGGGTCCGTCCCTCGGGCACTCTTGATGGTGAAAAAATTATATATGCTTTCGCCGTCCGTGTCAACGGTTTGAAAGGCATAAAAAAAGGCGGCTCCGCCGCCTTGTTTTTTATTCGCCCACGTATGGGAGCAAAGCCATATATCTGGCGCGTTTAATCGCCGTGGAAAGTTCTCTCTGGTGTTTCGCGCAGACGCCGCTCATACGGCGAGGCACGATTTTGCCTTTTTCCGTGATATATTTTTTAAGTTTGTTTACGTCTTTGTAATCGATTTCGGTCGCCTTGTCCACGCAGAAATTGCAAACCTTTTTGCGTGAAGGTCTTTTGATTACTCTTTTAACGACTTTTTCTTCACTCATTTTTTCTACTCCTTATAAATTCGGCGCGGCCTCTCCGTCAGAACGGCAGGTCGTCGTCTTCCACCGGTTCGAGTTTGTCGATTGCCGGTCTTTTGCTCTGCTGGCTCTGCTGAGGACGCGGGGCGGGTTCGCCGTAGTCGTCGCTCTGGCCGGCAGGTTTGCCGAGAAACTCCACGTTGTCGGCAACAATTTCGGTAACGTATCTCTTTACGCCGTTATTGTCTTCGTAACTTCTGGTCTGAATGGTGCCTATCACGGCGCACTGACTTCCTTTGCGCAGAAATCTGGCGCAGTTCTGGGCGGCCGCCCTCCACACCACGATGTTGAGAAAATCGGTCTGCGTTTCGCCGTTCTGGCTTTTGAAAGGTCTGTTTATCGCCAGCGAAAACCTGCAGACGTCCACACCCGAGTTTGTGGTCTGAAGTTCAGGGTCGGCGGTCAGCCTCCCCACCAAAATCGCCTTGTTCATATGCGGCTCCTTATTTCTTGACTACCATATGACGCATAACCTGGTCGTTGATGCGGAGTTGTCTTTCCATTTCCGCGATGAGAGCAGGTTCGCACTCGAAGTTCATCAAAACGTAGTATCCGTCTTCCTTAAAGTTAATAGGGTAAGCGAGTTTTTTCGCGCCCCATTTGTCGACTTTCTCCACGCTGCCGCCGTTGTCGGTAACAAGCTGCGACATTTTGGCGATAATCGCCTCTTTGGCTTCGTCGGCCGCGGAGTTGTCGATGATGAACAGCAGTTCGTACTTATTCATATTTACCTCCTTTTGGTCTGTCCGGCCCGCTCAGGGCGGGCAAGGAAAATTTTACGCAATAAAAATTGCCATAGCATTATAACAGGCCATGGCAAAAAAATCAACTTTTTTTACTTACCGAATCACACTGTTTTTGAAAACTTGACCAGGTCTTTGTGTTCGCCGCAGAGCACTATCTTGTCGTTTGCCTGCAAAATAAATTCGCCCGACGGTGAAGTCGTTATCTTTCCGCCGCGGCTGACCATCAGCACGGTGAGCAGGTATTTCTGCCTGATTTTAAGTTCGGTAAGCGATTTGTCCGCCCATACCGAAGGCACCTCCACTTCCACCACCTTGAAATTCGGGGCGATTTCGGCAAGTTCCACCACCGTTGGCGACGCGAGCAGGTTGCCCAGTTTGCAGCCCGCCTCCATTTCGGGAAACACCACCATGTCGGCGCCAATCTTTTCCAGCACCTTTCTGTGCTGCACGCTCTGCGCTTTCGCCACGACGTATTTCACGCCGATTTCCTTGCATATCAGTGTCGCCAGAATGCTGGTTTCCATTTCGCCGACGCCCACAATCACGACGTCGAAGTTTTCCAGGCCGATTTGTCTCATCGCCGGTTCGTCGAGACAGTCCACCGCCATCGCGTGCGTGACGTATTCCGCTATGTCGTCGACTTTCTGCTCGTCGGTGTCCACCGCGAGAACCTCTTTGCCAAGAGCGTAAAGCTGTCTGGCAAGAGCGCTTCCGAAGCGTCCCAGCCCCAGCACCGCGAATTGTCTGGCGTTTGGTATCGTATTCAAAACAAATTCCTCCTTACCCGATGACTATTTTGCTGTCGGGATATCTGATGTTGACCTTATTAGGCCCCACTAAACTGTAAACCACGCACAGGAAGCCCGCCCTGCCTAAATACATCAGCACTATAAGCACAAGTTGCGCCGCGGCGGAGAGATCCCACGTTATGCCCGTCGTCAGACCGACGTTTGACAAAGCCGAAATACACTCGAACAGCAGCTGTTCCAGCGTAAACTGGTTGTCCGTCAGGCTTATTACCGCCAAAGCGCCGCATATGGCGAGTATATACACCAGCAGAATGGCGACCGCCTTGTTGAAAGTTTTTTTGTTGATGCTGCGTTTCGCCACGCTGTATTCGTCGCCGCCGCTGACGGTTGTCTTGATGGACGCCAGCAGCACCACCAGCGTCGCGAGTTTGATGCCGCCGCCCGTCGAAGCGGGAGCCACGCCTATAACCATCAGTATGTTGGACGCCAGATAGCCGCCCGCGGTAAGCGCGCCGTTATCTATCGTGCTGAACCCCGCCGACCTTGTTGTCATCGACTGAAACAGCGCGGCGAGAATTTTGTCGCCCAGCGGCAGGTCTCCCAGCGTCGCGGGGTTATTGAACTCGGCGATGAATATATACAGCCCGCCGCCGAACAGCGCTATCAGGCTGGAATAAATAATCATCTTGCTGTTGAAGGTGATTTTTTCCTTGCCGCGTATGCGTTTGGCGACGCTGGTGATGACGGCGGGTCCCAGACCGCCGCACAAAATGACAGTTATGGTCACGATGTTGTACAGCGGAGTCTGCACGAACGGCGTCATGCCCGGTCCGCCCATAAGGTCGAAACCGGCGTTGCAGAACGCCGCTATAGAGTTGAAGACCGAACGCCATATCGCGAGCCCGACGTTGCCCGGCTCATACTGCAAAAACGCCGGCAGGGCGCACACGGCGCCCAGAAACTCGACGCACGCCGTCGTGATGACAATCATCTTGATTGTTTTGAGGGAAGTGGACATATTATCGTCGCTAAGGCTCTCGGCGATGGACAGTTTGTCTTTGAGCGATATGCGCCGCCCCAGCATCATAAGCAGCAGCGACGCCATCGTCATAAAGCCCAGACCGCCGAACTGCACCAGCAGAATAACCACCAGCTGGCCGAAAAAGTTGAATGAGGTGTAAATATCCACAACATAAAGCCCCGTCACACACACCGCGCTTGTTGACGTGAAGAAAGCAGGCATAAATCCCACGGACTGCCCGCTGTTTGAAGAAAAAGGCATAAGGAGCAACAGCGTCCCTACCAATATAAATGCGATATAACCAAGCGCTATTTTGATTGTCGGAGAAAACGGTTTATGTTTTTTAATAATCGTACTTTCTTCCATAGCAAGCGCATTATATCACCATACCGATTAAAAATCAACGATTGGCGCGTTAATTCTCAATTGTAAGTTTTGTGTAAACCGCCGTTTCCGAAAGATAATCCGGGTGGCTTTTCATGTATTCCGTCCACTCGCCGCCCAGCGCCTTGTACATGCCGTCGGCAACGCGCATAAAATCGCAGTCAAGGCTCACGCTGGCGGAAACGGCGGCTTCTATAAGGGCGGAAATCTGCTCTTTGACGTTGTTTTTGATATAGTCGTCAATCATGTCGTCGGTCTTTGGCAGAAAATCCACCACGTTGCCCGACACGTCGGTCTTTATCCGTCCCAGCCGCACTTTCACGTCGTATGTCACGGCAGGCGCGCCGTTTTCCATTTTATAAGTTTTTTCCACTTTTTTCGAGGCAATCCCCACGGACACCGTGTCCTTGCCGCCCAGCAGGGTTTCGGCGCCCTTTACGGCGAAGTTGTCAAAAGCGCCTTCGTCGAAAATCATGGCGAACCCTCTCGACTGGTCGTCGTCCAGCGTGGCGACGAAAGAGCCGTTTTTGAAGACACTCACCGCCGAACAGTCGTAAGAGCCCTCTTCCTTACGCTGCCCGCTCTTCTGCTCGCCGTTTTCGCCTTCTTCCTTGATGAAACGCACGTTCGTGACGTACGACGCGCCAGACGGCTCGGTCATGTCCTCAATAAAATTCTGCATGAAATTGGCGGATACGCCGGTTTTCTTGCCCGACTTCTGTATTATCGTCTGCAAGCCGAAAGACACCATACTGTCCACAGGCGTGGCGGTGGAAAACACCTCTTTGGCGTCGCCGTCGCACCACGCCAGCGTCACGCCGTCTTTGAACGCGTCGGAAAAGACGAAAAAGCCCAGCGCGTGGCTCAGGTTGACGTCTTTCATGCCCTGACCCAGCAGCACGATGCCCGTCTGCCCCAGCGACGGGTTTTTGCCCGTCGTGCCGTAGATGTCGTGAATGGCGAGCGGCAGCGTTTCGCCCTTGCCCGTCAGTACCTTGCTCTGGCCGCTTCCGCCGCCTTCCTCGCCGCCGCCGGGCGCCACTACTTCCGCCGTAACGGTATATTCGCCGTCATAGTCTATGCCCAGCCCCAGCACGACAGCCCTGTCTGTCAGCGGACTTTCGACATAACTGCCCGCCAGCCACAGCAAAACGGCGCATACCAGCAGCGCGGCGGCGGCTTTCAGAAATCTGCTTTTGTTTTTGTTGTTCTTTTCTTTCATACTCCGTCCCCCGCCGTTTCAGGTGTTTTCGCGTGCGCCGTTTTTTTGTTGGCGGCGTAAACCAGCAGCGGCGAAACAAGCGGAACAGCGTATTGCGCCGCCACCGTAACGTATTTGCCCCATCCTTCGCAAAAGACGCGCCTTACTACTTCTTCCATCGGGAACACCAGCGGCAGAACGATGATGATAAGGCTCATCACGCAGAAAACGGCGAGCCGGGCATTGCGGCCGCTTATCCCCAGGGCGTATTCGACGCCCGCCGACGCCGCCCACAGAAACAGCGTGGTCTTTATTATTACCGAACTCATCCACAGCACGATAAACACCCAGTCAAGCCTGCCGTATACCGACCCCGTTATATTGAAGCCCGAAACTTTCGACAGCGCGCTGACGGCGTATTGCGCCAGGTTGCCGAACAGCGCCAGAAACACAACGTCGAGGCATACCGTCAGCGCCGCGCCCAGCAGAAATGCGCCCGTCGTTTTGGCGAAAAAGGCTTTTCCCGTTTTGACCCGTCCCGCCAGAAAAAGCAGAAACACTCCGTCTGAAAACCAGAAGTTCACGTTGAAAGCGCAGTCAAGCACTTTGCCGAATCCGCCCGAAAGCGTCGGTTTCAGACCGCCGAAGTCGGTGTGCCCCACCGAAAGCAGCAGTATCAGCAGGACGGAAGCGAATATGAAAATAAAAAATATCTGGGTTACCCTGCCAATGTTGCGCAGTCCTTTCACCGCCATAAAAGTGATGACCGCCAGCGTCGGCAAGGCGAAAGCCACCCAGTTGGTTACGACGCTGAGCGAAGAAGAAACAAGTTCCAGCACGTCCAGCATGCCGCCCGTAACCCGTGTGAAGAAAAACACGGCGTAAAGCAGAAACAGCGCTTTGGCGACGGGTTTTGTCAGCGAGCGGCAGAAAATTTCGTTTATGTCAAGCCCCTCCTTGTTTATGCCCAGCGCCCACAGCATGCACGCCAGGCAAACCAGGTCAACCGCGAACAGCAGACACATGGCAATCCAGCTGTCCCGTCCCGCCATGCCCGCCATTATGCCGGGCAGCGAAAGGAATTTACCGCCCGAAATAACGACTATGATGAGCATCAGCAGCTGCCCCTGTCTTATATCGTCTTTCATAACAACCTCCGTCATTTGTCTTTAAGAATGGCGTCCTGCGGCATTTTGATTATGCCGTCGTCACCTGCGGCAGTCGGAGGCGACAGCGGCGAAAGATACGGCATGCCGTAGTCGTCCAGCGACACGACGTAACTCACAGTCAGCATTGCGCCCAGCAGTATGCCCACGATGCCCACAGTGCCGCCCAGCAAGGTAAACGCCAGCCTCAGCAGCATGAACAGCATGGTGTTGTCGGGCATGGTGTAAAGCCCTATCCCCGACATCGCCCCGATCATCACGGCGGGCGCGCTGAGCAGCCCCGCTTTCACGGCGGCGTCGCCCAGGATTATGGCGCCCACTATGCTAAGCGACAGTCCCGCAATCTGCGGCATGCGCGCGTTCGCCTCGCGCAGCACGTCAAACAGCAGAATAACCACCAGCATTTCCAGCATGGGCGGAAAAGGTATGCCCTGCACAGACGAAATTATCGTGATTAAAAACTTGCTGGGCAGCATCTGATAGTGAAACACCTGCAAAGCCACATATATCGCCGGCAGCAGCACCGCCGCCGTCATGGCCAGCAGCCGCAGTATCCTTGCCACGGTGGCGGTCTGCGGAGTGTTGTAATAATAGTCGTCGGGGCTGTGCATGTCCTCGATAAAGGTGTAAGGCAGCGTCAGCACCAGCGGGCTGCCGTCCACCGCCACCGCCACTTTGCCTTCCAGCAGTTTCGACGCCACAATATCCGGCTTTTCGACGCTGCCCACGGTTTTGAACAGGTTTGTCGGGTCGACGTCGAGAAAAGCGGCGATATAACTGCTGTCCAGCACGCCGTCCAGTTTCAGCCCGCTTATCTTTTTTACCACGGCGTCCACAACTTTTTTGTCGGCGGCGCCCTCTATATAACACACGGAAACAAGCGTGCCGGTCTTGTCGCCCACTTTGATGTTTTCCGTCTTGAAATCGGGGGTTTTAATCCTTTTGCGCAGCAGCATCAGGTTTGTCTTTATGTTTTCGTTAAAGCCCTCCCTCGGCCCTTTCGTGACCATCGACGTTGGCGGCTCGGCGACGGCGCGGTACTCTATGCCCTTTGTGTCCACGGCGATGGCGGTGTCGTCGCCGCCTATGAACAGCACCGTTTTGCCGTCCAGAAATTCTTCCACCAGCGTGTCCGCGTCGCTGGTGGCGACGCAGTCGGCGCCGTAAATGATTTTTTCCAGGCAGTTTTTAACGGTGGCTTTTCTGCCGAGGCTTAGCAGCGGCTCTGTCACGAACCGCGTTATTTTGTCGCTCGAACACATCGGGTCGAGGAAATACACGGCCACCTCCGTGCCGCCGACGTCAAGCGTCCTTTCTTTCATGTCGGCGAAATTGTCCAGCCGACGCAAAAAATCATATTTTGTCATACGCCTAGTTTGTGAAAGACGCCTGAAATAATGCGCCGGCGGCAAAATAAAGCCCCGCGTCCGCCGCGGTGTATTGACAACGGCCGCCGTTTGCTCTAAACTAAAACCGAATATAATATTTCTCGCCAGGCGGCTTTTCACGGGAGACTTTATGGATTTTATCACTCAGGAAAAAAAGCATATGCTCAAAATAGCGGCGGCGCGCCTTAAAGAGCGTCATATGGACGACATAACCATCGCCCAGCACTTTCAGTGCGAGCCGATAGAACAAATAGCGGCGAAACTGGGCATCGACCCGCGCGACGTCGAGCCGTACGGCAGAAACAAAGCCAAAATCAAACCGACTGACGGCAAAGACTCGGCGCTGGTACTGGTCACGGCCATAAACCCGACCCCTGCCGGCGAAGGCAAAACCACAACGTCAATCGGGCTTACGGACGCTCTCGCCCTCAAAGGGCGGCGTGTGTGCGCGGCGCTCAGGGAACCTTCTCTCGGGCCCGTGTTCGGCCTCAAAGGCGGCGCGACGGGCGGCGGATTGTCCCAGATAATCCCTATGGAAGACATAAACCTCCACTTCACGGGCGACATGCACGCCATCACGTCGGCAAACAACCTGCTGTCGGCGCTTATAGACAACCATATTTACCAGGGCAACAAATTGCGCCTGGACAAAGACAGAATACTATGGCGCAGGGCGATGGACGTAAACGACAGGGCTCTGCGGCGCGTGCAAGTAGCCGTGGGCGACAAAGACCGCTGCCGCGAGGACGGTTTCAACATAACCGCCGCAAGCGAGATAATGGCGGCGATGTGCCTGGCAAGCGGCCTGGACGACCTTAAAGAACGCATGGGCAACATAGCGGTGGGCTACAATTTCGACGGCGAACTTGTATACGCCCGCGACCTGGGCGCGCAGGACGCCATGGCGATTCTCATGAAAGAGGCCGTCAAACCGAATCTGGTGCAGACGCTGGCGGGCACGCCGGTCATTGTGCACGGCGGGCCTTTCGCCAACATAGCGCACGGCTGCAACAGCGTCATCGCCACCAAAACCGCCATGAGATACGCCGATATAGTCGTAACCGAGGCGGGTTTCGGCGCCGATTTGGGCGCGGAAAAATTCATAGACGTCAAATGCCGCGTGGGCGGGCTCAATCCCGACCTCGTGGTGATAGTCGCCACGGTCAGGGCGCTGAAAATGCACGGCGGCGCCGCCAAAGCGGATATAGCCGTTCCCGACGTGAAAGCGCTGGCGAAAGGCATGCGTAACCTGACCCGCCACATACATAGCGTCACGGAAACTTTCGGCAAGCAGGCGATAGTCGCAATAAACGGTTTCGTGACAGACACGGACGAAGAAATCAACGTCATAAAAGCGGAATGCGAAAAACTCGGCGTAAAAGCCGTCGGCACCCGTGTATGGGCGGAAGGCGCG
The DNA here is from genome assembly GCA_904419725.1 of Candidatus Heteroclostridium caecigallinarum. Classification (GTDB taxonomy): domain Bacteria; phylum Bacillota; class Clostridia; order Christensenellales; family CAG-314; genus Heteroclostridium; species Heteroclostridium caecigallinarum. The sequence continues at coordinate 91,220 of CAJFSP010000004.1, read as the reverse complement.
TACGGCGCGCTGGAACTCGCGGACGAAGTGCTCAAAGCGCTGGAATCCCCCCGCCGCCCCATCCGTTTCGTTTACGACGACGCCGATTCGCCGGAAACAAAAATCAAAAAAATCTGCCTCGGCGTTTACGGCGCCGACGGCGTGGAGTTTTCGGCGGAGGCGAAAGAGCAGCTCGCCGACATATCGCGTCTGGGCTACGGCAGACTGCCGGTGGTAATCGCCAAAACGCAGTATTCGCTCAGCGACAACCCCGCTTTGCTCGGCGGACCGACGGGCTTTACCGTCAAGATAAGAGAAGCCCAGCTCAGGAGCGGCAGCGGCTTTATCGTCGCGGTGGCGGGCGACACCATGCTGATGCCCGGTCTGCCCGAAACCCCTGCCGCCAACAACATGAAAATATCTCAGGACGGCGTGATAAGCGGTCTGTTCTGAGTTAAAACCGTCAAACGGTCAAAGGAGGTTCATCATGACAGCGTTTTTCGACATAGCGGATTTCGTAACCGACAACCTGCTCTGGATTGTCATAGCGGCGGCGGTGATACTTCTCGTGATTATCATCGCGGTTGCATCAGCGGTCAAAAAGAAAAAACGGCGTAAAATCACCCAGGCGGAAGAAACAAAAAACGCCAGATATTCGCTTGACCCGACGCCTGTCAAATACGACGACACCGCCAACGCCACATACGTCAAGGGCGATATCATCGTCAGCAAGGGGCAGACGGTCGTGGCGGGCAAAGGCAACGACATCACCGCCGGCAAGTACATAGTGCTGACTTCCGTCGAAGGCGTTGAGGCGTTCAACGTGCGCGTAAACGGCTTTGTGCGCGAAATCAAACACAACTCCACCATAGTGCTGGGCGAAGGAGACTCTTTCTGCCCGGTGTCGCACAGCGTAATTTTAAGATAACTTATGTACACTCTCAAAAACGGCTGGGATAAAGTCATCGGCGAGGAATTCGGCAAACCGTATTTCCGGAATCTGTGCGAATTTCTCAAAAAAGAATACGCCGAGCACACGGTTTATCCGCCCAAACAACGGGTCTTTTCCGCGCTGAAAACAACCGATTACGACGACGTCAAAGTTGTCATTCTGGGTCAGGACCCCTATCACGGCGAAGGTCAGGCGCACGGTCTGGCGTTTTCCGTGCAACCCGGCGTTCAGCCGCCGCCCAGCCTGGTCAACATATTCAAAGAAATCAACGCCGAATACGGCACCCATCTCGGCAAAAACGGCTGCCTCGTCAGCTGGGCGGAACAGGGCGTGCTGCTGCTCAACACGGCGCTCACCGTGCGCCGCGGAGAAGCCAACAGCCACAAAGGCAAAGGGTGGGAAATCTTTACCGACAGCGTGATAAAGGCGCTCAATGACAAGCCCGAGCCGGTGGTTTTCATGCTCTGGGGCAGCAACGCCAGAAGCAAAAAAGCGCTCATAACATCGGACAGGCATCTCGTGCTGGAAACAGTGCACCCCAGCCCCCTTTCGGCTTTCAACGGGTTTTTCGGGTGCGGGCATTTCAAAAAATGCAACGAGTTTCTGCAAACATTTACTCAGCCGATTGACTGGTCCACGGCGGAAACTTTCTGATGACAGCCGTAAAAAAACAGTAAAAAAAAGAGGACTTGAAAAAGTCCTCTTTGTTTTTTCCGTGTTTCGTCAGCCGACAAGCGCTTTGGCTTTTTCCACAATATCGGCCACGGTCATGCCGTAACGCTCTTTGAGCTGCGGGATTTTTCCCACCTCGCCGAACTGGTCCTGAACGCCCACGCAGTCGCTCTTCGTCGGGCACTCTTTGGCAAGCACTTCGCACACGGCGGAGTACAGGCCGCCCTTCACATTGTGATTTTCCACCGTGAGCACGCGCCCCGTTTTGGCGGCTGATTTCACAATGGCTTCGGCGTCTATCGGTTTGATTGTGTGCACGTTGATGACTTCCGCCGAAATCCCCTCTTTCGCCAGGATGTTTTTCGCTTCGACGGCGTCGGCGGTGCAAAGCCCGGACACGAAAATACTTATGTCTTTGCCGTCGCAGATTTTGTCGGCTTTGTACAGATTGAATTTGTATTTGGGGTCGGTAAACACGTCCGGGGTTTCCTTGCGGAACATTCTAATATAGCAAGGCTTGTCGCATTTGACAATCTGCGGCAGCGCCTGTCTGAGCTGCGCCGTGTCCACCGGCTCGAAAATGACGATGTCGGGTATGCTGCGCAGAACGGCTATGTCCTCAAAACTCATGTGCGTGCCGCCGTTGAGTTCCGCCGCGATGCCCGGGTCGGTGCCAACTATTTTCACGTTCTGGCCGCCGTAAGCTATGGAAACGGCTATCTGGTCGCAAATGCGCCTTGTCGCGAAAGGCGTAAACGTGGTGATGAACGGAATAAACCCGTAAGCCGACAGCCCCGCCGCCACGCTCGCCATGTTCTGCTCGGCGATGCCGACGTCAAATGCGCGGTTCGGGAAAATTTCCCTCAGTTTAATGGTGCCGCTCGCCTTGGCGAGGTCGGCGTCAAGCAGACATATTTTTTTGTTTTTGCGCATGAGCTGTTCGAGTTCCGCCGCGAAAACTTTTCTCATTTCCATAACGCCACCTCAATTAAGTTCGGCGAGAGCCTTTTCCAGTTCGGCCGCGCCGAAAGAAAAACTGTGATTGCCCACGCCCATTTCTTCTATAAATTTAACGCCCTTGCCCTTTACCGTGTCCAGAATTATCGCGGTAGGCCTGGTTTTGCATCTCTTGGCCTTTTCAATCGCCATGTCAATCGCCGAGTGGTTGTGCCCGTCCACGCGAATAGCGTTGAAGCCGAAAGCCTTGAATTTCTTTTCATAATCCTCCACGGCGACGATGTTCTGCGTCGTGTCGTCAATCTGCATGCCGTTGTTGTCGACAAACAGCGTAAAGTTGCCGAGTTTTTTGTGCGCGGCAAGCATCACCGCCTCCCAGACCTGACCTTCCTGGCTTTCGCCGTCGCCGATTACGCAGTAAACGCGCGCCTTTTCCCTGGCGATTTTTGCGCCTATCGCCATGCCAACGGCGCAGGAAATCCCCTGCCCCAGCGACCCCGTGGTCATATCTACGCCCGGCGTCAGCTGCATGTTGCAGTGGCTTGGCAGCCTGGTGCCGATTTTGTTGAGGGTTTTGAGCATTTCTTTCGGGAAAAACCCGAAACTGGCGAGCGTGGCGTAAAGAGCGGGGCCGGCGTGTCCCTTTGACATGACAAGCCTGTCCCTTCCTTTCATCTGCGGGTCGCCCGGGTCGACGTTCATATGCTTTGTGTAAAGCACCGCCAGCAGATCCGCCACAGACAGGCAGCCGCCGACGTGCCCGACGCCGATGGAAGCGATGCATTCCAGCGTAAGCCGTCTTATCTCTTTGCTTCTTTCGATACAGTCCATAATAAGGCTCCTTAAATGAAGTAAAACGAAAATCCGCGCGAAATTTCCGTCGTTTATTGTCGTAAAAAGTATAACATAAAACACCGTTATCTCCAAACAAAAGACCGCCGCAAAATTATTTTGCCAATATTTAACAATAGGCGCCGGCAACTTTTTGCCGCGTTAAAATTTGTTTTGTCTTTACAAAGTTTTTTCGCGGGTGTATAATAAATCAAGCAGTAATGCGAAATCAATTATTTGTTTAAGGAGAAACTCTTATGGACAAGGTAGTACAGCAAAAACTCGACGCTCTGAAAAACGTCGTGGGCAACACTCCTCTTGCCAAAATCAATTTGAAGTACAAAGGCAAGGAAACCTGCGTTTACGCCAAACTCGAATACTTCAACTTTTCGGGAAGCATCAAAGACAGAATGGCGTACTGCATTCTTAAAGACGCTTATGAAAAAGGCGCCATCAAACCGGGCGACGAAATAGTCGAAGCCACCAGCGGCAACACCGGTATCGCTTTTTCGGCGCAGGGCGCGTTCCTTGGACATAAGGTCAATATTTTCATGCCGAACTGGATGAGCATCGAAAGGGTCAACCTCATCAAATCCCTCGGCGCAAACATCATTTCGGTCAGCCACGAACAGGGCGGCTTCACCGGCTCGGTGCAGATGTCCAAAGATTATGAAAAAGAACACGGCGCTTTCCGCCCGGGTCAGTTCGAAAACGAAGCCAACGTCAAGGCGCACTACACCACCACCGGCCCTGAAATTTACGAACAGATGCAGAAATTCGGCGTCGTTCCGGACGCTTTCGTATCCGGCGTCGGCACCGGCGGCACTATCATGGGCACCGGCAGATATCTCAAGAGCAAAAACCCTGACATCAAAATCTACCCTATGGAACCGATCAGCTGCCCTACCATGACCAACGGCGGCGTGGGTCCTCACCGTGTCGCGGGCATCAGCGATGAATTCGTTCCGCCTATCACCCATCTCGACGAGCTCGACGACATCATCCTCATCGACGACGGCGACGCCATCATCATGGCGCAGAAAATCGCCAGACAGCTGGGTCTCGGCGTGGGTATCTCCTCCGGCGCCAACCTCATCGCGGCTCTGTACGCGCAGGAACACTTCGGCAAGAAGAACGTCGCGACGGTCTTCGCCGACGACAACAAGAAATATCTCTCCACCGACTACGCGAAAGAAGAACCTGTCAAAGAAGGTTTCATTTCGTCCGACGTGGAACTGCTCAGTTTCGAAACGGTGAAATAATTTCAACGCGGAAAAGCGGCGCGCTGCGCCGCTTTTTTTATGCCTTTTTTATTTTTGCGTATTTACAAACTTTTTTTAAGTGATATAATTATAATATAAACAAAGCGCCGCCCGGGCAGCGCCCGAAGGCTCTATTCGGAGGTAAAATATGAGATTTGACGACACCATCATCACCATCAGCAGAGAATACGGCAGCGGCGGAAGAATCATCGGTCAGCGTCTGGCCCAGGAACTCGGCATCGCCTTTTACGATAACGAACTCATCACCATGGCGGCGTCGCAGACGGGCATGAGCGAAGACTTTCTCAAAAAGACGGAAGAACGCGCCAACCATTCTCTGCGTTTTTCGCTGTCCTATCTCGGCAACCTGAGTTACACAATGCCTCTAAACGACAAAGTGTTTATCGCGCAGTCGCAAATTATCCGCGAACTCGCCGAAAAAGGCCCTTGCGTCATCGTTGGCCGCTGCGCCGACTATGTGCTCAAAGAACACAAGCACTGCATAAACGTGTTTATACACGCCGATATCGATTACCGCATGTACAGGGCAATCAAACACTATGACTTCCCTGAGCAGAAAACGCCTGAAAAGACAAAGGAAATGATACTCAAAATAGACAAACAGCGCGAAACATACTACAACTATTACACCGACCAGGCATGGGGACGCGCCGACAACTATCACCTGTGTCTTGACAGCACCAAACTGCATATCGACGGCACAATCAACGTCCTTAAAAACTATATCGACGCTTTCGAGCAGTATTGCGAAGAATAACAAAAACGCGGACGGTTCGTCCGCGTTTTTTTACAGCCGCCCGACGGGCGGCTTTTTTATGCCCTTTTTATCCAAAGTGCGCCTGTCAGCCCACAATGATGTTGACAAGCCTGTTCGGTATCACGATAACTTTCTTTATCTGTTTGCCTTCGACGCACGCCTTTATCTTTTCGTCGGCGAGAGCCGCTTCCTCCACCGCCTTGTTGTCGGCGCCGTGCGCCACCACGATTTTCGAACGGATTTTGGCGTTGACCTGAACGGCTATTTCCACTTCGTCTTTCACCAGCGCTTTTTCGTTGACGACAGGGAATTTCTGATTGAATACCGAATATTCGTTGCCCGTAAGTTCCCAGAGTTCTTCGGCGAAATGCGGAGCCAGCGGCGCCATCAGTTTAATCAGGTCAAGGCACACCGCGCGGTAAAACTCGCCGTTCACCTTGCCGCCGTCAATGTATTTAGACATGGCGTTTACAAGTTCCATCATGCGGGCAATCGCCGTGTTGAAACTGAAAGTGCCGTAGTTGTCGGTAACGTTTTTGATGGTGAAATTGCGCACATAGTCAAGTTCTCTTTCGGCGTGTCCTATTTCGCCGCCGCCCTTGTACTCGTTGCTTTTCAGCACAATGCGCTCCACCCTGTCAATCCATTTTGCTATGGCTTTGATGCCGTCGTCGTTCCACGGGCCGCCTTCAACGTAATTGAAGCCGAAGCCCAGATACATTCTGAACACGTCGCTGCCGTAAACGGAAATATAGTCGTCAGGGCTGACCACGTTGCCCCTCGTCTTGCTCATCTTGAAGCCGTCCGTGCCCAGGATGACGCCCTGGTGCACCAGCGACAAAAACGGCTCGTCAAAATCGAGATAGCCCATGTCTCTCAGCGCCTTGGTGAAGAAACGCGCGTAAAGCAGGTGCATGCAGGCGTGCTCGGCGCCGCCGATGTATTTATCCACAGGCAGCATTTTGTCAATCCACTCCCTGTTGAAGGCCTCTTTGTCGTTTTTGCTGTCAGGATATCTCAAAAAGTACCAGCTGCTGCAAACGAAAGTGTCCAGCGTGTCCGGGTCGCGGGTGGCGTCGGCGCCGCATTTAGGACATTTGGTGTGCATAAAACCTTCGTGTTTGGCAAGCGGGCTGGTGCCGTCAGGCGTAAAGTTGACGTCGTAAGGCAGTTCCACCGGCAGCTGGTCTTCCGGAACCGGCACCGTGCCGCAGTGCGGACAGTGCACAATCGGGATAGGCGCGCCCCAGTATCTCTGACGCGAAACCAGCCAGTCGCGCAGGCGGTAGTTTGTTTTAAGCTGCCCTTTGCCTTTTTCGGCGAGTTTTTCTATGATTTTTACTTTCGCTTCTTCGGTGGTCATGCCGTCAAATTCACCGGAGTTGACAAGCACGCCGTATTCGCAGAAAGGCAAATCGTCGTTGCCGTTTTTGCCTTTGATGACGCGGGTGATTTTCAGACCGTATTTGTTGGCGAAATCGAAGTCCCTTTCGTCGTGGCTCGGCACGCCCATGACGGCGCCCGTGCCGTAAGAATAAAGAACGTAGTCGGCAATCCAGATAGGCACCTGTTTGCCGTTAATAGGGTTGACGGCGTACGCGCCCGTAAAGACGCCCGTCTTTTCTTTTGAAGTAGACAGCCTCTCGATTTCGTTGGATTTCGCCACGTCGGCAATATATTGCTCCACCGCTTCTCTCTGCGCGTCGGTGGTTATTTCTTTAACCAGCGGATGCTCAGGCGCCAGCACGACGTAACTCACGCCGAACAGCGTGTCGGCCCTGGTGGTGAAAGCGCGGAAACTCTTGCCGTGCCCCACGATGTCAAACTCGATTTCGCCGCCGGTGGATTTGCCAATCCAGTTTTTCTGCATGAGTTTCGTTTTTTCAGGCCAATCGAGTTTATCGAGGTCTTGCAGCAGTTCCTCTGCGTAATCGGTTATCTTGAAAAACCACTGGGTGAGGTTTTTCCTGATGACTTCTGTGCCGCAGCGTTCGCAGCGCCCTTCCTGCACCTGCTCGTTGGCAAGCACCGTGTTGCACGACGGACACCAGTTGACGGGCGCTTCCTTGCGGTACGCCAGCCCGTGTTTGAACAACTGCACGAAAATCCACTGCGTCCATTTGTAATAGTCGGGCATGCAGGTTTTAATTTCGCTGTCCCAGTCGAACATGGCGCCCATGCTTCTGAGCTGCTCTTCCATTATGGAAATGTTTTTAAGAGTGCTGTCCTTCGGGTGTATGCCCGTCTTGATGGCGTAGTTTTCCGCCGGCAGACCGAAAGCGTCAAACCCCATCGGCTGATAAACGTTATAGCCCTGCATGCGCAGAAACCTGGCGTAACTGTCGGCAAGACCGAAGTTGTACCAGTGTCCGATATGCAGTTTTGCGGCGCTTGGATAAGAAAACATTTCAAGAACGTACTTTTTGTCTTTAATGTTGTTTCTGTCAAACTTGTAAAGACCCGTTTCGTCCCACTTTTTGCGCCATTTTTTTTCGATTTCAACGTGATTCATACTCGTTTACCCTGTATAAAAATATTTTTTACTGTTTTTAGAATTATGAAATATCATAACGCAACGGCAAAAAAAAGTCAAACCCTGCGGCGCGCCGTCCAAACTTTTGCCCGCTTTCGCTTGCGCAAACCGCCCGATGTTTGCTATAATATCACGGCGCGGGGATATCACGCCGCGCGAAACGGCTCTTTCCGCCGGCTAAATACGCTTCCGTAGTTAAATGGATATAACAAACCCCTCCTAAGGGTTAGTTGTGAGTTCGATTCTCGCCGGGAGTACCAACGCTCAAAGGGGCAAGCGAAACGCTTGTCCCTTTTCACAAGGTCTCCCGCCGGGATACTGAAATGACGTGTCGCGATTGACACTGCCGTGTAACAATCGCTGTTCCGTCGCTGCGCTCCTTGCGATTCTCGCCGGGAGTACCAGCAGCCTGTCAAACTGACAGGCTTTTTTTGTTGCTTTCTGCCGAGGGTTCCCTTTTAAGGGTTTCGGCAGATTCTCTGTCCAACCAACGCTCAAAGGGGCAAGCGAAACGCTTGCCCCTTTTCACAAGGTCTCCCGCCGGGATACTGAAATGACGTGTCGCGATTGACACTCCGTGTAACAATCGCTGTTCCGTCGCTGCGCTCCTCGCGATTCTCGCCGGGAGTACCAACAGCCTGTCCGTCGGACAGGCTTTTTTGTTGCTCTCTGCCGAGGGTTCCCTTGCAAAAGGGTTTCGGCAGATTCCCTGTTCAACCAACGCTCAAAGGGGCAAGCGAAACGCTTGCCCCTTTTCACAAGGTCTCCCGTCGAGATACTGAAATGACGTGTCGCGATTGACACTGCCGTGTAACAATCGCTGTTCCGTCGCTGCGCTCCTCGCGATTCCCGCCGGGAGTACAACCCAGCCCACGTTTATGGCCGAATATCCCAAAGATTCCGGCTGTGAACGTGGTTTTTTCATCTTTACCGCTTTTCCCCGTCATGGTTTGCGCGCCATTGTAAATTTCGTTCCGCCGCCGTCTTTTGGGCATTCGGAGCGCCTTCCGCCGCGCCGCCGCGTTTTTCCCTGAAAGCGCTTTCCCGGCGAAACAAACGCCGCAATTTCAAATGAAAAATGAAATTGAGTTTGAAATCGCATAATATCTGGCAAATCGCACACGCCGTATTGTATAATTAATATATTAAAGACGAAAAGAGGAATCACTATGAGTTATCTGAAACTGACTGACATCTGCAAACAATTCGGCAGCGGCGAGTTTGTCGTAAACGCCCTTGCCGACGTATCTTTCGAACTGAATAACGGCGAATTTGTCGTCATTCTCGGCTCATCCGGCGCGGGCAAAACCACTCTGCTCAACATTCTCGGCGGTATGGACAAGGCGACCTCCGGCGAAATCGTCGTCGACGGCAAAAACATCACCAATATGGACAAGCGCGGGCTTACCGAATACCGCCGCAACGACGTGGGCTTTGTTTTTCAGTTTTACAATCTCATGCCCAACCTGACCGCGCTGGAAAACGTGGAAATCGCCGTGGAAATATGCAAAAACCACCTCAACCCGAAAGACATTCTCGCCGAAGTCGGTCTTGACGAAAGGCTGAACAACTTTCCGGCGCAGTTGTCTGGCGGCGAACAGCAGCGCGTGTCGATAGCGCGGGCGATAGCCAAAAACCCCAAACTGCTGCTCTGCGACGAGCCTACCGGCGCGCTCGACTATGTGACGGGCAAAAAAATTCTCAAACTGTTGCATGACGTATGCAAACAGCGCGACAAACTCGTCATCATAGTCACGCATAACTCGGCGTTGAAAGACATGGCCGACAAAGTCATTTACATCAAAAGCGGCCGCATAGAACAGGTGGCAGTCAACGATTCCCCTAAGCCGATTGAGGAGATTGAGTGGTGATGAAAACATATCTTAAAACACTTGGCAGGGCGTTCAAACGCCATTTCGCCAGATTTTTGTCGCTGATTATGATTGTGCTTGTCTGCATCGGCTTTATATCGGGCATAGGCATGTCGGCGGACGTGATAGAAGAATCGATGACGGATTATTACGTCAGCGCCAACGTCAGCGACTTTATAATCAAAAGCACGTCGCAAAACGGCTTCTCGCAGGAAGATATCGACGCCGTGGCGGAACTTTTTCCGGGGGCGGATATCGACACGGGCATGACAATAGACATTGCCTCCGGCGAAAAGCGCTCGCTGCGCCTGCAATTCATGAATCTGTCGGAGAATACCGTCAATAAACTGGAAATAATAGAGGGTGAGGCTTCCGACTCCCCTTACGAAGTTTACGCGCTCAGGGCCAGCGACGAAATCGAAGGCTACGAAGTCGGCGACACAATCGTACTTGACTTCAAAGAAATCCTGATAAACCTCAGCGAACAAAACGGAACGGAAATAGACAGCGCGACATCGGCAATGCTTGACAGGCTCGAACCCGTCACCGTAACAGTGTGCGGAATTGTGCAAAGCCCTGTCGCTTTCGCGAAATCAGGCGAACCGAGTTACAACAACGACGCCGACGCTTCCGTCCCCGACGACACCGCGGCGATAAAAGAGATGGATTTGCTGAAAAACCAGCTGTATATTTCGTCCGAAGTCATTCCGACAATGAGCGACATCATGCCGGGGCTGCCGGACACTCCGCTGATACCGACGGGCGATATATATGTTGCGGTAGCGGACAGAACAATATTTGACGCGTATTCCGCCGGTTACGAGTCTTTTGTCGACAGCGCCAAAACGCAGATAAGCGGCGCGCTCAGCGACGCCGAAATAATCACTCTTTACGAAAATTACAGTTTCAAGTCGCTCAAAGCGTACAGCGACAAAACGAGAGACATCAGCCTGATTCTCATCGCCGTATTCCTGCTTGTCACCGCGCTGGTGGTATTCTCCACCATGACGCGCATGGTCGACGAAGAACGCTCGCAGGTGGCGTGCCTTGAAACGCTGGGTTACTCGGCGTTCAAAATAATTTTCAAATACCTGCTGTTTGCCTTCATCGCCACGTCGATAGGCGGTTTCTTCGCCTACTTTGTGGGCTTCGGCATATCCTGGCTGGTATATGTCGTGTTCGGTTACAGTTTCTTCATGCCGGCAATGACGGCGTTCACCGCGCCGATATTCTACGTCATATCGCTGGCGGCGATAATCGTCGGCACGCTTGTCGCGACCGGCATTTCAGGCGTCCACATGACAAGAGAAGCCCCCGCCAACCTGCTGCGCCCAAAAGCGCCAAAAGCGGGCAGAAAAGTCTTTCTGGAAAAAATACCGTTCATCTGGAACAGACTTTCTTTCAAATACAAATCGACCTTCCGCAACGTGCTTAGGTACGTCAACCGCTTTATCATGTCCGTGGTGTCCATCGCCTTCTCCACCGCGCTGGTGCTCACCGGACTGACGCTGCTCGACATGAGCCTGTTTCACGGCTACGACGCCGCCGCTATTGTCGGCATCGCCGTCGTCATAGTGGTTTTCGCGGGGCTTGTCACGGCTGTCGTCATCTATACGCTTACCAACATCAACATAAGCGAACGCCAGAAAGAAATCGCCACGCTTATGGTGCTGGGATATCACGACAGAGAAGTCACGGGATATATTTACCGCGAAATTTACATCAACTCAATCATCGGCATAATTTTCGGCTTCCCTGCCTCACTGCCGCTTATGTACATTCTCTTTGACGTAATGGGCACGGGGTCTTTCGGCGAAGTCAGCTGGTTCATGTGGGTGGCGACGCCTGTCATCGTGCTGCTGTTCACCTTTATAGTCACGCTGCTGCTCAGGCGCAAAATCACCAGGATAGACATGAACGAAAGCCTCAAAGCGATAGAATAAAACACGGCAAAAGCGGGCTCAGCCCGCTTTTTGTTTGCCAACGCGCCGCGCGGCTGGTATAATATGCGAGCAACCCTGCCGGACAGATATTGTCCGGCGCTTTCGCGTAAAGGAGAACCCATGAGAGGCAGCGGAATGTATTTGTCCTTCGGCAACGAAGCGATATACGAAGACGCGGCGTTCAACCTGGACAGCCGTGACAAGGTGGGCATAGTGGGCGTCAACGGCGCCGGCAAGACCACCTTTTTCCGCCTGCTCACGGGCGAGATAGAACTGGACGCCGGCAGCATTTACAAAGGCAAGGCGCGCGTCGGGCTGCTGCCGCAGGAAATCGTGCTTGACGACGAAGACATAACCGTGTGGGACTTCCTGTTCGACGGCCGCCCCATCAGGGCGATTAACGCCGAACTGGGCGAAATATACGGCAAACTCGAAACGGCAGACGGAGAAGAACAGAAAAGACTGCTGTCCCGCATGGGAAAATTGCAGGAGACGCTGGACTATTTCGAGCAATATGAAGCGGAAGACATTTTATTGCGGCTCATCGAAGACATGATGATAGACCCCGACCTGCTCGGCGTGCCCATGCGCCATCTGTCGGGCGGCCAGAAATCCAAAATGGCGTTTGCCAGGGTATTGTTTTCCAAGCCGGAAATTTTGTGCCTTGACGAACCGACAAACCACCTTGACGCCACCACGAAAGATTTCGTCACGCAATATCTCAAAAACTACAAAGGCATGGTGCTCATCATCAGCCACGACGTGGATTTTCTGGACAGCGTGGTGAGCAGAATAATGTTCATCAACAAGGTGACGCACAAAATTTCGGTGTACGACGGCAACTACACGGCTTACAAAAAGAAATACGCCGAGGAGAAACGCGCCAAAGACCTGCTTGTGTCGCGGCAGGAAAAGGAAATAAAAGAGCTGGAAAAATTCATTCAGCGCGCCAAGCAGGCCAGCCAGACCAACCACGCACTGAAACGCATGGGTCAGGAAAGGCAGCTCAGGCTGGAAAAGAAAAAGAAAGAACTGCAAACGAGAGAAGGCGCGTACAGGCGGGTTAAAATGAACATAAAGCCGCGCCGCGAAGGCGCCCTTTGCCCGCTGGAAGCGGAAGACCTTTCTTTCGCCTACCCCGGCGGGCCGCTTCTGTACGACAAACTGTCCTTCCGCATAAACGGCGGCGAGCGGTTTCTCATCGTGGGCGAAAACGGCGTGGGCAAATCAACCCTGCTCAAACTGCTGACGGGGCTGCTCACGCCGCAAAGCGGCAGAATACGCTTTAACCCCAAAACCGACATGGCGTATTACGCGCAGGAACTCGAACAACTCGACCAAAACCTCACCGTCATTCAAAACGTGGATTCGCCCGAATACACGCCGTGGCAGCTGCGCGGGGCGCTCAGCAACTTTTTGTTTTACGACGACGACATAAACAAAAAAGTCGGCGTGCTTTCGCCCGGCGAAAAGGCGCGGGTGGCGCTGTGCAAAATTCTGCTGCAAAAAGCCAACCTTCTGCTGCTGGACGAGCCTACCAACCACCTCGACCCAGAGACGCAGCAAATCATAGGCGGCAACTTCAACGAGTTTGAGGGCACAATAATAGCCGTAAGCCACAACCCCGCTTTTGTCGAACAGATAGGCATAAGCCGCATGCTTATTCTGCCGTACGGCAGGATAGAAAACTACTCGCGCGAGCTGCTGGAATATTTCTATGAAATCAACACCCCCGACGAAGAAAAATACTGACGTCGGCAAAAAAAGCGGCGCCTGACAGGCGCCGCCGTTTTTTTACCGTTAAAGCGTTTGCCCCACTCTGCCGCCGGCGTAATCTCTCTGCCCTTTCGAGGCGTCGAGATTCGTCAGGTTGAGCACGCCCGTCTCCATGTCGCAGCCGGTGATTTCGCCGCCGTCACGACAGCCGGCAAGCCCGCCGATTCTCGGTTTGAACGAGCGCGAACCGTTTGTGAAATCAACGATTATGTCGCCGTAAAACCCGCAGGTCATCATCGTGCCGCCGTCCAACTCGCCCACGAGCCCGCCGATGCGGTTATATGTTTCATAAGAAGACGTATAGTTCGAGTCATAGTATATTATCCCGCGGAAAAACGCCCCGTCCAGCGTACCGCTGGACAGCGCCGCCACCCCGCCGACGCAGTTCGTGCCTCTTATGACGACTTCGCTGTCGCTCGAAATAATGTCGCCGCGGTTGAAGCCGGCAATTCCGCCGAGATATACGCGCCCGTCGCCCGTTATTTCCCCTTTAGCGGTCACGTCGTCAAGTGTGCCGCGGTTATAGGCGCAGACGCCGCCCACCGCAACCAGATAGTTTTGATACGACGCGTTTTTGTGTAAAATGTCAAAATCCACGTCGACGGTCAGGTTTTCAATGGTACCGTAGTTCACCGTAAACAGGCCGAAATACTCCGCCCCTTTGCTGAAAGCGGCGGTTTTGTCGACGTTGTAAATGATTTTTCCGTTTCCGTCAAAATGCCCGGAAAAACCGTCGGCGCCGGCGCCAATCATCGTCCAGCCGCCCGGCAAAAACAAATTGGTCGTCAGTTTATAACAGCCGGTTACGAGTGTGGTGTGATCATATTCGTCATAAACCGTTATTTTGTTTATGTTGGCGAATTGAGCGGTGTTTGCGATAATATACGGATCCTCCGCCGTGCCGGTGCCGCTTTGGAAATATCTGGTAATGCCGCAACTTGTGTCGGTATATTCAAAACTGACCAGCTGTTGTGCCCCTGCCTTGTCCCGATATTCCACAACCACCCCGACGAGATTCACGGTTACAAAACTTACTTCAGGTTCCAATTGCTCCACATAATTTGTTATATCCATTGAAGACACGTTATCATCGGAATAAGCGTATGTGAATTTGACGGGCGTCTTTGCGCCGTTATCCATTTCAAACCGCAAAGTCCGCAGCAAATAAAACCCGTCCCATGAAAGATAAAATTTGTTGTCTTTGCTTAACCGAAGCGGAATGTCGGGATAATCAAAATCAATACATATCAAAATTCCAATTTCGGAATTTCCGCCAAGAAATATTTCATTATACCCATACATCGCTTGGTCTCGATTTATCCATGTGTTTTCCGTGGCGCTAAGTTGCTGAAAAGCAACGCTATCAAGCCGATTGCTCAAATCTTCGCCGTTAAGATAAAGTTTAACCGAAAATACTTCACCTCTCGTCACATGCGCCTCGCCGTTTACCACAGGCTCGCCGTTCACATACCACTCGGCGACGTTTTCGGCCGAATCGGAATTCAGCTGATAATCGTCCTTATTGTTCGCGGCGATGTCATCATCGGCAAAAGCGGCCGTGTTTTTGTCAAACGCATTGTCCAAAGCGTGCCCCATATTTTTCGACTGATAAATTCCCGCCGGCGCGCCGACGGAATTTTCGTGTTGTGAAACCGTTTCGACTCCCCACAATGAAAGCACGCACAAGGCGAATAGTATAACAAACGTCAATTTTCTCTTCATAACCGTTTCTCTCAAATTATTTCTATCATTAACTCCATTTCACCGTTATATGTCGTTTTCGGTCAGGTATAACGGTAGTTTTTATATGTATGATAGCCGTGAGTTATTTTGTCAGGTCTCTTTCTATGTCAAAAACAAACACGGTGGAAATGTTGCCCGCCTCGGTGTTGGTCCTCGTGTCCACGTAAAATCCGTATGCCGCCCCCACGTAAAAATACTCGCCCCTGTGCGTAAACAACTCTCTCGGCACAATTTGCACTATGGGGTTGTCCTGCGTATAATTATCAGTAAATTGCGGATAAACATCGGTTTTGTAATTGGTAATTTCAAAAACCTGACTAGACGTCGCCGTTGTATGAGCGTCATTACTGCCGGTATAATCGTCATACTTGCCCTGATAAATCTCAACCAGCGTATTCAATGACGAATCGACCGCGGCGGCATATACGTTTGCCGGCGCGGCTTTGATTCCACACAAAGCCGCCGCGCACAAAATAGCCAGTGCCACACACATCAATTTTCTTTTCATACCTTTTCCTCCTTAAACAATTATGATTCCGAAGCTACTCCAATCATGGTAAATAACCCGGCTTCCTTCCTGATATTCATACTCTAAATCAACCCAATATTCTCCAATATCTATCGGATCTCCCGAAATGGTTTCATCCTCCCTTTCCCCTTCTTCATTCGTTATCGTTTTTGTAATTCTGATTCTTAAGTACCCCAAATCGTTTGGTATCCTTTCCCCTGTCTGTTCATCATAGATTGTTATATCCGGAAAATGCGAACCCTCGTCATATTGATAGGTAATTGTTTTTGCCGCGATACCTGCGCCAACCGTCCGGCTGTCCCAATAGAAATCCACCCGCGCGTCTTGGACAATAAAATAAACATGCTGCCTTTGCTGAACGGGCTTCGGCCAAAGCACCACCGCCAAGATTATTATCACCGCCAAAAAAGCAACAACCATGATAATCTGCCGGCGGGTGATTTTTTTGTTTTTCACGTCTGTCTGTTCCATTCCACACCTCAAAAATTTAATAAATGATTTTTACTGACGCACCACAGCGCCTGCTGACAAAAGCCAATTATATTATAAGCCTGCGCCCCCGAAATCTCCTGTCAGTTTTGTGTAAGGATTGTGTAATATTTCGGTAAAAAAAAGACCGGCAAAAGCCGGTCTGACAAAAACAAATTCAATTTACAAACAGCGACGCCGCGCCGATGACGCCTGCGTTGTTGCCGAGTTTCGCCTGCAAAATTTCAACCTGCGGCGTCGTGTCTTTGGCGAACAGATGCCCGTTGACATACTCACGGACGGGCGCTATGAGATAGTCGCCCTGGGCGCTGAGCCCGCCGCCTATTATGATTGCCTGCGGGCGGAAAATATTTCCCAAATCCACAAGCCCTTCCGCAAGGTTGACGATATAGTCGCCCACGATTTTTTTGGCGAGTTTATCTTCCCGGCTCATGTCGAAAATGAGTTTGGGCGTAATCATTTTAGATTCGTCCATTATTTTCCACAGTTTTGTTTTGCGGTCTTTCTGCATGGCCTCGATGGTCTGGCTGACCAGCGCGCCGCCGCTGACGTATGCCTCAAAGCAGCCTTTGCGCCCGCACGAGCACTGCCTGCCGCCCTTGCAAAGCAGCATATGTCCTATTTCGCCGCCGGCGCCGCGGTTGCCCGTAAGCAGTTTGTTGTCCACTATAATGCCGCCGCCCACGCCTGTGCCCAGCGTAACGAGAATCATGTCGCTGAAATTTTTGCCGCTGCCGAACTTCCACTCGCCGAGGCAGGCACAGTTGGCGTCGTTCGCCACTTTGACGGGCAGACCCAGCGCTTCTTCGGCGACGGACGCCAGCGGAAACCGCTCCATTGTGAGGTTTGCCGCGAAGCACACTTCGCCGAGCGACGAATCCACCGCGCCGGCGGAGCCGACGCCCACGCCGATAATATTTTCTTTGGTGATGCCCGCCTGTTCGGTCAGGCGCGCGGCGATGGTTTTGAAAACGTTTTCCATCGACCCGACGCCCACGCTCAGCGGCGTGGGAATTTTCATTGAAGCGACTATTTCGCCGTCATATTTGACAATGCCGCTTTTTATGTAACTGCCGCCTATATCTATGCCGATGATATAATTTTTCATTTTACCGTCCCCGCCGCAGAATTTTTCTGATTAAAATTTATCCAGAGCGCAGTTGAGCATAGGCGGAAAGATTTTTTCCAGCCGTTCGTCATACGCGCCTTTGTCATAGCAGCCGCACACGAGTTTGGTCAGGTCTTCCACAGTGAGGGCAATTTCGCCTTTCGGTGCATCGCTCACCGTACCTTTGCCGCCCGCCACAGTCAGACTGTAAACGCCGCTGTTTTCCGCGTAAAAACTGTCTTCCACCGAAAAAGTGACCGTCATGTCAATGTCAGCGGGGTATTTTACGCTGCCGAGCAGCAATTTGTTGTCGCATATGCGCAACATATTGTCAAGTTCGCCGCCGGGGCCGACGTTTTCTTTGACGCTCTCGAAATGCGTGTCGTATTTTTTGATGACGTCGGGAGTCACGCCGCAGTATTCGTCGATTTCCTCGTCGTCGAAAGTCAGAATATACCCTTCCATTCTGCCGCCGTCAAACAGGCCGTACGCCTTGCCGCCCTCGCCGAAAATCTCTCTCAGGCGCAGGTCAAACGCCGCCTCGTCACGGTAGAACCAGCCGTTTTTGTCACGCATGAAACCGTCGTAAACGGTTTTCATTTGCGCAATGTCGCCGAAAGAAATTTCTTTCATCGGCAGCCCGCCGCCCTCAAGCGGCACGTCTTTGTAAAACGAATGGGTCACAAAGCACTGACGCAGATAAAAATCCGTGTCAAACGGCATGAGTCCCGTAAACGGCCTGCCCGCCGCTTTGAGATTTTTGAAGTTTTGCAGAATCACGCCGTTGAATATGCCCCTGCCGCGGTATTCCGGCAAAGTGCCGCCCGCCACCATGTAAGGCACGTCAAACACCACGCCGCGCATGACCATCTTCTTTTTGACGAGAAACAGCATGTTGACGAGAACGTCGCCGTCAAACAGCGTCATGCAGTTTGTCCCGTCGAATTTTTCGTTGATGAAAAAGTCGGCGTAACTTTCGCTGTCTTCGGGAAAGCATATCATATACAGTTCTTTGAGTTTTTTTCTGAGCCCTTTGATATCCATCTTTTTGTCGGCTGTCATAATTCTATATTACATCCTTTCATGTTCTTTTGCAATACGGGTCAGACAAGATAAAAATTTAACTTTTCCGCTCTTTCTCCGACAGAAAATCGGCGACGCCTGTTTCAAAACGCCTTTCGGAGTATTCCGACAGACTTTGTTTAAGCGCGGCAAAAGTTTTTTCCGTTTCTTCCGCGCCGTATCTGACGTAAACCGCCGTTAAAAGATACATCGGCAGACCGACGGCGTGTTTTTTGCTGTGCACAGTCGAACAGCCCTGCCCGACTGCGTGCAGCACCGCCCCGTCAAACCTGTCGCCGCAACGTCCGGCCGCCCCGTGACACGCCAGAATGGCGGCTTTCGCCAAAGGCATTTTTATTTTGCCTTCCGCCCACAGGCGCGAAAGCCTGACCGCCTCCGCCGCTTCCCAGGCGCCGCATGTGACAAGCCCGGCGCACCGTTCCGCCGCGTCCAGCGCCCAGAAGGCGCACGCCGCCCTCGAAGCCTTTTCCGCCGCGCAGGCAAGTTCCGCCGTCATGGGGTTGTCTTTGCCGAACAGAATCTCCCTGCCGCGGGCGGCTTTTTCCTTAACTTTGTCTTCCCATTCCATAACCGCGCAAAGAAAAGCGCCCGTGGCGGCGCTTTTCGCTCTTTCAGTCTTCCGCGCCGTATTCTTTGTAATACGCCGCTATTTTGGCGAGTTTTTCGTCGTTCAGCACGCCGCCGCCGAGATACTCGGTAACTTCCGCCATGGTGACTATCGGGGCGGCCTTGAAACCGAAAGTATCCGACAGTTCTTTAAGCGCCGATTTCGGCGTTTTGCCCCGTTCCATGCGGTCGACCGACACCACAAGGCCTTTGACGCTCACGCCCATGTCCTTAACGATGTCCATCGTTTCATAAACGCTGGTGCCGGCGGTGGTCACGTCTTCCACAATCACCACTCTGTCGCCAGCGGCGAGTTTGCTGCCCAGCAGAATGCCGCTGTCGCCGTGGTCTTTGATTTCCTTACGGTTGGAGCAGTATCTGACCTTTACGCCGTATTTGACGTCCAGCGCTATTGCCGCGGCGGTGGCTATCGGTATGCCTTTATACGCCGGGCCGAACAACACGTCCACGTCTCCGCCGAAATTGTCGTATATCGTGTCGGCGTAAAACTCGCCCAGCCTGCGCAACTGACATCCGTCGTTGAAACAGCCGAGATTTATAAAAAACGGGGTGTTTCTGCCGCTTTTGGTCACAAAATCGCCGAATTTGAGCGCCTGCGCCTCCACAAGAAAATCGATAAAATCTTTTTTGTATTGTTTCATAACTCAATCCCCTTCAAAATATTTTCCGCTTTTTGTCCCGCCGACTTTTTCAGCCCGTCCGCCCTGCTCTTAACGGCGGCGCGCTTTTCGACGTCTTTGATATACGGCAGGTTTATTTCCACGTTGCACAGCGCCGCGTCGACGGCGGCGGCAAGCAGCCTGACCGCTATAACCCCGTCGCTCACCGCCGACGGATTGCCGTTTTTGAGTATGTAAGCGGCGTCGTCCAGCAGCGCTTCCGCCTTTACGGCGACGGAAAGCGGGGCGTTTGTGGCGACGTCGGCAGCGGCAACAAGCGCCGCCGCGCGCTCCGCCTTTTGCGCTTCCGTGTCCTTAGGCAGCCTGAGCGCCGCCATATAGCAGCCGAACGCCTCGACGTCCCTGTCGATATCCGCGAGAAAGTCTTTCGCCGCGGCGGAGTATTTTTCCGCCAGACGGCTCATTTCGTCAAAGAAGTTCTCAAACCCCTTTTTGCCCGCGGTCAGATTGCACAGCATCGCCATCAGGGCAGCCCCGCACGACGCCGTGAGCGCCGCCACGCTTCCGCCGCCCGGCGTGGGCTTCGCGGAAGCGGCGTCCGTCACAAATTGTTCCAGCGTAAATTTTTCAAACATAATTTTCTCCGTGGTTATATCTTACCAACTTTCCGCCGCTATTTCAAGCGCGGCGACGAAAAAAAAACGGCTTACGCCGTCTTTATTTTCAGCCGCGCGCCCCGATTTGCTTTTCCTGCCGCGCGGACATCACCTGAAGCAAACCGTTGAGCGCTATGTTGAGCCGTTTTTGCTGTTCTCTCGTGCGCGGCTTGTCCAGCCGCCCGTCGGACAGCAGCGCCGCCACTTCCTTGGCGGTGTTTTCGTTGACGCCGTTTTCTTTGAGAAAATTGATTTTCGCCACAACGTCGTCAACAGCGCCGTCGTCGCACACGTCGCCCGCCGTCATGCCGACGCGCGTGTTTTTGCCCATCGCAAGGTCAAGACGCCTCAAAAAATCCTCCGCCGCGCGGCTTGCCCTGCCGTGTCCCAGCGTTCTTTTGAACCTGAGCGCCGCGGCGGCGGCAAACAGCAACGCAGCCGTCACAAACGGCATAAACCCGAAACGCAGCCTTTCGCCCAGCAAAGCGAATTGCGCTGCCGTGAAAGACAGCGCGGCATAAAACCCTATATCAGGATATTTCATCCGGCGGAAACGCATTACTTCCGACGGATATCTGCCGTCCGACGCCAGATAGTTTGCGTAGTCGCCGCGCAGCGCCTTAGGCATAACCAGCCCGGCGGCGTTTACCGGCGTTTTGGACGCGGCGCACCGTTTGAGATATTTCACGTTCTTTTTAAGTATTCTGACATATTTGCCATAAGGCGACAAAAACATGCCCGAGATGAAATACGCCGCCACAAGACACAGCCCCGCCAGCCAGACGATTTCTTCGTTACGGGCGAGAAACCCCGTCGCCCTGCCCACTGCGGAAAAAATAAAATCCATAAAGACACTCCTTTTTTTTTTGAAGGATTATCGTCCTTACGGATTTTTTTATACATTGTTTCACATTTTGATTACCGAGCCGTCCGCTACGCTGACGATGTATTTGTCTACTTTGTCTATTTTTAATATCTGCCTGACCGCTTCGGCGTAAGATTCCAGCTGTTTGTCGTATCTCTCTTTGAGGTACTTTCCGTTTCGTGAATATTTATAATCGACCACGGCGGCGGTGTCGCCGTCCACAATCAGCATATCTATGACGCCCTGCAAAAAGATGTTTTCGTCCACGTTTTTGTCGTCAAACAGATTGGAGTACTTTGTTTTAAGCATAAACGGCAGTTCCCGATACACTTTTTTGTTTTCCAGACCGTCGAAAACGGGCAGGCTTATGACTTTCAGCACAAATTCCGGGCTGAGCGAAGCGGCGGTCTCGGGGGCGATTTCACCCTCGGCGGCAAGCCTGTCTATCACGCCGCGCGCGTTGTCAAGCGTTCTGTCGCGGAAATTTATCTTCTCAAACACCTTGTGATACGCCGTGCCCGTGACGTTCGCGGGGGCGTCGGCGGCGTCAATCACAATCGGCACGAAATCGGTTTCGTCTTCCCCCGCCCGCTGATACGGTTTGAGGTTTGACGACACGGCCTTGAGTTCCATCGTCGTGGCGGCGGCGTGGCTGTATTTCCACTCCGCGCGGCGCTTTATTTCACTTGCCGTTTTGTCGTCGAAAGCGCCGTAAGCAAACTCCCGTCTGCCCTTCGCGCACGGCTCTTCGGTTCTGTCAGCCGCAATGACCTTTTTGACGCACACGCCGTCGGGCATTGCCGCCGCCGCGCGTTCTATCCATTGAAAATAACTGCCGTCCCCCTCTTTGCCCGCCTCGTGGCAGCCGGTCATGAAAAGATGGCATTTCGCCCTGGTCATGGCGACGTAAAGCAGCCGCATTTCCTCTTCTTTCATTTTTGTTTCCGCCCTGCTTTCCAGAAAAACTCTCGGCACGGTATTGGATGCCACCCGCGCCGCGACGTCATACGCCTTGGCGGCGAAACCGTATTTTTTGTCGCATATCACGCCGCCGGGCCTGAAACGGAACGCCTTGCCGCAGTTGGAAATAAACACCACGGGAAATTCCAGCCCCTTGCTTTTGTGTATTGTCATGACGCGCACCGCGTCGGTTTTCGCCATGGAGGGCAGTTCGGCGGCGGCGCTGTCGGCGCCGTCGGCAAACCCTATAAACTCGGCTACGGAGCGGTTGTAAGGGGCGTCTTTAAGGGAATCGCAAAACACGTTGACGTTTTTCATGCGTGTTTCGCCGTCCGGCAGCCCCAGCACCCGCAGTGAAAAGTCAGTGGCGTCCAGCACCCACGCCAGCAGTTTGTGTACGGGCAGGCTTTGCGCCAGAAAAGCCGTCTTTTTCACAAACGTCATGAATTTTTCGGCCTTGCGGGTCGTTTCGTTGTCATGGGCCCGGACATACTCTTCCATTCTGAGCCAGAGGTTTTCCCCCTTTTCGCCGAAAATCTCCGCCGCCTCGCCGTCGGTAAAATCGCCGGCAAAGCCCGTCATGCAGGCGACCAGCGGCAGGTCCTGATAGCGGTTGTCGGCAAGGCGCAGCAGGTTTACGAGAGCCTTTATTTCGGCGGAAGCCAGCGCGTCTTTCGGCGACGAAAAGTTGACGGGCAGTCCCGCCTCGCGCAGGCGCGACACCAGTTCGCGGGTGTGGCTTTGCGAGTCGCGGCACAAAATAACCATGTCGCCGTAAGTCAAAGGGCGTTTAACCCCGTCGATTTCGCACACAAGGCCGATTAGCCCCCTGATTTCGTCGGCTATGACTTTGGCTTCCGCCGCCGCTTTGCCGAAAGGCGCGGCGGGCGGGTTTTTAGGGTCGTAAACGCCGGCGGGCGTTTCTTTCGCTCCGTCAAAGGCAATCATGTCCAGCGTAACGGCGGCGGCGCCCCCTTTCAGGGCGCTTTCGCCTTCCAGCCGTGATTTGCCGCTGTAATCCACCCCGCCGAACTCTTCCGTCATTATGGCGGAAAAAACCCCGTTGACAAACCGCAGAATGTCTCTGTCGCTGCGATAATTGCGGTTGAGATACTCCACCTGGTTCAGGTCGGCTTCACGCTCGAACCGGTTTATCTTGTCCACGAAAATGTCGGGAGCGCACTGGCGGAAGGCGTAAATGCTCTGTTTTACGTCGCCCACCATAAAGGTGTTGTTTTCGCCTTTTACCAGCGAAATAATGGCCTCCTGAATTTCGTTGATGTCCTGATACTCGTCCACAAAAACATATTTGTACTGCCCCCTGACTTCTTCCGCCACCGCGGCGGACGACAGCACTTTGAGCGCTTTGTGTTCCAGGTCGTTGAAGTCCAAAAAAGCGTTTTGTTTTTTATATTTTTCGTATTCTTCCGCCGTTTCGCGTGTCAGCTCAAACAACTTTTCGCACAACTTTTCCGAGTCTTCCGCCTGTTTGAGCAGCGTCGGATAAGGCGCGTCGGGCAGAGCGCCCGCCCAGCGTTTTACGGCTTCGGCGGCGCGCGTTTTGACTTTGCCGCACAGCCCGTGAGCCGCCGCCCGCGCGTCGTCGGCGTCTTTGGAAGCGAGTTTAGGCAAAGGCGGAAAAGACATCGCCCTTATTTCGGCAAGATTGCTTTCGAGATTCTTTTTGTCCGACACCGTGACGGAAGCGGCCAAATCTGACATATAGAGCGCGTCTTTTTCCAGCCCGGCGGCAAGCGCCGCGGCGGCGGCGCCGTCCATGCGGCGGCGTATGTCGGCGAAAACGCCGCATATCTCGGCGTTGAGCGCTTTTGTATAAAAGTTTTCCCCGTCCCTGACGGCGTATCTCTCCCTTGTTTCTTCCAGCCATTTTCCGGCGTCGTGCTTGCAAGACATAAAAGAGTACAGTTCGCCGATTATGCTTTTGACGTTGTCGTCGCTCCTGCCCCAGCCGAAAATTTCCACAAGGTCGGTAAACTCGCCGTCGCCCATGAGGTAATGACGGCGGAACACTCTTTCCACCGCCGCGCCGAAGGCGATGTCTCTCTCCGCACCCATGAGGATTTTGTAAGCGGGGTCTATGTCGGCGTCCACAAAATATCTGCGTATCAGCGACGAGCAGAAAGAGTGCAGGGTGGAAATATCGCAAGTGTCGATGTACGACAACTGTGACAGAATTTCCCTGTCCTGCGACACCGACAGTTCTTTTACAAGGCGTTTTTTCATTTCATACGCCGCCATGTCGGTAAACGTGACGACGAGAATTTCTTTCAGCGCGGCTTTGCGGCTTTTTATCAGCCCCGCTATTTTCTGTATCATGACGGTTGTTTTTCCCGTGCCCGCCGAAGCCGAAACCAGCATGTTTTTGCCCACGCTGTCCAGCACTCTCCGCTGTTCGGGCGACGGCACGAATTGTTTTTTGTTTTCAGCCATTTTTCACCGCCTCCGTCAAAGTATCCATGTCGGCGGAAACCTTATTTCCGCTTCCGCCAAGGTCAATGTAGTCGCACACGGCGGAAAAAACGCAGTGCTCGCAGGCGTTGTCATACGGACGCTGCGCTATAAAACCGTTTTTCATGTCGTCCACGGCGTTCTGCAGCATAACGGCGGTGTACCGCTTGTAAACATCAAGCTGTTCTTTTGTCATGCCGGCCTTGCCGTTTCCGCTTATGCCGCCGTCTTTTTTGATGCCGCAGCCCACAATTTCGCTTCTGCCGCCCGGCCGCGCCTCAAGGTCGATTTCGAACACCGTTTCGCCGTCGTCAAGCACCCTGCCGGTGTATCCGTATCTCGGACCGCCGTCGGTAAATTTGTCGTGCACAGGCATATAGAAAAACCCGGCGCATTCCTTGCCCGTCAGTTTTTCCGCCGCGGCGACGTATGTCAGAAGTTGCAGTTTCTGCCCGGCGTACAGCAGGCTTTCGCTGAACCTGGCTTTGCCCGTCTTGTAATCCAGCAGAATAAACTTGCCGCCGCATGTGTCGATTCTGTCTATTTTGCCCACCAGCGAAATTTCGCCGACAGTCTCT
The DNA here is from genome assembly GCA_904419725.1 of Candidatus Heteroclostridium caecigallinarum. Taxonomy (GTDB): domain Bacteria; phylum Bacillota; class Clostridia; order Christensenellales; family CAG-314; genus Heteroclostridium; species Heteroclostridium caecigallinarum. Next base: position 65,939 of record CAJFSP010000004.1, on the reverse strand, counting down.
TTGCCGTCGTAACCGAAAGGCAACTCGGCGAAAGCTGGTCTGAAAGCCGATTTTCCGATGAGTTCCGCCGCGGCGGCGCACACGGCGACCGCCTCTTTTTCCAGCCGCCTGAAAGCGAACCGCTGCCCCGGTATCTTTTTGAGATAGGCGTATTTATCGTCGCCAAGACACCGCGCCACGATGTCCTCCGCCGAAGCGCTCCCGCCGTCTATATAATTGATTCTGATAAACTGTTCCAGCACGTCATGCAATATACTGCCTGTATCGGGCGGCCTGAGTTCGCCCGTTTCGCGCTCTTTCGCCCCTATGCCGTAAGCCAGAAAATATCCGTAAGGGCAGCGGTAAAACTGCTCCATTCTGGTTACCGACGTTCTGCCCTTTGGCAGCAGCACGGCTTCGCCGTTTTTTATCGGCGGTTTGTCGCCGCCGGCGGCGAGATACCCGAAAAGAGCCGGATTGCCGTCTTTCAGCGCCCTGTACAGCGAAGCGGCGTATACCGGTGAAGGGTTGTAGCCGTCCATGTAAGCCGACGCCTCTCCCACGAAGATTTCTTCCGCCTGTTTTAAGCCGTACACTTCGCGCGCCGAAACCTCTGCGGCTTCCATGCCGAACATCGCCGCGATTTCTTCCGCCGCCTCGCACGGGGCTGCCCCGTCGCCGCCGACGACGTATGACATATACAGACTTTCCCTCGGCGCCGAAAGCAGCTGATAGACGTTGAATTTTTCGCGCCGGTTGCGGTTTTCCGTCTTCGGCGTGACGCTGACGCCGCCCTTTTCAAGTTTGTCGATGTCGGCGTCGCTGATGATTTTCGTGTCGCGCCTGACAGACGGAAATTCGCCGTCGGCAGCCCCCACGACAATGAGGTGCCTGTTTCCGTTGGCTCTGGCTTTCGCCACGCTCGTAAACACCACGCAGTCGTTGTAAAGCGGAATGATTGACACAAAAGTCGATTCGAAACCCGCTTTAAGCATGTCGGCAAATTTTTCGGCGGTGCAGCGGTCTTCGCCGAACAGGGCGGCGAGCGTTTCCAGCACGTCCGCCGTTTTGTCGGATATCTGCTCGGTCACTTTCCGCAGCGCCGGGTACTCCGCCTCTTCCTCGGCGGCGAGCCGCGCGAAAAGCGCCGCCACGCGCCCGCTCCGGGCAACGGCGAGGAGTTTTTCGGCGTACTCTCCGACGGTGCCCGTCGGCGTTATGCCCGCCGAAGAAACAAAGTCCGCTATTTCACGCCTGATTTTCTCCGCCTCGGCGCCTTCTTCGGTCATGTCGTCGAAAGGCGATGAAAAATACAGCAGATTGTTTTTCAGGCAATAGTTTTCAAACCATTCGGTTTTTCCGCCGGACGGTGTTTCTCCCGCAGACTGGAAAAAATAGTTTTTCGCCAGCCGCAGGCAGCTTTCCCTGTCAAGACCGTTTACGGCGGCGCGCACGATGTCTGTCAGAAAAGCGCAGAACGGGTGCTCCGAAAGGGCGACTTTGGTGTCGGGAAAATACGGCACGCCGTACCTGCCGAACACCCTGTCGGCGGCGTAAACGTATTTTTCCACATCGCCCGCCACGATTAAAAAGTCTTTGTAGCGCGCTCCCCGTTCCACCTTGCCGCGGATATACGCGGCGACTCCTTCCATTTCGGCAAAGACGTCGCCCGCCTTTCTGACGGAAACAGCGCCTTTATGGTCGGACGGGACGAAAGACGTTTTGTATCTGAAAAGATTATCGGCTATCACGCTTGTATAGCCGCCCCTGTTTTTTCGCACATAGTCGATTTTTGCGTCGGTTTCCAGCCCCGAAGCCACGTTCACGAGCGAGCGGAAGGCGTCGTCGGGATACAGGTCGTCGCCCGGCATATACGGCACGGCGACCACAACGCCCTTTGAATGGATGACGAGCTGGCGTATTATCAGGATTTCCTGCGTTGAAAAGTTGTCGAAATCTTTTATGTAAAAACGTGAGTTTTTAATCAGTCCGCTGTCGCCGCACCTGGCGATAAGTTCTTTGAGTTTGGAGCCGGAGTCGACGTATCTGTCCTTTATAAAGTCTTCATACGCGGCGTAAATCATCCTGACGTCCCGCATTTTAGCCCTCAGGTTTTTTTCATAGGCGTCGGGATTGATGTCGCGGGGTTCGACGGCGGAGTATTTCAGCTGCGAAACGGCTTCGTACATGCTCTGGGCAAAGCCGGTCGTGTCGTAAGATTTTTTGAAACAGGAAAAATCGTCTTTCATCTCCCCCGCCAGTTTGCTTATCAGCATAATGGCGCTCTGCTTGGAAATAAACTTTTTTTCCGTCATAATGGCGCTGGTCAGCCTGGCGAAAGTCAGCACCCGCGTGTTGAAACTGCCGCCCAGCGCGTCAAGCACCTCAAGTTCCGTCGACATGCTGCACCTGTCGTTTGAAATCACGATGTGCGACGCCGACAAATCGCTCTGGTCGGTCTTTTTGAGCATATCGATTATACATTCCGACGCCGTCGCGTAGTTATCGGCGGCTATAATACGGTAATCCATAAGCAGATTATATCAAACGGCGGTTTTTTTGTAAACACGGAGACGTCCCGTGAAAGGGGCTCAAAACGGTTTGATTTTGACGGGTTTTGTGCTATAATTACCCATACGCAAAAAAATACTCTTTGGAGAGGATATATGAAAAAGACTTTAAGCCTTGTTTTCGCGTTGGTTTTGGCGGTTTTCGCCTTCACGGGCTGTTCGGGCACAACGCCGCCTTCGCAGATAGACAGATGGGAAGCGGGAGAAACCCGCACTTACAAAATCTCAATGATTACCGAAACGTCGGCGCCGGACGACTACTATGACTATCCGAAAACGGCGGGCGTCCAGGTTAAACCGGACTCCATTTCCGATGACAGTTACATGACTTACGAAATAAGCGAGGAAAACGGCAACTGGGTGCTGGAAATCGACATGACGGTAAAACAGACCTATTCGCTCGACGACTTTGCCGATAACTGGCAGTCGGTTATAGACGACAGCGGTATATATACCGTTGACAACGGCAGCGTGACGTTTACTTCCACCATGACCAGCCGCGCGGTCTTCGGCAAAATCGCCTTGGGCGGCGCGCCGGTTTCTTCGTCAAAAACGGTGAAAGGCGCCGTGGTGTACTGGAACAGTAACCTTGACAAAGAAGTGGCTTACAACGATTATTCCACCGAAACGACCTATTCCGACGGCAACGCCGCCACAAAGTTCACCGACAACACAGGCGACGTGGAGGGCAAACTCGACGAAACGACGGTCAGCGTCGGCACCGACCTTATTTTCGACAACGAGGCCATGCTGCTGGCGATACGCTCCATCGACATGGCGGGGCTGGCGGAAGCGAGTTCCACCACGCTGAATTTCTTCAACTCCACCGAACAGGCGACGCAGGAAGTCACCGTGGCGTATGACGGCAGTTCGCCTTACACCCTCCCGAACGACAGCACGGAATATATCAGGATTGGCGCCGTGCCTGTCGGCATGGGTTATCCGTACTATTACTACTGCGAGCAGACCGAAAAAATGGCTCCGCCTGTGGCAGGCGACTTAATATACAAATACGTCATCGTCCGTATGAGTCAGGGCTATATGCACTTTGACTCCACCGCCTCCGCCTGAACAAAAAAAGCAAAACCGCTCTTATCGGGCGGTTTTTTTATTTTTCCGTTTTATTTTTCTCTTTTGGCCGATTCGCGCTTGTTTCTGAAAAACTCTCCCAAAAGGCTCACGCATTCTTCTTCCATAATGCCGCCGGTCACGCCGCAGCGGTGGTTGAACCGCCCGTCCGCCGGTATATTCATGAGAGTGCCGGCGCAGCCTGCCTTTTGGTCGTAGGCGCCGAAATACACGTTGTCGACGCGGGCGTTGACGCAGGCGCCGGCGCACATCGGGCAGGGTTCCAGCGTGACGTAAAGGTCGCAGCCGCTCAGCCGCCAGTCGCCCACCTTTTTGCACGCCTTTTGAATGGCGATGATTTCGGCGTGGTTTACGGCGTTTTTGGTTTTGTGGCGGGTGTTGTGCCCCCGGGCGATAATCCTGCCGTCCATCACTATGACGGCGCCGATGGGCACTTCGTCCTTTCGGGCGGCTTTAACCGCCTCGCGTATCGCCGCTTTCATAAATTTCTTTTCCATATCGGTTTTTCCTTGGCTATGGTGTTGAGCATACGCTGCGGCACCGTGAGATTCCGTTTCAGAATATCGTCAAACTGGCTGTAAGGATAGGGATATCCGTAAGCGTCGCTGCCCGTCTCCACCGTAACGGCGGGGATTTTCAAAACGTCGACGCACCAGTCTTTCAGCCCGCCGGCGCTTTTCCCCTGCCCGACGAGGCGGTACCCCGTGTGACGGGACACAAAGCGGGCGTAGCGGTAGTCACGCCATTTGCGCATGTTCCGCTGGTTAAACTGCCAGTAGATTATTTCTCCTTTGGTGTGATACGTTATCACATAGTCGGCGGCGGTTTTTTCAATGAGCGCCGCCACCGCCCTTGTTTCAGGCTCGCTCATGGGCGCCCTGCCCACATAGTTGAAAGGCGCGGGGAAAAACAGATTACTCTCGCCCGTGCCCCAGCCGGCGTCGAAATTGACGTTTATGTCCACGGCGGCGGCGTTGGCTTTCCACAGCGAAAAATCGCCGCTGCCGCCGTTGGCTTTAATCAGAAACCCGCGCCTGTCGGCGTCCTTTATAAACCCCGCGCCTTCCTGACACAGGCGCACCCCGTCGGGATTGTGCATCGGCACGAAATATATGCCGCCGTCCAGCCTCAGGTCGCCCGCGGCGTAGCGCAGCGCCTGTTTAGCCACAAGTTTGGCGGTGATATGCTCCCTCGCGTGGGTGGCGCCCACGGCGACAAGCGTCGGGCCGCCTTTGCGTCCCACGAAGATATACGGAATTTCCTGCCCCAGCACGCTTTTGCCTATGCTGCCGGTTTCGGCGCCCATGCGCGACAGTTTTTTGACGTCTGAAATCAAATCACGGTAACGATACATAACTTCCCCGGCAATATTATATGCCGCGAAAGTTCTTATTTGTGATAAGCCGAGCCGCTGTCAATCATAAAAGCCCTGTAAATCTGTTCGCACAGCACCACCCTCATCAGTTGGTGCGGATATGTCATTCTGCCGAAAGACAGTTTGAGTTTGCAGGCGTTTTTGACGCTGTCGTCCATACCGTAAGAGCCGCCTATGACAAACGTAACCACGGGCGAAATGTCTTTTATCCGCCGCAGTTGTTCGGCAAACCGCTCGCTGGACATCTCTGCGCCGCTTATATCCAGACACACGCAGAACCCTTCCATCGCCGCCAGAAGACCCGCCGCTTCCGCCTTTCTGACTTTCGCGGTTTCGCCGTCCGTCGGGCATGGTTTATACACCGGGCACTCAGCCGTTTCGACTATTCTGACGTCGCAGAAACGCCCCAGCCGCTTGACGTATTCGTCCACCGCCTCGCGGTAGAAACTCTCTTTTATTTTGCCCACACAGGCGATTTTGACCTTAAACATCAGCTCAACAGCACAAAAACCCACATAAACAGGCAGAAGAACAGCGCCGCCACGAAATACGGAAGCGACTTGTTGCGCTCTTCCACCGTAATCGGCATAATTTCGTCGTCGCTTTTGCTCACGGCGTTTTTGACAAACAGATACATTACCGGCGCTATGACCGCGGCGGCGATAAGCATTATCCACCACCAGTTCGCCACTACAAACGTTTCAAACCCGGGCGCGACCGCGCTGAGGATAATGACGATAAAGTTGTTGACGAAATGCAGAATCACGCTTGTCCACAGCGACCCCGTGGCGAGATACACCGTCGCCATAACGCAGCCGAGAATAAACGGGTGTATAGTCTGTACGGGGCTCTGGTGCATCACGGCGAAAATCGCCGCCGATATGAGCACCGCTTTGGCGCTTATTTTCCTGTCGCCCGACGACAGGGCGTTGCATATAAACCCGCGGTAAATGATTTCTTCGGCAAAAGCCGGCATAACCGCCACCAGAATGACGGCGAGTATCACCGTGCCGGCGTTGTCGAGAGAAGGCATTGCCGACGCCGCCGACATATCCAGCCCCAGTCCCGCCAGGAAATTCGTGACTGCGGACTGAATAGGCAAATTAAAGCACAGCAGGGCAAACGCCAGAACAATGGCGAGCGCGGCGTGCCACCACTTGATTTTTCTGTCGAGGCGGGTGGCTTTCACTATGTTCACTTTGCCGTAAACGCAGTAGCCGACTGACGACGCCAGCAGCAGAAACTGGCTTAAAAACGCCAGCACCCAGTAACGAACGGTTTCGTCCGCCAGAAACGACGGGCTGCCGTACATTATAAACGACAAAATCACGCTGACGACGGCGGGTACGAAAATCGCCAGGGCAAACACCTTGCCGCCGTCGGCGATGTTAATTCTTTCTCTCTTGTTATTCAACGTTATACACCTCGCTGGGTTTCCACTGCCCCACCACGTCGACAATCACGTCCACGCCTTCGGTAAAGCCGTTTTTTTCAAGTTGCTGCACCACGGCGTGAAACGCCGTTTCGGGCGTGTTGTTATTTTCGCTGAGATGTCCCAGCAGAATGCGCCTTACGCCCTGCTTCGCCATCTCGACGGCGGCGTCCGCCGCCTGCTCGTTTGACAGATGTCCGCTGCCGCCGCCCACACGCTTTTTGAGCATATACGGATAGTCGCCCTTGCGCAGCATTTCGGGGTCGTGGTTGCTTTCCAGCAGCACCAGCCCGCAGCCCTTTACGAAAGAAGCGAGCCCGTCCGCCCTGCCGAGGTCGGTAGCGGTGGCGACGGCGGCCGTTCCGTCGTCAAAGCGGTAGCCGCAGCAATAGGCGCTGTCGTGCGGACAGCGGAAACTGCTGACCGTCAGCCCCTTGAAAGCAAAAGACCCGTCGCCGAACGACGTAAGGCGGTGGTTTGTCCAATACAGTTTTTTCGCCGTTTCCAAAAACCCCTTTTCATGCACGAACACCTTTTTGCCGTATTTTTTGGAAAAGGCGTCCAGCCCCGATATATGGTCGGTGTGCTCGTGGGTTATAAACACCGCGTCTATTTTTTCGGGCTTTATATTTCTCTCGCCCAGCGCCTTTTCCAGCGCCGGCACGCTCATGCCCAAATCTATAAGCACGGTGGCTCCGCCGCCGGTAAGCACGGCGCAATTGCCCTTGCTGCCGCTGCACAATGTCTGAAACTTCATCTACAGCATTATATCAAACTATAAAAAAATCAACAACAAAAAACAAACCTGTTGCGGCGGCGGCGAAATAATGCTAAAATCTGCGTATGAGAACAATCGATACCAACGAAATTTACAAGGCTGTCAAAGAAATGGCTCTCGCCTGCTGCGTCAACGTCGACGGCGGCGTTGTCGGCATGCTGAAAGAAGCGGCGACGAGCGAAACAAACGACGCCGCGCGTTTCGCCATCGAAACGATAATCAAAAGCGACGAAAAGGCGGCGCGGCTGGGCATGCCCGCCTGTCAGGACACGGGCATGGCGGTCATTTTTCTGGAAATAGGCCAGGACGTGTCGCTCACGGGCGAATACGTCGGCGACGCCGTGAACCGAGCCGTGAAAGAAGCCTACGCGGAAGGCTATTTCCGCAAAAGCGTGCTGGACCCGCTTGACAGAATAAACACCAAAACAAACCTGCCCGCCGTTATCCACACCGAAATCGTCAGGGGCGACAAGGTCAAGGTCAGTTTTCTTGCCAAAGGCTTCGGCAGCGAGAATATGTCCAGAGTTTATATGCTCACCCCGTCAAAAGGCGTGGAAGGCGTGATTGACGCCGTTGTGGAAACGGTTAAACTCGCCGGTTCCAACCCGTGCCCGCCCGTCATCGTGGGCGTGGGCATAGGCGGCACTTTCGAAAAAGCGGCGTATATGTCCAAAAAATGCCTGCTGCGCGAAGTCGGCTCCGTCAATCCCGACAAAACGCTTGCGGGGCTCGAACAGACAATCCTGGACAAAATAAACGCGCTGGAAATAGGCGCGCAGGGTTTCGGCGGCAACCATACCTGCCTTGCCGTGTATATCGACAAATTCCCGACGCACCTGGCGGGGCTGCCGGTGGCAATCAACGTGCAGTGCCATTCTGTGCGCCACGACACAAAAACAATCTGACGGAGCGGGATATGAAAAAGATAACGTTACCTTTGACAGAGGATGTAATAGAATCGCTCAGCGCGGGCGACGCCGTGCTGCTCAGCGGACAGATGTTCACCAGCAGAGATGCCGGACACAAACGCCTGACGGCCATGATTAACCGTGGCGAACCGCTGCCCGTAGACCTCAAAAACGCAACGGTATATTACGTGGGTCCGTGCCCCAAACAGCCGGGGCAGGTCATAGGCTCGTGCGGTCCCACCACGTCGGGCAGGTGCGACGCCTACACGCCGCTGCTCCTGCGTCACGGGCTTAAAGGCATGGTGGGCAAAGGCTGGCGTAGCAAAGAAGTCATTGAAGAAATGAAAAAGCAAAAAGCCGTGTATTTCGCCGCGATAGGCGGAGCCGGCGCCCTTTACGCCGACTGCGTCAAAAAGGCGGAACTCGTCGCTTTTGAGGATTTGGGCGCCGAAGCGCTGTATATCCTGACGGTGGAAGACTTCCCCGTAATCGTCGCCACCGACTGCCGCGGAAATTCCGTGTATAAATAATCGCAAATTGTGTTTAATCGCATAAAAAAAGACTTGCCGCGGCAAGTCTTTTTTGTTTTGTTATTTTCCTTCTCCCCTGAGTGCGACGCGGCGGATTTTGCCGCTGATGGTTTTAGGCAGCGCTTCCACGAATTCCACCACCCTAGGGTATTTATACGGAGCGGTGTGCACCTTGACGTAGTTCTGAATTTCTTTTTTGAGTTCGTCAGACGCCTCTTTGCCTTTGGTCAGAACGATTGTGGCTTTGACCACCTGCCCCCTTATCGGGTCAGGCGTGCCGGTAACGGCGCATTCAAGGACGTACGGCAGTTCCATTATGACGCTTTCGATTTCAAAAGGCCCGATGCGGTAGCCCGACGATTTGATGACGTCGTCGGTGCGGCCGATATACCAATAATAACCGTCTTCATCTTTCCACGCCATGTCGCCGGTGTGATAAATGTCGTTATCCCACGCTTCTTTGGTCTTTTCCTCGTCGAGATAATATCCCGCAAAAAGCCCGCAAGGCGCGCCGTATCTTGTGCGCACGCATATTTCGCCCTGTTCGCCAACTTTGACGGGGTTGCCGTCTGCGTCCAGCAAATCCACGTCGTATTGCGGCGACGGTTTGCCCATCGAGCCGGGTTTCGGCTCCATGCCCACCAGGTTGGCGATGGTCAGCGTGGTTTCCGTCTGACCGAAACCTTCCATAAGTTTGAGCCCCGTGGCTTTGAGCCACTGCTCGAAAACTTCCGGGTTAAGCGCCTCGCCGGCGATGGTCGTGTGTTTGAGCATGGACAAATCGTACTTCGACAGGTCTTCTTTAATAAAGAAGCGGTACATTGTCGGCGGCGCGCAGAATGTCGTGATGTTGTATTTTTTGAACAGCGGCAGAATGTCGTGGGCGTCAAACTTGGTGAAGTCATAGGTAAACACAGCCGCTTCGCACAGCCACTGGCCGTACAGTTTGCCCCACACGGCTTTGCCCCAGCCGGTGTCGGCTATGGTAAAGTGCAGACCGTTCGGGTCAACGTGGTGCCAGTATCTCGCGGTGATGAGATGCCCCAACGGATACAGAAAGTTGTGCGCCGCTATTTTCGGATAGCCCGTCGTGCCCGACGTGAAATACATCAGCATGAGGTCATCGTTGGTGACGTCCTCGTCGCCGCGCGGACGCTCGAACACGTCGCTATATTTTTCCATTTCGGCGTCAAAGTTGTCCCAGCCGTCGCGGTTTTCGCCCACCACCATTTTGATTTGCAGCGTAGGGCTGGTTTCCTGCGCCATGTCCACTTGGTGCGGCACGTCGTTTTCGCTGGTGGCGACAATGGCTTTCACACCCGCCGCCTGGAAGCGGTACTCGAAGTCGTGCTTGACGAGCAGGTGCGTGGCGGGGATGACAATCGCGCCCAGTTTATGCAGAGCGAGTATGGCAATCCAGAACTGATAGTGTCTTTGCAGCACCAGCATGACCCTGTCGCCCTTTTTGATGCCCTTTGCCTTGAAATAGTTGGCGGCTTTATTTGACAGGCGTTTCATGTCGCCGAAAGAGAAATCACGCTCTTCCTTGTCTTTGGACAGCCACAGCATTGCGCGCTTGTTCGGGTTTTTGTCGGCAACGGCGTCCACCACGTCGAAAGCGAAGTTGAAGTTTCTCGTCGGTGTGAACTTGATTTCCTGCAACGCCCCGTGTTCGTCTTCCTTGACTTTGACGAATTTGTGGAACACGCATTTGGAGTAATCGTAGTCTTTGTCGTTGTCCGACTCGTATTTTTCGTGCACTTCGTGCGGCAGTTTGAACTCTTCGGCGGTGCCGTGCACGACCACGGCGATAAACTCGCAGTCTTTGCCCACCGCCACCATGCCGTGCGGCTTGGTGCTGTCGTAATAAATACAGTCGCCTTCGTGCAGCACTTCGATATGGTCTTCCACCTGCACTTTGAGGGTGCCTTTCACCACATAGTCAAACTCTTCGCTTGCGTGCTGCGTCAGGCTGATTGGCGAGTTTTCCAGCGTGTTGGAGTGTTTCGCCACCACGAAATAAGGCTGTGAAAGTTTGTCTTTTTTGAGCGACGCCAGGTTGTAATAGGCGAAACCTTCGCGCGGTTCCAGCGGCAGACCCTCGCCCTTGCGCACCACCTGCCAGGTGTTGAGCGTGGCGGATTTGCCGGTGATGAGTTCCGACACGTCGATGCCCAGCGCGCCGGCGCAGCGGTAAAGAAACGTGAAAGCGAAGTCAAGTTCGCCCGCTTCGGCTCTGTAATACTCTTCTGTCGTCACGCCGATTTCCTCGGCCATCTGCTCGGCGGTTTTGCCCACCGCGCTCCTGAGGCCTTTGATACGCTCGGCGATTTCCTTAACGGAATTGTTCATTGTCTTTTACTTCTCCTTCAAACCGAATTTACACATAAAAAAACGCCCCAAACGCATGTTTGGGACGAATCGAATAATCCGCGGTACCACCCAAATTGACGCTTAAAGCGTCCGCTCTGAGGCTCACACAAGCCCAAGACATATTACGGTGTCAACCGGAGCGACTTACTTTTGTGTTCTGCCGCCCTGCTTCGAAAGGGATAAGCCGTTTACGCGGAGACTGTCTTGCACCGACCGACAGTTCTCTGACTCCGTTGAATAAACGCCCCGTGTCTTTCGTCAACGCATTTAGGGGTTTTTTCAAATGTAAGCAAAGTATAGCACTTCGCCGCCGCCTTGTAAAGCGATTTTTCATTGTTAATTTACAATAGATTTTATCAGCTGAGGCAAACCTGTTGTAAATTAACATTTTTCGCTTTTCCCCGGTCAGTGGCGGCGTCATTCAGCGAGCCCGGCGATTATTTTTTCAATGTGCCGCGCGAAAATATTGTCGTCGGTTTTTTTGTCGGCAATCCTCAATGCCGCCATCAGCGACGTCAATAACCTGCGCTTATCCCCGCTTGCCATATTCATCTGCAAAATATAGACGACGCAATCAACGATAATTTCTCTCAAAAAATTATCACCCGCGTCAGTCGCCGTCTTCACAAATATATCGCCCGCCTTGTCATCTTTGCCCGCTGATAAATCTATTATATCGGGCAGCCTGAGCCTGAGCTCCTCTAACAACTCGGCTTTTTTCATGCTCGTTGGATGTTTCATGCGCAATTTTTTACCCAGCCATCTCAATTCATGCACCGTACATCTTTCCGGATTTTTCAAAGTGCTCCATAAAATGGCGGAACGCCAATATTTTTAATAAAAAATACCACAAATGGCATAATGCCATTATGAATATCGGCGAAAGACTCAAAGAATTGCGTCAAACCAACAACATAAAGCAATATCAGCTGGCGCAAGCCCTGAACGTCCATCCTACAACCATCACAAAATACGAATCGGGCGAAAGAACTCCCGATTTGAAAACAATCTGTAAAATCGCCGATTATTTCGATGTCAGCGTTGATTTTCTGCTTGGAAGAACAAAATATTGACAAGCGGACATAATCGTCCGTTTGTCTTATTTTATATAAAAAATGGCGCAGTGTCAATATTTTGAATAAAATCAGACCTGAACCCGTAACGCGCGGCGACGGCAAACAAAAAACGGAGCAAACGCTCCGTTTTTATTTTGACTTTTCAGCCGATGAGTTTTTCCAGTCTTTTTCTGATTTCGGCGATAAACTCTTCCGTATTGACGGCGGTGGTTTCGCCTTCCGCCAGGGCGACGAGGTCTTTCGTCATTACGCCGTCGTTCAGCGTCATGAGGCTGGCTTTTTCCAGCGCGTCGCCAAAGGCGACGAGGCCCGGCAGGTTGTCGAGTTCGCCGCGCTTTTTCAGCGCGCCGCTCCAGGCGAAGATGGTCGCCATAGGGTTGGTGGAAGTCTTTTCCCCTTTCCGCCAGCGGTAATAGTGTTTGGTCACGGTGCCGTGCGCCGCTTCGTATTCATATTTGCCGTCGGGCGAGACAAGCACGCTGGTCATCATGGCAAGCGAGCCGAAAGCGGTGGACACCATGTCGCTCATCACGTCGCCGTCGTAGTTTTTGCACGCCCAGATATAGCCGCCTTCCGAGCGGATGACCCTTGCCACGGCGTCGTCGATGAGGGTGTAGAAATATTCCAGACCGTTTTTTTCAAACTCGTCTTTATAATATTTGTCAAACACATCCTGAAAAATCTGTTTGAAATCGCCGTCGTACACTTTGGCGATTGTGTCTTTGGTGGAAAACCACAAATCCTGCTTGCTGTCCAGCGCGAATTTGAAACAGGCGTGGGCAAAAGAAGTGATTGATTTGTCCAGGTTGTGCGCCGCCTGCAACACGCCGGGGCCGTTCATTTCCTGCACGGTGATTTTGCTGACTTTGCCGCTTTCGCCGGTAAAGACGAGTTCCGCCACGCCGGGTTCTTCCGTCTTCATGTCCACGCTTTTATACACGTCGCCGTAAGCGTGACGGGCAATGGTAATGGGCTTTTTCCAGCTCCTGACGGCGGGTTTTATGCTGTCTATTAGTATCGGCGCGCGGAAAACGGTGCCGTCCAGCACGGAACGTATCGTGCCGTTGGGGCTTTTCCACATCTGTTTGAGATTATATTCGCTCACGCGCTGTTTGTTCGGCGTGATTGTGGCGCACTTAACCGCCACGCCCAGCCTTTTGGTGGCTTCGGCGGCGTCCATGGTGACTTTGTCGTCGGTTCTGTCCCGCTCGACCAGCCCCAGGTCGTAATATTCCGTTTTGAGGTCCACAAACGGCAGAATGAGCTGTTCTTTTATGTCCTTCCAGATGATTCTGGTCATTTCGTCGCCGTCCATCTCCACCAGCGGCGTGGTCATTTTAATTTTCATTTGCCCTCCTTGTTCTGCGCGGCGTAATAGTTCATGAGGCAGCCTTCCAGCAGAATGGTTTTTTCGTCTTCCGTCAGGCCTTTGACATGCAGCATGATGTCTTTTACGCCCGCCGGCGTGATGACTTTTGCGGGGATATCTTCCGCGCCGTCACGGATTTTTTCTCTTATGTCCGGCACGAACACGAAGTCGCCCTCGGCGTAATCGAAAGCCGTGTCTTTATCTATGGTGAACGGCACTATGCCCCAGTTTATGCAGTTGCTGCGGTAGCGTTTTGTGGCGTATTCATAGCAGATGTTGGCGTCGCCGCCCAGCACTTTCTGGCAACTTGCCGCCTGCTCCCTCGCCGAGCCGTCGCCCGGCTTGGTGGCGAACACGCACGAGCCGTAAGAAGTGTTTCCGGCGAGAGCCGCCGCGTCGCCCACTTTCGAAAGGGCGTTTTTGATTTCTTCCGACACGTTGCCGTTTCTCCTCGCCCTGTCCTGCGCCTGAACGTCTTTCGACCTGCCCACGTATTCCGGCACGCGCCTCGACAAAGCGAATTCCGACAGTTTGAGCGGATTGGATCGGTAACTCGACGTTTCGCCCGACGGGATAAGTTCGTCGGTGGTGGTGACGGGGTCGTGAATGACGGCGGCGAGTTTAAGCAGCATGTTGTCGCTCATTTGGTTCATCTTAGGCCAGTCGGTGATGTTAGGACCCAGTTTGAGTTCCGCCTTTTCGTCAGGTTTGCCGAAGCCAATGTAAACCCTCTTTTTATAAATTTCGCCGTCGAAATGATACTCGTATTTCGTCACGTTGTAGTCCACGTCGCTCGCGGCGGTCAGCGCGCCGCCGCTCGCCGCCGTCGCGGCGATTGAGCGCGCGTCCATAAGCGCCACTGCGGAAATCTGCCCCTGCCCGGGTTTGGAGCCTTCCCTGTTAGGGAAGTTTCTCGTGGTGTGGCGTATCGACAGGCCGTTGTTGGACGGCACGTCGCCGGCGCCGAAGCACGGCCCGCAGAACGCCGGTTTGATGAGAGCGCCCGCCTCGATGAGTTTCGCCGCCACGCCGTTTTTGACGATTTCCATCATCAGCGGCTGGCTGGCAGGATAAGTAGACAGCGTGAAATAACCGTTGCCTGTGGATTTGCCGCTGAGGATATCCGCCGCTTCGCACAGGTTCTCGAAAAGTCCGCCCGCGCAGCCGGCGATTATGCCCTGGTCAATCATGACGTCTTTGCCGCTGACTTTATCGGCAAGGTTAAGGCTGACTTTGCCGCCGAACTGCTCTTGTGCGTTCTTTTCCACCAGTGCGAGGATATCCGCGGCGTTTTCCTTGAATTCTTTAATGGTATAAGCGTTTGACGGGTGGAACGGCAGAGCAATCATGCACTCCACTTTTGAAAGGTCTATTTTAATCATTCCGTCATAATAGGCGCCGTTTTCCGTTTGCAGGCATTTATACCTGTCCGCCATGCCGTGCACGGCGTAATATTCCGCCACTTTGCCGTCGGTCGCCCATATGGATGAAAGGCAGGTGGTTTCGGTGGTCATGACGTCAATGCCGTTGCGGAAATCCACCGACAGGTTTCTGAGACCCGGGCCGGCGAATTCCAGCACCTTGTTTTTGACGAAACCGTTCTGGAACACGGCTTTGCACATGGCAATCGCCACGTCGTGAGGGCCAACGCCGTGCCGCGGCGCGCCTTCCAGCCACACCAGGATTACCTGCGGCTTGTCTATGTCGTAAGTGTTGTTGAGCAGCTGCTTGACGAGTTCCGGCCCCCCTTCGCCCACGCCCATCGTGCCCAGCGCGCCATAACGGGTATGGCTGTCGGAGCCCAGCACCATTTTGCCGCAGCCGACAACCGCCTCCCTGGCGTATTGGTGTATCACGGCGAGGTTTGTCGGCACGAAGTTGCCGCCGTATTTTTTTGCGGCGGAAAGGCCGAACACGTGGTCGTCCTCGTTGATGGTGCCGCCCACTGCGCACAGGCTGTTGTGGCAGTTGGTCAGGTTGTATTCCAGCGGAAAGGCTTTGAGCCCGCTGGCGCGCGCCGTCTGTATAATGCCGACGTAAGTGATGTCGTGCGACATCATGGCGTCGAATTTCAGGCGGAATTTGTTTTCCTCGCCCGCTTTGTCGTGGGCGTTCATTATGCGGTAGGCTATCGTTTTGTCACGGCCGGCGGTTTTGTCGCCGTCTATGTCGGCGACGGGTCTGCCATCACGAAGCCACACGCCTTCATTAAAAAGTTGAATCACTTTGTCGTCCCTCCAGATTGAAAATAAACGATGTTACTTTTTTATTATAACTTAAAAAGCGGCAAAACACAAAGCGTTTTGCGCCCCGTATTTTACCGCAAGCAGTCGTCTTTAAGAAATCTGTCAAACGGCACGCTTTTGAGTATCAGCGCCGCCGCCACGCCCACGATAAGCCCCGCCGGCACGCCGACGGCGGCAAGATAAGGCAGATAGGCGTACATCTCGGGCGTGGAAGTGATGAGGCAAAACACCGTGTTCTGCGTGACGTTGTGCGCCACCGCCGCCGCCACGCTTATCGACAAAAGCGAAAGCCTGTCCCCCGCCAGTCTGTAAAGAAACCCGCTCACCGCCACGCTGACCACGCCGGCGGAAAAACTGTAAAGCCACGCCGACATGCTCCCCGTGACCAGAGCGCCGATTGTCGTGCGCACCGCCACGAGAATGACGCCGTCCACAGGTGAAAACAGCACCACCGCCAGCAACGAAAAAATGTTGGACAGCCCCATTTTCGCCCCCGGGACGATAAGCGGCGGAAACAGCCCTTCTATTATAAACGTAACCGAAGCCAGCGCCGCCAGCATGGCGAGCGTGGCTATCCGTCTTGAAGAAAATCTCATAGTTTCACCCGCTTATCACAGGCAGTTCTCCGCCGCCCGAACCCACTACTTTGACGTGCGTCACGTCGCAGATAATAACGCTGTCGCCCGAAGTGATTTTAGGAAAGTTGTTGACGCACTCTTTGGTGTTGCTGCAATCGGCGTCCGTCATTTTGGCGCCCTCACTGTCAATCGTCACCACGTTATAATGCCCGTCTGTGTAAACGGTGACATACGTCACTCCGCCTTCCGTCCTGACGGACACGTCGCCTTCATGCCCTTCCGCTATTTCGCCCGTCTCGGAAGCCATATCGAAAACGTAAACTATATCCGCGCCGAGGTAAATCTCCACCCGTTCGAGGTCGCTCTGTTGCCTGAACACCACAAAACCCAGGAACAGCGCCAGCACGCACGCCGCCGTGACGGCGTAAACAATGACGTCGGCGGGGCGGAAAAACTTCTGCTTCCTGACGTCGCGGCTCGGTCTGCTTTTCCTTTTGACGACGGCGATTACAATCAGCACGATTGCCGCCGCGCCAACGGCGCATATAAACAGCCACAGGTTGGGGTTTTTGGCGTTGTAGGCAAAGTCGCCGTCCGTCACATAGCCGCATATCGTATAGCCGGGCGAAGTGATTTGCCAGAAATCGGCGGAAGTGTTGGTCACCACTTCCTTAACGCTGCCCAGCAGCCACTGCCGCTCATACACAACCGCCGTCTTTACGCCGTTGCTCCCGAAATATCCGCCGTTTATTTTCGCCCGTGCTTCGTCATACCCCATCACCATGACCGCCGTGGTCATGGCGTCGGCAAGCACGGGGTCGTCGCATATAATCGACACGGTGCGTATGCCGCTGTCAACCGGCATGCCCGTTTCGCCGTCAATGATGTGGCAGTATCTCTTGCCGTCAAGTTCGAAATATTTGCCGGGCTGATAGTCACCGCTGGTTGACATGGCGGTGTTCGAAACGTTTATCCGCGCGTAATATGAGGAAATATTGTCGGGGTTGATGACGCCCACGGTGAAATCGCCGCCGTCGCCGTCCGGATTAGTCAGAAACACAATGGAACTGCCGCCCAGGCTGACATACCCCTGCGTAACGCCGTATTCCGAGGCGATTTCCCTTGCCCGCTCGGCGGCGTAACCTTTGACTATTCCGCCCAGGTCTATCATCATGCGGTATTCCGCGCCGTCCACCGTCACGCTGTTATCCGGCAGATACACCGTGTCGCCGTCGATGACTATATCGCCGAAGTTCAGCAACTGCCTGAAAGCGTCGATATACTTTTGCTCGGGCAAAGTGTAAAGCGGCCTGTCATAAGGACGGGTTTCCGCAGGCGCGCCGTCGCCGAAACGCGACGACAACTGCCACAGGTCTGTCAGAAGATAAGTGGCGGGGTTGAACGCCCCTTCGGTAATCTCAAACAGTTCCAGCGCGCGGCCGATGAGATATGTCACCCTTTGGTCGGCGCCAAACAAAACGCCGTTTTCGTTGAGTTCGGCAATCTGACTGTCTTTTGTCAGCGAAAACAGATCGTCTATCGTTTCAAACTCCGCCACGATGGCTTCCGCCGCCTCGGCGGCATTTTCGCCGTAAAGATTTATTATGTTTTCCGTGTTGAAACTGTCGTCCGTAACGTACACGCCGCCGTCAGCGGATACCCCCACGGCGCTGACAGGGCGGCATGGCAGCCACGCGGCGGCGCACAAAACGCAAAGCATCAACACAGCGAATTTTTTCACCATGAAAGCATTATAACGCCTGCGGCAAAACAGCGCAACCAAAAGCCCGTGCCGCCTTTACCGCCCCGCCAAAAAGGGCATAAACAAAGCGGCGCTCCTTTCGGCACGCCGCTTTGCGAAATATTTTTATAACAGCACCGCCGCTATCCGCCCCTGAACGGCAAAGGAAACAGTTTCATCGGCAAGCCGCCTCAACGCAGCGTAAGCAAGAGGCGACAATACACTCGAATAAACTCGCTCCCTTTGAAAGGCGCCGTCACGCCGTCGGCGTGACTGAGGGTTGGTTCTATCGATTAACCGCCGCAGACAAGCGGCATATCGAAGCATAAGCGAGATATGGCGCTTATCTCTTCCCCTTTCAAAGGGGAATGTTGAGCCGTAGGCGAAACAAGGGGTTGGTTCTATCGATTAAACGCCTTGAACAAGCGCCATATCGAAGCGTAAGCGAGATATGGCGCTTATACTCCCCCTTTGTTAAGGGGGATGTCGTGCGCGTCAGCACGACAGGGGGTTAGCCCGACAGATTAAACGACGCAGCCAAGCGACATATCGAAGCGTAAGCGAGATATGTCGCTTATTAAACGCCTTAGCCAAGCGGCATATCGAAGCGTAAGCGAGATATGGCGCTTATTAAACGCCTTAGCCAAGCGGCATGTCGCGGCGTGAGCAAGACATGCCGCTTATACTCCCCCTTTGTTAAGGGGGATGTCGTGCGCGTCAGCACGACAGGGGGTCAGCCCGACAGATTAAACGCCGCAGTCAAGCGACATATCGACCGTCAGGGAGATATGGCGCTTATTAAACGCCTTAGCCAAGCGGCATGTCGCGGCGTGAGCAAGACATGACGCTTATACTCCCCCTTTGTTAAGGGGGATGTCGTGCGCGTCAGCACGACAGGGGGTTAGCCCGACAGATTAACCGCCGCAGACAAGCGACATATCGAAGCGTAAGCGAGATATGCCGCTTATCCTATGACTACTTTCCCTTCCAGCCATTCGCTGAAAAAGCCCTGAAGGTTCACGCCGCACGCTTTTTGAAAACTTTCAATCATGCCGTCCGGCGTAGCCACGCCGCAGCGGAAATCACGAAAGTATCTTTTCAGGCATTTTTCAAACCTGTTCTGCCCTATGGAAAACATAAGGTTTTCGAACATGAGCGTGCCTTTTGTGTAAGTCATGCAGACATATTCCTGTTCGGTCGCGTATTCGTTGACCGCTCTGTTCATTGACGTGTCGGCGCTGCCCATGCTTTCCATCACGTCCACAAACATTGTGTAATTACGTTCCAGCGTACGGACGGTCTTGTCGAAATTTATCTCGTCGGAATACTGCGTGTTCTTTTTGAAAAACAACGCCGTTGTAAATTCGGTAAGTCCCTCGTCCATCCACGCGTGCGCCGCCTGATTGTTGCCCACCAGGTTATACCACCACTGATGGGCGATTTCATGGACGATAACCTGTTTCATTGTGGCGTCATCCAGCCCGGAAGCGACGTAAACAAGGTTAGGATACTCCATGCCGCCGTAAACAAAATCGGTCTGCGCCACGCAAAGCCCGGCGTACGGATATCCGCCAATCATTTCGCCGAACGTTTTAACCGCCTCGGCAGCAACGCGCAGATTTTCTTCGGCGTTGTCGTCGTCGAAATAATAATAACTGACAGTCGTTTCACCCGCCGCCGCGGTTTTTACCTTGAACTTATCCGACAGCACAAAGGCGAAATCTCTCACGGTGAGCGCCGTGGACGTAAACGTGGCGGCGCCTCCGCTTTTGGTCACGGAAAAATCGCCCGTGGCGGCGGCGGTGAACCAGGCGGGATATGTCACGCTGACGGTATAGTTCGCCATAACCGAATAAAACGGGTCGCCGTTAGAGTAATAAGGCGTTGTGACCCAGCCGCCGTTTTCCCTTACGCACAGCACGGGATACCAGTTGCCGAAAGAATAGTTGTTGTCGGTATAACCGTATCTGTGCGCGGCGTTGGGCAGCGTGTCGGTGAACTTTATTTCTATTACCGTTTCGCCGCCGGGCGGCAAATCGCGCCCTAGCGGCACGACAAGCAGGTTTTTATCTTCGCCGCCAACGGAAAAATCAACCTCGTTTCCGCCTGCCGTGACCGACGAAATTTCTATTCCGCCGTAACTGGCGCCGTTCGGGTAGGCGCTTGTGAAGTCCTGTTCCGAAACGGGTTTATACACGGCGTCTTCCCTGAAAGCGTTGGGGTAAAGATGAAACACCGCCTCGTCCAGAGTTTCGCCGCTGTCGTTTTTCCACTTAAAGGTTTCCAGCGCTTCAAGCGTCTTGGTCTGTTCGTCAAACTTCGCGGTGATTTCATAAGACGACAGTTTTTTGCTCTCGTCAACGATATAATCCCCGCCGCCGCACGCCGAAAAACCAAACAACAGACACACAAGCAGCAGCGCCGCCGCCAACTTTTTTTTCATACTATCTCCCCTTGCAAGCAAAGTCATTAGAATATATTCAACCTGTTGACTTTGCAATACAAAAAGATTAAAATTTGTTTGCTTATGAACAAAACGATGGATTTGACAAAAGGAAACCCTTTCAGGCTGATTTTCCTTTTTTCTTTGCCCATATTGCTGTCCACATTTTTGCAGCAGGCGTACAACCTGGTCGACGCGGTGATAGTCGGCCAGTATCTCGACGCCAACTATTTCGGCGCGGTCAGCGCGTCAAACACGATAATGCAGCTTTTCGTGGCGCTGATGATTGGTCTTTCGACGGGCGCGTCAGTCGTTGTGTCGCAGCTGTTCGGCGCCAAACGCTATGACCAGCTCAAAAAAGCCGTTTCCACCATACTCATCAGCATTCTGTCTTTCACGCTGCTGCTGTCCGTGCTGGGCGTCATCCTCACCGAACAGCTCTTGCGCATGATGAACGTCGTGCCGGAATATCTCGCGCCAGCCACGCAGTACCTGCGCATAATATTCGTCGGGCTTGTGCCGATGATGGTCTACAACATTTATTCCGGCATACTCCGCGGCGTGGGCAACAGCCGTGCGCCGCTGTATTTTCTCATAGCCGCGACAGCAGTCAACGTGGCGCTCGACCTGCTGTTTGTCACCCCGTGGGGCGTGACGGGCATCGCCATAGCCACAGTGACGGCAAACGTCGTTTCGGCGGCGCTGTGCGTGGTTTACACATCCATAAAAGTCAAAGCGCTGTTCGTGCGCAAAAACGAATTTACCTTTGATAAACCGCTGTTCAAAAAGGTGCTGCTGACAGGTCTGCCCGCCGCGCTGGAACAGACGTGCATGTATGTGTCGATTTTGCTGCTGCAAATAATCGTCAGCTCTTTTGACATCGGCACGGGTCAGACGATACACCTGTCGGGCTACGGCGTAGGCAACAGAATAATAGACTTTCTGCACCTGCCGCTGTTCGCCATAAGCAGCGCGCTGTCGGCGTACGCCGCGCAGAACAGGGGCGCGGGCGAAATAAAACGCATAAAACAAGGATATGTATGCGGACTCGCGCTGACCGCCGTCATGCTGTGCTTCACCGTGATACCGGGGCTGGTGTTCAGCGACCGGCTCATAGGGCTAATCATCAACGTCGACGGCGGCAGCACCACGGCGGGAGTGGTCAAAGTGGCGAAAGAATTTATGTTCGCCATGTGCCCGTTCTGCCTGATACTCGCCACACAGTACTGCACCAACGGCGTTCTGCGCGGCGCGGGCGACGTGCTGGTGCCCTTCGCCAACATCATCACCGCCATGGCGATACGCACAATAGCGGCATACGTCTGTTATTGGACACTCGGCGGATATATCTACGCCTTTTACGCTTTTCCGCTCAGCTGGCTCATCAGCGGCGCGTGGGCGGTCATACGCTTCGTGTCGGGCAAGTGGCAGAACAAGCATCTGCTCGAACAAATCTGAACGGCACGGAAGGAGAAAACAATGCGACTCTTTGTGGGACTCGATTTCGCCGACAGGCAAAAAAACAATCTCGAAAAAACGCGGCTGGCGTTTATACCTCACCTTGCCGGGGGCAGAATAATCCCGACGGAAAACATGCATTGCACCCTGTTTTTTATGGGTGAAACAGACGCCGCCCGCCTTGAAGAAATATGCCGCGCCCTGACGGACGCGGCGCGGCGGCACAAAAAATTCATGACGGGATTCTGGGACACGGCGCATTTCCGCAACGGCTGCGCCGTTGTAAAACTCAAAACGTCCAAGGCGTTTGAAAGCCTGCAAAAAGACGTAGCGGCGGCGATGGCGCCTTTCGCCGCGAAACAAGACAGCGGCGACAAAAAATACCTGCCGCACGTCACGCTGCTGCGCGACGCGGAATTCGTCATGCCGTTCCGTGAAGTCAAAAAGCATGTGCCCGTGTTCAACTTCCCCTTTGAAGTGACAGATTTTACCCTGTTTGAAAGCCGTCGGGGCGAAAGCGGCATGATATACACCCCTATAACTTTTTTCAACCTGGCGCAATGAAACAGATTCTCACCACAAAACGACTGATTCTGAGAAAACTCACGCCCGGCGACTATGACGCGCTTTGCGTCATGCTGCGGGACAAAGATGTAATGTACGCCTATGAACACGCTTTTTCGGCGGAAGAAGCGCGCGGGTGGCTGAACAGGCAACTTGACAGATACAAAACAGACGGCTTCGGCCTGTGGGCGGTCATTTTGCGCAAAAACGGCCGTCTGATTGGCCAGTGCGGCATAACAAAACAGGACGTCGGCGGCAAAACCGTGCGTGAGGTAGGCTATATTTTCGACAAAAACTTCTGGCACAGGGGTTACGCCGCCGAAGCGGCGGCCGCCTGCAAAAATTATGCCTTCGACGTCCTGGGCGAAAGCGAGGTTTACTCCATAATACGGGTCGGCAACGAGGCGTCAGTCAAAGTCGCCCCGGCAAACGGCATGAAACCCGTCGGACAAATAATTAAACACTATTACGGCATGGACATGCCCCACATAGTCTACATGGCGGCAAAAGTATAAAACGCCTCTCCTCCGCCCATAATAACAGCGCACGGAGGTGAAACATGAAACACAAAACAAGACATCTGCCAAAAAATCTCGACAATTTGCCGCAGAACCCCAATTTCTGCATGATTGTGCCCGACCCCGAAGACCTGTGGGACGACACCGACGGCAACATCGTGTCGGACGGCATGTCATAAAACAAAAAGACGGCTTACGCCGCCTTTTCTTATTTCCGCCCGTTTGTCCGCCTTCGGCAGCGGCCGCGGCCGTTCTTTATTAACTTTATTTGCACATACATATTTTATATTAACTTTAAGTTAATAAATAATGGGGAAATATCCCGCTCCGGGCGCCTCGCCCACATCTTCGGCATACAAAAAACACCGCCCTGAAAGCGGTGTTTGTTGCGGCATGGTTCTCACACCTCGCCTACATCTCCGGCATACAAAAAACACCGCCCTGAAAGCGGTGTTTTAAGTATGTTTAATCTTCAAAAATCATTCGCAGATTTTTTCGTAAGCGGCGGCGTCCATAAGTTCGCCTTTACCGGTCACTTCGATTTCGCAAATCCACGCCGCGTAAGCGTCTTCGTTGATGGCGGCAGGGTTGTCTTCCAGTTCGCTGTTGATGGCGATAACTTTACCGGAAACAGGGCTCATGATGTCGGTAACCGCTTTGAGCGATTCAAGTTCGCAGATTTTTTCACCGGCTTTGACTTCGGCGCCAACTTCCGGGAAATTGACGAAAACGATTTCACCGAGACCGTCTTGTCTGTAATCGGAAATACCCATTTTAGCGGTGTTGCCCTGAATGTCAGCCCATTCGTGGGTGGCGGTGTACAACAGATTGTCTTTAAAGATTGCCATAAGAAACCTCCGTTAAGGCTCTACGCCTTAAAGTTTTGTTAATTAAATTATATTGCAAAGAAGTTTACAAGTCAAGTTATCTGACGACTTTTGCCGAGTGAATGGACATGCCCTCGCTGGCTTCCACCGCTTCCATAACGCCTTCCACAACGGTCGGGTGCGGATGTATGGTCTTGAGGAATTCTTCTCTCGTCATGCCGGTGGCGACGCACACGGCAAGTTCGCCCACAATGTCGGTGGCTCTGTTGCAGAAGAGCGCGGCGCCCAGCATTTTTTCGGTGCCTTTTTCAAACAGCACTTTGATGAAACCGCCCTGGTTTACAATCATGGATTTGCCGTTGCCGGCCATGTTGTATTTGCCGACTTCCACTTCGATGCCTTTTTCGGCGCATTCTTCTTCGGTGAGACCCACGTTGGCGATTTCAGGCGAAGTATAGATGCACGCAGGGCAGGCGGCAAGATTGTAAGGTCTTTCTTTGCCGCAGATGTCCGCCACGACGTTGCAGCCCTGAGCCGACGCCCAGTGAGCCAGCTGGATTTCGCCGCCAAGGCAGTCGCCGATGGCGTAAATGTTGTCGGCGGAAGTTTTGAGGTTGTCGTCCACAACGATTTTGCCGTCTTTGACTTCAACGCCGGCATTTTCAGGTTTGAGGCCTTCGAGATACGGGCTGCGGCCGATGCAGGCGATGAGCATTTCGGTGTCGATGGAATCAACGCCGTCAGGAGTGGTGAAGAACACTCTCACGCCGCCGTCGATTTTCTGCACTTCTTTCATTCTGGACTTGTAGAGAATTTTGATGCCCTTGCGTTTCATCGTCGTGCCGAGCTGAATGCCGAGGTCTCTGTCGGTTTTAGGAATCAGATGGTCACGGGTGGCGATTATCGTCACGTTTTTGCCGAAACTGCGCATAATGGTAGCGAATTCCACGCCGATTACGCTGGCGCCGGCTATGGCGACGTTCTGCGGAATTTCAAGGTGCTTTTCCAGAATATCGTCGCTGTCCATGGCAAGTTCGATGCCCGGGAAGTGCGGGTTTCTGACTTCGCTGCCGACGGCGATGATGATGTATTTGGCGGAGATGTTTTCTTCGCCGCTGTCGCTCGTGACGCACACGGTGTTTTTGTCGACAAAACTGCCGTGCCCGCGGTACAGGGTTACCCCGTAAGACTTGAAGAGCATTTCAACGCCGCCGCGCAGTTTTTTGACCACGTCGTCCCTGCGTTTATACACGGCTTCCATGTCGTAAGACACTTCGCCGCAGCTGAGGCCGAGTTTCGACGCTTCTCTCATTTCGTCAAGAACTTCGCCGGCGTGCAAAAGCGCTTTGGTAGGTATGCAGCCTCTGTTAAGGCAGGTGCCGCCCACGGTGTTTCTTTCCACCACGGCGACTTTCATGCCGTACTGCGCTGCCCTGATGGCGGCGACGTATCCGCCAGGACCGGCGCCGATGACAATCAAATCAAATTGACTCATAATGTTCCTCCTTGATATCAAAACAAGCCGACTGTGTCGGTTAAAATTTTGTTGTTTTCGTCAGGCTTGATTTTTTTGAGCGTGTTTATATCTTTGCCCGGCAGATAGGCGCGCAAAGCGTCAATCGCCTCGGTGTCCAGCGCGTCGGAAAACACTTCCGCGTTTGTGATGACGCCACCTTCCGAAGAATAGCGTACTTCCACGCCGCCCCAGGCGAATCTGCCGCTCACCGTGTCCGTAAACGACGGATTGGTTCCGAAACGGAAAGCGTCGTTCATAAACACGTCGGTCTTTATTTTTTCAATCTCGGCGGAGCCGAGTTCGTCTTCTTTAATGAGTTGCACGGGCAGTTCGTACACGTCGCCGAACGCTCTCAGCAGTTCCAGCGCCATTTTGCCCGTCGTGAGCGTCTTGTCGTACTGCCTGAGGTTTACCGTTCTGCTCCTGACCGACGCCACGCCTTTGGACTGCATTTTGTCTTTCGACACCGTCAGGCATTTTGACATCATGTCCTTGTCGGTATCGATCATGATGGTGCCGTTGTGCAGCGTAACGTCGCCGCGCGTCAGAAACGAGTTGCCTGAAAATTTTTTGCCGTCCACAGTGATGTCGTTTCTGCCGCTGACCTCGGCTTTTATGCCCAGCCTGCGCACGGCGCGGAGAATCACCGCCTGCTGCCTGGCCTTGTCATAATTGTCTTTATGCGCCACGAAAGAAAAGTTCAGGTTGTTGACGTCGTGATACACTGCGCCGCCGCCCGTAAGCCTGCGCACCAGAGTGCCGCCGACGCTTTGCAGACGGTCAATGTCGCACTCCTGAAAAGCGTTTTGAAATTTGCCGATAACCACTGTCTTGTCGTTGCGCCACAGATACATGTACACGGTGTGCCCGTCGCACACGTCCAGAAGCCTCGACTCCAACGCGATGTTGTGAAACGGCTCCGTGCTGTCGGTAACGACCGCCTTGATGCTGGTAATCATATTCAAACCTCGTCTTTTGATTATATCAAACACGGCGAAAATTGTAAATAACTAATTTGCCCGCCGTTCAGCTCTTTATCGCCTCTTTGCGAAGCACGCACACGCTGTCGAGGTTTCTGTATTTTTCGGCGTAATCCAGCCCGTAACCCACCACAAACTCGTCAGGCACCTCGAAACAGACGTATTCCACGCCGACGTCGCAGGTTCTGCGGCTCGGTTTGCTCAGAAGACAGCACGCCGCCACGCTTCTGGCGCCCCTTGCGTCCAGCAGGGTTTTGAGGTTTTTCAGCGTGTTGCCGCTGTCGACTATGTCTTCCACAATCACCACGTCCCTGCCCACAAGGTTTATCGACACGTCTTTGATCAGTCTGATTTGCCCGCTGCTCTTGGTGCCGCCGCCATAACTCGAAATAGCCATAAAGTCGGTTTCCACGTCGATGTCCATGGCTCTGGTCAGGTCGGCGAAAAACACCGCCGCCCCTTTGAGCACGCATATCATAAGCGGATTTTTGTCCTTGTAATCCGCCGAAAGTTTTTCCGCCGTCTCTTTGACTTTTTCGGCAATTTCTTCTTTGGTTATAAGCACTTTTTCTATGTTCTCGTGTGTTTTCATTTTTACCTCACAGCTGATTAACGACAATACTATAAACGCTTTCGCTGTTTTTGTCCACCTTGATTTTGCGGCTGATTTCCACGCCGCATATAATATACACTTCTTTGCCCTTCGCCACCAGCGTCAGCCCGTCTCTCTCGCGGGCGGGAATTTTTTTGTCAATGAGATAGTCTTTGAGTTTTTTCGCGCCGCCGCCGAATTTGGCAAACACGTCGCCCTCTCTTCTGTGGCGGATTACGCAGCCGGGCGGCAGTTTACCGCCGTCGAAATACAACCCGCCGTTTCTGCCCGGCGTAACAACCACTTTTTTGCCGTCGAAAACAGTTTCGCCGGCGGCGAAAGCCACTTCTCCGCCGTATTTCTCCGCCGCGCCCCTTATGAAAGTCAGTTTGCCGTATTCCTTGACAGCCCTCATGCCGTGCGGCAGGTCGAGCGACGCTCCCGTTGCGCCGAAAAGCGCCAGTCTTTTAAGGTCTTCTATATGCCTGCTCTCCACGTCGGCGAAAACGCCCAGGCTTGCCGCCGCCCTGAACACCAGCCTGGCGAACAGCGGCGACGACGCGGTTTCGGCGTCGCAACAAAAAGTCGCTCGCCCGCTCTCTTTCTCCATGGGGATTGCCGCCGCAAGACCGTCCAGAAATTCCACGTCGGCGCGCACATGCCCGCCGAAACGGCAGATGTTTTCCGCCGCCCTGGCGTTTATCTTATTGAGTTCGGGAAACACCACGTTGCGCAGAAAGTTTCTTGTTTTGTCGTTTTCGAAATTTGTCTTGTCCACCACGAATTTAAGCCCGCGCCCGGCGGCGTAAGCGTCTATTTCCGCCTTTGGCGTGTCCAGCAGCGGGCGGACGTACCTTCCGCTCACAGCCTTCATGCCCGCCGCGCCAGACGTGCCGCTGCCACGCAGAATATGCATGAGTATGCTTTCCGCCTGGTCGGACATATGGTGCGCCAGGGCGATTACGTCGCAGCCGTCAAACTTCTCAAACGCCCTGTAACGCAAAATTCTGGCGGCGGTTTCTTCCGACAGTTTGTTGGCTTTGGCAAAAGACGGCGAATCCACCTCGAAGCAGAAAAACGGCACGCCGTAACCTGCCGCCAGTTCTTTGACGAACAGACTGTCGGCTTTGCTCTCCGCCCTTATGCCGTGCTCCACGTTAATCACCATAAGTTCTATATCAAGTTCTTTACGGGCGCGCGCCAACTTGTCCAGCAGCACGACGGAATCCACGCCGCCGCTGACGGCGGCCGCCACCCTTTTGCCTTTGAGAAAATCCGTAAGCATAAATATAGTTTAACACAAACCGCCGCATCTTTTCAACACAAAACAAAAAACACGGCAAAGCCGTGCCTTTAATTTTCGGTAAATCCGCTCCGTCCTTTCAACCCGCGGCGCCGCGCCCGGCGTCCGTTTCAAAAATTTTCGCCACGATGACGGTCATGTCGTCTTTCGTTTCGCCGCCGCAGGCGTCCACCGCCGCTTTAAGCAGAATGTCCGCCGTTTCCTGCGGGGTCTTGAAGACGGTTTCGTTGATTTCCGCCGCCATCCGTTCTTTTGTGGCAAAGGCGTCGGTCACGCCGTCGCTCGCCATAACGATTATGTCGCCGTCCGCCAGCGCCTTTTTGGTGACGCAGGGTTTCATTTCTTCCAGCACGCCCAGCGGCAGCGAGCCCGCCGAAATTATCTCCACGTTTCCGCCGCTTTTGACGAAACCGCACGGCGCGCCTATTTTGATAAAGTCGCATATGCCGGCGCCCAGATCCACCACGGCAATGTCCACCGCCGTGAATGTCTCGTCCTGCGACAGCGTAAGCAGGCGGTTGACGTTGGTCAGAATGGTTTCATTGTCAAAACCAGCCTTGTAAAAATTTTCTATCAGAGAAATGGCGGTGCCGCTGGCTTTTTCGGCGCTGACGCCGCTGCCCATGCCGTCGCACAGCCCGATGAGAAAACGGTGCTCGTCTATGCGCAAAAAAGTGTGCGTATCGCCCGAAATCTCGCTGCCGCTCTTTTTCGCGGCGGAGAAACCGAACACCACGTCGAAACGCGGCGCCGGCAAAAACGTCATCACAACCCAGTTTTTGCTGCGCGTCGCCAGCGTTTCGGTCAGCATCATTCTCACGCCGCATACGCGGCTGACCATGCCGCCCACCGGTTTGGTCTTGCCGGCGTCGCTTTCCACCACGACGGTCACGCAAAAACCGTCCTTCCCGCTGGCCACCACCGCTTCTTTTATGAGGACGCCGCCCCTTGTCAGTTCCTCGAACAGAGCCGCTTCTTTCTCCCTGTCGAAAGACGAACTTTCCTTTGCCTGCTCCGAAAGATTTTTCATGATGTTGGCGACGCCGCCCAGCTGTTCGCCTATAAGCAGGCGGCTGTTGTCGTTGTTTGTCGCCACGGT
This sequence comes from Candidatus Heteroclostridium caecigallinarum, assembly GCA_904419725.1. GTDB lineage: Bacteria > Bacillota > Clostridia > Christensenellales > CAG-314 > Heteroclostridium > Heteroclostridium caecigallinarum. The sequence continues at coordinate 36,595 of CAJFSP010000004.1, read as the reverse complement.
ATAATAGTTTTTGTATCTCTCCACCGCCTGGTTGACGCCTGAAAGCACGGCGGGCAGCCTTTTGCACTTCTGCGTCATGGCGTTGGGCAAATCCAGCACGGTGGCCTTGCCCCTGTCAAGCGCGCCGTCCGTCATGTTTATAAAGGCCTTTTCCGTCTTTTCCATGTTGACGCGCCAGCACGCCGTGCGTTCGGCGCAGTCTTTGCACACCGTTTCCGACACTTCTTTGGCGAGCATAACCTTGGCCTGTTCTCTGGGCAGCACCCCCTTGACCATGCCCTGAAAACCCAGTTTCATTTCAAAAAACACTTCCGACAGGTCGTACAGTTTGCGGGAAATGTTGTTTTTGGCGCGGCTGACGATGCTGCGCGCGGCGTAACTCTCGCCGCCGCGCCCGAATTTGTCGTGCCACGCGGCGACGGCCGACTTCGGCACCAGCAGAAAAACCACGCAGCCCGCCACAAGCGCCGCCGTGCCCTGCACGGAAATGGTCTGCCCGACAAACACGTATTTGACAATCAGGTCAATCAGCGGCACGGAAAAAGCGCACAGCGGCCTTACCCGCCTGAAAGAACACGCCGCCACGCCCCACAGGGCGAACACGGCGATATCCGTCAGCGTGCCCGTGCCGAAAGCGCCGCCCGCGCCCGTCAGCACCGCCGTCATCATGCAGGTGTATCCGCCGAAAACGTAAAGCGACATAAGCACGGCAAAACCGCCGACGAAACGCAGCAGCGGCACGCCCCACGGGTTTATGCCCGCCAGCCCCGCCGACAGACACACGGCGAAAACGGCGAGGCAGATTTTTTCATCGGTGTCCAGCCTGTATTTAAGCCCCCTTACAAACACGCATTTTATGGCGTAAAAACTCACGGCGCAAAACACAAACGCCGAAGAAGCGCAGACGGCTTTGGCGATAATGACTTCCGCCGACGGCGAATTATACGCCAGAAAAAATATCTGACCCAGAAACAGCGCGGCGGCGACCCAACGCCTGCTTATGTTTTTTTTAAGCGCTTTGAGCAAAAACATCACCGCGACGCTCACGATAAGGCTGACGGCGGTGTATAAAAACACGTCCATGCCGAAAAACGCGCCGGACAGCCCGTACGCCGCGGCGGACGGCAGCAACCCCGCCCCGCACAGCAGCGAAGCGGCGTAAAGCCCGAAACACAGCGAAAAAGCAAAGTCCGCGTCCGGCAGAAACCTGAGCGCCAAAAAAGCGGAGAGCAGCCCCGCTCCGACGGCAAATTCTCTTTTATATATATCGGAAAAATTTTTCATCGTTCACCCTCGGGCTTCAAGGTAACATTTTTATGCGGTCGGTTTTTGCGGATTAAAAGCGCATTTGCGCAATTTATGTTGCCTGACGCGCGGCGGCGAAGACGGATATTTTATTGAATAAAAACACTTGACATTTCTCCGCCGTGCTGATAGAATATCAAAGCATCGATATCGCGGGGTGGAGCAGCTGGTAGCTCGTCGGGCTCATAACCCGAAGGTCGCGTGGTTCAAATCCCGTCCCCGCAACCATTTTTTGTATGGCGGCGTAGCTTAGTTGGTCTATAGCGGCCGGTTCATACCCGGCAGGTCGTTGGTTCGAATCCGACCGCCGCTACCACAAAACGGCCCCTTGGTCAAGCGGTCAAGACATCGCCCTTTCACGGCGGTAACGCGAGTTCGATTCTCGCAGGGGTCACCATTATCGGGGAGTTAGCTCAGCTGGGAGAGCATCTGCCTTACAAGCAGGGGGTCACAGGTTCGAGCCCTGTACTCCCCACCACCATTACGGCACTGTAAACACAGTGTCTCTTTTTTTTGCTTACGCCAGCTCTCACCTGCGGTGACGCGATTGACACTTGCGTGTAGCAATCGTATAAGCCAGCCGACTTGTCGGCGCCGCCACGAGCAAACGCAATGCCGATTTGATATAGCAATACCCTTTCTCCTCCGTTTGCCTGAACGCCACGCAAAACACCGCGCGAGTATTCCGTCGCTCCGCTCCTTACGAGCCCTGTACTCCCCACCACCATTACGGCACTGTAAACACAGTGTCTCTTTTTTTGCTTACGCCAGCTCTCACATACGGTGACGCGATTGACACTTGCGTGTAGCAATCGTATAAAACCAGCCCGCCACAAGCGAGCGGAACCCCGAATTGATACAATGCTCTTTCTCCGCCGTTCGTCTGACAATCACTCGAATTTCCGCCGGAACCGGCGTTTTCAGCCTTATTTTACCCGTCTGTTTGTTTAAAAACAAACTTTCCCGTTAAAAAAACTCGCATCTCCGTTAAAAAAAAACTATTGTTTTGTTTTGTTTGTTTTTGCTTGTTCAGGCACAAAATATATGATAAGTTGAAACCACAAAACATCCACGGAGGTAGTCAGCATGGATATCAAGAAGTACAGCGAATGTCAGGTTCTCAAAGGCAAAGTGGCGGTTATCACCGGCGCCGGTTCAGGCATAGGCAAAGCGTCGGCGGCGCTTTTTCTGACAGAAGGCGCAAAAGTCGTGGCGGCCGACATCAATTATGACAGCGTGGCGGCGCTGGGCAGCGAATTTCCCGAATATAAAGACAACATCAGACCTTTCAAAGTCGACGTCTCCAAAAAAGAAGAAGTCGAAGCCATGATAGACTACGCCATCGGCGAGTTCGGCAAGATGGACATTCTTTTCAACAACGCCGGCATCATGGACGGCATGATTCCCGTCGACGAACTTTCCGACGAATTGTGGAATAAAATTCTGCGCATCAATACCGACAGCGTCATGTACGCCTGCCGCAAAGCGGTGCGATATTTTCTTTCCAGGGGCGAAGGCGGCGTGATTCTCAACACCGCGTCGGTCGGCGGCATATGCGGCGGCAGAGCGGGTCTGGCTTACACGGCGTCGAAACACGCGGTTGTCGGCATGACCAAAAACATAGCCGTAATGTACGGCGACATGGGCATCAGATGCAATGCCATCTGCCCTGGTGGCATAAAGACAAACATAGGCATCGGGCTGTCGAAGCCTAGCGAAAGAGGCGTTATGCGCATGCAGAAAAGCACCAGCACCATGGACAGAATGGGCGACCCGCTTGAAATCGCCGCGGCGGCGGTGTTCCTTTCCAGCGATTCGGCGACTTTTGTCAACGGAGCGATACTCTCCGTGGACGGCGGCTGGACGGCATATTGAGATTCCTCCTTACAGTCAAAGCGGCGCGGCTAAGCGCCGCTTTTTTTTGCCGTTGACAACGGCGGACATATCAGTCATAATACCGATGTAAAGCGAGGTGAAAAATGCTGTTCGAATTCACTGAAAAATGCGCCGCGCTGCTCCCAGGCAACCGCGTGGAAATATGTTCAGCCGACGCCGAAGCGCTGGGCGTGGGCAATTACGACAGAGTGCTGGTGCAAAGCGGCGACGCGGGTTATATCTGCGCCGTGCGGGTAAACGACGACGCCCTGCGCGGCACATTCCGCACCACCAAAAAAGTGCACGAAGGTGTTCTCGGCAAACGGCGCGAAGCGGAAATAACCGCCCTGCCGTGCCTGTGTTTTGACAAAGTCTTCCGCACCGCTTACAGCAAACGCAGACAACCGCTGATAACGGTCGGGCCGAACGCCTTTGACAAAATGAAATCGTGGCCGGGGCGGCGTTTCGCGCTGGTCAACAAACTCAACGGCGAAGTTTTCGTGTTTTCGCCGTCCGACGTCTCCGTCGACCCGTCGCTCGAAGACAAAAACGGCGTGGGCACGGGCATAAAAATGTCAAGGCTGGTGCGCAAGTTTCTGCTTCTTGACGAAAAAGCAAACGCGGTAACCACAAAAAACCAGAATTTGCGGATTTACCCCGCCGCCTGGCGCGAACTGTCCGCCGTCGAAAGGGTAAAAGGCTTTTTCACGCGGCTGGTCAACGGCATATGCGGATTTTTCGTGGGCAAGGCGGAAGCGCAGTTAAAAACATTCCGCCCCAGCGACAACGACGAGGACAAAAACGTCATACGCCTGACAGGCCAGGCAATGACGGTACTGGGCATAAACGAAGGCGACAACGTGTATCTCGAATATAAAGGCAGAATAAAAAGCGTCAAAGTGTGGGCGTTCGACGAAAAAGAAAAAGAGCGGGAATATCTGACTGACGGCAAAGCGGCGGGTTACGAGCGGGAGAGAGCATATCTCACCGAACACCCAAACGAACTTGTGGGCATACCGTGGCGCCTGCGCCGTCTGATGGATATAAACGACCTGGGCGTGAACGTAAAAGTGCGCCGCAACTGCGCCTTTTTGTTCCGCAAAAAAATATTGCTTTCCGTCCTGTCGGTTTTCGCGCTGCTGATTTCCGCCGAAATGCTGCAGTTTTTCAGCATATTCGCGGGCTGGCCGCTCGTGTGGAAAATCGTCAGCGGAGCGGCGGCGCTGGCGCTGCTGCTGTATATCGTCATGACGGAAGAACGCGGCAAGGTGAAATAAATGGACTGTAAAAAATATTTCGGTTTTTTCGACGAAGAACACCCCGAGCCTTACGTCATAAAAAGCGGCACGCTGCCGATAATCATAAGCGCTCCGCACACATACCGGCACTTCCGCGAGGGGCGCGTCAAAGAGGCGGAACGCGGAGCGGGCGTCATCGCCATGGCGCTCGGCGACATGAAAAGCACTCATTGGATGGTCAAGGCGCGCGAAGACGGCGACGACCCCAATTACAGCGCCGACTCGCCGTATAAAAAAGCGCTGGCGGCGTACATGACGGAAAACGGCGTCAGATATCTCATAGACCTGCACGAACTGGCCCCTTCCCGCCCCACCGACGTCAATCCGCTTATAAACGGCGGCAAAAACATCAAAGGCAACGAAGACCTGTACGGCGAAATCAAAAACGTATTCATAAACGGCGGCTTTACCGTGACGGAAGATTTCCCTTATGCCGGCAAAACCGACAACAGGGTCACGGCGTACGTCAACAGAAAGACGGGGCTGTTCTCCCTGCAGCTGGAACTCAACTCGCGGCTTCTCTACCCCGGCGGCGAACACTGCCGCCTGGACGACATGCTGAAAGCGTTCGGGAATATCGTCGGCGCGATAATGAGACATGACATGAAAAAAGACGGCTGAGCCGTCTTTTTCTTTTACTGAATCCTGGTGTAAGTTCCGTCCTGCACAAAATAAATTGGCGGACGCCGCCGCCCCGACGTCATGCCGAATACCTTGGGGGATATTATTGACGTGATAATGAGACATGACATGAAAAAAGACGGCTGAACCGTCTTTTTCTTTTACTGAATCCTGGTGTAAGTTCCGTCCTGCACAAAATAAATTTCGGAATACTCCGCCGATTTTTCTTTAAGTATGTCCATGGCCTCTTTCTGTTTGTCCGGCGAAACGGCAAGGCACAGGCCGCAGCCCGCCCTTATCGCGCCGGGCACGGGGCGCACTTTGACTTTCATGCCCGCGGCGATGAGCACCTGTTCCGCCGTGATGACCGCCGACGTGCTCGGAAAAGTAAAATAAATTTCCATGTCAGATATTGATTACCGTCTGCGCGCCGCTCATTGTGTCGACGATATCGTACATATTGACTATTTCGCCGACGGACACGTCGTCCTTGACTTTGAAGAAATCGGTGCAGGTGCCGCAAACTTTGATTTTGCAGCCTTTGGCTTCCAGCGCTTTGAGGTCGTCCAGCGTGTTGGCGTCTTTCAGCGTGAGTTTCACGCCGGAATTGAAAAACACGACGGATTTAGGCGGCACGTCAAGTTGCGAAAGCGAAAAGATAAAACCTTTGATGAGTATTTTGCCAAGTTCTTCGCTTCCGTGTCCCATCTGGTTCTGCCCGATGGCCACCACAAGACCCTCGCCCCTTGCCTGCGACGGAGCCGCCGCCTGCGGTTTTTCTTCCTGCGCCTGACCTTCGCCCACGGTTATGGTCACCTTGTAATTCCTGTCGGCAACTTTTTCCATTTCATAGCCGTAGCCCTTGCTGTCCGCCATTTTTTTGAGGTTTTCGGTGGCGACTTCATTGTCAACCAGCACCTGGACAACGCCGCCTTCCTGCGGAAATTCCCTTATGGCGTTTCTCGCCATAATTACCGGTACGGGGCAAAGCAGCCCCATTGCGTCGATAACTTTCATAATCTTCCTCCTTTATTTAGCCAATTCTTTCACGGCGGCGATTGCAGCGTCAACTTCTTCATCGGTGTTGAAATGCGAAAAAGAAAACCTGACCGCCCCGATTTTTTCAGTACCCAGCGTTTTGTGCATCAGCGGCGCGCAGTGCGCCCCCGCTCTCACCGCTATTCCGTAGTCGTCCCAAAGCAGGGCGGCTATATCGCCGCTGTCCCTGCCGCGCACGTTGAGCGCCACGACGGGCGTGCGCAAAGCGGCGTCGACATCGCCGTAAAGGGTAACGCCCTCCACGCCCTTCATTTCTTTTATAAACCTTCCGGCGTGCCCGTCGGAAACGGAAAACGCCTTGCCGCCGAGATTTTTTATATATTCCACTCCTGCCAGCAGTCCCGCTATTCCGTGCGCGTTCTGCGTGCCCGCTTCGAGAGCGTCGGGCATAACGGTCGGGTGCGTCGGCGAAAAGGACTCGCTGCCGCTGCCGCCCACCGCCAGAGGTTCGGGTCTGAACCCCTGCCCCAGACAGATGCCGCCCGTACCCTGCGGCCCGTAAAGCGACTTGTGCCCGCTGAAACACAGCGCCGACAGCCGCAGTTTTGTCATATCTATGTCTATAAGTCCCGCCGTCTGCGCCGCGTCGAGAATAAACCTCACGCCTTTCCGGGCGCACAGGCCGCTTACCGCCTCGATGTCAAACACGTTGCCCGTCAGGTTGGAAGCGTGGCACATGACCACCGCTTCGGTATCGGGGCGCATTGCCGCGGCGATATCGCCGACATCCAGCCTGCCCTTGCCGTCAAGCGGCACTACGGTGTAGTTTCCCCTGCGGAACACGGGGCGCAGCACGCTGTTGTGCTCCGCCGCCGTCATGATTATGTGCCCCTTTATTCCTCCTATCGCCGTGTTGAGGGCGGCGGTGGCGTTGAGCGTGAAAGCCACGTTCATCGGGTCGGGCTCGTGAAACAGGTCGGCAATGGCCATTCTCGCCCTCAGCATTACGCGCAGCCCCGCGAGGGAAGCGTCGTGTGAGCCTCTGGCCGGGTTGCCGCAGTTGTTCATGGCGTCGGTTACCGCTTCGGCGACTTCTTTGGGTTTGGGAAGCGTCGTCGCGGCGTTGTCAAGATAAATCATAAAACTCCTCAAATCAAAGTAATTGTACGGCGGAGAAAAAATAATGTCAATAACAAATTTCCGCGGGCGGCGGCGCAAAGGGAAAAAACCGTTGAAATAGTCTTTCGATTGTGTTAATATTAGTTAGTATAAAACAATACGGAGAAGACTATGGAAAAGCAAGAGATTTTACGCAATATTCCCCGCGTCGATGACGTAATCAACGCAGCCCGTCATGACGACGGACTCAAAAACGTGTCTTACGCCACTCTCGCCGAGTGCGTGAGAAACGTTCTCGACTCAATAAGAAAAGACGTGCTTTCCGGCAAAATCACAGCCGAAGTCACCGTCGGATACGCCGCCGACATGGCGGTCAGGGCTGCCCGGGAAGCGGGCAGACACAATCTGCGCGCGGTAATCAACGCCACGGGCGTGGTGCTGCACACCAATCTCGGCAGAGCGGTTCTTCCGCCGTCGGTCGCCGAAAACATCAAACAGGTGGCGATGCAGTACAACACGCTGGAATACTCGCTTGACGAAGGCGGGCGCGGCAGCCGCCACGACCACGTCGAGTCTCTCATCTGCAAACTCACCGGCGCCGAAGCGGCAATGGCGGTCAACAACAACGCCGCCGCCGTCATGCTTATGCTGGCGGCCGTCGGCAAAGACAGGGAAATCATCGTTTCGCGCGGCGAACTTGTGGAAATCGGCGGTTCTTTCCGCGTGCCTGAAATAATGAGCATGAGCGGCGCGCGTCTCAAAGAAGTGGGCACCACAAACAAAACCAACCCGGGCGACTATAAAAACGCCGTAAACGAAAACACGGCGGCGCTGCTCAAAGTGCACACCAGCAACTTCAAACTCGTCGGCTTTTGCGACGACGTCAAAATAGAAGAAATGGTAGCCATAGGCAAAGCGGCGGGTCTGCCGGTGCTTTACGACGTGGGCAGCGGCCTTATGGTGGACGGCGCCCTGCTCGGCATACAGAACGAGCCTTCGGCGAAAGACGCCCTCGCGGCGGGCGCCGACGTGGTGTGTTTCAGCGGCGACAAACTGCTGGGCGGCCCGCAGGCGGGCATACTGGCGGGCAAGAAAAAATACATCGACATGATGAAAAAGCACCAGTTCGCAAGGGTGGTGCGTATCGACAAACTTACTCTCGCCGCGCTGGAAGCGACGCTGCGCATATACCTCGACGGCGACAGAGCAATGAAAGAAATACCTACCCTTGCCAATCTCGCGGCGGACAAAACCGATTTGCGGGTGCGTGCCAAAAAACTGCTGGCGGCGCTGCCTTCCATGCCCGACAAGTTCACGGCGGCGGTCAAAGCGTCCGAGTCGCAGGTGGGCGGCGGGTCCGCCCCGGGCGAAATGCTGCCGTCTTTCGTCGTGCAGATAACCCCCGTCGCGATTTCGGCGGCGGAAGCGGAAAAACGTCTGCGCGAATGCGAAACCCCTGTTATCGCCAGAATACATCAGGACAAACTTCTGCTTGACCCGCGCACGATATTCGACAGCCAGTACAAAGAAGTGGCAAAAGCCGTCGGCAAAGTGTTCGGCTGAATTTTACCGGCGCGAACGCCCGAAACGATTGCCAAAAGACTTGAAAAAATCCGCCCTTTGTGTTATCTTATATGGGCGGCGTGGGACCGGATATATGCTGGTGTGTATTCAGGCTTGCCTGATGGGAAGTTAGGAGCTGCCCGGGGAGGTTCGATTCCTTCACGGTCCCGCCATTAAGACCGATTTCAAAGTCGGTCTTTTTTTATTTTGTCTTGCAAAAAAAATATGATTGCGATATAATAAACAAAGAGATACCGACATACGGACAAAATAACAAGTTTCGGCTTGTGCGCTCCTATATTTTTTTCGTGTGTCCTCGTCTGACGGCAAATATGTCCGTCGCCGTTGCGCGTACGCGCGGCTCCTAAGCGGCGATGTTGTTCCTTTGGGCGACGTATGCCATCAGTCGGCTTATACATACTTGGCGCCGTGCTTTTCGCGCGGCAACATATCGCCTGAGGAACCTATGAATTTTTTTCACGGGTCTTTTTTTTGCCGTTCCGCGCGAAAGCGTATCCAAAGAAAAAACAGGAGATATGTACTGTGAACAAAGTAAAAAACTTCTTCAAAAATAATTGGATGTATATCGGCGCCGGCATTGTCATCGGCGTGGTGGCGTTTGTGCTCACGCTCATGGGCAACCCTGCAAACATGGGCTTCTGCATAGCCTGCTTCCTGCGCGACACGGCAGGTGCCCTGAAGCTCCACTCGGCGGCCGTCGTTCAGTACGCCAGACCTGAAATCATCGGCATCGTGCTGGGCGCGTTTGCCATTTCTCTTCTCAGAAAAGACTTCAAGCCTACCGGCGGCTCGGCTCCGGTCACCAGATTTCTGCTGGGCATGATAGTCATGATTGGCGCGCTGGTGTTCCTCGGCTGCCCGCTCAGAATGGTTCTGCGCATCGGCGGCGGCGACCTCAACGCCATAATCGCCCTGCTTGGCTTTATCGGCGGCATCGCCGTGGGCGTCGTGTTTCTCAACCTCGGTTTCACGCTCCGCCGTTCTTACGACCTGCCTAAACTCGAAGCGGCGGTTGCTCCGGCTTCATCGGCGTTTTTGCTGATTATACTCATCGGCGTGCCTAGCCTGCTGGTATTCAGCGAAACGGGTCCCGCTTCAATGAGAGCCCCTATCTACGCCGCTCTCATCGGCGGCCTTATCGTTGGCGCCATCGGCCAGCGCACCAGAGCCTGCTTTGTGGGCGGCATCCGCGACGGCATGATGTTCAGGCAGTTCCACATGGTTTACATGTTTGTCGCCGTGATACTCACCACCATCATATGCAACGCCTTTGCCGGCAAACTGCATTTCAGCTTTAACGACCAGCCTGTCGCCCACTCCGACTTTTTGTGGAACTTTTTGGGCATGGCTGTCGTGGGACTCGGTTCGGTGTTCCTCGGCGGATGTCCGTTCAGACAGCTGGTGCTGTCGGGCAGCGGCAACAGCGACTCGACAATCGCCGTGCTGGGCATGATAGCGGGCGCGGCGCTGGCGCACAACTGGGGTCTGGCAAGCGCGGCCGCCAGCGCGACGGCGGAAGGCGGCGCGACCGACGCCGGCATGATTGCCATCGGCGTGTGCATAGTGCTGCTGCTGGTCATAGGGTTCTGCAACCGCAAAAAAGTATCGTAAATCGCATTTTTGACCCCTCCGTATGTCGACAAATGCCGCGCGCGGTGTTATAATCGATTTACGGAAGGCGTCTCATTTTTTGATTGAACACGGAGAAATGTTATGACAAACGTAGACGCACGCGGACTTTCCTGTCCGGAACCGCTTTTGATGCTTAAAAAGGCAATCAAACAGGACACCGAGGGCAAAATCACTCTGCTGCTCAGCAGCCAGAACGCCCTGAACAACTGCAAACGGTACGCCGAAACAAACGGCTACGCCGTGAACGTCATAGGCGACAACGAAGACAACTATACTCTGGAACTTACCAAAGGCTGAAATGAAAGAATACGTGGCTACTTTTTACACTCATTACGGGGCGCTTAAATTTGACAAATTCTGTAAAAAACGCGGGATACAATCGGCGCAGATGCCTGTTCCCCGCAAACTATCTTCGTCTTGCGGCACATGCGTGAAGTTTTCCTCGGAAGACGTCGCCTTTCTGGCGGAAGCGGAACACGAAGATATGGAAGGTTGCTTTCTGGTCAACGGAAAAGACGACTATACCGCGCTGGACGTATAAGCACGGAGATAATATAAAGGAGTAGATATGGACATCAAAAAAATCATGAAACTGCCCGCCTGCGGCGGCTGCATGGCAAAACTGCCCCCGGGAATGCTCAAAGAAGTGGTCAAAAAAATTCCCGTCTTCAACGACCCTGACCTGCTTGTGGGTTTTGACACGTCGGACGACGGAGCCGTTTACAAACTCAGCGACGACATAGCCATCATACAGACGCTGGACTTTTTCACCCCTATGGTGGAAGACCCGTATGTATTCGGCAAAATCGCGGCGGCAAACGCCCTCAGCGACGTTTACGCCATGGGCGGCAGCGTCAAAGTGGCGCTCAACATCGTTTGCTTCCCTGAAGAAGACGACACCGCGGTGCTGGCGGAAATCCTCCGCGGCGGCGCCGAAAAGGTTCAGGAAGCGGGCGGCGTGCTCTGCGGCGGCCACTCCATAAACGACAGGGAAACTAAATACGGCCTTTCGGTAACAGGCGTCGTGCATCCGGACAAATACATGCGCAACAACACCTGCAAAATCGGCGACGTGATTATTCTCACCAAGCCTCTCGGCGTGGGCATGGTCACAGCGGCGTATAAATACGGCGAAGTCGCCGAGGAAGACTATCAGATGGCGCTGAAAAGCATGCAGACGCTCAACAAATACGCCTTTGAGGCGGCCAGCAAATTCCGTCTGCACGCGGGCACCGACGTAACGGGCTTCGGCTTTTTGGGTCACCTGAACGAAATGACCACCGACGAATACACAATCGCGGTGGAAAGCGGCGCCGTGAAATACATCCCGGGCGCGCACAGGCTTGCGGAAGAATTTCTTACCACGGGCGGCGGCCAGAAGAACCGCAAATTCCTGACGGACAAGGTGCGCTTCGAAAACGTATCCGCCCCTATGCAGGAAATTTTGCTTGACCCGCAGACATCGGGCGGCATGCTGCTCAGCGTCCCTAAGGAAGACGCCGCCGAACTCATGAAAATTCTCGGCGACCTGGAAATGCCTTCCTGCGTGGTGGGCGAAGTGCAGCCCAGAAAAGACGCCAACATCATCGTTTACTGAATCACTGTGACAAAGGCACCGCGGACGAAATTTTGTCCGCGTTGTTTTTGCCTTTCAAGGAAATTATGATTTATCTCGACAACGCCAGCACCTCTTTTCCAAAAGCGCCGGGTGTGGCGGAATATGTAAAAAACTTTATAGAAACAAGTTGTTTCAATGTCAACAGGGCGTCGTACGGCGCCGCTCTCCACGCCGAAGAAACAGTCTTTGACACAAGGGAACTTCTCGCTGAGTTTTTCGGCGCGAAAGACGGCAGAAACGTGGTTTTCACGGGCGGCGTCACCCAGGCAATCAATACGGCGGTTTTCGGGCTTATTAAAAGCGGTGACGGCGTGGTTACTTCCGTCATGGAACACAACGCCGTGCTGCGCCCTCTCTCCTCTCTCGCCGCGAGCGGCGCCGCCGTTGACTATATAAACTGCGACGGCGGCGTGATGAATCTCGCCGACGCCGAAGAAAAAATTTCGCGGCGGCCGAAAGCCGTGGTGCTGACCCACGCCTCCAATGTGTGCGGCAGCGTGAATCCCATAAGCGAAATCGGCAGAATGTGCCGTGAAAACGGCGCGCTGTTTATCGTGGACTGCGCCCAGACCGGCGGCGTCATCGACATCGACGTCGTCAGAGACAATATCGACGCGCTGTGTTTCGCCGGCCACAAGGGGCTTATGGCGCTGCAAGGTATCGGCGGAATGGTTCTGTCCGAACGCGCGGCGCGGCTCATGAAGCCGCTCATCCACGGCGGCACGGGCAGTTTTTCGCACCTGACCTCTATGCCCGACGTGCTGCCCGACAAGTTCGAGGCGGGCACGCTCAATCTGCCGGGCATAGCGTCGCTGAACGCCTCTCTCGCCTTTCTCAAAGCCCGCGGCATCGACAATATCAGGCGGCACGAAAACGCCCTGCGCGCGGCGTTTGAAGACGCCCTGAAAGGCGTGGACGGCATAAGACTGGCGGGCACGGCAAACCCCGAAAGATGCGCCGTGACCTCGGTGGACTTCGTCAATATCGACAACGGCGAAGCGGCGTATATTCTCGACAGCCGCTACGACATCAAGGTCAGAAGCGGCCTGCACTGCGCCCCGCTGGCGCACAAAGCGCTGGGCACTTTTCCGCAAGGCACGGTGCGCTTCTCTTTCGGCTTTTTCAACACGGCGGACGACGTGGCGGCGGCGGTAACCGCCATAAAAGAAATGACTTCCGCCTGACGGCGGCAAAAACGCTCCCTTTCGGGAGCGTTTTTTTATCTTTAATTTTTCAACGCGTTGCCCGCTCCGACGCCAGCCCCTTTTCAAAGGAAGCCCCGTCGGCGTGACCGAGGGTTGGTTCTACCGATTAAACGCCTTGAACAAGCGACATATCGACGCGTAAGCGAGATATGGCGCTTATTAAACGCCTTGAACAAGCGACATATCGAAGCGCAAGCGAGATATGTCGCTTATTAACCGCCTTAGCCAAGCGGCATGTCGCGGCGTGAGCAAGACATGACGCTTATATCACGACAGGGGGTTAGTCCGACAGATTAACCGCCGCAGCCAAGCGGCATATCGACCGCCAGGGAGATATGGCGCTTATCTCTTCCCCTTTCAAAGGGGAATGTTGAGCCGCAGGCGAAACAAGGGGTTGGTTCTACTTTGTAAACGCCGCAGCCAAGCGACATATCGAAGCGTGAGCAAGACATGACGCTTATCTGTTTTCCACAAACTTCCTTATTTCCGAAGCGTTGGAGACTTTTTGCGTTTTGTCGCCGCTCACGACCACCATGGTAGGCGCCAGTTCCACGCCGTATTTTTCGGCAAGCGCGACATTTTCTTCGGCGTCTATATCTCTGTATTTAATGCCGACTTCATTCAAGAAGTTTTTGGCGAGTTTGCAGTTAGGGCAGTTTTTTGCGGTAAACAGCAAAATCTGTTTGGCGGTGCCGTCGTTCATGTCAAAGTTTTTGACGTCGATTTTCGCCGCCGCGTTCTTTTTGTGCGTCAGTTTGCTTGTCATGACGTTGTATTCTTTTCTGTCCTTAAACTCCTGCGCTTTGCCGTCGTTCCAGTTCTGCACCGGTCTGTAATACCCCGTAATGCGGCTGTTGACTTCCGTCTTGCCGCCGCAAATCGGGCAGGTGTACTGTTCGCCGGCGAGATAGCCGTGGTCTTTGCAGACGGAGTATGTCGGCGAAATGGTGTAGTAAGGCAGTTCGTAATTTTCGGCGATGGTTCTGACCAGGTTTGCCGCCGCTCTCCAGTCAGGCAGTTTTTCGCCAAGGAAGGTGTGGAACACCGTGCCCGACGTGTAAAGCGTCTGCAATTTGTCCTGAATGTCCAGCGCGGCAAACACGTCGTCGGTGAAACTTACAGGCAGGTGCGAGCTGTTGGTGTAATAAGGCGTGCCGCTGCCCTCCGCCGCGGTGATGATGTCAGGGTACTTCGCCACGTCGTGTTTGGCGAGGCGGTAAGCCGTGGATTCGGCAGGCGTCGCTTCAAGGTTATACAGGTCGCCGTACTGCTCCTGATAGTCCGAGAGTCTTTCCCTCATGTGGTTAAGCACGTTGCGGGTAAATTCCTGCGTTTCTTTGTGGGTCAGGTCTTTGCGCAGCCATTTGGCGTTGAGCCCCGCTTCGTTCATGCCCACCAGCCCGATTGTCGAGAAATGGTTGTTGAAGGTGCCCAGATATCTCTTGGTGTAAGGATAAAGCCCTTCGTCCAGCAGTTTGGTGATGATGGTGCGTTTCACTTTGAGCGAACGCGCCGAGATATCCATGAGTTTGTCGAGTCTTCTGTAAAAGTCGGCTTCGTCCTTGGCGAGGTAGGCTATCCTTGGCATATTGATGGTGACAACGCCCACCGAGCCGGTACTTTCGCCGCTGCCGAAGAAGCCGCCGGATTTTTTGCGCAGTTCCCTGAGGTCGAGACGCAGACGGCAGCACATGCTCCTGACGTCGCTAGGCTGCATGTCGCTGTTGATATAGTTGGAGAAATAAGGCGTGCCGTATTTGGCGGTCATTTCAAACAGCAGACGGTTGTTTTCCGTTTCCGACCAGTCGAAATCCTTGGTGATGGAATAAGTAGGGATAGGATACTGGAAGCCCCTGCCGTTGGCGTCGCCTTCAATCATGACTTCGATAAAGGCTTTGTTGACCATATCCATTTCTTTCTGGCAGTCTTTGTACTTGAAGTCCATCTCTTTGCCGCCGACAATCGCGTTGAGTTCGGCAAGGTCGTTTGGCACGGTCCAGTCCAGCGTGATGTTGGAGAAAGGCGACTGCGTGCCCCAGCGGCTAGGAGTGTTCACGCCGTATATAAAGGATTCCACGCACTTTTTGACTTCTTCGTAAGTAAGGTTGTCCGTCTTGACGAACGGCGCGAGATATGTGTCGAAGGAAGAGAAAGCCTGCGCGCCCGCCCACTCGTTTTGCATGATGCCCAAAAAGTTGACCATCTGGTTGCACAGCGTGGCAAGATGTTTCGCCGGGGCGGAAGTGATTTTGCCCGGGATGCCGCCCAGACCTTCCTGAATGAGTTGTTTGAGAGACCAGCCCGCGCAGTAGCCCGTCAGCATGGACAGGTCGTGGATGTGGATGTCGGCGTTGCGGTGGGCGTTGGCAATTTCCTCATCGTAAATTTCCGACAGCCAGTAGTTGGCGGTGATTGCGCCGCTGTTGGACAGGATAAGACCGCCCACCGAATAAGTAACGGTAGCGTTTTCCTTTACGCGCCAGTCCTGCGCCTTGACGTAACTGTTCACGATTTCTTTGTAGTCCAGAATGGTGGACTTCATGTTGCGGATTTTTTCCCTGTTTTTTCTGTAAAGTATATACGCCTTGGCGATGTCGGCATAACCCGCCTGAATCAGCACCTGCTCGACGCTGTCCTGAATGTCTTCCACGGCGATGAAACCGTCTTTGATTTTATTTTCGAAATCGGCGGTGACTTTGAGCGCGATGAGGTCTATCACGCTCGGGTGATATTCCTTATTCTGCGCCTCAAACGCCTTTGTAATCGCCTGACTGATTTTGCTTATGTCGAAATCCACTTTCTGACCGTCTCTTTTGACTACTCTGTACATCTCTCCCTCTCTCCTTGTTGTCGTATTTTGATTGCCTTTCAACGATATCACTAATATATCGCCTTGTCAATAGCAAAATCACAAGATATAGTAAAATTTTTTTCTTAACAATCAATATATTGCGGTTTGATTATCCGAGCGCAGGCGCCGATTCACGCCGAAAACACACATTTGAGGCTGTTTTCGCGCGTTTCGGGGCAAAAAAGACGGCAAAGCCGTCTTTTTTGAATCACTATATATTGTGTGCCGCCGGCGCGGAAATTTTTCTCGCCCGCCCGTTAAAAAATATCCAGCCGCCAGTACATGGGCGCGCCCGCCGTCGCCGTCTGAATCAGCATGGCGGCGGCGTCCGCCAGCATGAGCGGCAGAACCGCCGCGCAGATAATCACGGCGGTTTTATACCGCAGTTTTCGCCGCATTACGTCCATCAGCGGTTTGTAGACGAACTTCATCAGCAGCCACGCCCCGCCGCCGTAGCCGACGGTGGGTATAATGGCGTTGTATTTGCCGAAACTCAGCGGCTGGGATGAATAATTCCAGAGCACCTCGCCGAAGAGTATTTCGTAAAGATTGCCCGCGCAGAACTCGCCGATAAATACCACGGCGCAGCAGATGACCAGCACGCACAGGTTGGACAATATTTTACTTGCCGCCGTGTCTTTTTTGAACACCCGTCTGCCGAAAAACGTCCACCTGTCGGGGTCGCCGAATATGACGGCGGCGGCCACCGGAATAAGGGCGTAAGGCGGAATAAGCGGAAGTATGTGATATCTGCTGTCAATGCGCCCGTCAAAGACCAGACATCCGAAATTTTCCGCCAGCCAGCCTATAAACGCCGTTACGACCGCCAGCACGCCGAGATAGGCAAGTTCATAGCCGTAAAGGCTTTTGGGCGTTTTTTCTTCCGCGGTTCGCGTCACGCCACACCTCTGAGACGGGCGTTCGGTATATACTTTTTCACTTCTTCCAGCAGCGTTTTCATCTCAGCCGCGTCGTATCCGCGCACGCCGCCGTCTATAAGGTCGCCGGAGTTGACGAACTGCTGCAAATAATAAGCCGGCACGTCCCCCAGCCACTCCGCGATTTCTGCGAAATCCTCCGCCGTGTGAAACTCCCGCACAACGGTGGTGCGGAACTCATACGGCACGGCGCCGCTTTTGAGAAATTCCACGCTTTCCTCAATGGGTTTAAGGTCGAGATTTTTCACGCCCGACGTCACGGCGTATTTGCGCCTACTGTTTTTGATATCCATCGCCACAAAGTCTATTACGCCGCTACCGACAAGCGCTTTGAGTTTATCCGGGAAAGTGCCGTTGGTGTCCAGTTTGACGAGATACCCCATTTCTTTCACGCTTGCGGCGAATTGTTCCACGCCGCTTTGCAGCAGCGGTTCGCCGCCGCTTATGGTAACCGCCTGCAACAGCCCCACCCGTCTTTTGAGAAAATCCATGACTTCCGCCTCGGGAAGCGGGTCGTCTTCTATATGCGTCACCAGCGAGGCGTTGTGGCAAAACGGGCAGCGCAAATCGCACCCCGCCGTAAACACCGTGCAGCATGTCTTGCCGGGATAGTCCACCAGCGACAGTTTCTGAATGCCGGCTATTTTCATAAAAAGCCCTCCGTAACAGATATTATCCACCATAAACCCCTCCGTGTCAATATCGTTTTGCCGCTTTACATCGGCGGCGGGAAATAGTAAAATAATAAAAAGGAGCCGTTATGAGAAACTGGAAAACCGAAACGGAAAACAGGGTAAAATGGATACAAGCCGCTTTGGCGGCCGCCGGGGCAAACGGCGTGGTGTTCGGCAACAGCGGCGGCAAAGACTCGGCGCTTGTGGGCATCTTGTGCAAAAAAGCCTGCGACAACACCGTGGGGCTCATCATGCCGTGCCAGAGCGGCCGCAACTACACGGTGGACAAAATCGACGGCGAGGCTCTGGCGGAAAAATTCGGCATAGAGTGCCGCGTGGTGGACGTCACGCCGATAAAGAATGCCGTTATCGAAGCTTTGCCCGGCGTCACGGCGGAACTCGCCCTTGCCAACGTCAACCCCCGCGTGCGCATGATTACGCTGTACGCCGTGGCACAGCAGGAAAACAGACTTGTGGCGGGCACGGGCAACAGGTCGGAAATCACAATGGGCTATTTCACCAAATGGGGCGACGGCGCCTGCGATTTCAACCCGATTGCCGACCTGACCGCGAGCGAGATTTTCGAATTTTTGAAATATCTCGGCGCGCCGGAGTCAATCATCACAAAGGCCCCTTCGGCGGGTCTGTGGGACGGGCAGACCGACGAGGAAGAAATGGGGCTGACATACGCCCAGCTCGACAGATACATCCTGACGGGCGAAGCCGACAAAGACGTAAAAGCCAAAGTCGACGCCGCCGGCAGCCGCACGGCGCACAAACGCCGCATGCCGCTGTGGTACGGCACGGATGAAATAAAATAACACGGCATAAAAAAAAAGACGGCGAAAGCCGTCTTTTTTGTTTGTTTTTATTCCGCCGCCTTTTTTATTGTCAGGTCTTTCTGCGCAAGCGCCACAGGTATCATTATGGCGAGAGCGACCACAAACAGCAGATTTACGGCGAGCAGGCCGCCCGTCGTGACCGCCAGAAGCAGCGAATAGAGAATAGGCACGTTGAGCAGCAGAATCACCAGCGAGCACAGCGACATTAGCGCGTGACCAATGTAATAGTTGCCTGTAAAGGCGTTTACCAGCATGACTATCGAAGCAAGCACCGCCGGCCACAGGAACAGGAACGACGCGCCAACCAGGGCGAACGTGGTGATTAGCGCCAGCAGCAGCGAGATGAACGCCCCCGCCGTGAGATACTCCCACTTGAAGAAGCTGTTTTTGCCGTTTTTCCTTATGGCGAACCACAGCAGCAGTCCCAGCACCACTATGAGCGACAGCGCAAACGGTATGCCGGACAGCGGCACCCTGATGTAGGTGAGTTTCCACGGCACGCCGCCGATGAGCGCCACAAGATACGACAGCACGAAGCCGAACGCCGCCGCGCCAAGCATGGCGGCGAATATTACGCCGACGGCGATGAGCGTGTGTTTAAGGCGTATTTTGCCCTTTTTCACCAGGAAAAACGCCGCCGCCGCGAACAGCAGAGCCGCCAGCACGGCAAACACTATGCCCGCCGTTTCGGTGTACACCGCCATCACGGTAGGCAGAATGTTGAAAAACACGCTGTCTTCCCCCGCCTCGAAATAATCCATGTCGGAATACGCGGCGTTGGTGGTGTATTCTTTTATTATCGGCATAATCTGACTGCCGTAATGTTGCAGGCTGTTTTTGTTTATGTTGCTGAAATTGTCTTCCGGCGTGTGATAATAATACAGATTATCCAGCACGGCGAAGTTGATGCCGGCTTTGCCTATTTCCAGCATGGACGTAAAGTCGGTAAAGTTAGGCATAACCGTGTACACCGCCGTCGCCAGCGAATAGGCAAACGGCATGTCGGCGTTTTTATACAGCCGGATTACGTTGCGGTTGTTTGTGCTGGTCTCGAACATATACACAGGCCCCTTGACGCCCCTGGCTTCCACGTTCATCACAAAGTTGACGTTGTTTTTGAGCGTTTCGTTGTGCATGGCTTCCAGTTTGGAGCCGTACATGCCCGTTTCCTCGGCGTCGGCGAAGCACAGATAAATACTGTTTTCAAGGGCGCTTTGCGGCACGTCTTTGTAAAGACGGGCTATTTCCAGCAGAACCGACACGCCGTAGCCGTCGTCGGCGGCGCCGTACGAGCCGGGTATTTCACCGGTGCGGGTAGCGTGCCCGCGCGAGTCGTAGTGCGCCATAATCAGCATGCCAGTGTCGCTTTTGCCGGGTATCTTTACCCACAGGTTTTTGACGTCGTATTCAACGGGGCGGTCTTCATCCAGCAGCCCTTCGGGGCTGAGATTGTCGCTGAACCCGTGCTCTTCCGGCGTCCAGTTGTGTTCTTCCACTTCATAGCCCATGTCCCGGAGAGTGGTCAGCAGATACTGCCGCACTTCCTCGTGATTTTCCTCGTCAAAAACCGAATGTGGTTTTTTGCTTATCTCTTTGAGATATCCGGCGGCGTTTTCGGCGGAAAATCCGCTTGTGTCTGCCGACGATGACGGCAGGCACATTATACACGCGCCCAGCGCGACGCCTATCACAAGCACGCACGCCATGATGATGTAGTTGATTTTTTTGATTAGCATATTACCTCCCAGGTCGCTTCCCCCCTATTATAGTGAAGCGCCGCCGCCTTGTCGAGCAAATAATGAAAATTTAATAAAAAAACTCATTTTTAACGACCCGCTGTTCACGTTTGAAGCGGCACTTATTTCCGCGCCTTTTCATAAGATACACCGGGACGGTGTTTTGCCTACATAAAAAAGGAGGTATTTTTTATGTGCTGTTTCAGATGGCAATGCTGCCGCCCCAATTATCCCGGGCGGCAGATGCGTTGGTGCAACTATTTTACCACGCAGTATATACGTTTTATAATTCTGCCTAACGGCTACACCGGTTACGTCCCGTCGCCTTCGGTACCGACGGCGCAGTCGATAGCCACGTTTAACGCCGCGGCGCAGACGGCGCTCCAGGGGCAAAACTTCGCCCTGGGCGCGCTTGTCGGCAGACAGGGCGTCGGACTGTATTACGACGAAGCGGGCGCCCGCGTGGTGGCGGCGCAGAGCGGCTGGTACAGGGTGAACTATTCTTTCGACGTCACAAGCGCCCAGAGCGGCTCCTTTTCCACACAGATAACGGGCATGCCGGCAACGACTGTCAATCACACGGTGACGGCGGGCGTGCCTTACAGGGCAAGCGGCGGCGCCACGGTGTTTCTGTCGCAAAGCGGCTCGGTGGGCGTCACGCTCGCCACGGCGCCTAACGGCGGCGTAACGGCAAGCAACCTGACCTTTTCGGTAATTAAAAGTCAGGCGGTATAAATAAAAAAAAGACCGTGCTCCGGCACGGTCGATTTTTATTTCGCCGATTTTTCTTTAAGCAGTTCCCTGATGTCTTTCAGCAGGCTTTCCGTTGTTTCGGCAGGCGCTTTCGCCGCTTCGGCTTCCGCCTTTTTCCGGGCGTCCTCGGCGTGAATTTCATGATAACTCTTGCCCTCTTTTCTCATCGCCTTGACTTCTTCTTTGGTCAGCGCCTCGAACTTCGAGCCGTTTTTGAGTTTCATAATGATTTTAAGCGCCAGGAAAAGACACAGCGCGATAAGCAGAAAGTCTATAATCGCCTGAATAAAATTGCCGTAATGCAAAGCCGTTTCCGCCGTCACCAGCACGCCGTTAGCGTCGTAAACCGCCTCGGTAATCACCCATTTCCAGTCCGCCACGCTGGCGCCGCCCACCGCCAGACTTATGAGCGGCATGACGATGTCGTTGACAAGGCTGGTAACAATGGCGCTGAACGCCGCGCCTATGATAACGCCGACTGCCATATCCACGACGTTGCCTTTGGCTATAAACGCCTTGAAATCCTTAAAAAACTTCTTCATCTGTTCCTCCTTGACGGAAAACATTGTAACATGCCGAATGGTATTTGGCAAATCATGGTTTGCTTTTGGCAGACCGCGACAGGCGGCAATACACTTGAATAAACGCCCGCTCCCTTTGAAAGGGAGCCGTCACGCCATCGGCGTGACTGAGGGTTGGTTCTACCGATTAAACGCCTTGAACAAGCGACATATCGACCGCCAGGGAGATATGGCGCTTATTAAACGCCGCAGACAAGCGACATGTCGCGGCGTGAGCAAGACATGGCGCTTATTCTCCCCCTTTGTCAAGGGGGATGTCGTGCGCGTCAGCACGACAGGGGATCAGCCCGACAGATTAAACGCCGCAGACAAGCGACATATCGACCGTCAGAGAGATATGGCGCTTATTAAACGCCTTGAACAAGCGACATATCGAAGCGTAAGCGAGATATGGCGCTTATTAAACGCCGCAGACAAGCCGCATGTCGCAGCGCAAGCAAGTTACGGCAATACACTTGAATAAACGCGCTCCCTTTGCAAGGGAGCCGTCACGCCGACGGCGTGACTGAGGGTTGGTTCTACCGATTAAACGCCTTGAACAAGCGGCATGTCGAAGCGTAAGCGAGATATGGCGCTTATTAAACGCCACAGCCAAGCGACATATCGAAGCGTAAGCGAGATATGGCGCTTATTAAACGCCGCAGACAAGCGACATGTCGCGGCGTGAGCAAGACATGGCGCTTATCTCTTCCCCTTTCAAAGGGGAATGTTGAGCCGCAGGCGAAACAAGGGGTTGGTTCTACCGATTAAACGCCTTGACCAAGCGACATATCGAAGCGTAAGCGAGATATGACGCTTATATCACGACAGGGGGTCAGCCCGACCGATTAAACGCCTCTGTCAAGCGGCATGTCGAAGCGTAAGCGAGACATGACGCTCATTCTCCCCCTTTGTCAAGGGGGATGTCGTGCGCGTCAGCACGACAGGGGGTCAGCCCGACAGATTAACCGCCTTAGCCAAGCGACATATCGAAGCGTAAGCGAGACATGCCGCTTATACTGACGCTTAAAAAAAAGACCGCTTCCGCGGTCCTTTTTTTAGGCTCACAAATCACTTGATGTCAATGTTCTTTTTGCTTTCGATTTGTTTGCCCGCTTTAGGGAAACTTATGTTGAGAATGCCGTTGTCGTAACTTGCCGAGATATCTTCCTGATTCACGTCGCCGACGTAGAAACTGCGCGAGCACGAACCGAACTGCCTTTCACGCCTGATGTAGTTTTTGTTTTCGTCCTTTTCCTCAACGTTCTTGTTGGTGTTTGCCGAAACGGTCAGATAGCCGTCTTCCAGGCTGACGTTGATGTCTTTCTTGTCATAACCCGGCAAATCCACTTCCAGCAGATATTTGCCGTCCTTTTCCTGAATATCGGTTTTCATTGCAGGCATTCTGTCCCAGCCGTAGAACGGACGGAAGAAGTCGTCAAAAGCGTTGTCAAACCAACCAAACCCCAAATCATTGTTTCTTCTCGATGGATAATTTTTCATATATAACACCTCCGTAACTGTCTGTTTTCGGTCATTGTTTATGAGTGCTAGCACTCATTCCCTTTGACTGCTAATATAATATACCCGCGCTAGAAGTTTGTCAACGGTTTTTTGAAAATTTTTTAATTTTTTTTGAGATTTTTTTCAACTGTTTTTCACGGAGAGTTTTCCCCTTTGCGGCGGCAGGCATACGCAAGGGGCAAAAAAAAAGACGGTCAAAAGACCGTCTTTTTGTTTGTTAATTAAGCAAACGTATAGATATAGCCGGCAGCAGTGTTGGCGCAGGTGATAATCGTGAAGAGTATGGCGTTTATCATTGCGCCCAGCCAGATGTTGCCCGTCTTTTTGTAAATAATACGGGAGATGATTGTGGCGATTGCCAGCACAGCCACCATCGGGAATACCACGATGTAACCCAACGCCATATCTCCTTGCCACAGCACGCCGGTGGAGCGGAAGGTGATGTACTGGATGAGTATTACAAGCAGCACGCCCGCCGCGTTGAAGAAGGCGTTGATAGCGATGGTCGCCCATTCAGGCAAATCTTTGAGGCGATAGCCCGCGTTGCCGATTGCGCTGACAGCGTAATAAGCAAAGAACCAAGGTATATATCTGGAAATAGCCGGCACGATTTCAATCATGAACGGTTTGACGTCGAACGTCCAGATGCGGAAGTCGACAACCCAGATTTCCCAGTTGATGAACACTACCAGATACAGCAGAGCGATTACCACAATCGCCAGGAATATTGTTTTCAGGAAGTCCGCTATGCCGATTTTGGCGCAGGCAAACGGATTGCCCACGGCAAGCGTTTCTTTGCCCTTGCTCGAAGCCACTTTGGCGACAATGGCTTTTACCAGCCACATTACGCCCATGACCGTCAGGCCGAACGCCGCGCAGATGACAGCCCAGCCGGCAACGCTGCCCGTGGTGTCCTGAGGGAAGTATGTACCCTGAGGGAAGAGTCTAGGTCCCCATTCATTATATGCCTTTTGGAGGATAAACCCGCCAAACAGCATACACGCCAGACCGCCGGCAAAATAAGTGACGGTGCTTGTTATGCCGCACAGGCCGCCCTTTTTGATGGAAGGCAGGTCGGCGTCGAGGTCGAGTTCTTCCTTCTTCCTGAGCGAAGCGAAGCAAGGCAGGGTGAGAAGCAGGCTGACCACAGGGAATATAAGCACAAAGAACGCCGCCAGACCTACCGTCGAGAAGGCTTCTTTTATCCACCAAATCTGGTTGCCGCCCGCGATAAAGTCGTTGCCGTCAGGCGTGCCGAACGCTTTGTAGAAGAAATCGACAATGTAACCGGCGCTTTCCGTCGAGAAGTGGTTGAGCGGGTGAATTTCGTTAGCTTCGTAAATTACGCGGAACGGCTGCCCCACGGCGCTGCCGTCGTCGGAAGTCGTTGTAAGCTGACCGTTGACGTAAATGCCGCCGCTCTTGATGTCGATGGAACTCTTGTCCCCTTCGGTGTAAGACGCTTTGACGAAGTTCGCCGCGCCAACGGATTGCAGATATTCACGGCAGATGGATTCGGTGCCGTCAGCAAATTTGCTGCCGAAGAAGAACTCGTCGTCCATCGCTTTAAGGATACCGACCGAAACATCGGCGCCCGCCCCCATGAAAGAATCCCAGCCTTGCATGAGACCGGCGGAGATGATACCCACGCTGGCGTCCTGCATGAGCGTTGCCGCCGTTGTCATGCCGCCCATCGAGTGACCGGAAATACCTATTTTGGTTTTGTCAACCTCAGGCAAATTGTACAGATATTTTGCGCTGTCATACATGCCGGAAGTGTTCATCATCGCGCTGCCTTTATCACTTGTCGGCAAATAATTGCCATGACCTTCACGGTCGATAGTCAGCACGATGAAACCTCTGCGAGCAAGTTCGATGGCGTTCTGCAACTGCAACTCTCTGTTGTTGAGATAGCCGTGCGTCAAAACGACCGCCGGTTTTTTGTTGCTGGCGGAAGCGTCTTTCGGCATAAACAGTATGCCGCTGACAACTTTGCCGTTGACTTCTGTGGTCGTTGCCTGACCTGTTTCTTCGTTGATGAGGTAACCGCTGTTCGTCGCGTCGCGCAAATCGGTCACACGGACTTTATAACCCGCCGACTGAATCATGGACGCGAAGAAACTGCTAACAAGAATCACCGCCAGCACTATGACCAGCATCAGCAGGGACTTCTTGTTTTTTCTCAAATACTCCATAAGTTCCTCCTAAAAATTTTATACTACGCCTTTTCTCAAAAGACGCGAAAGACTTTTTTGGCGCGTACGCCTCGCGGCGCCGCTCTCCGCCGGGCAGGAGCTCCGCGTTTCGCCCCGCCTTGCCAAAAAATCACTTTACCCTTTGCGGTATCTCGCCCTGCCGACGCTTTCGTCCCAGCCGTCAAGCAGTTTTTTGCGCTTTTCGTCAGCCATTTCGGGCTTGAAAACCCTTTCTATCTTTTTGTTGTGTTTTATGTCGTCTATGTCTTTCCAATAACCTACTTGCAGCCCCGCCAGATAGCAGGCGCCGAGAGCCGTTGTCTCGATGACTTTCGGGCGCACAACCTCAATGCCGAGTATATCCGCCTGAAACTGCATAAGGAAGTTGTTTGCGCAGGCGCCGCCGTCCACGTTGAGGCTTGTCACGCCGCCGCCCAGGTCTTTCGCCATGGTTTTAACTATGTCATACACCTGATAAGCGATGCTTTCGAGAGCCGCTCTTATGAAGTGTTCTTTTTTAGTTCCCCTGGTTATGCCGCAAACGGTGCCGCGCGCCTTTGAGTCCCAATAAGGAGCGCCCAGCCCCACGAAAGCCGGCACTATATACACGCCGTTGGTGTCTTCCACCTTGGTGGCGTAGGTTTCCGTTTCGGCGGAAGCGCGTATCATGCGCATTTCGTCCCTGAGCCACTGCACTATGGCGCCGCCCACAAAAACGCTGCCTTCCAGCACATATTGCGGTCTGGACGTGGTGCCCGCCGCCAGCGTGGTTACAAGCCCTTCCGACCTGACGGGCGTGTCGCCCGTGTTCATCAACAGGAAGCACCCCGTGCCGTAAGTGTTTTTAATGCAGCCTTTGCCGGTGCACAGCTGGCCGAACAAAGCCGCCTGCTGGTCGCCCGCCACGCCGCAGATAGGCACTTTCGTGCCCAGAATGATGTGGTCGGTATAGCCGTAAAAACTGCTTGACGGTTTGACTTCCGGCAGCATGCATTTAGGTATGCCGAACAGGCCGAGAAGTTCATCGTCCCAGCAAAGGTCGTGTATGTTATAGAGCATGGTTCTCGCCGCGTTGGTGAAATCGGTGGCGAAAATTTTGCCCTGCGACAGGTGCCACATAATAAAGGTGTCAATGGTGCCGAACAGCAGTTCGCCTTTTTCCGCCCTTTCTCTCGCGCCAGCCACGTTGTCAAGAATCCATTTGAGTTTTGTAGCCGAAAAATACGCGTCAAGCACAAGCCCCGTCTTGTCGTAAATAATCTTGTCGATACCCTGCTTTTTAAGTTCGTCGCAATAGTCGGCGGTGCGCCTGCACTGCCACACTATGGCGTTGTAAACAGGTTTGCCGGTTGCCTTTTCCCACACGATGGTGGTTTCGCGCTGGTTGGTTATGCCTATGGCGGCGATGTCGGCGCTGGTGATTTCCGCCCTGGTTATCGCCTCGGCGATGACGCCCACCTGGCTGCCCAGGATATCCTGCGGGTCGTGCTCCACCCATCCGCTGTGCGGATAAATCTGCGGAAACTCCTGCTGCGCGCTGCTGACTATTTCGCCGTGTCTGTCAAAAACGATGGCTCTGGAACTTGTCGTCCCCTGGTCAAGCGCCAGAATGTATTTCATTGTGCCAATCCTCCGTCAAATTTTGTCGGCGTTTCTTGTGGCGACGATGTCGGCTCCGCTGCCGCACACGTTTTTGTAAAGCACGTCGCCTATTCTGACAGGCGCCGCCGCCGTGATAGTTCTTATCACGTCAAGACACTCGAAAATCTGTTCTTTCGGCACAGGCTCCGACGTCTTGACCGAAACCCGCTTGGCGTCGGAACCCGTCACCTCAACGGAACTGGTCACCATGCGCTTTGGCGCGGTGACTTCGTTTATGCCGTATATTCTGCCCCTCGGGCAGGTGTTGCCGCTGACCTTGATGTCGTTTTTGTCGCTGTCGTCCACGGTGAGATGACAGCCCATCGGGCAGCTTATGCAAATCATTTCCCTAATCATTTGGCGCCTCCCGCAATCAGCGTGACTTCCATGTTTTTGCCTTGCGTCTTGACTTTTTTCACAACGTCGCTTTTAAGCACTATGGTTTCCATTTCGCCCGGCGTGACAATCTGCTTCTTTTTGGAAGCGATTTTCTCGCCGTCAAGCAACACGGCTATTTCCACGTTTTTATACACGTTGCCGACGCGCATTTTGAGGCTTATCGGCTCGTCGTCATCGTCTTTGTTGATTTTCTGCGGCACAACGTATCTCACGCCGCCGGCGCCCTTGACGTCCACGCGGCTGTCGCGGCTGACGCCCCCGGCGATATAATCGGCGGCGCACTTTCCGGCGTGCTCGCTCTCCTGGCTGACAAAGTCCACAAGGTCGTGCACGTGCAGCACGTTGCCGCACTCGAAAATGCCTTCCACATTAGTCATCATTTTGTCGTCCACCACGGCGCCGTTTGTTATAGGCGAAATTTCCACGTCGGCGTAGCCGGCGAGTTCGTTTTCAGGCAGCAGACCCACGCTGAGCAGCAGCGTGTCGCACTTGATTTCCGTGGACGTTTCCAGCATAGGCCGCAGTTTGTCGTCAACCTGCGCTATCACCACGCTCGACACCCTGCCGTTTGTGGCTTTGATATCCACCACCGTGTGCGAAAACATCAGCGGAATGTCAAAGTCTTTAAGGCACTGCACGATGTTTCTGTTGAGACCCGACGAATAAGGCATAAGTTCCACAACCGCCTTGACCTTGGCGCCCTCGAACGTCATGCGGCGCGCCATGATGAGGCCTATGTCGCCCGAACCCAGAATCACGACTTCTTTGCCCGGCATCAGCCCCTCGATGTTGACGAGTTTCTGCGCCGTGCCCGCCGAGAATATGCCGGCGCAGCGCGCGCCCGCTATGTTTATGCCGCCCCTCGGGCGTTCCCTGCACCCGCATGAAAGTATAACGGCTTTCGCCTGTACTTTTTGCAGACCGTCTTCCTCGTTGACGTATGTCACGACTTTGTCCTTATCTATGTTTATAACGGTGCTGTCGAGTTTATAAGGAATGTTTCTTTTTACGACTTCGTCTATGTATCTCTGGGCGTATTCGGGACCCGTGAGTTCTTCTTTGAAAGTATGCAGACCGAAACCGTTGTGAATGCACTGGTTGAGTATGCCGCCGAGCGACGCCTCTCTTTCCAGAATAAGCATATCCCTGACGCCGGCGTCATAAGCCGATTTCGCCGCCGCGAGTCCGGCGGGACCGCCGCCGATGATTACCAAATCATGAGTTTTCATTTTGTCCTCCCTACGACGAGATTGCTTCCCTTTCCGTATTTGGTTATTTCAGTCTGGTCTTTGCCGAGTTCCCTCGCCAGAATTTCCATGACCCTAGGCGTGCAGAACCCCGCCTGGCACCTGCCCATGCCCGCCCTGGTGCGGCGTTTGACGCCGTCCATGTCGGTGGCGCCCAGCGGCCTGTTTATGGCGTCCACTATTTCGCCCTCGGTCACGTTTTCGCAGCGGCAGACAATCCTGCCGTACAGTTTGTTTTCCTTGATGAGCGCCGCCCTTTCGCTGTCGCTCATGGAAGCGAAATGCGGAATGCCCTTGCGTTTGGCTATGAAATTTTTCTTTTTGCCGGCGCCGAGTTTCCCGGCGAGTTTTTCCGCCGTTTCGGCGGCGATTGCCGGCGCGCTGGAAAGTCCCGGAGACTCTATGCCGGCGATGTTGTAAAACCCCTCTGCTTCGCTTTCGCCTATTATAAAATCATCGGCGGTACTGTGCGCCCTCAGCCCGGCAAACTGGGTGATTATGTTGCGTCTGCTGAGCGACGGCACGCTGAGCGAAGCGGTGTCGAACGCTTTGTTGAGCCCGGCGTAAGTGGTGTCCACGTCGTCTTTTCCCTCGATGTCTTCCGCCGTCGGACCCACCAGAATATTGCCGTGCGTCGTCGGCGCCACCAGCACGCCCTTGCCCATTGCCGTAGGCAGTTGGAAAAGCGTGCAGTCGGTCAGCCCGCCGCACTTCTTGTCCAGCAGGCAGTATTCGCCTTTTCTGGACACTATGTCTATTTTTTCGCCGCACACCATGTTGTTTATGACGTCGGCGTACACGCCGGCGCAGTTGACGACGATTCTGGCCTGTTTGCTTTCGCCGTCGGCGAAAGTCAGCGTAAAGACCCCTCCGCTTTTCTCTATGCCGGTAACTTCCTTGCCCAGCATAAACTCCACGCCGTTGACGCAGGCGTTTTCGGCGTAGGCTATCGTCATTTCATAAGGGCTGACTATGCCCGACGACGGTACGTGCAGCGCGGCGACCACTTCCGCCGATACGCTAGGCTCTATTTCCCTCGCCCTGTCGCCGGAAATTATTTCCAGCCCCGTAACGCCGTTTGCCACACCCTGGTCGTAAAGCGCTTTGAGTTTCGGCTCGCCCGATTTGTCAAAGCACAAGACCATGGCGCCGTTGCGCCTGAAAGGAAAATCCAGTTCTTTGCTCAGTTCGTCGAACATACGGGCGCCCAGCACATTGTAAATGGCTTTGTTGGAGCCCGTTTTGGCGTCGAATCCGGCGTGAACTATACCGGAGTTGGCCTTACTGGTACCCATCGCCACGTCGTCCTCTTTTTCGGCGACGGCGATTTTGACATCGTACCTGCTGAGTTCTCTCGCCAGCGAGCAGCCTATAACCCCGCCGCCGATGATAAACACGTCATACATAAAAAATCCGCCTTCCTCGTTAAAATTTTGCCAAATAAAAAAGCCGCACTCCGGCCAGAAACATCATAAAACGTTTCTCATCCGTATTGCGACTCCCGAACCCTTACAATAACAAATGATATGCGCCCCCTGACGGGGATTTTTATTCTACCATAAGTATATGAGCCAAAAATCCGCTTGTCAATACCGAATTTGAAAAAAACAGGTTATTTTTTGTGTTTTTTGCTGAAAACCGACGATTTTTGGCGCAATTTTCGTCATTATTTTGACAAAAAGCGCTAAAAACGCCCTAAAACGAAAAAGAGCCCGAAAGGGCTCCTTCGTTTTTCAAGGCCAGAGTTCCTCGTCGCTTGTGGAGCAGCAGAGCGCGCCGGCGGCGAGAGCGTCGTCGATATGCCGTTTTGTTTTGATGAGTCCGCCGGTTATCACCTCGGCGCCCGTTTCCTTTTTGAAAACCCCGATCATTTCGGTAATCACGCCGGGCAGAATTTCCACGGCGTCGGCTTTGTTTTTCACCGTGTTGGCGAAAGCCGTCTGCACCGAGTGCGAATCGATGAGAAACACCCTGAACACGCAAAACAGCCCGTATTGCTTGGCGATTTTCACCACGTTGTTTTTTGTGGAAATTATCCCGTCGGGGCGCACCTTTTCGGCGAGATACCGCACGGCGGCCTCGTCGTTTGACAACCCTTCCAGAAGGTCGAAATGCACCAGCACTTTTTTGCCTTTCGAGTGGCAGAAAGCCACGGCGTCGCCCACGCTGAGAATGTCGCTTTTGAGCAGAAACACCACGCCGCTCCCTGCTTTTACGGCGTTTGCCAGCTGTTTGTCCTCTTTTACGGCGGGGATTATCTTCGCCCGACGCAGTTCATCAATCAGGTTCATAACAAATCGGCTTCCTTTTTATCGGTATTATAGTTTTTCCATCTTCCGCTCTTCATGTAAATAAGGCAGAGCGCTATCGAAACGGCGGTGGCAACGGGCGCCGCCAGACCTATTTCAAACATACCCATGCTTTCCAGCGAACTGAACAGCCACGCCAGCGGCACCCTGATGACGAAAGTGGCGAACAGGCTGTGCGCCATGGTGAAAAAGGTTTTGCCGCAGCCGTTGAAAAACCCGTTCATGCAGAACACCGCGCAAAGCAGCAGGCAGTCGAGTATGTAAGAGCGCATATACAAAAACCCCTGCGAGATAACTTCGGCGTCGGTGGAGAAGATGCCCAGCAGCAGCGGTCCGCCGCCCAGTTCCACAAACAGCACGACAACCGCTTCCACCGCGGCGGTGAACAGTATGCCGTAAACCATGCATTTTTTGCCCCTTTCGGGTTTGCCGGCGCCCACGTTCTGTGCCGTCATGGCGGATATCGCCATGGAAAACGCGGTAATCGGAAGCACGTCGAAGCAGATGACTTTTTCCACCACGCCGACGGCAGCGGAGGCGACAAGCCCCTTGCCGTTGAGAATGGCGGTTATGATGAGAAACGATATGTTGACCAGCGCTTCCTGCAACGCCACCGGCGTGCCGAAACGGAGAATGCCTTTTGTCTTGCGCCTGTCGAGGCGCATGTCTTTTTTGCCGAAGCCGATGCCCATGCCCTTCACGCGCAGCCAGATAACCGCGAAGATAAAACTGCACGCCTGGGCAATGACGGTGGCGTAAGCGGCGCCCGCCGCTTTCATGTCGAACACCGCCACGAAAAGCAGGTCCAGCCCCACGTTGACTACCGTGGCGACTATGACGAAATACATCGGGCTTTTGCTGTCGCCCATGCCGCGCAATATGCCGCTTACGGCGTTGTAACCCACTATAAACACTATGCCGACGGAACAGATGAAGATATAGTCCACCGTCTGGTCAAACGCCTCGGCGGGCGCCTGCATTACGACCGCCACCTGGCGGGTCAGAAGCAGCATGACCGCCGTAAGAACGGCGGCTACTATAACGAACAGCACGGCGGTTGAGCCCACAGTTTTGGCGGCGTCCTCCCGCCGCCCGGCGCCTATATACTGCCCCACCAGCACGGTGGTGCCCGTCGCCAGCCCCGTCACTATGCCGGTTATCGTCTTCATGACCTGGCTGCCCGTCGACACGGCGGACACGGCGGCGGTGTCGCAAAACTGCCCCACCACAAGCAAATCCACCGCCCCGTAAAGCTGCTGCAAAAAATTCGCCACCAGAAAAGGAATAGCGAAGCGCATGAGCGCGGGAAAGATTTTACCTTGTGTAAGAGCGTTCTCGCCCGAAAGAGTGTTTTGCCGCATAATCTGTAAAATTATAATGCCTGAAAGCGTTTTACGCAAACGATTGGGTCAGTTTTCGCTTCCGCCGCCACGGCGGCGGACGAATTTCCACTTGGTTTCGCTGGTGATTATGGCGAAAAATATCAGGGCGAACCCGATGACCAGTTTAACCGACAGGTTTTCATACCCGAAAATCACGCTGAACAGCACGCCGAACAGCGCTTCGAGGCTGAGTATAATCGCCGCCGACGAGGACGAAACGTATTTCTGTCCCACGTTTTGCAGCAGCATGGCTACGGCGGTGCCGCACACGGCAAGGTATATTATTTCCGTCCACGCGGCGGGAGGCACCGACGACGGAAGCGTTTCGAAACACAGCGAACCGGCGCCGCATATGACGCCCGCCGTGAAAAACTGCACCAGCGTGAGCGTTACGGCGTCCTTATCGCTGTTGAAACGGGCAACAAACGCTATATGCAAAGCGAAAAACACGCCCCCGACAAGCGTCAGCCAGTCGCCCGGCATCACGCTGAGGTCGCCGTCCAGCGACACGCAACCTATGCCGGCGAGACAGGTCGCCGCCGCCAGAAAGTTGAATCTGTCGGGTCTGCCGCCGAAAAACGCCCACGAAACAAAGGGCACCAGCACGCAGTACACGGCGGTCAGAAAAGCGTTTTTGCCCGGCGTGGTGCCTTGCAGGCCGTACGTCTGGAATATATACGCCGCCGCCAGAAAAACGCCCAGCACGGCGCCCTGCCAAAGATAGGTTTTGTTTATCAGCCGCAGTTTTTTGAAAAACACCGCCGAAAGAATGACGGTGGCGACAAGGTATCTGAACGCCAGTATAAACAGCGGCGGAAGCCCGTTCATGGCGTCTTTGAAAATAATAAAAGTGCTGCCCCAGATAAGCGTTGCGACAAGCAGCGCCGCTTTGGCGAGCGCGCCTCGTTTTTGTCCGTTTTCCATACGGATTTAATTATATTGAGCCGCACGTCAAAGTCAAGCGAAAGACCGCCCGCCATTGCCTTGCCGCGCCAAAAAAAAGAGCGGGGGTCGGTTCCCCGCTCTTCGGCAGTCGTTGTCCACGGCAAAATGCCGCCGTCATTTGTTTCCGCCGTCCAGCAGCCCCGGCGCGAGTTTGTTTATGATAAATTCCAGTTCCTCGTCGCCGTATTTCGTAACCCTGCCGTTGGCGTACTCCCTGTCGATAAACTCCTTTACGGGTTTAAGTCTCGGGTCGTTTTTGCTCACCGCCTCGCGCCCCACGAACAGGTTTATCCAGTGCGCTATGCCCGCCGTGCCGGAGGCGTTGTTGACGCTGACCCTCGGCGGTTTGCCGAGAATCTTTTCGGTGTCGAAGATATTGTAAATTTCCTCGTCTTTCATCAGGCCGTCGGCGTGCACGCCCGCCAGCGTCACGTTGAAATCCTTTCCGACGAACGGCGTTTTAGGCGGGATTTTGTAACCGATTACGTTTTCGTAATAATCGGCTATTTCGGTAATCACCCTGAGGTCCATGCCGTCGGTAGTGCCTCTAAGCTGCGCGTATTCCACCACCATGGCTTCCAGCGGTGTGTTGCCCGTCCTTTCGCCTATGCCCAGCAGCGAGCAGTTGACGCCGCTGGCGCCGTACAGCCAGGCGTAACTGGCGTTGGTCACCGCCTTGTAAAAATCGTTGTGGCCGTGCCATTCTATAAGCCTGCTCGGCACTTCGGCGTGAAAATGCAGGCCGTGTATGATGCCCGACACGCTGCGCGGAAGCGACGCGCCCACATACGGCACGCCGTAACCCATGGTGTCGCACGCGCGGATTTTTATGTCTATGCCGCTTTCGTCCATGAGTTTTTTGAGTTCCGTGGCGAAAGGCACAACAAAGCCGTAAAAATCCGCCCTGGTGATGTCCTCGAAATGACATCTCGGCTTTATCCCCACCGAAAGGGCGTCCTTTATAATGCCCAGGTACATATCCAGCGCCTGTTTGCGCGTCAGCCCCAGTTTTTTGAAGATATGGTAGTCGCTGCAACTGACGAGTATGCCGCACTCTTTCAGCCCCATTTCCTTAGCCAGCAGAAAATCCTCTTTTTTTGCCCTTATCCAGCCCGTTATTTCCGGAAACTCAAAGCCCATTTCACGGCATTTTTCCACCGCGCGCCTGTCCTTTTCGCTGTAAAGGAAAAACTCGCTCTGCCTGATGAGCCCTTTCGGGCCGCCCAGCCTGTGCAGCATTTCGTACAGAGCGGCGATTTGCTCCACCGTGTAAGGCGCCCTGGACTGCTGCCCGTCGCGGAAAGTCGTGTCGGTAATCCATATTTCGTCGGGCACGCTCATCGGCACCCTGCGGCGGTTGAAAGTCACCTTCGGGATTTCTTCGTAATTGTAAATATCTCTGTAAAGGTTGGGCTCTTTGACGTCCTGCAACTGGTAGTGGTACAGCGGCTCGTCGAGAGTGTTGTAATGCGTGTTGAATTTCAACATAAAAAACCCTCTTTCGGGCGAAAAACGCCCGTGAAATAATACAAAGTATAATTTTTTTTATTGCGTTTGTCAATATATAAAAAAATCCGCGGACGTTATGTCCGCGGATTCAGGTCAGATACACTTTTTCAGGCGGTTTTGTTCAAAACCCCTTTTCCCCGTCAGGCGATAGTAAGAATTCCGTTACTGTAAGTAAACACGTGCGTCTTTCCGTCGACGCCGTCCGTGCCGTTTGTGCCGTTTGTTACCGTAAAAGTCTGCGCCGAGCCGTTTGACAGCGTGATTGTGTAAGTATCGACGTTGCCGCTGACGCCCGTCTTGACTATGCTGACGATACCCACGCCGTCGGCGCCTTTCGCGCCCTGCGGCCCCTGGGGACCCTGCGCGCCGGTATCGCCCTTTTCTCCTTCTTCGCCCCGGGGACCGGCGGCGCCGGTGTCTCCTTTGTCGCCCTTGTCCCCCTTATAACCGGCGGGATATCTCACGCCGTTCCAGTCCACATAAAAATACCCCGTCGCGGTGTCCAGAATAAACTGCCCGTCGGAAACGCCCAGGTTGTCTATCCCGTTTACCGCCATAGGTTTCAAAAACGTGCTCATTTCACACTTCCTCCCATGCGACGTTGCTTATCGCCTGCGTGTTCAGGTCGCCCCACACGATAACGGCGGAGTCGCCCCTTTCTCCCCGCTCGCCTTTCGGCCCCTGAGCGCCGGCGTCGCCTTTGTCGCCTTTATCGCCCTTGTCTCCTTTTTCTCCTTTGTCGCCCTTGACGCCCTGTATGCCCTGCGCGCCCTGCGGGCCGACCGCGCCCTGCGCGCCGGTGTCCCCTTTCGGGCCCTGCGGACCTATGTCGCCCCGGTCGCCTTTGTCGCCTTTCGGACCCTGCGGACCGTCAAACTCGCCCGCCGCGATGTCCTCACGCATTTCGTCGGCAAGTTGCCTGACAGACTGCGCCGCCACGGTCATTTCGTCTTTCACGGCGTCAAGTTCTTCCGTCTTTTCCGCCGCCTCGGCAAACAGTTTCTGCGCCGCCGTCAGAAAATCTCGTCGGTAATACGTCGGAAACTCGGCGTTTACGCTGGGCGATACCTCGAATGCCGCCGTGTTCGACTTGAAAATATACCCGCCGCTTTGACTTTTGACCACCAGCTGCGCCCTGGTTTCGCCGTCGCCGCGCAAGACGGAGTTTTCCACTTCATAAGCGATGACGCCCTGCTCGGGCACAATGGGCGGCGTGACGTATCTGCCGCCGTCCGCCGCCATGAACTCGAAACAATATATGGCGTCGCTCGGCTGCCCGTCCAGAAAATCTTCGTCGGCGCTGACGCGCAGCCCCACGGAAATATTTTCGCCGTCGCTGATTTGCGGAATTTCAACAAGCCGGAGCACGCCCCCGCCGTCTATTTCCGCCTCGATGTTTTTGAAAGCCATTTTCCGCTCCTTTGCAAAAATTATTCCGAAGTTTCGTTTGAAGTTTCGCCCCGTAATTATAAAGCACGGGAGAGCCTGTTTTATCTCTCCCGTGCCATTTTTTTCGAGTGGGCAGTCAAAGTTCAATACGTCATTTCATAACACATTTCTTCGGCGATGCCCCCGTTTCTGTATCAAGTTTCTTTCGGGTTGGCAGTCGCGGTTTACCGTGTCGTTTTGAAACACATTTCTTCACCGTGCCACTTTCCTTTATTAAGGTTTTTTCAGGTTGGCAAAAAACCTGCCGTTTCAGACGTGTTCCGCCGCTTATTCCAACGTTTGTTCTTCGACGGCGACGCCCGGCATATATTCCGCCATATATTCTTCTCGGTATTTCGACATCTCTCCGCTCCCGGCGAAACTGTACGCTTCCGTCTCACCGTGG
>CAJFSP010000003.1:33001-158042 GCA_904419725.1 Candidatus Heteroclostridium caecigallinarum | reverse complement strand
CCGCTTGTACAGCGCACCCGTGGTCACGCCCGCGTTTTTACAGATCTCCTGCAAGGACGCATCTAAAAATCCCTTTTGCAGAAACTCCCCTTTCGCGCTCTCCATGATGCGCGGGTCGATACTTCTGTCCGCAACCGACATGTCTGCCTCCTACGATAATCTGATTACCGATAATTCAATTATCATTATAATCATATGCCGCTCCCCTGTCAAGAGTTTTGCGGCGGTAATCAAAAAATTTTTTCTAATAAGTAAAAAAGGGAATAACTTTTGCTGTTACTCCCTTATTAAACCTTAGATTTCGCTGTATGCACTTAAATTTCAACAATTTGTCAGCGATTTCGAATATAATATATGTCCCATTTTCCTGCGCTCTCAATTTGATTTGTAGTTGTTTATGCACTTTAGCAACCGTGGCGTGTGCTTGTCTTTGATACGAGAGCGACGGCGCTGATGCGCCGCCGCGACAAGCACACGCCACGAAAACAAACAACGCGGAAAACCAAACCGAAAGGCGCGGCGGCGCGGAGCCGTCCCCGCTGAACCGCTTGGGGATCGGCTGCCGCTTTTCCGCTGTGCGATCCTTTCTCTTCATTGGTTTTGCCGTTCCGTTTACCTCTTGAATTTTGCCTCTTTCGGCAGGCTTAGGTTAGCATAGTCCTCGCGCAAGTCAACGGCCGCAAAATCGTCGCTTAAAACACCCATAGAAACCATTCGAGAGTCCGGTAAGGTAAGTTCCTTTGCCCGGCTCTTTTTTCGCATATAAGCCGTTCTGCGAGCCTTTAACGCAACGATTTTGTCTTTGTTCCGTTGACTTCCGCCGACCGACAAAGAATTTGCTTTCTTTTCACCGTCCTATGCACCTCCGCCTGTTGCCCGAAAAAGGCAAATACAATTCGGAGGTGTAACTCAAAATGGAAATGTTGGTAACCAAGTTCTCAAACGGAAAGTATCGCAACGAAGGCGATTTGTTCGCAGAGTCTATCTCAAATGAGAACGTCAAGCTCATGGGAGAAATGATCGCATTGCAGGCTTTACGCACCGTAAAAAAGTTTGATATGGAAATCGCAGACAGGCTGTATATCGGCCTCATCAAAGACCTGCACCATATGGGAGAAATAGACTATATCGTATCGGACGGCTATGACGTAGTGCAGACTGCTATCTGCTTTCTGTATCAATTTATAGGTAGAAAGGCATCTGAAATTTACGGCAAAGACCGCAAAGGAAAAGAAATCTCTATCAAACTTGCTTGCTATCGTGAAGTAGACCGCTTCATCAATCTTCTTCGTAACAGACCGGACAGGCGAGGAACGGTCGTTGAGTCCATTGATTTTACGGATTATAAAGCGCTGCCGATGGATCCCGTGAACTGCTTTGAACATGAACAAACAGATTACACGAAATACGATGAGCTTGCCGAGGCGTTACAGTTATCTGCTTTGGAACTCGCCATTCTGAACTGCTACATGAATGGCATGGTGCAATCCGAAGTCTGCGCCGAACTCGGCATCGGAAGAGGCAAGATAAATTCCCGTAAGGCAAGTATCCGCCAAAGATATTACAGTCTTTACGGCGCGCTTTAATATGACATTGAATTTCATACAAACTTAAAGGCAGGCACCATAATCTAATGCCTGCCTATTTTTATGTGCCGCCGTTTTGAAAGAAAGCCGCTGAACACCGCTATTTGGCTTTCCGCGCCATGGACGATTCTTTTATCGTCCGAATACATTTCAAGCCGCAGAAGGGCTATTGCGTGCCTTAAACGATATTTTATTCCCTGATTATTTTATACAAAATATTGTGCCTTGTATCACCTCTAGCCCATATATATCGTGTCGATTTAGGCTAAATGCGCTTTAGAATTACACCATACTCAAACAACTTTATTATCTCGGCGATTTTGACAGTGGTCTAACTACCGTTTAGAATTACACCATACTCAAACGACATCGAAGCCATTTACAATGATAGCCTAGTCTAACTACCGTTTAGAATTACACCATACTCAAACGAATAGGTATCTGACCACGCGAAACCATTTGTCTAACTACCGTTTAGAATTACACCATACTCAAACTGGCTTTGGCTTATGTATCATATATTCGCAGTCTAACTACCGTTTAGAATTACACCATACTCAAACGTGCATTAAATGCGGAATTTTTGTTCCACAGTCTAACTACCGTTTAGAATTACACCATACTCAAACTAAGTCGCCTGCGTTTTTCATCATCCCAAGGTCTAACTACCGTTTAGAATTACACCATACTCAAACCCAGTGTCACCTGGCACATATATATCAAGTGTCTAACTACCGTTTAGAATTACACCATACTCAAACTACATAAATTACCTGGCTGAACACCCCGCGGTCTAACTACCGTTTAGAATTACACCATACTCAAACACCCTTACGATAAGGGCTTGTAACGATTTGGTCTAACTACCGTTTAGAATTACACCATACTCAAACCGCGAACCAAAGGTTAATGAGCGATATCGAGTCTAACTACCGTTTAGAATTACACCATACTCAAACTTGTAACATTTTTTTACACCTCACTTATAAGTCTAACTACCGTTTAGAATTACACCATACTCAAACATAGTCCATACGCTCGGAACGCATCCACATGTCTAACTACCGTTTAGAATTACACCATACTCAAACGCAAGTTATTGTGCCTCCGCTGACTGCGGTGTCTAACTACCGTTTAGAATTACACCATACTCAAACTTTGTGCACTTTCAACGCCGTACGCTTAAAGTCTAACTACCGTTTAGAATTACACCATACTCAAACGGACGATATGAGCATTGATCAGATTTACAAGTCTAACTACCGTTTAGAATTACACCATACTCAAACTGTTCCGATGAAGATTATCTATCAGAGTTGGTCTAACTACCGTTTAGAATTACACCATACTCAAACATAAAGGGCTAGGCAACGGCTGGACGGCGGGTCTAACTACCGTTTAGAATTACACCATACTCAAACTTGATGAAATGCTGGTTGAAACGCCGCTTGGTCTAACTACCGTTTAGAATTACACCATACTCAAACTAGTTTGCGGCGTTATTACAACCGACGGGGGTCTAACTACCGTTTAGAATTACACCATACTCAAACTTGACCTATAAGGACATCAAACAGGGCGACGTCTAACTACCGTTTAGAATTACACCATACTCAAACGCGTCAACGCCGGTATAAATACCCTTGATTGTCTAACTACCGTTTAGAATTACACCATACTCAAACAACGGCAACAGCAGATGTGGCAGCAAAATTGTCTAACTACCGTTTAGAATTACACCATACTCAAACTTAGGAACTTGTAAAGCGTACGTTGTACCAGTCTAACTACCGTTTAGAATTACACCATACTCAAACCTTTCCTTTATGCCGCTTTCCGTTCGGTTAGTCTAACTACCGTTTAGAATTACACCATACTCAAACTCAACACCATGTCGCCACCAAGTCCATAAAGTCTAACTACCGTTTAGAATTACACCATACTCAAACCTCAAATTTGAGTATTTTTGCGCACCACACACAGAAATTCCAAACGATAACGCCAAACTGAAATATGGTTAAATACAATATAACATAAAAATACCTCTCAAACAATAATTTCACACAAATCGCGGTCTATAACCAGCACGCACTCGCGTTGCAGTTTTTCTTTCATAACGTTTTCAACCAAAAACACGTTTATTTGCAGCAGTTCCGCCTCACGATAAAACAGTTCAATCTGGCTGCTTGTGAGCACCGTTTTTAATCCTATAAAGAAAAAACATCTGACGTTTAGCAGTATTAAAGCGGCTTTCATATATGCCAAAATGTCGTCAAGTAGCGAGTTGTCGCGCGCCAACGTCACTCCAAAGGCCTTAAACACACTCAATAGCGGCGCGTCGCAATCATACTGCAACGCGCAATCAGACCGCGCGTTTAATTTATCCAAAAATCCGAAGACGCATGATTTCACTTCATCGGCTTCGTGAGGCATTTCCGCTTCCGCCGTGTCAGCCAGCCGCTGATAAAGTTTA
This sequence comes from Candidatus Heteroclostridium caecigallinarum, assembly GCA_904419725.1. Lineage (GTDB taxonomy): Bacteria > Bacillota > Clostridia > Christensenellales > CAG-314 > Heteroclostridium > Heteroclostridium caecigallinarum. The sequence continues at coordinate 153,983 of CAJFSP010000003.1, read as the reverse complement.
GTCAAAAATTTTTTGTCGTTTTGTCTCAACCCGAAATAATCGCTGATGACGACGGCCTGTTTGGCGAAATTTAATATTTTATCGCCTTCCGCCAGACAAAATTCTCCAACACCATTCTCCGCCTGCGATAACAATTGACATGCGTAACAAAAAAACATGTCCTCCGGTTCAACAACCAAAACATTCACACAACCGGGGGCCATATTAAAGACCGTTGTCAAATCACTATGCGCCAATGTCATAAAACAACCAACCTTTCGTCACTGTCAATCACCGTTTTTTGCTTGTCACCAACCACGACTTCCATACGCTCAAACTGTTTTTCGGTGACCACCAGCATTTGTATAAGCCCTTGCGGCGTCTTGTTTTTGCGCACGTTTTGCATAACGGCGCTGGCAGCGGTTCCGTTCAACACAATTTTAGAATAAACAGATTCCTGCATCATCACAAATCCGCCGCGGAGTAAAAACTTCCTGAACATTCTGTATTCACGCCTTTGCGCGGAAGTCTCAACAGGCAAATCAAAAAACACAACCACACGCATAAACCTATAACTCATAGCAGACAATCCCGCTCGCGTCACCGCTGTCCAGCGCGGTGAAAACGCTTTTGCAATATATACCCACGGCGTCAAGCACAGTATGCTTTTCTCCTCCTATAACAACCGTTTGGTTGAGAAGGTCGCAAAGATAGCGTTTGTAGTCTGAATCGAACTTTGCCATATTGCCGATAACGTGCCTGTCAACCAGCACACGGAACGGCTCAACTAGGTCGCAAGATAAATTAAACATGTTAAACTCGCTTTTGTGCGCCAACCCGATTTGCGTATTATAACCCAAACCGACTATAGCCCTGTTAAACGCCGACAGCAATATTGCGTAACCGTAATCCAGCGCGTTGTTGACATACGTGCTGTCGCCGCGTTTGAACGCGACCCCGAACAGCGCGTTGAAATATACTTTCGCCGCGTGCCCCTCTCTATTGCTGCAATCCCCCTGCTTAATTTCCAGCAGATAGTTTGCCAGCATATCTGCCTGGGCAAGCCCGAGGCTCAATAAATGCTCATATTGTTTTTGAATTTTGAGGCGCACTATTTCCGTCCATACCTCATTTTTTACGCCGTCGCCCCAGCAAAGTTGCTTTTTTATACATCCGCTGCCGTCATGCCTGCCATACAATGCCACAAGCTGCGATTGCGGGTTGTGTTTTTCGTCGCAAAACACCACGTTTACCTTGTTTTTGATGAGTTCGCACAGCAGCGCCGCCGTGAGCGACACCGCCGTCGACTCAATAATCAAGGTATCTATCTCCTGCAAAAATACCTTTCTGACTTCTTCGCCACGGCAAACAAGATACCCGAGTTTGCTTTCGAGTTTGCACATGCCGGAAACGACCACTACACGCCAGCTCATAGAAAATCACTGAGATTAATAACTTTTCTGTAATAGCCTGTCGGCGATTGATAAATAATTTTTGTACCTTGTACATCAAGTATGTCAGACGCTTTAAATGTTCCCATACTCGGTGTGCCGCCTAACTTTGTCACGTCTGCGCTTGGAGTTTTATTATCCATTAGTCGTAAAATGTTCATAATAACAACACACTGGTCCGAACTTTCTAAAGTTTGAAATTTTGTACGCGCCTGTTTAAAAAATGGAATTACTGTACGTGGCATGATGCTTTGATTTAAATGTTCCACAATATTGGCAACAATCGCATCGTAGATTTTAATATTATTCTCTTTGCATATCTTCTTTTCATCAGGGACCAACATTTGATTTTTGAGACGGTTTCTGTTCTGCATATACTTGCTGAGAGGCTTTAGCATTTCCATAATTTCATTGCTTAAAAACATTTGATAAGCATTACCATAAGTTATTTGATTGCCAGTTTTTCCGCGCAAATACAAATAACTCCCTTTGTATTTCATTAACGTACCCTTCTTTATCTTGTCAATCAGTATTTCCGGCTGAATCAAGCCGCATTGTTCACGGCAGAATTTTTCTTTCGCTTCCAAGTTATCGGGATACATCTTTTCCATAAGCCGCGTGTATGCTTCAAGCGTAAGCATCGGTCTGCCCTTTTTGTCTTTGCTGCGCACAAGCATGAAATATGCCGTGGTTGCCGAGTTATATCCGCCGTATTTTGAAGTGTCAAGCCACGCGCCTTTTGCTTTGAGCGGCGTCAAGTTGGCGTTCGCTTTTGCCGGCTTTTTGGTTGCGTCAAATAACTCACCCTTACCTTCGGTTTGCATAAAGACTACTCTCGCCGTGTTTTTATTCGCCGTGTCGACAATCCGCTGTCTGTCCGCTACTTTCCATGCTCCTTTGATGTCTCTGTCAAACAATGTTTCAAGATTATAACTATCTCTTGTCTGGAAAAGATATGGGTTGTGCGTAAACTTAACGTTAAACACATTGCCAACCACAATATTGATATACGCGTCTTTGGCGTGATGCAAATCGTTGAGTTCGCGAATTTTGATGATACCGTTTTTAGCCTTGAATTCATCCGCGTTTGACGCTTTCGCGTATACGATTTCCGTGCCGGGCAACATCTCCTTAAAAATGCCGGCGGCCGCCTTCGTGCTTTGCCTTGTTTCCACAAGCTGTCGGTTGATGAACCCTTTGAGTTCATCCTGAGTCAGTTCGTTCGTTCTAATTAGCCTGGAATATTTCGTTTCCGAAATAAGTCCTTTTTCTCTAAGCTCCCGCCAGAATGGTTTCATTTTGCTCACGATTTCGGTGTTGATTGGATAAACGTCTTTTTTACGCCGGTTTTCCCGTATCAGTACCAGCACCCTGTTGTCAAGGCTGTCGTCTTTCAGCTTCGACCGCGGAAAAATATGGTCGATATCGCACTTTTTGGTATTAAACACGTCTTCAAGCGACAGCGGTTCGCCCGAATACATACATCTGCCGAGCTGGCGATAATACATCACCAGTTTGTCGCTGCTGAATTTTGAATCGGGCTGGCTTTCTATTTCTTTTATCCATTCACGTTCTTCGTCTTTTATGTTTTTGTAAAGATTCAATATACTGTCTTTGCGTGAAACCGTCCGTGAGCCTTTCGGTGTTTCGGCCTTTCCGCCGCGCGCCATTTCAATAAAGATTTTTTTCGGCGCATAGCCGCGTATTTTGACTATTTCACGCACAAGTTCCACCGCCCGCCAAATAGAACGCTTTACGGAAGGAGAACAATACAGCTCCTCAACCGTTTTATACGTAACTTTGCCGCTCGGAACGTTATCTTTGTTGTAAGCTTCTATCGCCTGAACAAAGCCGCAATCTTTGGACATCAAAAGGTCGGACAAATTACGGTTTGTCTCCCTTAACGCCTTGATAACGGTCATATATTCACCGTTGGTATCTACAAGTTTTTCACTCCTTATGCCGTTAAGCAGTTCCGCCGACAGTCTGCCCCATTTCGTATAATTAAGCGATTTGAATCTTTTGATTTCGTTGTCGGACAAAATCCTGCCGTATTTATTTCTGATTCGTCTTTCAAGCCGGTTTTTATCTGATATCAAAGTAATCCACGTGATAATTTCCTCACACATCTCGCTGTGCGTTTCGCGCTTGTCGCCGAGAAAAGCCAAATCGTTATAAGTTGAAAGCGAGTTTTTGAAATCGCCGTCCGTGCCGCCGAACACCTCCGTGCCGCAATCGGACGGCAAAATACCTTGCCCCTGCAACAGTTTCATGCAACTTTTAAGAGTGATTTTTTTATGTTCTTGCGCATAACCGTATATGAGTTTTTTCGCCTCCGCGTCTTTAATTCCGTTTATCGTCAGATTGTTCAGCTCGTTAAGAAACGTGGCCTCGGTATAAAACAGCGAACTTGCCGGCAAGACGTCCTGTCCGATCAGATAAGAACACTTGCGCGTCATGTTTTTAATGAATTTTTCTTCCGACGCGTCTTTATCGATAACTTTATCGAAATTCCACGGCGTAACAGGCACTCTGTCATAACCCGGATTTCTTACCGCCCAGGCGAACCGGCTATTCTGCGAGTTGAGCGGCCCGACATAATACGGAATGCGGAAGGTTAAAAGAGAAATTATTTTTTGGCTGACGGTATGCTCGCCGTCCGATTCGTTCAGAAAAGCGAAATATTTTTCGGCGTTGGCCAATATCGCTTTAAGTTCGGCCAAATGCAGTTGATACGGCAGCACGCCGTTATCAGTCGACACCTGCTTCGGCAAAAAATCACCGTTATCGATATCGCGCAAAATATTCTCATCGGCAATTTTGATTTCATTTTTCAAAAATTTATAAAACTCGTCCTTCGAACATTTTCCGAAACCTTTGCCCTTGTCCATTCCGACATAGGCGGCATAATTATTAACTTTGTCTTGCCGTCTGAATATCAGGGCTTTCTTCTCGGGGCAATTAGTCGCGACATAGTCTTTGAGTTTTTTCAAATCCGCTTTATGTTTATCGTATATTTTTACTTTAGCCGCCGAAATATATTTTTCTTCTCCCATAAACGCGCACAATACCGACCAGTCATAAACGGCTTTCAGCGTCATAACCATATCGGCATTGTCACCTACGGCGGCAGACAGTTTCGGCATTACTCCCGTTTCAAAATCGTTGTCCGCTAGCGAAAACGATTTGATATCGTCCGGATCTTCTTCCAGCGCGAATAAGTCCTTTACGCTTGCTTTGCAACCCGAAATGAGCTTTGCCACGGCGACGACTGTTTTATTCTTTTTGCCGCCGAAAAGTTCGCTGATTTTTCGGCTTTTGTCTGTCTTGCTGAGCTGCTTATCTTTTAACGCGTCTATTATTCCGTCAAGTTTTTCAAGGCTGATTTCAAAGTTATCTTCATCGCTATCGTCACGCAATTCAGACAAAAACTCATTCAGCTCGTGAAATTTTTCCTTGACGACATTCGTATCGCTCGCGGAAAACTCCTGTCCCTCAAACAAAAAGTTCCCTCTGTTTTTTATAATGTGATGAACAGCTATGTAAAGCAACCTTATATCATCGATTTGATCTTTCATAAGCGCAAGGCGCAAATGATAAATCGTCGGATATTGGGCAAAATAATCCTTGTCTTTATAACCGTCGTCATTAAACAGCACGCTTGTCCCGATTATCCTGCCGTCTTTGTCCTCTTTCCAAAGCGCGCTGTTATTCAACCTGATGAAAAACAGCGGATCTTTCTTTGCCATTTCTTCCGCAAACAAACTTTGCAGCAGATTTATGCGCTGCCTTACCCTGGCCAATCTTCTGCGCGCAGTACGGAAACCTCTCCTTCCAGCGGCGGTCTGCGCTTCATCAAACAAATAGCTGCCCCACATATCGTGACCGCGCGCCTTTAACAAGTTGTAATCCTCATCGGTAACTGCCCAGCCGACCGATTCTGTTCCCATATCCAACCCAATAAAATAATTTTTTTCCATACCGTTGACTTTTCCTTTTTTATATTCTATAATGTACTCACTTAAACGACTAACTACCGTTTAGGATTACACCATTAGTTCAAATAAGATTTTTTCAACCTGCCGGTTTCCCGGTGACACACGCTGTGTGTAACAAATCTGCTTTTTGCAGGTTTGTTTTTTTTATGTCATTTTAACACATCTTGTTTTACGGTTCAATAGTGCCGAAAAAAATTAAAAAAGGTGTTCCATAATATGCACACCATGTTAAAATTACAAAGCCCCGCAGGCAAACGCCGCAGGGCTTTGAAGTATCAAAGTACTTTGTAATCGAGTGACTCTATCGTCTTTTTAAGCGTTTCGACAGGCACGTCTTTAGTGAGCGTCACTTTTACTTCTCCTGTCCGGTGATTTGCCGTCGCTTCGGCAACGCCGTCAATAGCTTCGAGAGCGTCTTTGACGTGTTTCTCGCAGTGACCGCACATCATTCCTTCGACTTTAAGGGTTATTTCCATTTTGCCACCTCCTGAAATTACTTTATATCCTTTCGCTTCGACCGCCGCGGCGAGCCTTTCGGTCGGAACGTTTCGGTCAAGTATGACCACGGCGGTGCCCTTTTCATGGCTTGCCGTCGCTTCGGTTACGCCTTCCACCGCTTCCAGCGCCGTTTTCACCGCCTTTTCGCAGTGGGCGCACATCATGCCGTCTATATTCAGCGTAACGGTTTTTCCGCTTTCCGCCGCTTTTTCACCGCCGTCCCACGCGAGAAGTTTGCCGTCTTTGACGGGCAACGGTTTACGGCGGTATTTGCGGTGTTTCCTTATGTTAAACAGATTGAGTCTGAGCGCGTTTGCCACCACGCACACGCTTGACAGGCTCATGGCGGCTGCGCCGAACATCGGGTTCATTTCCCAGCCGAACAGCGGAATCCACGCGCCCGCCGCCAGCGGTATGCCTATGACGTTGTATATAAACGCCCAGAACAGGTTTTCGTGAATGTTGCGCAGCGTCGCCCTGCTGAGTTTTATCGCGGCGGGAACGTCGCTCAGGTTGCTCTTTACCAGAACCACGTCGGCGGCGTCTATCGCCACGTCGGTGCCGGCGCCTATGGCTATGCCGACATCCGCCCTTGTCAGCGCGGGAGCGTCGTTTATGCCGTCGCCCACCATAGCCACTTTGCCGAATTTCTGCAGACGCCTTATGACGTTTTCTTTATCGCCCGGCAGCACGTCGGCAATAACTTCGTCCACGCCCGCCTGTCTGCCTATCGCCGCCGCGGTGCGGGCGTTGTCTCCCGTGAGCATCACGACGTGCATACCCATTTCTTTAAGTTCCTTAATCGCCTGCGCGCTGTCCGCCCTGACGGTGTCCGCGACGGCGATTATGCCCAGAAGACTGCCGTCATATGAGAAAAACAGCGGCGTTTTTCCGTCCGCGGCGAATGCGTCGGCGGCGTCTTTCATTTCGGCGGAAACCGCCGCCTTGCCGCTTATAAACGCCAGGTTGCCCGCGGCGATTTCTTTTCCGTCAATGCTGCCTACAAGTCCGTTGCCGGGAAGAGCCCTGAAATCTTCCGCCGCGGCGGCGGTTATTTTCATCTCTTCCGCTTTTTGTATTATAGCCTTTGAAAGCGGGTGCTCGCTCTTGCGTTCGAGCGCGTAAGCGTAAGTCAGCAGCGTATCGGCGTCGGCGCCGCACGGTACCATGTCAGTCACCACGGGCTTGCCGTTGGTTACGGTACCCGTCTTGTCCAGCACGACTATCTCCGTCCTGCCGGTGTTTTCCAGCGCGGCGGAAGTCTTGAACAAAATTCCGTGTCTCGCGCCAACGCCGTTGCCCACCATGATTGCCACAGGAGTAGCCAGCCCCAGCGCGCACGGACAGCTTATAACCAGCACGGATATCGCCCTTGCCAGTGCGAAGCCGGCGGTTTCGCCCACCGCCAGCCATATAATGAGCGTGATGAGAGCCAAACCTATAACCGCAGGCACAAACACCGCCGACACCTTGTCCGCCACCCTGGCGACGGGCGCCTTTGTGGAGGCGGCGTCGCTGACCATGCGGATAATCTGCGACAGGGTCGTGTCCTCGCCCACCCTGGTGGAACGGCACTTGATAAAGCCGGTGAGATTGACCGTGCCGGCGGAAACATTGCTGCCGGCAGTCTTGTCCGACGGTATGCTTTCACCCGTCAGGGCCGATTCGTTCACCGCTGTTTCGCCCTCAATCACCACTCCGTCGACGGGGATGTTTTCCCCCGGACGCACGACAAAAACGTCGCCCGTGACGACCTGCTCCACCGGCACGACGACTTCTTCGCCGCCTCGGATAACCGTGGCGGTTTGCGGCGCCAGTTTCATCAGGCTTTTAAGGGCGTTGGTCGTTTTGCCCTTGGAATATGTTTCCAGCGTTTTGCCCACCGTGATGAGGGTAAGTATCATTGCCGCCGACTCGAAATAAAATTCGTCGGCGTAATTCATGACGGCCTGCATATCGCCCGCCGCCTGAGCCCCCGTCATGGCGAACAGCACATACACGCTCCATAAAAACGCCACGCCGGACCCCATGCCCACCAGGGTATCCATATTGACCGAGCCGCGGAAAACGCCTTTGAAACCGCTTATGAAAAACTTTCTGTTTATAAACATTATGACAATGGTGAGCAGCATCTGAACCATGCCCACCGCGACATGATTGCCGTCAAAAAAAGAAGGCAAAGGCCAGCCCCACATGTGGTGTCCCATGGAAAAATACATGAGCACAACCAGAAACGCCACCGACCACACAAGCCTGCGCACCAGCGTTTTAAGTTCTTTATTGTCGTCGGCGTCCTCTTTGCCTACGGGCTTTTTGCCGCCCTGAACGCTCGCGCCGTAACCCGCGCGCTCAACCGCCTTTATGATGTCGGCGTCCGACGCTGTTCCGTCCACAGTCATCGTGTTGGTCAAAAGACTCACGCTGCACGACGTCACGCCCTCCACTTTGGACACGGCGCGCTCCACGTTGCCGCTGCAAGCGGCGCAACTCATGCCCGTAACGGTAAATTTTTTCATGCTTTCGCTCCTTAAACTGTCTGTCACGGCGTAAAGCCGAAACAACACACGGCGCGCCACGGCGCCGACGTTTGATTAAAGTATAGCCCCGCGCTGCCCTCAAGTCAATTGTTTGCCGCGGCGAACAAAACTATACCCCCTGTACCTGGGGATATTCTAACAGAATACGGTCTGGCTTGTCAAGCGGCGGAAATGTTCCGGGGCAAAAAAAGCGGGCGGTCAGTCCGCCCTCTTCATAAATTTTTTTCTGGTCGCCATACCGCCTCTTATGTGACGTTCGGCGAGATTTGTGTCAAGCACCTTTTTGACTTTGGCGTAAAGAATCGGGTCCGCCTCGGCCAGTCGCTCCGAAACGTCTTTGTGCACCGTTGATTTCGAAACGCAAAAAACTTTCGCCGCGCCCCTGACCGTCGCCCCGTTAGCCAAAATATACTCCGCCGAGTCCATAACCCGCTGATAAATATAATCTTTCATTGTCAGCCTCCGACAAAAGCATTATATTGTCGGAAGTTGTCAAAAATTACACTTTACAGCGCCGACGCGGCGGAAAGAAATATTTAGTACAAGCCTTATTTTCTGAATTCAGGGTGCGCCTTGATAAACTTTCTGTTTTTGTACACCCCTACCGTCAGGAACGGAATGATTATAATCACTATGCCGACATAGCCGCAATAGCCGTAGCCGTACTGGATAATGTTGCTGAGCCCCACCATCGACACCGCCATTGACAGTATCATGACGCACGCCGACACGATTACGCGCCTTACAATCGGCTTGTTTATTTTCATGAGCGGTCTGACGTTTTCAAACCGCGCGACCACGCCGAAGACAGTTGTGACGCCTGTGGAAACAAAGCACAAAAACAGCGCGATGTTGTAAAACCAGTAAAGCGAATCGACGCCCAGTTGCTGGCAGATATACAGCGTAGGGATTTCCGTGGCGCCGGCGGCGGTAAAATCGGCGTACCAGCCCAGAAGCATTATGCATGACAGCGCCAGCGCGGCGGCGTTAAGCACAAATGAAATGGACATGGCTTTCGTGGCGTTGCGCTGCGTTTTGAGCGGCTGTCCGCATTTTATCATGGTAGGGATAACCACCGCCTGAAAACCCGCGTATTTGAAAGCGTCGAGTATCGGCAGCAAAATACCGTTCGGCAGTTCCGCCGCGCTGAATATGGCGCCTATTTCGCCGGCTTTAGCGTTGATGCCCATAATGAATATAACGGCGCAACAGATAAGAATGATGACGGACATTACGGTGGACACCTGCGACACCAGTTTATAGCCGAAAATGGTCAGAAAGAGCAGAATCACGCCCACCACGACTACGGCGACCAGATAAGGCATAATGCCGAGTTCGGTGAACAGCGTGGCGGCGCCCGAAATAACGGCGCCGACGGCGCAAATGACCATGATGTAAAAATAAATCTCAAAAACGATTTCGAGTTTGTCCAGCGGGTGGTACAGCGTTTCGAAAAGTTCTTTGTAACTTTTAAGCCCCCTGGTGTTGTACATAATCATGCATTCCCTGATGGTCAGCACCAGCAGCAGCATGGCGAGAACCGACGTAAACACGCCCACCCAGCCGTGTACCACATAGTTCTGTGTGGCCTGGTTGCCTGTGGCGAATCCGCCGCCGGCGTGAGAGCCGAACAGCACGCACGCCACGGCGAAAATGCCCATAAAGCCGATTTTGCCCATCGACGCTTTGTTCTGAGACGGGGTTTCCACCGCCTCACCGTGTTGATTTTCCATAATGTTTTCTCCTTTTTTCATAAACCCCACACGACGCAAAGGAAGAAAATAAAAAAGGGCTTTCGTCTCAAAAGAGACGAAAGCCCATGCTTCCGCGGTACCACTCTTGTTCGCCGGTAAAGGCGCCCTCTTTACGGATACGGGCATACGCCTTATATCCTGTCGCTGTAACGGTCGACTTCCGCCCGGACTTACTTTGTTTTCGGCACGGGCACTCCGAGGCGAGTTCATAATTACGTCCGCCGTCGTCTTGCACCAACCGACGACTCTCTTCGCGCGGGCGGAAAAACTACTGTTCCTCTTCTTTGTGTTTGCGGGTTTATTTTTTAATGCACAAAAAATATCACAACGCGGGCGGCGTGTCAACGGTTTTGGGCACGGTCGCCAAAAAAATAACGGCGTTAATTTTTACCGTAAAAAAAGCCCGCGGGAAGCGGGCTCACCAGTCTTCTTTTATCGAAATCTTGACGTCGGTGTAAAACTCTTTGTATTTGCGCTTGAATTCGTCGGCGGAGTCGGGGTTTTCGTACGGAAGAATCTCTTCCGCCTCATCGTCCTTGACGGCGTCCTCTTCCATCTCTTCCGCCATACGCATAAGCCTGTAACTGTCTATCATGTCACGCTCCCGGTGAAAACAGCGTTTCGTCCCCGTCAATCAGTCCGAGTTCCCTTGCCTGCTGTTCCAGCCATTCATACGTTTCTCTTTTGGCAAGTTCGTCGCGCTGCGTTTCCTGCAACTGTCTGTAATACTCTATCTGTTCCAGCAGCGCCTCTCGCCTGCTTTCCAGCTGCGATTTTTGTATCAGCACCGTAACAAGCACAAGTATCAGCACGAAAAGCACCGTCACCGCCAGCACGGTGAGATATTTTATTTTTCTGTCCGCCCCGGAACCGGTTCTTTGTTGTCTGTACATTTTCCACCCTTTGAAAACAATTTTCTTACAAGCAGATTATACAGCCGCGCGAGCGTAATGTCAACGTAAAAACCGACGGTGCGGCGGCACACGGCAAAACCCGCCGCGATTCCGGCGGCGCAGTACCACCGCAGTTGCCCGTAACAAATGTAAAGCAGCCCGCCCCACACAATCAGAAAGGCGGCGGCGCAAAACACGGCGTCGCACAACGCGACATAAACCGCCCGTTTCGCGGCGAAATGCGTCAGTGAATACACGATACAGACGCAGCCGCCCAGCGCGGCGCAGGCGAAAAAAATCCTCAGTTCGTCCATATCACCTGAACAGCCTCGCCAGTCCTTTGCCCGCCTTGTTCTTGTCGCCGTAGACAAGCGACGAAATGTTGTGCGCCGTAACGGTCAGGTTGCCGGTGTCGGTGTCGAGTTTGCTGACCGTAAGCCCCTCGCCCCTGACAACGAGTTTGCCGCTTTCCAGCGAAATTTCCACTTCTTTGCCGTCCATGCCGTCCACGCCCGTGACGCCGGTGACGGTCAGTTTTTTTCTGTCGTCCAGAGAAAGCGTATGTTTTTCCATAAAAACCTCGGTACATTATATGCGCCCGATACGCTTATTGACAAAAAAAGAGAGAGAAAACTCTCTCTCAGATTTTTTCCAGCCTGTAGCCGTCGGCGGTGTCCAGCACCTTATAGCCTTTCGCCGCGATTTCGTCGCGCAGTCTGTCCGACTCCGCCCAGTTTTTGTTCCGGCGGACCTCACGCCTTTTCTCCGCCATTTCCCTTATTTCAGGCGGCGCTTCCGCGGTGTGGTCGGGACTGGCCACTTTGTCGAAATCCAGCGCGAAAACTTTGTCCATGACGAGCGCGGCGTCATACACGTCTTTCCCGGCGGGCAGGCGCAGCATTTTCCACAGCACACCCATCGCCATAGGCACGTTGAGGTCGTCGTTTATCGCCTCGTGGAACTCGCCGAGATATTTTTCAATCTCCGGCCTGTTTCCCGGCGCCGGCGCGGTTTTGTGCCTGTACAGCAGCGCCGAAAGCCTTTCGTAAGCGGTCTTGGCGGCAGCCATCGCCTCCCACGTGAAATTAAGTTTCTGTCTGTACTGCACATTGAGGCACATATACCTGAATTCCATCGGCGTGTATCCTTTCGCCGCGAGGTCGTCCACGGTGTATGTGTTGCCGAGGCTCTTTGACATCTTGCCGCCGTCCACCAGCATAAACTCGCTGTGCATCCAGTAATTGACGGCTTTTTTGCCCAGCCACGCTTCGGCCTGGGCTATTTCGTTTTCGTGATGAATCGGCACATGGTCGATGCCGCCCGTATGGATATCGAACACATCGCCGAGATATTTGTTGCTCATGGCGGTGCATTCTATGTGCCAGCCGGGATAGCCCATGCCCCAAGGGCTAGGCCACTTCATAATGTGGTTTGGCGCCGCTTTTTTCCACAGGGCGAAGTCGGCCGGGTGCCGTTTGCCCGTGTTTATGTCGACGCGGGCGCCTGCCAGCTGTTCTTCGAGATTGGCGCCCGACAGTTTGCCGTAATCCGGAAATTTGGAAATGTCAAAATAAATTCCGTCGTCCGTTTCGTAAGCGTAGCCCTTGTCAAGCAGCGCCTGCACTATTTTTATCATGTCGCCGATATGCTCCGTCGCCTTCGGCGTAACGTCGGGGCGCCGCACGTTGAGCCGGGCGATGTCCCTGAAAAACGCCGCAGAGTAAAACTCCGCTATTTCTTCCGGCGTCTTCTTCTGTTCGGCGGCGGCCATGCTCATTTTGTCGTCGCCGTCGTCGGCGTCCGACAGCAGATGTCCCACGTCGGTGATATTCATTACGCTTTTAACCTTGTAGCCGTTAAAGGCGAAAACCCGGCGCAGTATGTCCATGAAAATGTATGTGCGCAGATTGCCTATATGTGCATAGTTGTACACCGTGGGTCCGCAGGTGTATATACCGACGCGCCCCGGCCTGACGGGCACAAACACTTCTTTGCTTCTGGACAGCGTGTTGTAAATTTTCAAGTCCATCGGATACCTCGCTTTATACGGTTGTTATTTTATCAATAACGCAAAGTTTTGTAAAGAAAAAGGCCGTGAGATGTTGTTATGACGGTGGAAATGTGCTAATATTTATATACTACAAACAAAGAGGTGTATATATCATGCTGGACATTAAATTTGTTGTGGACAACAAAGAATTTGTCAAAGAACAGTTAAGTCACCGCGGCGGAGAATATCCCGTCGACAAGGCGGTAGACCTCGAACTCAAAAGAAGAGCCATCCTCGGCGAAGTCGAAACGCTCAAAGCGAGGAGAAACTCCGACAGCGAAAAAATCGCCAAACTCAAAAAAGCCAAAGAAGACGCTTCGTCGCTCATAGCCGAAATGCAGAAACTCGGCGAACAAATCAAGGCGTACGATGTCCGCCTCAGCGAAATAGAAACAGAACTGAGAGCCACCATGCTCTCCATACCTAATATACCGCACAAATCGTTGCCTGTCGGCCCTGACGAATCGGCGAACCAGGTCGTGAGAAAACACGGCGAGCCGCGCAAATTCGATTTTGAGCCGAAAGCGCACTGGGAACTGGGCGAAAAACTGCAGATTTTCGACTGGCCGAGAGCCGGCAAAATAACGGGCACGCGCTTTACCGTTTACCGCGGTCTCGGCGCCAGACTGGAAAGGGCCGTCATCTCCTTTATGCTGGACACCCATATTTTCGAAAACAATTATTTCGAAATTTATCCGCCTTACATGGTCAACAGAGCCAGTATGACGGGCACGGGGCAACTGCCTAAATTCGAAGAAGACGCTTTCGCCGTCAAAAACACCGATTACTTCCTCGTCCCTACCGCGGAAGTTCCCGTAACAAACCTGCACAGAGACGAAATCCTCGACGGCAAAGACCTGCCTATAAAATACTGTTCTTACACGGCTTGCTTCCGCGCGGAAGCGGGCAGCGCCGGCAGAGACACGAGAGGTCTCATCAGACAGCACCAGTTCAACAAGGTGGAACTTGTCAAATTCGCGCATCCTGACCACAGCTATGAAGAACTCGAATCGCTGACCAACGACGCCGAAAAGATTCTGCAAAAACTCGGCCTGCCTTATCAGGTTGACATGCTGTCCACGGGCGACGTCGGGTTCAGCTCCGCCAAGACATACGACATCGAAGTCTGGATGCCTAGTTACAACAAATACGTCGAGATTTCTTCCTGCTCCAACTTCGAGGACTATCAGGCAAGAAGAGCCAATATCCGTTTCAAAGAAGACAAAGGCTCCAAACCTCGCTTCGTGCACACCCTCAACGGCAGCGGTCTCGCCGTCGGCAGAACGGTTGCCGCCATCATCGAAAACTACCAGAACGAGGACGGCAGCGTAACGGTGCCTGAGGCTCTGCGTAAATATATGTACGTTGACGTTATAAAATAATGGGCTGCATATTTTCGGTATTTTCTTTCATATTCAAAATATTGAAACTTGTCGTCAAAACCGTGGCGAAAGTGGTGATATTCGTCGTGACGCTGCTTGTGAAACTCGGGCTGCTGTTTCCGCTGCTCTATGCCGCGGCGGGGCTTGGCTTCATGGCGGCCGGCAGCGACGTCATGGTCGCCGGCACGACGGGTTTCGTCATTTACCACGTCGGTTTCGTCCTGCTCACGGTGATATGCGTTTTCATATCAATCAGAAAAGCGGTGAAACGGCACAACGAAAAATACGACGAAAACGGCAGAAGAATAAAAGACAAATAAAGCGTGGGGCGGAAATTTCCGCCCCTTTCTTTTTCGCTGCTACATAAAAAAAGCGCGGCACAAAGCCGCGCTTTGCGCGGCACAAAGCCGCGCTTTTCAAGCGTGTCAAAGAAAACGTCCGTTAAGAATGACGCTCAGATATATTTTTCCAGAATATCGGCGAAAGATTCCAGCACGTCGGTTTCGCCTTTCTGAATACTGTCTTTAACGCAGTTGTTCAAATGGTCGTAAAGCACCTTTTTGGAAAGTTTGCGCAGCGAGCCGCTTATCGCGTACAGTTGCAGCAGAATTTCCTCGCAGCTTTTGCCTTCGGCAAGCATCTGTCTGACTCCCCTGATGTGTCCCTCAATGGTGGCGAGCCTGTTGTCTATGTCCTTTTTGTTGCATTGAACGGCGGGTTTTTTCCTTTGCCTCGCTTCTTTCATTTCTTCGTCCATGTTTCGCCTCCCAGTTGCCTCAGCAGCCGTAAAATATCTTCGGGCGGCGGCGCCTCAAACGTCACGCGCCTGCCCGACACGGGGTGCACAAACGATATCTCCCGCGCGTGAAGAGCCTGTCTGCCGATGAGCGATGTATCGCCGCCGTAAAGGGCGTCGCCCAGCAAAGGTCTGCCGATGTGGCTCATATGCAGTCTTATCTGATGTGTTCTCCCCGTCAGTAATTGTACGTCGGCGACCGCCGTTTCGTCAAACGTTTTAACGATATTGTACACAGTTACCGCTTTTTTCCCCATCGGGGAGACGATTCGCCTCATCGCGCCGTCCGGGCGGAAGACCGGCGCGTCGATTGTTCCGCCGCCGCCATTGCCGCCGCTTATGACGGCGAGATACCTTTTGTCTATTCCGCCGCTTCTCAGCTGCCTGTCGAGTTTTTCGTGGATAAAAGAATTTTTCGCCACAATCATAACGCCCGAAGTGTCTTTGTCCAGCCGCGTGACGGGGTGAAACACAAACCCGCTCCCCCATTCGGCGGCAAGGGCGTTTTGCAGACTTTTGCCGTAGTGGGCTCTCGTCGCTATGACCGCCAGCCCCGCCGGCTTGTTTACCACGCACAGGTGGTCGTCTTCATAAATCATGTCGAGCGGCAGCGCCAAAGGCGGCACATCCACGCCGCTCTCCCGAACGTCTATTTCCACAACGTCGCCGTGCCCGACGCGGCAGTCGGTAAACGCCGCCCGCCCGTTGAGCCTGATGAGCCCCTCCTTTTCGCGGAGTCTCGTTATCTGCCTGCCGGACACTCCGCTGCGCCGCAGAAAGTCGGCCAGCGTGCCCGTAAAATTTTCGCAAACAAAGGTGTAAATCATGCCAAAATGAAAAATAAGGCGCTGAAAATCAGCAAAGTCCACCAACATAGCATAGGGATACCCATGTAAAAGAAAAACTTTTTCGTCTTGTGACGCACCGCCAGCATCGCGAGATATATTCCCGGCGCGCCCATGAGAAAAGCCACCCAGAACAACGTGGATTCTCTCACGCGCCACTCGCGTTTTATGGCGTTAAGTTTATCCTGCACGGTGAGTTTAATGCCCAAAGCGTTAATAGCGATGAGCCACACGCACAATAATATCTGCCCTACGCTCATGAATTCCATACTGAATATATTATAGCACAGCGTTTCGGCGATATCAATAAGCAAAAGTAATGAAAGACAAAATATAAAAAAACGGCGGCAAAGCCGCCGCCGAAAAATATTTATCTGTGTTTCGCGTGGAAAACAATGCCCAGCGTGCCCGGCCCGCAGTGACTGCCGATGACCGGCCCCACCATCACGAGATGTATCCTGGCTTCCGGAAACTCTCTTTCCACCGCCGCTTTAAGCGCTTCGCCCTGTTCGGGAACGTCGCCGTGCAGAATAAATACGTCGTATTTGTCAAGGTCGCAGGCGATTTCCTTCATCAGGTCGATAAAATAGCCTATGACTTTTTTCGAACCCTTGACGGTTGCGTACTTGACGATTTTGCCTTCGTCGTTGACCTGCAAAATAGGTTTTACGCCTATGAGTTTGCCGGCAAACGCCGCCACGCCCGACAGCCTTCCGCCCCTGCGCAGGTGGTCGAGGTCGTCCACGGCGAAATATGTGGCGACTTCGTCGCTGAATTTTTCCAAAAACGCTATTATTTCGTCAAACGACCTGCCCTCTTTAAACATCTTGCCGGCGTAATAGCACTGTATGCCGCAGCCCAGCGAAATGCTTCTGGAATCGAAAGAGCGGAAAGACGCCCGCGGATATTTTTCCGACAGTTCTTTGACGGCGGCGTCCATAAACTGGAAGGTGGCGCTCATCTGGTGGCCGAACGTCAGATAAAACATCTCTTCGCCGCTCGCGAAATGCGGCTCGAAAATATCCAGATAAATCTGGGTGTTGAGCGCCGACGTTTTGCTGACCTTGCCCTCCCGCAGTTTGGCGAAAAATTCTTTCTGGTCGGTGTGTTCGCCGGCGTCGTCGTAATACTCCTGACCGTCCAGCGTATAAGGCATTCTGATAAGTTCAAGACCGAGTTCTTTAACATAGCCGAAAGGCAGTTCGGAATCGGTGTCGATAAAAAACGTTCTCATTATTTCCTCCGATGTTACACACATTACACAAGAACAGTTTTATTATATAACAAATGTCATCGTTTGACAACATTTTATTTTCGCGGCTCACGTCCCGCCGTCAGAGCCAACTAAGTTCCTCCGCGCGCTGTTCGAGTTTTTCCAGCATCGCCCTGTATTTTTCCAGTTTCGCCTTTTCGGCGTCTATGAGTTTCTGCGGCGCTTTTTCCACAAACCCTTTGTTGGCGAGTTTGCCCTCGGCGCGGGCGATTTCGTCCCTGACGTCTTTGATTTCCTTGCCGAGACGCGCGCTTTCCTTTTCCTTGTCGACCAGGTCGCCCAGCGGAATGAAAATCTCCGCGCCCGACGATACAAGAGACACGGCGTTTTCGAAATTATCGCCTTCCGCCGCGAACACGACGTTTTCCGCGCCGGCGAGTTTTTCGATATACAGCGCCGAGCGCTTAATATCGCTTCCCTTTCTCACCGGACGGATAAAGATGTTGAGCCGTTTTGACGGCGGCACGTTGCGCTCCGCCCTGGCGTTGCGGACGGCTTTGACAATGTCTTTGATTATATCCATCGTGTCGGCGTCGTCAGGAAAAGACAGCCGCCCGTCGAATTTCGGATATTCGGTCAGCATGATTGTCTTTTCGTGCCCGTACATGTTCTGATACACCGCTTCGGTGATAAACGGCACGAAAGGATGGAGCAGTTTGAGTATCTTGTCGAGGCAGTAGTTGAGCACGCTGATTGCCGTGTCGCGGGCGTCCTCGTCGGTGCCGTACAGCACGGGCTTGGAAAACTCGATGTACCAGTCGCAGAACTCGCTCCACACGAAATCATACAGATTGCCCGCGGCGACGCCCAGCTCGTAACTTTCCATGTTGGCGGTTACGTCTTTAATGACGTTGTTGAGTTTGTCGAGTATCCACTTGTCGGCGACTGACAGTTGGCGGCTGAAAATGTCTTTGAGGTTTTTCTCTTTGGTGTTCATCAGCACGAAACGGGAGGCGTTCCAGATTTTGTTCATGAAGTTTCTGTTGCCTTCCACCTTGTCGGCGCTGAAACGTATGTCGCCGCCGGAAGAAACGCCGTTGAGCAGCGAAAATCTCAGCGTGTCCGCGCCGAACTTGTCGATGAACTCCAACGGGTCAACGCCGTTGCCCAGCGATTTACTCATCTTTCTGCCCTGCGCGTCACGCACGATGCCGTGGATAAGCACTTCTTTGAAAGGCGCCTTGCCCGTGTGGTGCAACGAAGAAAAAATCATCCTCGCCACCCAGAAGAAAATTATGTCGTAGCCTGTGACAAGCACGTTTGTCGGGAAGAAATATTTGAAGTCTTCCGTCTCTTCGGGATATCCCAGCGTGGAGAACGGCCACAGGGCGGAGGAAAACCATGTGTCAAGCACGTCTTCGTCCTGCCGCAGTTTTTTGCCGTGGCATTTAGGACACTCGGTCGGCGTTTCCTCGCGGCAGATAACTTCGCCGCAGTCCTCGCAGTACCACACCGGTATGCGGTGTCCCCACCACAGCTGACGGGATATGCACCAGTCTTTTATGTTTTCCATCCAGTTGAAATAAACTTTCTCAAAGCGTTTCGGCACAAAATTGATTTCGCCGTTCCTGACTACTTCAATGGCTTTTTCGGCAAGCGGTTTCATTTTGACAAACCACTGCTTGCTGACGATAGGCTCCACCGTGGTATGGCAGCGGTAGCATTCGCCCACGTTGTGCGAATAATCCTCTATCTTCACCAGCTGGCCGAGTTTTTCCATCTCTTTCACGATTTTGTCGCGCGCGGCGTACCGGTCAAGCCCCTCGAACATCTCTCCGGCAAGAGAGTTCATTGTGCCGTCGTCGTTCATGACCCGTATGACGGGCAGATTGTGCCTCAGCCCCACCTCGAAGTCGTTAGGGTCGTGCGCCGGCGTGATTTTGACTACGCCGGTACCGAAGTCTTTTTCAACATACTCGTCGGCTATAACCGGAATTTCCCTGTTAACAAACGGCACGATGACCGTCTTGCCCACAAGGTCTTTGTATCTTTCGTCGTCGGGGTTGACGGCAATCGCCGTGTCGCCCAGCATTGTTTCTGGGCGGGTGGTGGCGAAAACAACTTCCGTCTTGCCGTCCGGCGTGACATATCTGAAATGCCAGAAATGCGACGCCTGCTCGCGGTATTCCACCTCGGCGTCGGACAGCGCCGTTTTGCACTCAGGGCACCAGTTGATTATTCTGTCGCCCTGATAGATGAGCCCTTCCTCATACAGTTTGACAAACACGTGGCGCACGGCTCTCGAACATCTTTCGTCCATTGTGAAGGCTTCTCTCGTCCAGTCACATGAGGAGCCGAGGCATTTGAGCTGTTCCACTATTCTGCCGCCGTACTGATTTTTCCACGCCCATGCCCTTTCCAGAAACTTTTCCCTGCCAAGGTCTCTTTTGTCGATGCCCTCTTTGGCGAGCTGCTCCACAATTTTGACTTCCGTGGCGATGGAAGCGTGGTCGGTGCCCGGCAGCCACAGCGTGCTGTACCCCTGCATGCGCTTGAAACGTATAATGCAGTCCTGAATGGATTCGTCGAGGGCGTGCCCCATGTGCAGCTGCCCCGTTATGTTAGGCGGCGGGATAACGATTGTGAAAGGTTCTTTTTCAGGGTCTCTTTCGGGAGTGAAAAAGCCTTCCCTTTCCCACCAATGATACAAATCTTTTTCGAAATTCTGCGGTTCGTAAGTTTTCGCCATTTCCATATGTCAATCTCTCCAAAAATAAAATAACCGTGAACACGCCTTTTTAGGGCGAAACGTTCACGGTTCCGTGGTACCACCTAAATTCGGACAAATCTGTCCGCTCTCGAAAGCGTATAACGGCGCCACCCGCCATAAGGACTCCGCGGACGACATTCGCGCCCTTTCCCTTGCCACTCTTTCACCGACGGCGGCTCTCTTTCAAGGCAAAAAGAAACGTTACTCCTTCCGCATCTTCGTTTGAAGCGATTATAACAGAGGAAAAAACTTTTGGCAACTGTTTGAAAGCCGCAAAGCATGTCCGCCTTTTCACCCCTTTCAGTCGCCTATAAACACCAATACGCTTTTGCCGGGGTTGTCTTTAAGCCACTGCAGCCCGCAGTACAGCGACAGCGCGCCGTATTCGGCGTTTTCTATGCCTTCCGTTTCTTTAAGCGCCGCGCCGAACGCCTTGTATTCCGCCGCGTCGCGCGGAAAAATCTGTTTCGGCTCACGGGTGAAAAATCTGTATCTGCGCATGTCCACGGCGGCGGGCAGCGAAGTCGCGTACAGCAGTTCAGCCGACGGAAATCTCTCGCCCAGCGCCGCCAGCGTGGCGCCCGTGCCGATTTTGTCGATGACGCAGTCAACGTTTTCAACCGGAAGGCGGGAAAACAACCGCCGATAAAACCCGAGTTGTCCCGGATCGGTAAACTGCCTGAAAGAACACGCTCCTCTGGAAACGACTATTTCTTCCAGCGTTCTTTCCAGCGCCATCCAATATGCCTCGCCCTCTTTCGGACGGGCGTCGACCAGACGCGCGCCTTTTTCTTCCAGCGCGCGCCGTTTTTCCTCCGACAGCCTGCCTATCGGTACCAGATAAAGCGGCGAACGGTATTTGGCGCACTGTTCCGCCAGCGCCAGCCCCATGTTGCCCGCCGTGATTTCCGCCACAGGCATGCCCGGCTTGTATTCCCCCGAAGCCGCCGCCCTCGCGAAAAGCCACACGGCGAGATAAAACTTTTTGCACACGGGCAGTCTGAAAGCGTACAGCGCGCCGGTCACGCCGTAACGCTCTCTCAGCCCCGCCAACTCCTTGAACATATCAGTCCTGCCAGTAAATAAGTGTGGTGCCTTGGAGATTTTCCGCCGCTTTGAGCGCCGCCACCGTGCCGATATTTACCTGTCCGACGGCCTCCTCGGCGTATTTCTGCTGCATGGCGTACACATCTGTTTTTTCCACCTTGATTTTCGTGATTTTGTCCGCCACGGGCGCCAGCATCGGGTTTTTCGACAAATCGGGGTCTCTGTCGCACATGCCCGCGCGGTAGCAGCGGGTATTTCCCAGCGCCGAGGCAAACCCCGCCAGCGTCGCGCCGCTGCCTATGAAATCCACAAAATTGTCAGGCGTAAAGCCCAGTTCCGCCACGGCGGCCGCCGCCACCGATTTGTAATACTCCGCCGAAGCGGGATTGGTGAACTGGTCGTAATGATACGCCCCCTTTGAAACGGCGTCGTCGATGCCGGCCTGAAAGCCGCCCGCCATAGGATACACCACAGCCCCCATTTTTTCGAGATTTTCTTTAACGCCGCCCGACGCGCCCGTCACGACGTACAGACCGACGCCGTGTTTTTCGCACGCCGCCGCCAGACACAGCGCCAAATGCGGCGAACATCTCACACAAAGTTTGTTGTTGGGCATAAGCCCCACCGCCTTGCAGTATCCCACGATAAACTCGGCGTATTTTTTGTTCTTGCCGCCCTCGCTTTTATAGACATAAACCGAAGGCATGTCGCTGAATTTAATTATCATTTTGTTTCCCCCGTATCACACCTTATATTCAAGTTTCGATATGACGATTCTCTTTGTTCTGCTATACGACGGCAGCGTTCCGTCCACCGTCAGGCGTATGCAGTTGTCCGAAGACACATACTCGGCTTTGAGCGTAGGATTTACCGTCTGCGAGCCGGAACACGCCAGTCCCACCGTTTCGCCTATGTTCAGTTCGACAACCTGCGGTGAAATCGTGGCGTAAACAAGCCCCGTATAGTTTGTGTGGCAGTCGCTGCCGTCAGTGCAATAACAACCGTCGCAGCCGCAGTCGTCCATGTTGCTGTAACCGGAAAACCGCCCCGAACTCACTGTCACGCGCAGTCTGGACGCGTTTTTAAGCCCCGAATCCACATCGTCGCACAGCGTAAGCGACTCGCCGCACGCCAGCCCGTTGTCGCAATAACAGCCGTCGCAGTCTTCGTAGCTGCAAGTGGCGGCCACGTAACAATGCTGGTACTCGCACGCGAAAGACCCGCTTGAATTGACCGTCATCGGCAAAGGCGTCTTGCTTGACGGGGTCAGCCAACTGTACGCGCCGGCGGTCACGCTCACCGTGACGTCGTCGTCCACGGTCGTTTTAGACAGCGAAACCACGGGGTCTTCGTACCCGTCGGCGGCCACAGCCGAGACGGACAGCGTGTCGCCGTGATAAACCGTCGCCTGCGAAGCGGCGCTCCCCGCCGAAATCAACTCGCCCGCCGAGCCCAGCGTGCAGGCGGACGACAGTCTTTGTACCACGCATGACGCGACTCCCTCTGGCAGCGGCGGCATTGACAGCGTGTAAGGCTTGCACCACGTCGCGGCGGAGCCGAAATGAACGGTATGCGCCTGATACATTACGCTGCCGTCGGCGTACCGCACGCTTTTGAGCTGGGCGAGCGGAATTTGTAATTGTGCCATATTGACCTCCGAAAAAATAGCGGCAAGGCGGATTCCCGACACTGTTCCCGCCCCGCCGCCTTTATATTTTACACCGCCGCGCGCGGCTTTCTGCCGTGCCGTGCCACTTATTTCGCCGCCGCCCCACACAACCGAAAACCGCTTTGAATAATATAAACAGTAAAGGAGGCTAAACAATGAAAAAACTTTTGACGGCGGCGATGGCGCTCATGCTCATGCTGTTTCCGCTTGCGGCGTGCGGCGACGGCGACGACGGCGTGATACGTCTCAACGAAGTAACGCACTCGGTATTTTACGCCCCTCTCTACGCCGCTATAAATCTCGGTTATTTCGAACAGGAAGGCATAACGATAGAACTCACAAACGGCGGCGGCTCTGACAAAAGCATGACGGCGGTGCTCAGCGGCGACGCCGACATAGGGCTGATGGGTCCGGAAACCGCCATATACGTCTATCTGGAAGGCAGAAGCGATTATGTACAGATTTTCGGTCAGCTGACCAAGCGCGACGGCTCTTTCCTTGTCGGCCGCTCGCCGGAAACCGACTTTGACTACACCGGTCTCGAAGGCAAAGAAATCATCATGGGGCGTCGTGGCGGCATGCCGGCGATGACTTTGCAATATATCCTCAACCAACACGGGTACTATGACGGGCAGAACATCACAATGAACTACGACGTGCAGTTCAACCTGACCGGTCCGACATTCGCAAACGGCACGGGCGACTATGTAACGCTGTTCGAGCCTACCGCCAGCCAGCTGGTGCAGGAAGGCAAAGGCTACATCGTGTCCTCAATAGGCAAAGCCAGCGGCGAAATACCTTACACGGCGTTTATGGCTTCGAAAAGTTACATTCAGCAAAACGGCGAAAAACTCCAAGCCTTTCTGAACTGTATTTACAAAGCCACGCAGTATATAATGACGCACGACAACGACCAAGTCGCCAAAGTGCTGGCGCCGTCGTTCGCAGGCACGTCGGAAAGTCTGCTCGCGGCGGCAGTGGGCAACTATAAAGACAACGACACATGGATGACGACGCCGTCCATGACGGAAGACAGTTTCAACCGTTTGCAGGACGTGATGCAAAACGCCGGCGAACTGAGCCAAAGAGCCGATTACGACGACATCGTTTGCAACGAAATCGCCGACAAAATAGGCAAATGAAAAAGACCCGCCGCGGCGGGTCTTTACACACAAAGCAGCCGCCCGAAATATAATAAAATATGGGACGACGCGCCGCAGAGCGTAATACAGGCGGATTTGTTCCGCCGCCCCTTTGACAAAAGGAGCCGGATGAACAGTATATTAACGTTAGACAACGTCTCGATGACGTATTATACAAAAAAGACGCGCACGGAAGCCATAAAAAATCTGTCTTTCGACGTAAAGCAAGGCGAATTCATATCGGTGCTGGGCCCCAGCGGATGCGGCAAAACCACTTTGCTGTCTTTGATTTCAGGCACTCTCCGCCCCACGTCGGGGCGGATTCTGCTGGACGGCGCCGAAATAACCGGCACGTCCACGGACGTGGGCTACATGCTGCAGCGGGACCACTTGTTCGAGTGGCGCACCATTTACAAAAACATAACCCTGGGGCTGGAAATACAGCATAAAAAGAGCAAAGAAAACCTGGAACACTGCGACAGGCTGATTGAGGAATACGGACTCAAAGATTTCGTCAGGCATTACCCGTCGCAGTTGTCGGGCGGCATGCGCCAGAGAGTGGCGCTGATACGCACGCTGGCGCTCAGCCCCAAGGTGCTGCTGCTTGACGAACCGTTTTCCGCGCTGGACTTCCAGACAAGGCTGCACGTCTGCGACGACGTTTACGCCATCATAAAAAAAGAAGGCATAACAGCCGTGCTGGTGACGCACGATATTTCCGAGGCGATATCCATGTCCGACCGCATAGCCATACTCACGGCCAGACCGGCGACTCTGAAAAGAATGCACCGGGTCGGTCTCGGGCACGTCGCCACGCCGCTCATGCGGCGCGAAGCGCCGTCTTTCTCGGCTCAGTTCGAAACGCTGTGGAAGGAGGTTGCCGCCGATGGGTGAATATATCGACAAAAGACACGAGAGTTTTCTCAAAAAAAACAAACGACACAAAATACTGGTGCTGACGGCGCAGGCAGGCGTGCTAGCCGTGTTCGCCGCGCTGTGGGAAATCTCGGCGGCGCTGGGGTGGATAGACCCGTTTCTAATGAGTTCGCCGTCCAGAATATGGAACACGCTGGCTGAACTGTACGCCGACGGGGCGTTGTTTTATCACATTTGGATTTCGCTTTACGAAACCATTCTCGGCTTTGTGATAGGCACGGCGGCGGGAACCGCCGTCGCCGTAATCATGTGGTGGTCAAGAAGCGTCCGCGAAGTTCTGCAGCCCTACGTCGTGGTGCTGAACAGCCTGCCTAAAATAGCGCTGGGGCCCGTTATAATCGTGTGGGCGGGCACGGGACAGAAAGCCATCGTGTTCATGGCGGTGCTGATTTCCGTCATAGTCACGATAATCACAATGCTGGGCGGCTTCATGCAGACCAGCCCCGAAAAAATACTGCTCATGCGCGCAATGAACGCCGGCAAACTGCAGATTTTTACAAAACTCGTATTTCCGTCCAACATGTCAACGCTGGCGTCATGTCTCAAAATAAACGTAGGCATGGCGTGGATAGGCTCCATCATGGGCGAATATCTCGTGTCCAGGGCGGGTCTGGGATATCTCATCGTTTACGGCGGCCAGGTATTCCAGATGGACCTTGTCATGGCGTGCACCATAGTGCTGTGCCTGCTGGCGGGCGGAATGTATTTTCTCGTCGCTCTGCTGGAAAGGTTCATGGTCAGGTGGCAGAGTTGACGCGGGCGTTTATATATAAAACAAAAGGCACGTTTACCGTGCCTTTATTTTTTTATACGCCGACACGGCGAAAAATCCGGCAAGAGCCGCGAGAGAAACCGCCGAAACGACGGGCAGCGCCGTGTCCATAACTTTGCCGAAACCCAGCGTGCCGACGCAGTAGGCGGCGACAAACACCGCGGCGACCGCCACCAGCCTGTCGCGGGTGATTTTTTCGGCGGCGGCGCAAAGCGGAAACGCCGCCGACGCCATGGCTGACGTCATACCGAGCAGAAGCGCGGCAGAATAAACGCCGTAAAGTCCTTTCGCGGCGGCGACCGACGCCAACGGCATGTTCTGTCCGCTTTGCCCCGCCGCGGCGGAAACGGCGAGAGTCAACAAAAACAGGACGGCGGCTGCCAGCCCCGCCGCCAGACACGCCTGCTTCTTCGTCAGCGTCCCGCCGGCCGGCAAAAGCACGCCCGCCGTCAGAACGGCGTTATAGGCGGCGTAACACATCGGTTCAACTATTTTCACGTCCGCAGCCGAAACTTCGCCCACGGGCAAAACAACGGCGGCGAGGCACGCGATTACAAGCGGAACAGTCAGATAACTGAGTTTTTTCACGCCGCCCACGCCCAGATAAACAGCAGCAGCGCACGCCGAAACGGGCAAAAGCCCCGCCGCTTTCCCGCACACGGCGGAGCACCCGGCGCTCATCGCCGCGAGACACACGAAATAATTGACATTCAGCGCCGCCAGCGGCAAAAAACACATTTTGCCGAAAACCTCACGGCTGAGCGACGGCAGGTCGCCGCCTCCCCTGGTCATGAAAAAACAAGCCGAGGCGAAAAACAGCGCGGCGAACACCGCCGCCGAAATCACGTTGGCGCCGCCGAAAAATATAACGGCCTCTCTCCCCGAAGCGAACCCCGCGCCGACAACGCCGCCCACCGTGAGGGCGGCGGCGGCAAACGCCTTTTTCATATTTACATCTTTACGCCGTCGGGCGTGAAAAAAGACGGCGAAAGCCGTCTTTAAGATTGGATTATTTCCGTAAGCGCCGCCAGCCTGTTGTAAGGCACCCTGAAGACAACGCAAATCTGCCTGTCGTCAAACCCGTCGGGACCGGCGATTCTCACCATGAGAGCGGCGGTTTCGTTGACGCCCGCGCCCGCCTCCGCCAGCAGTTCCGCCTTTTCGCCAAGACTGTCGGCGGCGTCGGACAGTTTGTCAATCCACCTGTCGTCGTCCACGAAAAACACCGACAGCGCGGCAAACGCGTGGCGGAAAGACGCGGCAACGCTTTTCGGCGGTTTTTTCGGCGGCATGTCGAGTTTGATGAAATAGCCGTCCTTGTTGATGTGCACGTCTTTGTTCGGGTAGTTCGCCAGGCGTTTTTCCAGAATAAGTCTTTTCAGCTGCCAGCCGCAGTTTTGCGCCAGCAGGTTATCCAGCGTCCGCCTTGCCCTTTTTGCGTCGGCGGCGATTATCTTGTCCAGCGTCGCTTCGGCGAGAAGCAGATTATCGCCCGAAACAGCCCACTGCGCCAGTTTTTTCGTTTCGGCGTTGGCGTACACGTCGGAAAAATCACAGGCGGCGGCTTTGATTTTCAGGCGGTTTTCCTCGTCCGCCGGCAGTTTGAGGTCATAAGGCAGCGCCGACGGGGCGGCTCTCCCCTCCATCGCGTCCTGCGTGACGCCAAGATAATATTCCAGCGTCAATGACCCGGGCATGACGGAATTCATCGTCAGAAACCTGCTTTTAGCCTTTTCGTAAAACCCGGCGTTATAAGCCGAAACCGCGGCGAGCGTGGTATACTCCATGTCGTACGGATGTTTTTTCAGATATTTTTCCGCCAGAGCGAAGGCGTGCGCGTGATTGCCCGTCAGGCACATTATTTTTATGACCCTTCCGGCGTCCTCGCCGTCGCCCGGGTCAAACGTCTTTATTTTTTCCACGGCGTCGTCACGCTGACCGACATTGCCGATGAAATGCAACGCCATCGCCAGGTTGCACCAGGCAAAGAGGTTGGAGCCGTCGCGGCGCAGAATTTCACGCGCGGCGTCCAGCGCGCCGGCGGGCTTGTCTTCCACCAGAAAAATCTGGCACATGTGGTTTTTTGCGTCGGCGTCGTCGGGATAGGCTTCCAGAATCTCGCCGAAGCACTCTTTCGCTTCCGCCATGCGCCCTTCCGACATGAGTTTGACTCCCCTGCGGTACAGCGCGTCCCTGTGCTCTGCGGGCATCGGATATACCTGCTCGTATTGCGGCATAAACCCGACGGAGTTCTCAAAAATTTCCATCAGGTCGACGTCTTCGGCTATTTCGGAATAATTTTTGAGATAATACAGTTCCCTCAGGCTGTCGCCCGCCAGGGAATAATTCTGCCCCAGCATCACGCACGCCGCCTGATTTTCGTGGTGAACCGCCAGCACGGAATACAGCGCGGAGTTGGACATTTCGAGCAGCCCCATCTTCTGGTATACCAGCGCCACGTGCAGCATGGTATCGACGTCTGACGGCTTTTTTTCAGACGCGCCGAAAAGATATCTCAGCGCTTTGAGATAGTCGCCGTCTTTAGCGTATTCCACGCCTTTGTTCATATAAAAATCGTAATTCCCGTCGAAACGCAGAACCTTTTTATTTTTTCCCATCTGTCTGAATATTGTCGAAACCGCAGACTTTATACGCCTGCTCTTTTGTGTAGATATACTTTTTGTTGCAGAACTGACACACAACCTCGATTTCGCCCTTTTCTGCAATCAGTTCGTCCACGTCGCTTTTTTGCAGCGACGTAAGCACTTTGTCGATTTTATCGCGCGAACAGTCACACACATAGCCGCATTGGCGCCTGTCGAGTATTTTCAGTCCCAGCGCGCCGAAAACATCCGAGGAGAAACGCTCTGCCGACTTGTTTTCCATAAGAGCGCTGACGTTAGACAGCGGAGAAAAAACCTTTTCAAAGGCGCTCACGCTTTCTTCCGAAGCGCCCGGCAAAACCGAGGCGAATATTCCGCCCGCGCTGACGCATGCGCCGTCGGGAGCGATTTTCACGCCGAGAGCCACCCCGCAAGGCGTCTGCTCGCTGGAAGCGAAATAGTTGGCGAAATCCTCCGCGATTTCGCCGCTGACCAGCCCGCAGGTGCCGACGTAAGGCTCTTTAAGCCCCGTGTTTCTGATTACCGTCATGCTGCCGTTCACGCCGACGGCTCTCCTTACGTCGAGTTTGCCTTTGTCGTTGATGAAGCTTTCCACTTTCGGGTTGTCGGCGTATCCCTTGACATTTCCGCCCGCCGCGGCCGTCACGGTAATCGTGCCTATCGGGCCGCCGCCGTTCAGCACCACGGTCAGATGGTCGCCGTCGTTTTTAAGGCCGTAACCCATGATTGACGCGATTGACAGCGTGCGTCCGAGAGCCGCCGCCGCCACGGGACTCAGCTCAAAATATTCTATCGCTTTGTTGACAATGTCGGTGCTTTTGATTACGGTAACGGCGATTTCGCCGCCGCACACAACCCCGTTTATGATTTCAGCCATAATCCCTTATTTCCTTGCCGTAAAAACAACGCGCTGCGTTTCGGCGGACACGGGTTTGTCGGTATAATCGTCAAACATACGGATATCCGAAAACCCCGCTTCCGAAAGCATACGGACGATTTCCTTTTCACCGTAAACGCGCTGTTCGTGTCTTTCGTCAAAGCGGCGGTAAGAGCCGTCGCTCTTTTTCGCGAAAAACGTCAAATCCATAATCACCACTCCCTTTTTAAGGGTGTTTGTCCAAAGATACGTAACGTCGTCGCCGTCGTCGTAAAAAAAGTTGCCCGCCAGCACATGCCGCAGTTTGTATTCCGACGAGATGTCGAATATAAACACGCCGCCCTCTTTAAGCGAGGCGTAAACACGCCCGAACATTCCGGCGGCGTCGTCAGGCGAAACCAGATAGTTGACGCCGTCGCACACGCACGTCACGAAATCCAACGGACGCGTCACCTCGAACTCCGCCATGTTCTGACAGCGGAACAAAGGGTTGGACACGTTTTTCTTTTTGCTTTCCGCCACGGTGAGCATCCGGGGCGACGCGTCGACGCCTATCACCGAGCACCCCGCTTCCGCGAGACGGAACGTAATGTTGCCCGTGCCGCAGGCAAGGTCGGCGCCGCTACCACGGCAGCCGTGATTAACCAAGAATTGCGACCATTTGTCATAGTCGCAATCCATAAGCTCATTATAAAAATCGGCGAAATCGTCGTAACAATTCATGTTATTTCGCGGCGTAAGGCGCCGTAACCCTTATCATGTGTATCATCCAGACGATACCGATGTAAATCATGCCGAACATAACCATCAGCACGCCGAGCATTGTCTGTATTACCGACACGTTGACAAACAGCAGTACCGCCACAGGCAGCAGCATGAATATAAATGTGGCAAGGTTTGTCCAAATATGCCTGAACGTCAGCGCCAAAGCGTTTTTGAGCCCCTCGCCGACAGACTCCCTGAACAGCGTGCTTGTGCCGAGATACACAAAACCTATCATGAGAATCAGCAGCAGAACAACCAGGATGACTATGTCGATTACCGCGACAAGCCACGACGGAAGAGCCGCCATGGCGTTGTTGAGATAAAACAGCCCCAAAAGGCCGCCGGCGAAAACCAGCGTGAAGGGCAAAAATCTCAGCGTTGTCTGGCAAATACCGCTGCCGAAAGACCTGAATATGCGCAGTTTGCCCGTCCAGTAAGCGTCCCTAATGACGGCGAAACCGCCGCAGAGACCTATTGTGATGACAGGTATGCACAGCAGCATCCAGAGATACATCTCTTCGGTAACGGCGCCCATACTCG
This sequence comes from Candidatus Heteroclostridium caecigallinarum, assembly GCA_904419725.1. Lineage (GTDB taxonomy): Bacteria > Bacillota > Clostridia > Christensenellales > CAG-314 > Heteroclostridium > Heteroclostridium caecigallinarum. Next base: position 123,445 of record CAJFSP010000003.1, on the reverse strand, counting down.
CCGTGAGGTAAGGCTGCAAGCCGAACCACGGCATTATGCCGAGACCGAAAGTAGCCGAATAAGGCAAGCTTTGCGCCAGGGCGTTAAATCTGCTTTGTGAAATAAATATGAGCGCGACAACCGGCACCACGAAAATAAGCATAAGCAGTTGCAGCAGCAGCACCCTGAACATGGCGGTGTTGTAGAGATATCCGAAAAATCTCCAGCCGCCCGTGGTGTTTTCCACCTTGGTGACAAACTGGCTGCGCTCGTTGCGGAAAACGATTTTGCTTGTATTTTTATTGTTTTTGTTCTTTTTCTTATCTGCCATAAAACTCCAACCTTTTAAAGCGATATTGATATATTACCAAAAAACGGCGAAAAATTCAAACAAATATACCACAAATATCAAATAAATTGCGCCTTAATTTGACTTGCGGCGCGGCGTTGTGATAATATTTGAAAATAACGGACAAACATTACGGAGGTTACTCATGAAGAAATTCGATATAGCCGTTGTGGGCTGTACCGGCAAAGTCGGCAGACAGATGCTGACGGTATTGGAAGAGAGAAAACTGCCTTACGGCAAGATAGTCATGTTCGCTTCCAAAAAGAGCGCCGGCAGCGAAATAACCTTCGACGGCAAAAAATACACTGTAATCGAACTCAGCGAGGAAAACATCAAAGCAAACAAAACCGACATAGCCCTTATGTCGGCGGGCGGAGGCACCAGCAAGGTTTTCGCGCCGGTTTTCGCCGCCAACGGCACAGTCGTCATAGACAATTCCAGCCAGTGGCGCATGGACCCGGACGTGCCGCTTGTAGTGCCCGAAGCCAACGCCGAAGACGCTCTCAAAAACCACGGCATCATCGCAAACCCAAACTGCTCCACAATTCAGGCAATCGTCGCCATCAAGCCGCTGCATGACAAATACACCCTCAAAAGGGTTGTTTACTCGACTTATCAGGCGGTGTCGGGCGCGGGCATGGCTGGCAGCGCCGACCTCGAAAACGGCGCCAAAGGCATAGCGCCAAGCAAATTCAACCAGCCTATTTTCCACAACGTGATTCCGCAGATAGACGTGTTCCTTGACAGCGGCTACACAAAAGAAGAGCAGAAGATGATTGACGAAACGCGCAAAATTCTCCACGCGCCTGATCTCGCCGTCACCGCCACCACCGTCAGGGTGCCTGTGCCGAACTGCCACAGCGAGAGCATAAATCTCGAATTCGAAAAACCTTTCGACCTTGACGAAGTAAAGCGGGTGCTCGCTTACGCCCCGGGGCTTGTCGTAATGGACGACCCGTCGCGCTGTGTGTATCCTATGCCTTGCAACTGCGACAATAAGGACGAGGTTTTCGTCGGCAGAATCAGGCGGGACTTTTCCGTCGCCAACGGACTCAACATCTGGGTCGTCGCCGACAATATCCGCAAGGGCGCCGCGACCAACGCCGTGCAAATCGCGCAGTATCTCATTGCCCATGCCGAATGACAGACAACAAAAAAAAGACCGCCGCGAGCGGTCTTTTTTTGTTATTCCGGTTTGTAAATCAGTCTCTGGCAGTTTTCGCAAACGACAAACCCCTTTTCGTCGAGTTTGCCTTTGGCGCCGATAGACACTTCCATCTGACAGCCGCCGCACTTGTTGCCGCCCGCCAGCGGCACTATGACGGGGTAAATTTTCTGCCCCCTCAGTTTCTGGTATTTTTCCATTATTTCCGGCGGTATTTCCTTTTCCAGCGCCTGTAACTGGCTCCTCAGCCTCGATACTTCCGGCTCGCAGTCTTTTTTCATCTTTTCAAACTTGCCGCGGCAGTCTTTGTACTGGATTTGCGCCGTCGGCACTTTGCCGCGCAGTTCGTCGTACCTTTTGGTGATGTCTTCCATCTCGCGGACGGCGGCGTTGAGTTCCTTTTCTATAGCGCCGAGCGATTTTGTCGTTTCAGACAGTTTTTTCGTGAGATAGTTGAGTTCCTCCCTGTCAATTGCCGCCTCAACGCCCTTTTCCATTTCGTCAAAATCCTTTACGCTCTGCGCGTAAACGTTTTTCAGCCTGGCTACCGAAGCGTTGAGTTCTTCGGCGCGTTTGTTCATCTTTTTGAGTTTTTCTTCCGATTCTTTGAGAAACTGTCCGAGTTTTTTGCCCCTGATGCACTCGTCAGAACCGTTGAGACGGGAAATAATGCTTTTGATTTGCCCGTCAATCTGCTGATAACGCAGCATGCTTTCCATTTTCATAATCCAAGTTCCTCCGCTATGGCTTCCAGTCTGCCGAGATATCCGGCTTTCGCGGCGCAGGCCGCGTTTTCCGCCAGCAGTTTTTTTGTCTTTGCCGTTTCGGCGGCAATATATTGCCTGAAATCATCGTCCGGCTCTTTCAGGTTGCTTCTGCCGAAAAGAATTTCGTCTTCGGTCAGCGTGTCGCTTCCTTTTTCAAGCGCGATGATGTTGTAAAATTTTCCGTCTTTGATTATTCTGTCGGATATTATCCTGTACCGGCCTGCGACGTATTTCCGCACGTCGGGCAGGTTTTTCATGGGCTGCAACACAACGAAAGACGGCTCAAACGCGCATTCTTCCAGAATATGTATGCTTTCTTTTCCGCCCATGCCGGCAATGACGACGCAATCGGCGCGGCGGATGCCGGCCGTGCCGTCGCACACGAAGAATTCCGCCCTGTTGGTAAGCCCCTCTTTTTCGCAAAGGCGGCGGGCTTTTTCAAGGCTGGGCGCGCTTATGTCGGCAAACACGACTTTTTCCGCCTTGCCACGCCTGAGCAGCGCCGCGCCTATATATCCGTGGTCACAGCCTATGTCGGCGGCAACGCGGCAGCACGGCACGGCGGCGACAATCGCGTCGATACGCTTTGAACGCATGTCAGTTGAGATAATCCTTGAGTTTTTTGCTCTTGGACGGGTGACGCAGTTTTTTAAGCGCTTTGGCCTCAATCTGCCTGATTCGCTCACGGGTCACGTTGAACTCATGTCCAACTTCTTCCAGCGTGCGCGGTCTGCCGTCGTCTATGCCGTAGCGCAGGCGCAGCACTTTTTCTTCGCGCGGCGTGAGTTTGTGCAGAATGTTGATAAGCTGTTCCCTCAGCATGGTAGCCGCGGCGACGTCGCTCGGCGCCGAAGCGTTGTCGTCCTCGATAAAGTCGCCGAGATGGCTGTCTTCTTCCTCGCCGATAGGCGTTTCCAGGCTGACGGGGTCCTGTGAAATTTTCTGGATTTCGCGCACCTTGTCCTCAGGAATGCCCATTTCCTTGGATATCTCCGCAGGCGTAGGCTCTCTGCCGAGTTGTTGCAACAGATTGCGCTGCACCCTGGTCATTTTGTTTATTGTTTCGTACATATGCACAGGTATGCGGATTGTTCTCGCCTGGTCGGCAATCGCCCTTGTTATCGCCTGACGGATCCACCATGTCGCGTAAGTGGAAAATTTGAAGCCTTTGGTGTAATCAAACTTTTCCACCGCTTTCATAAGCCCCAGGTTGCCTTCCTGAATCAGGTCGAGAAACAGCATGCCCCTGCCCACATACCTTTTGGCTATGGACACAACAAGCCTCAGGTTTGCCTGGCTGAGCTGCTGTTTGGCGTCCTCGTCGCCTTCCAGCATGCGCCTGGCGAGTTCGGTTTCCTGCTCGGCGGTCAGCAGCGGCACTTTGCCGATGTCTTTGAGATACATTTTGACAGGGTCGTCGATGCTTGTTTCGCTGACGCCCGCCGTCAGAGCCTCGTTGCTGACGTCGTCTGTCGGCATCTCGGTTATGTTGATGTTTTTGTCCTCGATGATTTTAATCAGTTCGGCGTTCTGTTCCGGCGTCACGTCTTTGAAAAGCCTTTCGATTTTGTTTTCCAGCTCGTCAAAAGTGATATAGCCCTTTTCCTGAACGTGCGGCTGAATTTCACTGAGAAGTTGTTCGGCTGTCTGTTGATTTACAATCATAAAAAGTCTGTCCCCTTTATCTCTTGTCATAATTTTTTCGTTTCCGCCGAAAGCCGCTGGATTTCGGCGGCGATTTCGCTCCGCCTGCCGTTGTCGGCTTCTTTTGTGTATTCGTTCGACAGGCGGTTTATTTCATCGGCAATATACTTCTTTTTGACCAGTTTCACGCAGTCGGTGAAGTATTTTTTGTTTTCCAGCGTGGTGGAAAATACCGTATCCGCCAGATAATCCAGATTTTTGGAGTATTGCCCGTCGAATATGTCGGCAAGCACAGACGGCACGGGTTTTTTGCCCTGCGCGGCGCATTCGGCGACGTATCTGAAAGATTCTTTCAGAAAAACGTCGTTGGTAACCGGCTCGAAATCTATTACCGCGTACTCTTCACCCGCCAGCATGCAAGCCAAAATGAAATACAGCGCTTTGTCATACCGGTTCAGCGGAGCCATTTGCTCTTCGCCGCTCCTTGCGGTATCCGTCACCGCTACGGCGTCGGCTTCCCTGACGGTGAGCGACTGTTTCAGCCAATCTGGGCTGAACCCGGTTTCTTTCGACAGTTTGATGATGTAACTTTCGGCTTCCACCAGATTGTCCAGCGAAGATATGATATCCAGCGCCGCCATGGTGTATTTGCGTTTGGCATCTTCCCTGTCGGCGGCGGTGCCGCGGTCGAAATCGTATTTCTTCCTTTCCACGGCGAGTTTGTAGTCGGTAAGCGGCAAAGCCTCGTCCATGGCTTTGCCGAAAGCCTCCCTGCCGTATTTCAGAATGAGTTCGTCGGGGTCAATGCCGTCGGGCATGGACATGACGCGCACTTCCAGCCCTTCGGCTTTGAGGATTTCCAGCCCGCGCAGCGTGCCCTTGGTGCCGGCGGCGTCGCCGTCGTAACATATGTAAACCCTGTCGGCGTATCTCTTCATAAGCCGCGCCTGCTCTTTTGTAAGCGACGTGCCCATGCTTGCAACGGCAAAATCGAACCCCGCCTGGTGCAGGGCGATGGCGTCCATATAGCCTTCCACAACAAGGATTCTGTCCAAACCGCTCTTCTTTTTCTTTTTGGAAACAAGATTGATACCGAACAGATTTTTGCTTTTGTCAAACAGTTCCGTCTGTTTTGTGTTTTTGTATTTTGCAAAATCGATTTCCTTTTTCATCGACCTGCCGCCGAAAGCGATGACTTCACCCATGGCGTTGATGATGGGTATAATCAGCCGCTCGCCCATGGCGTCGAAATATCTGCCGCTGGTGCGCTTGTCCAGAACGCCGCACTCATACGCCAGACCGACGTCCATGCCGCGCTGTTCGAGTTCGGTGACAAGCGCGTCCCAGTCGGGCGACAGCCCTATCCCGAAACGGGCGATTGTTCTGTCGTCAAGCCCCCTGTTTTTGAGATATTCCACGGCGAAAGCGCCGTTTTTCGTCATGAGATTGCTCCGGTAAAATTTCGCGGCGAAAAGGCAAATCTCTGCCATTGCCTGCTTGCGCTTTTTCTTCTCCTGCAAACCTTTGTCGCCCCTGAGCTTCGGCATTTCCAGCCCCGCGCGCTTGGCGAGCAGTTCCACCGCCGACATAAAATCAACGTTTTCGTATTTTTCGATAAATTTAATCACGTCGCCGCTTTCGCCGCAGCCAAAGCATTTATACCGCTGCATTTCCGGCGAAACGCAAAACGACGGCGTCTTTTCATGATGAAAAGGACAGCACGCCCAAAACCTGTTGCCCTTTCTGTCAAGATTGACGTAAGAACTCACAACCGACACCAGATCGCTGCGCGAACGGAGTTCTTCCATAAAATTAAACCAAGCGTCGTTTTTATCCATCAATATATAAATACACCGAAATTTCAAAAACTCCTTGTTTTTTCGCAAAATTTTTTCAAATTTTTTGCCCGCGCAAAAAAGTCGCCCGCCGGGCGGCTTTTTTTGTGAACGTTGCTTTCAGATAAATAGAAAAATCAAAAAACGCTTCCTTTCGGAAGCGTTTTGCTACAGCACCACCCAGCGTTTGGGCACAAACAGGTCGTTGAAAAGATTTATCGCGTATGTGTCCGACATGCTGGCGAGATAGTCGCAGATGACAGTGACTTTGTCGTATTTATCCATAAGCCCCACGAAAAACTCCGGCATTTCCTCGGGATGGGCGGCAAAGCGGTTAAAGAGTATTTCCAGCAATCTGTCCGCCCTTTCGTTTTCGCTGTTGCCGCTCTTTTCGGTGTAGACGTTTTGGAACATAAACTTGCGCAGTTCCGCCATTGCAGTAGCCATTTTTTCGTCCATCTCCACAAAAGGCTTGCCGCTACTTTTTTCGTAAATGGCGAGTATCGTGTTGTTTATGCGTTTAGTGGGCGTTTCGCCCACCACGGAAATATATCCCTTCGGCAAATCCCCTTCTTTCAGCACGCCGGCGCGTATGGCGTCGTCGATGTCGTGGTTGACATAGGCTATCTTGTCGGCAAACATCACCACTTTGCCTTCCAACGTGGACGGTTTTCCGCCCGAACGGTGGTTGAGTATGCCGTCTTTGACTTCTTTGGTCAGGTTGAGTCCCCTGCCGTCCTTTTCAATGACTTCGCACACGCGCACCGACTGCTCGTTGTGGCGGAACTTCCCGCCGGACAGCCTGCTCAGCGTGCGTTCGCCGGCGTGGCCGAAAGGCGTGTGCCCCAGGTCGTGCCCCAAAGCGATAGCTTCGGTCAAATCCTCGTTGAGGCGCAGCACCCGCGCTATGCTGCGGGCAATCTGCATGACGTCCAGCGTGTGGGTCATGCGCGTGCGGTAGTGGTCGCCCTGTGGCGCCAGAAACACCTGCGTTTTGTTTTTAAGCCGACGGAATGCCTTTGAATGCATTATTCTGTCCCTGTCGCGCTGAAACTCCGTGCGCATCGGGCAGCTTTCCTCGGGTCTGTCGCGCCCCGCCGTGTTTTGCGAAAAGCACGCGTAAGGCGACAAAAACTCCGCTTCTTTTTTATAGGTGATTTCTTTCATTTGTTCAAACATAACGCACCTCACCCGTATTTTACCACACGGCGGCAAAGACAACAACGGTTTGCTTAAAATAACCAAAAACGGCGCCGAAGCGTCGTTTTATCACAGCAGCTGTCTTCTCTTGACAATCAGGTCGGCAAACCAGTCGACGGTCTCCGGCGCGCGGTGGTCAAAAAACAGACTCTTGCCGGTGTCGAGCGCCGCTATCTCCTCCATTTCGGCGGCGGTCAGCTCAAAATCGAACACGGCGATGTTTTCCGCCATGCGGTCGGCGCGGAGCGATTTTGCCAGAGCGATTACGCCCCTTTGGACAAGCCAGCGCAAAATGACCTGCGCCACGCTCTTTTTGTGGGCGGCGGCGATTGCCGTAAGCGTCGGGTTGGTGAACATTCCGTTTTTGCCCTCGCCGAAAGGCGCCCACGCCTCGGCGTGAATGCCGCGTTTTTCCATGTTATCCAAAGCCGTTTTCTGCTGGTTGAAAACATTGATTTCCACCTGGTCGACGGCGGGCTTGATTTCGTTGAACTGCGCTATGTCCGCCAGTCTGTCGGGCGCGAAGTTGCTGACGCCGATAGCCCTGACTTTGCCTTCTTTGTAAAGGTCTTCCAGCGCCCTGTACGCGCCGTAATAGTCGGCGAACGGCTGGTGCAGCAGCATAAGGTCGATATAGCCGCTTTTAAGTTTTTCTATGCCGGCAAGCACGCTCTTTCTCGTCTTTTCGTATCCGTAATTATCTATCCACACCTTGCTGGTGATAAACAAATCTTCCCTCGGTACGCCGCATTTTGAAACGGCGTCGCCCACTTCCGCCTCGTTGAAGTACGACTGCGCCGTGTCGATATGCCTGTAACCCGCCTTTATGGCGTCAAGAACGCAGCGTTGGCATTCTTCTTTCGGCACCTGATAAACGCCGAACCCCAGCTGCGGAATTTTGACTCCGTTGTTCAAAGTGATATATTCCATAAAAACCTCCTTGACGGATTCAATCCGCCGATTTATAATGAAATTGTAAAACTCGGTAGTTACTACCGGTCAAGAACTTTTCATAAATTTCACGAGGTTTTTTATGTATACGATGAAAAAAGTTTGCGAAATGACGGGGCTTACATACGAAACACTCAAATTCTACTGCAACAAAGGGCTCGTGCCAAACGTAAAACGCGGCGAAAACAATTATCGCGTGTTTGACGACAGGGATGTGGAATGGATAAAAGGGCTGAACTGCCTTAAAAACTGCGGCATGGGCATAAACGAAATGCTGGCGTACACGGAAATGTGTCTCGAAGGGCAAAGCACCATACCGCAGCGGAAAAAAATGCTTGACGAAAAAAAAGCGCTGCTGCTCCGCGAAAGGCGGACGATAGACGAATGCCTTTTTTATATAGACGCAAAACAAAAGTTTTACGACGACGTAACGGCGGGCAAAACCCCATACGTCAGCAACCTGCTGCCACGCGGTGTAAATGAATGACAAACGGCAAACAAAAAAACGCGGCGTAACGCCGCGTTTTGTTTTATTTCACGCCGCCTCGGGCAAAGCGCCCGGCGACTTTTTGTGATAATTGGAGTTGACGCGCATGGCGTTGAGAATAGCCAGCACCGCCACGCCCACGTCGCCGAACACTGCAAACCACATGTTTGTTATGCCAAGCGCCGACAGCGCGAGTATCGCTATTTTAATAACGAGTGAAAACACGATATTTTCCTTGACTATCGCCATCGTCTTTCTGGCGATGCGTTTCGCCAGCGAAATGCCTTTCAGCTGATCGTGCATAAGCACTATGTCCGCCGCCTCGATCGCGGCGTCGCTGCCCACGCCGCCCATGGCTATACCGATATCCGAGCGCATAAGCACCGGCGCGTCGTTTATGCCGTCGCCCACAAAGCACAGCACGTCGCCGTCTTTCTTTGCGGCAAGCATTTTTTCCACTTCCGTGACCTTGTCCTGCGGCAGCAGCGACGCCTTGTACGACGTAACACCTATTTGCGCCGCGACCCTGCTTGCTATGGCGTCGTTGTCGCCCGTCAGCATTACCGTTGCGCAGCCCATGTCCGTCAGTTCGCGCACCATTGGCGCGGCTTCTTCCTTGATTTGGTCGGCAATGAGAAGCGAGCCCTCGAACTTTCCGTTTCTGGCGACGTACACCACCGTGCCCACGCCCGGGTGCTCTTTGAAATCTATGCCCTTGTCGCGCATGAGTTTTTCGTTGCCGCAGCAAATCACGTCTCCGCCTTTGCTCGCAACGACACCGTGCCCGGCGATGTTTGTAAGGGTGTATCCGCCGGCAGCCTCTTTGCCGTAACACTCGCGTATCGATACCGCTATCGGGTGCGCCGAGTCTTTTTCCGCCACGGCGGCAAGAGCCAGCACTTCTTCTTTCTTGTCCGCCGGCAGCACTTCCGTTACGGCGAAATTGCCTTTTGTCAGCGTGCCGGTTTTGTCAAACACGAATATATCCGCGTTGTTGAATTTTTCCAGATAGTTCGAGCCTTTCACCAATATGCCGTATCTCGACGCCGCCCCTATCCCCGCGAAGAACGACAGCGGAATGGATATCACCAGGGCGCACGGGCACGACACTACCAGAAAGCTCAGCGCGCGGTATATCCATGTGGACCAGTCGCCCGTGACCAGCCCCGGCACGACGGCAAGCAGTGCCGCCACAATGACGACAATCGGCGTGTAATATTTGGCAAACTTGGTGATGAAATTTTCCGCCTTGGATTTTTGCGCCGCGGCGTTTTCCACCAGGTCGAGAATTTTCGACACGGTCGAGTCGTAAAACTCTTTTTTCACTTCCACTTCGATTTGCGAAGTCATGTTGACGCTGCCGCTGATGATTTCGCAGCCTTCGCCTATGTCTCTCGGCAAAGACTCGCCGGTCAGCGCTTTTGTGTCGAGCGTCGTCTGCCCTTTCACCACAATGCCGTCCATCGGCACTTTTTCACCCGGGTTGACGACTATTGTCTCGCCCACGGCGACTTCGTCGGGATAAACGCGTTCGGTTCTGCCGCCGCGCAGCACGTTGGCGTAATCCGGGCGTATATCCATGAGTTTCGAAATAGACTTTCTGGATTTACCCGTGGCGTATGTCTGGAAAAACTCGCCCACCTGATAAAACAGCAGCACGGCGCACGCTTCGTCAAAGCCCTCTATCGCCTGCCCCGTCACGCCCCTGTATATGGCAAGGGCAAACGCCCCGACGGTGGCAATACACATAAGGAAGTTTTCGTCAAACACCTGGCCGTGGCAGATGTTGGTAACCGCGCGCCACAGCACGTCGTAACCTATGACCAGATAAATCACCAGATAAAGCGCGAAAGGAAACAGCCAGCCCCCCTCGCCGCCGAACACCTCCGCCAGCGTGATGATTTTGTCCAGCGCAAAAACAATGACGAAAGCCGCCAAAGCGATGATTATGCGTATGAGATTTTTACGTTCCTTTTTGCTCAGTGACTTCATAAAACACCGTCATCTCACTATTTCGCAGCCCGATTCCACCTTTTTGCAGGCTTTGACAACCTGCTCCATGATTTCCTCAAACCTGGCTTCGTCGGCGTCGATAATGAGTTTCTGTGTCATAAAACTAATCGTCGCTTGGTTAACGCCGTCGATTTTGTTGATTGCCCTTTCCATTTTGGCGGCGCAGTTGGCGCAGTCCAAATCACGCATTCTGAATGTCTTTTTCATAATGTTTCCTCCGTCGTCGATGAAAATTTGAACGTTTAGTTTATTGAACAATTATTCAAATATTTCCCGTTAAATAACGGGGCGGAGCCCCGCTGTTACTGCCGTTCTTCGTCCACGTGCGCCAAACCGCATTGCAGAATCTGCGTAACGTGGTCGTCGTCAAGCGAATATTTGACTTCTTTGCCAAGTTTCTCGCCGCGGACGAGTTTCGCGCTTCTGAGCACTCTCAGCTGGTGCGACACGGCGGATATGCTCATATCCACCACTTCGGCGATTTCGCCCACGTTCATGGGCATGACCTGCAAACAACTGAGTATTTTGGCTCTCGTCGGGTCGCCGAAAACCTTGAACAACTGCGCCACGTTATATATGGCGTCGTCGCCCGGCAACGCGTCCCTTACGCTCTTTTCGTCCCGCTCTTTTCTCGTCAAATCTTCTTTCATCTTTTTTCATTTGAACAATTCTTCAACTGTTCAAGGGTATTATATGCCGCGGCTTCCCGTTTGTCAACCCCTTTTGGGCGGATTTTTAAAATTTTTTGTCAGAACCACAAATGTTCCGCGTGCCTGAACACCGGCTCTCCGCCGTTTTCATACGGGTCGTAATTATCCGCCGAGCAGCCGAATTCCGTCAGGCAAAGAATTTTGCAGTCCTTCCACACAACCACCGACACGCCGTCGAATTTTTCCTGCGCGCCGCCGCCCATGGTATTTTCGAAATACCAGCGGACGACTGTGCGTTCACCGCCGTGCATAAACCATTTTATGTCCCAAACGTCCACCCTGCCGCGCGTATTCCACTCGTCAAACCACAGACGCACACGGTCTAAGCCTTCGTAACGCGGTCCCCAGCTTTCAGTGTAAACGACGTCGTCGCTGAAAATCCCGCGGAGGTCGTCGCGCCGCCCTTCCGTCCACATGCCGAACCAGCGCCTTACGGTTTTTTCTTTTTCAGCCGCGCCGAATCGTTTAGGACTACACCCCGCACCGCTGACGCGCGCGGTAATTATCGTAAAGGAAGAAGCGTTGACGGTGATTGTCAGACCGTCGGTTTCACAATACAGATTTTTGCCCTGGCGGTAAACGACGCTGTTCACATCGGCGATTTTTTGCTTGCAGTATTCCAGAACGTCTGTGCCGTCGCGCAGATTTTTCCCTACTCTGTCCCGTCCTTTTTCCGTGACGCGCAGTCTGTCAATGTTGTCAAGCAGAAATTTTTTCCACTCCATTTTACGCCCCTCCTATATCCTTTGCCGCCGCGGGCATTATAACACGGTTGCCGCGGCGGCGCAAGCCTCGTTCCGGCAGCACGGTTTTAAGGCAAAAAAACAAACCCGTTCCGACGGAACGGGTTCGCTCTGTTTTTTTAAGGCTGTTTATTATTTCTTAAACAGGTTTTTGATGCTCTTCACGGCTTTGTTAATCTTGCCGCTGAGTGACCTAGGGTTTTTGATGTTGGCCTGTGCCGCAGCCAGTCTCGCCAGCGGAACACGGTAAGGCGAGCAGGACACATAGTCGAGACCCACATTGTGGAAGAATTCCACCGAACTCGGGTCGCCGCCGTGCTCGCCGCAGACGCCCAGTTTGATGTCAGGTCTGGTGGCTCTGCCGCCGTCGATGGCTATTTTAATCAGTTTGCCCACGCCAACCTGGTCAACTCTGGCGAACGGGTCGTTTTCGAAAATTTTCTTGTCGTAATAGTCGTTGAGGAACTTGCCGGCGTCGTCACGCGAGAAAGCGAAAGTCGTCTGCGTCAGGTCGTTGGTACCGAAGCTGAAGAACTGCGCCTGTTCGGCTATTTCGTCGGCGGTGAGCGCCGCGCGAGGCACTTCTATCATGGTGCCGACCATGTAGTCCAGCTGCATGTCTTTTTCCTTCATTACTTCTTGCGCGGTTTTATCGACGACACCTTTGACGTATTCGAGTTCTTTGACTTCGCCGACCAGCGGAATCATAATTTCAGGGACGATTTTCCAGCCGGTTTCTTTTCTGACATTGATTGCCGCTTCGATTACCGCTCTCGTCTGCATTTCGGCTATTTCAGGATAGGTTATCGACAGACGGCATCCGCGGTGACCAAGCATAGGGTTAAATTCGTGCAACGAAGAAACGGTCGCTTTGATTTCGTCAAGCGGAAGGTTCATTTCTTTCGCCAGCTGAGCCATTTCCTCTTCGGTGTGAGGCAAGAATTCATGGAGAGGCGGGTCAAGGAAACGAATGGTGACAGGTCTGCCGGCCATTGCCTTGTAGATAGCCTCAAAGTCGCCTCTCTGCATAGGCAGGATTTTCGCGAGAGCGGCTTTTCTGCCTTCCACCGTCTTGGCGATAATCATTTCACGCACCGCCATGATTCTGTCCGCCTCAAAGAACATATGCTCCGTGCGGCAGAGACCGATGCCTTCCGCGCCGAATCTGACGGCGGTAGCGGCGTCGCGCGGGGTGTCGGCGTTTGTGCGCACATGCAGCGCCCTGTATTTATCGGCCCAATCCATGATGATGCCGAAGTCACCGCCGATTGAAGCGTCAACGGTCTTGATTTCGCCGTCGTACACGTTGCCCGTGCTGCCGTCCAGCGACAGAATATCGCCCTCATGATAAAGTTTGCCGGCGATGGAGAAGGTGCCTTCTTCCTCGTTGACCGTCAAGTCGCCGCAGCCGGACACACAGCAGGTGCCCATGCCCCTTGCCACAACGGCGGCGTGTGAAGTCATGCCTCCCCTTGCCGTGAGCACGCCTTGCGAAACCGCCATGCCCTCGATATCCTCAGGAGAGGTTTCCAGACGGACGATAAGCACCTTTTCGCCCTGCTCGGCGGCGGCAACGGCTTTTTCCGCCGTCATATAGGCCTTGCCGCAAGCGGCGCCCGGGGAAGCCGGAAGCCCTTTGGCGATAGGTTTCGCGTTTTTGAGAGAATCGGCGTCAAACTGCGGGTGAAGCAGGGTGTCGAGTTGCTTTGGCTCGATTTTCATCAGCGCTTCCTGTTCGGTAATCTTGCCCTCTTTCACAAGGTCTATGGCGATTTTGAGAGCCGCGACCGCGGTACGTTTGCCGTTTCTGGTTTGCAACATGTAAAGTTTGCCTTTTTCAATGGTAAACTCCATGTCCTGCATGTCTTTATAGTGGTCTTCGAGAATCCGGCATATTTCGTTAAACTGTTTGAACACTTCCGGATTCTGTTTTGCCAGTTCGCCTATCGTAAGAGGCGTTCTGATACCGGCAACGACGTCTTCGCCCTGAGCGTTCATCAGATATTCGCCGAACAGCGCCTTTTCGCCGGTAGCCGGGTTTCTGGTAAACGCCACGCCGGTGCCGCAGTCGTCGCCCATGTTGCCGAATACCATCGACTGCACGTTGACGGCGGTGCCCCAGCTGGACGGAATGTCGTTCATTCTTCTGTAATAAATGGCGCGCGGGTTGTCCCAAGAACGGAACACGGCAAGGATAGCCGCCATGAGCTGTTCTTTCGGGTCCTGCGGAAATTCGCTGCCCTTCGCCTGTTTGTAATAAGCCTTGAACTCTTTTACAAGTTCTTTCATATCGTCGGCGTCAAGTTCGGTGTCGAGTTTCACGCCTTTCTTTTCTTTCATGGCGTCGATTATTTTTTCGAAGTTGGCTTTTTCAACTTCCATAACGACGTCGGAAAACATCTGTATAAATCTGCGGTAGGAGTCATACGCGAAGCGCGGATTGCCCGTCAGATTCGCCACGACTTCAACCACTTCGTCGTTAAGACCCAGGTTGAGAATGGTGTCCATCATGCCCGGCATCGACGCTCTCGCGCCCGAACGCACCGAAACCAGCAGCGGATTTTTGTTGTCGCCGAGTTTTTTGCCCGTCATCTCTTCGATTTTGGCGAGAGCCTCGAAGATTTGTTCTTTTACGTCGTCTGACAAAGCCCTGCCCTCGTTGTAATACTTGGTGCAGACCTCCGTCGTGATGGTGAAGCCCTGCGGAACAGGCAAACCGAGGTTGCTCATTTCCGCGAGGTTGGCGCCTTTGCCGCCCAGCAGCTCTCTCATGGAGCCGTTGCCTTCGCTGAACATGTAAACGTACTTGGTCATAATACTCTCCTTGTGAATTGAATTACAATTTTCACTAAATATATTTTAGTGTATAAAATAAAAAAAATCAATGCTAAATAGAAATTTTTAGCAAAAAAACAGCCGGACGGCAGACGTCCGGCTCACAGCAGCAAAAGTTGTTCAAGGCTTTTGATTTTTTTGAAGTTGCGCGAAAACACATCCGCCAGAAGCGCGAGCGCTTTTTTTGCCGGCACGTCGCCGCAGCGGTAGGCGCCGGGTCTGTCGGAATATTCGTCGGCGGCGGCGATGACTTTGTCGGCGGCGGCGTCAAGAGAAGAAGCGTAAGGTCCGGCGTGAGCGGCGCAAAGCGCGCCGCCGGCGGAAAAATCGAAAAACGCGGGGTTAATCGCGCCGCACTCGGCGCAACGGCCGAAGACCGGCTTCTGCCCGAAGTTTTCCAGCACGGCGAGTATGTAAGTTATCAGCGTGATTTTTTTGTCGCCGCCCTCCGAAAGCCTTTCCAGCGCGCGTATGACGTCGCCGAACAGTTCGGGGTCGCCCTGCCCCTCGGCTGAAAATACCGAGGCTATTTCCATTACGGCGCTGCCGCAGTAATAAGCTTCCACGTCCTGCCGCAGCCCGAAAAAGCTCTCTTTCTGGGCGCAGCCGGCTACAGTCGCCATGCCGCCCCGCCTTGCCAGCGTAAACTCGGCAAAACAAAAAGGCTCTCCCGCGTATTTGAGTTTTGCGGCAGCCTTTTTCACGCCTTTCAGCACGGCGGAGATTTTACCTTCCGTCGGCGAAAGCAAAAATATTATTTTGTCGTTGTCCCTGAAATCCATCGCGCGCAGCACGACGGCGTCGGTTACGATTTCCGTCATTTTTCCCTGAGCCGTTCATACAGGCAATAATACACGGGGTTTCCCGTGCTCTCAAACAGTTTCCAGACTACGTCGGCGTCGTGATTTTTCATAATGCGCCCCCTTACAGACAGTATGCGCGGGAAACGCCGTTATTATTTACGGTTTTTTGTAAATCACAGTTCCTTTTTGTCGTAGCCTATTTCTTTAAGCATAAAGTCGCTGTTTCGCCAGTCTTCCTTTATCTTTATCCACAGCGCGAGATAAACTTTCGCCTGCAGCATTTTTTCCAGCCCTTCTCTGGCGTAAGAACCTATTTGTTTAAGCATTCTGCCCTGTTTGCCAATGATAATGGGTTTGTGGCTGGCTTTTTCCACTATAATGTTGGCGTCGATATCCCACATTTTTTTGACTTTGTCGTAAGTCATCTTGTTTATGGTCACGCCCACACCGTGCGGTATTTCGTCGTCGCACAGCAAAAGGATTTTTTCCCTGATAATCTCCGCGGCGAGAAACCTCTGCGATTTGTCGGTAACGTCGTCGTCGTCAAAATATTTCACGTCGTCTTTGAGGTATTTTTTAAGCCCGTCTTTGAGCATGTCGATGTTTTTATTGCGTTTCGCGCTCACGCAGTAAACCTCGCCGACAAACGGCAGTCCGTTGAGTTTGGCGAGCTGGGTCATGAGCGTTTCGGGCTGACAGATATCCGTCTTGGTAACGACCACCACCATAGGCGCGCCACCCGCCGAATATCTGGTCATGAGAGCGACGTCGTCATCGGATATGCCTTTGTGCCCGTCTGTGACGAAAACCACGCAATCGACGTCTCTCACGCCGCTGTCGATGCTCTTTTCCATATATTTGCCCAGCGTGTTTTTGGGCTTGATTATGCCGGGCATGTCCACAAACACCATCTGGCAGTCGTCCTGCGTCCATATGCCCAGAATCTTGTTGCGCGTTGTCTGCGGTTTCGGGCTGACGATTGACACTTTCTGCCTGACCAGCGAGTTAAGCAAAGTGGATTTCCCCGCGTTTGGTTTTCCCACCAGGGCGATAAAGCCCGACCTGAAATTTTCCATATTACCTCTGTATATCCAGCGCCGACAGTATGCTTTCCTGCGCCGCCGTCATTTCTTCTTCCTGAATTGCCGTCATGTGGTCATACCCCAAAAGATGAAGCAGCCCGTGCAGAAACAAAAACGCCGTTTCCCTTTCAATGCCGTGCCCGTATTCTTTCGCCTGGGCTTTCGCCACGTCGTGGCAGATAAATATGTCCCCTATGTCCAAAAGACCTGTCTTCGGGTCGGTTTCGAAAGGATGTTCCGACGGAACTATCACCCCGTGCCCGTCGTTTTCAATCGACGGAAAACTCAGCACGTCAGTAACTTTGTCGACGTTTCTGTACGCGGCGTTGAGCGACTTTATTTCGTCGGCGCCGACAAACGCCGCCGTCACGCTCAGGCAGTCCGGCTGTCCCAGGAAGGATGCCGCCCCGTCCGCCACCCTTTTCAGCAGTTTCCCGCAGCCGCGCGGCGCGTTACTCAGCTTTACTTTCATCGTTCTTTTTCTGGTTAGGATAAACTATCCTCTTGTGGCTGATGCCGACATACACTGTCACGATGGTTTCTTTAATGATGTTGAGTTCTTTCATCGTGATATCGCAGTTGTCAAACTGGTGATATTTGAGCCTGTCGTTTATGATATTGCCGACAATCTGCTCGGCTTTCATTCTGTCGTCCACCGACAGCGCCCTGAGCGCCGCCTCGCTGGCGTCGCAAATCATGAGTATCGCCGAAATCTTGTTGGACGGCGTAGGTCCGTCATAACGGAAGCCCGTGTCGTCCAAAGTGCCGTCGGTATATTTCTGCGCTTTGCTGTAAAAGAACTGTATCGGCATTGTACCGTGATGTTCTTTTATAAAAACGCCGAACATGTCCGGCAGGCGGTATTCCTTGGCTATGAGCAGTCCGTTGGAAACGTGCTTTTTGATAAGCGACGTGGACAGCTCGGGCGTAATCTCGTCATGCGGGTTGTGCCCGTCTGTCTGGTTTTCGCTGTAATACTGCGGATTTTTGAGTTTGCCTATATCGTGGTAATAAGCCGCCGCCCTCGCCAGATAGGTGTTCGCGCCTATCGCGCTGGCACACGCCTCGGTGTAATTGGCCACCGTAAGGCAATGGTTGAATGTGCCCGGCGCCTCCTCGAACATGCGCTTCATGAGCGGGGCGTCCGTCGCGGTGAGTTCCGCCAGCCGGAAGTCCGTGACAAAGTTGAATATGCTGTCAAGCACAGGCACGACCAGCATAAACAGCGCCACCGACACAAGACCGCTCAGCAGACTGTAAACGACGACAAACAGCAGGCTCGCTTCTTCGTCCACCGCAAGCGTAAGCATAAGATTGCTTAGGCATGTGAGCACGGCAAGCACCACCGCCACGCCTATGTAGTTGATGCGTTTGTTCTGGTTGCTGAGCATATACGACGACAAAATGGACGAACACACGCCTACAAACAGCGGAATGTACGACGTCGTGACTATTTCGGAAAACGCCTGTCCGAAAAACATGGACATGACGATTATAAGCGAAGAAATAAAGCCCGATTTGCGGCTGAAAATAAGCCCGCAGGTCAGCGGTATAAAGGCGTACGGCACGGCGTAAGGCGATACCCATTTGTCAATGATGACATAAACGGCAAGGCCGAACACCATAATCAGGCATATGGCGTAAAGTTTCTTGGCGCTGTGAAGTATTTCGATATCGGCGCAGTACAGATAAATCCCGAACACGGCGACAAGCAGAAGATTGACTCCGAGAAATCTCACCCATTGCCATGCAGTCAGGTCGTCGCCGAACAAATACACGAAATAACAAATAACGCTTGTCAGCGCGAACAGCAACGCCATCGCCGCCACCGTATTCGTCACTTCTTTTTTGCTCAGATAAAATTTTTTAAACATTGTTCCTCACTGTCTTTTTTCGGCTTTTTCATAAGCCTCAACTATCATTTGCACCAGACGGTGCCTTACCACGTCTTTCTGCGTCATACGTCTTACGGCAATGCCTTCGACGTCTTTCAGCACGGTCATGGCGTGGCGCAGACCGCTTTTCTTTTCGGCGGGCAGGTCCACCTGGGTCAGGTCGCCGGTGATAACCATCTTGCTGCCCTCGCCCAACCTTGTCAGAAACATCTTCATCTGCTCGCAGGTGGTGTTCTGCGCCTCGTCCAGAATGACAAAAGCGTTGTTGAGGGTACGTCCGCGCATATATGCCAGCGGAGCGATTTCAATCGCGCCCTTTTCCATCAGTTTCTGATAGGTATCCAGCCCGAACATCTCCTGCAGCGCGTCATACAGCGGCCGCAGATACGGATTGACCTTCTCCTGCAAATCGCCGGGCAGAAACCCGAGTTTTTCGCCCGCTTCCACGGCGGGACGGGTCAGGATTATTCTGTCGACCTCTTTGTTTTTGTACGCCGACGCCGCCAGCGCCACCGCGAGATATGTTTTCCCCGTTCCGGCGGGACCCTCGCCGAACGCCACCGTGTGTTTTCTGATGGCTTCGACGTATTTCTTCTGCCCCACCGTCTTGCTCTTTATCACCTTGCCGCGGTGGGTGACCGCCACCGCCTCGGTAAGCAATCCGTCAAGTTCGGCAAGTTTGCCCTGTTTCGCGCAGTCGCACACGTATGCCACCTTTGTGGCGTCGGCCGCGTCGCCCGCGACGATAAGGTCCATGAGTTTTTCCACGGCGGCGCACGCGGTATTTACCGCTTCCTCGTCGCCGCTTATCCCGATGCTGCCGTTTCTGCCCGCAATGTCAACGCCGAACGCCCCCGATATTATGTCGGCGT
This sequence comes from Candidatus Heteroclostridium caecigallinarum, assembly GCA_904419725.1. Lineage (GTDB taxonomy): Bacteria > Bacillota > Clostridia > Christensenellales > CAG-314 > Heteroclostridium > Heteroclostridium caecigallinarum. The sequence continues at coordinate 104,115 of CAJFSP010000003.1, read as the reverse complement.
TTTCGTCCAGCGAACCGAACACTTTCGCGAGCACGTCAAAACTCGGCACGTCGATTGTTTTTGTGAATTTGGACAATGTATCCTCCGTATTTCTATCGGTTCACGGCATACACGCCTATCGCGCGCCGCGCGGTGACTTCAGCCGTCACCGTGACCGTGCCCCCGTTTCTGATTTCTCCGTACACAACGCTGCCGCTTTCCGCCCCGCATGCCATCAGGGCGGCGGCAAGAGCCTTTTCCCTGATTTCGGCGCGGAAGTCGTCAAAATTCAATTTTTCCGTGACGCTCTCCGCCCTGTATATCCTTGTCACAGTTATGGTTATCGGCAGCGGAAACAAAGTCACGCTTTGGCTTTCGGCTATCTGGTGCTCGTAAAGCGCGGGCGTTTTAGTGCCGTCATACCCCAGAAAACTCACGCCGCGGCGCACTTTGCACTCACCCGTCTTTACAAAACGGGTGACGTATTCGTCAAACACGGCGCTGCCTGTCGCCGTAACATCGGCGTAAACCTCGCCCACGGCGCGCGTCGGCTCAACGCTGCCGTCGGCAAACGTGCGCACGCCCTCTATAAGCATCTGTCCTTTTTTGACCTCGTCGCCCACGCTTACCCTTGGCGTGCCGCTGACAACCACCATTCTTGTTATAACGCCGTCGGCGGCGGCGTAAACGCTCCCGGGATCGTTGAGGTCGATTTGCGGGGCGGGCGTCTCCTTTGCGTACGTCTTCACCGTCAGCGTCGAGCCTTTCAGCGACACGACCGCGTATTTGACGCCGGGCAGGCCGTTGCATATCAGGTTTTCCGCAGCGTCAAGGTCTATGCCGCTTTTCGCAGCGCCTATCCACAGCCCGTTTTGCCTGAGCAGCGACACGACGGCGGCGGTATCGTCGCCCGCGTCTATGTCTACACGCCACACGTACCCGCCCATGACAAAAACGCACACGGTGAAAAGCGCGCACAACGCCGCGAGAACCGCCCGTTTTTTTACGGCGGAAAGCGCCGCCGCAAAACCCACTTCACCTATTACCGTGACATTATAACACTCCGGCGGGAAAAAAGCAACAGCATTGCTCTTCTGTGACTTTATGACGCTCATTTCCAGCGTTTTGTGTCCCTTTCTGTCGACGTCGCGCACCGCGACGCCGCTGCCTGTCATTCTGGCAAACTGCCTGTCTATATTAAGCCCCTCGACGCGCAGTCTTATCCAAAGTTTCATACTCACCTTTCAGTCACGGCGACGCCGCTTATCTCGCCGCCCACCACGGCAAACCCGCCGGAGATGTTTTTTATCGTCAGACCGCTGCCCGAAATAACCAGGAGACCGCCGCCGTAGACAAAAGAAATTTCGCTCTGCCCCACGCTTCTGACGCCGCCGTGCCCCTCGATGACCACGTCGCCGCCGTCAATCACCCAGTAACTCCGGTTTTCCATGTCCAGGCGCACGCCGAGTTTTTCGGCAAATTCTTTCCATATGCCTTTCATATAATCCCCTCTCATATGTCTATGCCGCGAAAAACCAAAAAAACACGCCGTCTTTTGATTTCGGCGTAAGTATATAAACTTAAAGTTAATATATAAATATTATATAAAATTAAAGTTTATTTAATAAGACATGCAACGCGCCGAGAATTAAAAAAAGGCAAAGACGCTTTCATTCGTCTTTGCCTTTTGATTTTTTTGCCAAGGGCTTTATTTCACGCTTTCACAGCCAAGGTCAAACATTTTGAGGTTGATGTCAATAAGTTTCGGTTTGGCTTTGAAAGAGTACGCCACAGCCTTTTTGGCGTTTTCTTTTGTTATTATGCCCGTCTTTTCCACTATGGCGCCCAGCATAACGACATTGGTGCCCTTAGGGTTGCCGCCGTCGTGAGCGATTTTGAAAGTATCCACGTAAACAACGTTGATGTCTTTTCTGTCCACTTTAGTGTCGATGAGCGACGAATTTATAAACATATACCCGCCCGGCACAATGGCGTCGACGAATTTGGCGACGCTAGGCTTGTTCATCGCCACTACGATGTCGGGCTTGCTGACCATAGGGTTGGCGACTTCGGTGTCGCTGACGACAACGGCGCAGTTCGCCGTGCCGCCGCGCATTTCAGGGCCGTACGAAGGCAGCCAGCTGACTTCTTTTCCGTCGTACATACCGGCGTAAGCGACGACCATTCCGAGGCTCAATACGCCCTGTCCGCCGAAACCGGCGCAAATCATTTCACATTTTCCCATATTTCACCTCGTTAGCCCCTGTCTTTGTACACGCCCAGAGGGTAGAATTTCATAACTTCGTCCTTGATGTACTGCACCGCTTTGTCAGGCGTCATCTTCCAGTTGGTCGGGCACGCGACGAGCACTTCCACCATCGAGAAGCCCTTGCCTTCCAGCTGATACTGAAATGCCTTCTTGATTGCCTTTTTGGCTTGCAGCACGTGAGCGGCGTCATGCGTCGAAACACGTTCGATATACTGCGGACCCACAAGCTGCGACAGCATTTCGCTGACGTGTATCGGATAGCCGTTGAGTTTTGGATCGCGGCCGTGCTGGCTGGTGGTCGAGTACTGTCCGAGCAGCGTAGTCGGCGCCATCTGACCGCCGGTCATGCCGTATATGGAGTTGTTTATGAATATAACGGTGAAGTTTTCGTTTCTCGCGGCGGCGTGAACGGTTTCCGCCATACCGATACTGGCAAGGTCGCCGTCGCCCTGGTAAGAAAACACCACTTTGTCAGGGTGCACTCTCTTGATGCCCGTCGCGACGGAAGGCGCCCTGCCGTGGGCGGCTTCAGCCATGTCGCAGGTAAAGTAGTCATAGGCGAACACGGCGCAGCCGACAGGCGCCACGCCGATGACGTTTTCCTGGGTCACGCCCAGTTCCTCAAGCGTTTCGGCAATGAGTCTGTGCACGATACCGTGCGTGCAGCCGGGGCAATAGTGCAAAGGCACGTTTTCCAGCAGAGCCGGTCTTTTGAATACAACTTTCTCTTCCATTAACGTTTACCTCCTTCGATTGCCTCGATAAGTTCTTCGGTATTGATTACGTGGCCGCCCGTTCTGCCGTAAAACTCAACCGGCTTTCTGCCGTTGACGGCAAGACGCACGTCTTCCACCATCTGCCCCTTGCTGAGTTCCGAAACGAAAAATCTCTTTACGCAAGGTTTTTCGGCCAGAGCGGCTATCGCCTTGTCAGGATAAGGCGAAACTGTAATCGGGCGGAAGAGCCCCACTTTTTCTCCCCTGGCGCGCATTTCGTTGACGGCGGATTTCGCCACGCGGCTGACGATACCGTAAGCCACGATGACGGTTTCGGCGTCGTCGCACATATATTCTTCGTATTCCACGTCGTTTTGTCTTATCTGCTCATAAACGTCAAACAGCCTGTCCGTTATGGCTTCGAGTTTGTCAGGATTCATATCCAGCGTGTTGACGATGTTTTTAGGTCTGTCTTTGCGGCCGGTGAGCGCCCAGTCTTTTTTAGGGAAGGTGGACGGGTCTTTCATTTCAGGCAGCGCGACAGGCTCCATCATCTGGCCGATGGTACCGTCGCCGAGAATCAGCACCGGAATGCGGTATTTGTCCGCCATGTCAAACGCCTTGTAGGTGATATCGACGGCTTCCTGAACGGTGGCAGGCGTATAAACCAAAAGTTTATAGTCGCCGTGTCCGCCGCCTTTCACCGCCTGAAAATAGTCGGCCTGTCCCGGATAAATAGTGCCGAGGCCAGGGCCGCCGCGAACCATGTTGATGATTACGCAAGGCAGCTGCCCGCAGGCGATGTAACTGATGCCTTCCTGTTTAAGGCTGATGCCCGGGCTTGACGACGACGTCATCGCCCTGCAACCCGCCGCGGAAGCGCCGTAAATCATATTGATCGCGCTGACTTCGCTTTCACTCTGGATAAATGTTCCGCCGACTTCCGGCAGGCGCGCCGAAAGGTACTCCGGAATTTCGTTTTGCGGTGTGATAGGATATCCCGCGAAAAAGCGGCATCCGCCTCTCACCGCGGCTTCGGCAATGGCTTCATTGCCTTTCATCAATACTTTTTCCATACCTGTCATCTCCTAACTTCGATTACGCAATCGGGACACATTGTCGCGCACATGGCGCAGCCGATACATTGCGACATATCGGTCACTTCGGCGGGGTTGTAGCCAATGGCGTTTACCACGTCACCGTTGATATGCACGATTTTTTTGGGACAAGCCATTACGCAAAGTCCGCATCCCTTGCATCTGTCGGTTTCAAAAATAACTCTTGCCATTTGTTCCTCCATGCATTTATATAAATAGTTTTATATAAAAATTTTTATATGCTTAATCAGTTGAATTCGTCCAGCAGTTTTTTGATTTTCTCAATCAGTTCGGCGTCTTCCTTGTCGTCGTCCGACGGCGTTTCCTCTTTCATCCGCTGGATTTCTTTTAGAATTTCGAGGTCGGCGTCTTCACCGTCCGCCTTTTCTTCCGACGGCTGCTCGGCTTGTGGTTCCTCGGACGGGGTTTCGTCCGCGGCTTCTTCCGGCGGTTGATCCGCTTCCGCGGCAGGCTCTTCGCCTGCGGCTTCTTCGTATTCCTCCGTTTCTTCCGCCGGCGCGCTTTCCGTTTCCGCGGTTTCGTCTTCGGCGTCAGTAGCCGTTTCGACGGCGGTTTCGTCTTCGCCTTCTTCTTCGGCGGCGTCTTCCGGAGACGGGACTTCGTCGCGTCTGGTGACTATTTTGAAAGCGCCGGCGTTTTCTCTTTCGCCTTCCGCCGCTCTTTTCTTTGCCGCTGTGTTCGGGTCGTCATAGCCGAAACGCAAAATTTCGTCAACAAAAGCAAGGCTGTCGTCGTCCAGATTGTCGCAGGCGTAAATACCCACGTCTTCCCTTTTCAGTCTGGCGAACAGATGCACCAGGTTTGTCGGATTCGCTACTATTGCCACCGACGAAACCGATGTGTTTGTAAACACGAGTTCGCACAAATCCACCAGAATTCTGTTGTCGAAAACCTTGGTGCTGCCCCGCTTTTTCGGGTTGACCGGCGGCGCCATTTCAAAACCCCTGGCGGCGATGTCGCAGATGATGTCCCTGTGGCGTCTGTCCGTGACCCCGTAAAACTTGGCGTAGGCTATTTCCCCGCTTTCTTCCAGCCGGGAAATGATTCTGTCTATATGCTGTTTGCCGAGCGGCATGTTGTCGATGTCGACAAACAGGGCTATGCGGTTCTGGTTGTTCATGACAGCCTCCAAAAAAATATCTTAATAAATATAATAAAACTTTTTATATCGTTTGTCTATACTTTTTTCCGCCATTCACGCCCCGGCTCGGCTCTTTTCACGCTGAAAATAAAACAGATATTGCTGAATCATTCCGGCGTCGTCGCCGAACAGTCCCACAAGATAAGCCGCTATTTCCTCACGGGTTTTAAGCCCCGTTTCGAAATACTCGTGATACACCTTTTCAATCCACGTGTCCACGGGAAAAGAATCGCACTTTCTCAGCCCGAACAGCAAAATGCAGTCCGCCACCTTGGGCCCAACGCCTTTAAGCGAAAGCAGTTTCTTTCTGGCGGCCGCCGTGTCCATTGAAGAAAGCCGGCCGAGGCCGAAACCTCCGGCGAGCGCTTTTGCCGTGTCCGCCAGATATTCCGCGCGGTATCCGGCGCCCATCTCCTTGAAAAACAGCGGGCTCTGCGCCGCCATGGCTTCCGCCGTGGGAAACGCCTTGTAACCGCCCATGTCTTTTCCTATGGCGTCGCATATCCTGCCGATTATCAGCTGAATGCGCTTTATGTTGTTGTTGGCCGAAATGATGAAGGAAAATATCATTTCCGTAAGGTTCTGGTTTAGTATCCTGATGCCTTTGCCGAAGTCGTACGCCTCGCCCAGAAAGTCATAGGCGCGGCACTTTTTTTCGAGGTATGAGTAGTCCCTGTCCAAATCGAAAAACTTCCGGAAATACTCCGGGCTGTCCGTCGTTATCCTGACGGTGTCGCCTTTTTGCTCGGTTTCAGCCTTTTTGTCTGCGGAATATACCGTGTAAAGCCCTTCGCCACGCTTCTCGAAGCGAAAAATCTGCCCGCATTCAAGCGTCTGCCCGACGTCGAAATTGAGCGCTCCGCTCACAAGCAAGCCGTCTTTTGTGTATTCTGTCTTCATAACCGATTATAAAAAAAGAGGGTTCCTTTACGAAACCCTCGAAATGTGCGCGTCCTTCGCCCGCATTAGTTAGGATAAACACTGACCTGTTTTTGCGTTTTTCCCTTATGCTCGAATTTAACGACACCGTCAATTAGCGCGAAAAGAGTGTAGTCGCTGCCTACGCCTACATTGTTGCCCGCGTGTATTCTGGTACCGTTCTGTTTAACAAGCACGTTGCCCGCAAGAACAAACTGTCCGTCGGCGCGTTTCGCGCCCAGACGTTTACTTTCGCTGTCGCGGCCGTTTTTGGAACTGCCGACACCTTTTTTGTGAGCGAACAACTGTATATTCATAAACATCATAGGTTCGTTACCTCCAAATTGATAAAATCCGAAAAGCCCTCTCTCAAATCGCTGACGCCGCACAGCATAGTGTCGAGAATAACCGCCGCGTCATGCTTTTTCCCCTCGGAAAGCCCGTCGGGAAGGGCAAACGTCAATGTGCCTTTTTTGTCGTCGCGGTGATAGTCAACCTTGACTCTCGCCACGGCCAGCAAACCCATCAGCGCCGTCTGCACCACCGAACTCAGCGCCGCGCAGACTATGTCCTCGCCCTCTTCACCGTAGCCCGTGTGCCCGGAGCACTCGACCTTTACAATGCGGTTTGCCTTTTTAGTGATTGTGATATCCGTCATTTTATTTTACGGAAATTTCCGTAACTTTAATTTTCGTGAACGGTTGTCTGTGGCCCTGTTTTTTGCGAATATTCTTCTTTGCTTTGTATTTGAAAACAATGATTTTATCGCCTTTGCCGTGAGAAACGACCTGAGCCTTAACGGTCGCTTTGCCCGCCTTGTCGCCCGCGACGATTTTTTCGCCGTCGGCAACCATGATGCAGTCAAGAGCGATTTCCGAACCGACTTCGGCAGACTTGTCGTACTCGATGGACAGAACCTGGTCTTTTTCCACTTTGTACTGTTTGCCTCCGTTTTCTACGATTGCGTACATTTTTTTACCTCCTCTTCCCAGTCTCGCTATTCAGGTGGCGCAAGGCTCTTAGGTACCTTTACTATGCGGCTCGTATGACAATTTACCACAAAAAACAACGGCTGTCAACTTTATCGGGCGGCGGACGGTATAAAAAAACGCCGCGAGGGCACAATTTTGTCAGAAGGAGCAAAGATGAACATCAAAATCACCGTACCCGACGAGGAAACAGCCGAATGGCTCAACTCATTTTTGGATTTATCAGGAGAAGAACAGTATGACGACTAAACAAACAGCGGCAATAAACAAAACGGCGGAGCGGAAAAAAGTGCTGGGCGGCGTAATGTCCAACGCCGCCATGGCGGCGCACTCCACAAAAGTCACGTTGAAATACGTCAAAGACAAATCTTTCAAAGACCTGCTGACCGGGCAGGCGGCGAAATACGACGAATTTATAAACAGGGTCAGGCAGACGGCGGCGCTGAACGGCGCCGAAATCAAAGAACCGGGCGGCGTCAGCAGATTTTTCGTGGAAACTTCCATCAGACTCAAACTCATACGCGCCGATAACGCCAGAATTGCCGAAATGACGATTAAAGGCACCACAATGGGCGTGATTGACCTCGCGCGGCTGCTCAAACGCTCGCCGCTTGCCGACGACTGCTGCCTTGACCTTGCCAAAGAACTGCTGCGTTTCGAGGAAGATAAACTTGACGCGCTGAAATATTATCTCTGAGGTATAAAAAACCGTTGACCGTCAATAATCATTCCGAGGTCAAAGTCATGACCCCCGTACAACACACTTGTCCCCCCAAAAAAACAAAAAGCGGAGCGACGCTCCGCTTTTTGTTTTTATTTTTTCGCCATGCGCAGAAGCGTTTCTCCTTCCAGACGGTACGTCGTCCAGTCGTCGAGCGCCTCCGCTCCCATGGCTTTATAAAAATCTATGCTGCTTTTGTTCCAGTCGAGACACGCCCAATCCAGCCTGCCGCGGCCGCTTTCCACGGCGATGGAAGCCAGTTTTTTGAGAAACGCCTTTCCGTAACCTTTGCCCCTGTGTCCGGGCAGAACAAACAGGTCTTCCAGATATATCCCCGCCCTGCCGAGAAAGGTGGAAAAGTTGTCGAAAAACAGCGCGAACCCCACGTCCGCGCCATTCGCGGAACCGATAAGCACCTTTGCCGTGCCTTTTTCGAACAGCCATTCTTCCAGCAGCGACGGCGTGGCAACGACGCGCTCCGACATGTTTTCATATGCCGCCAGCCCTTTTATGAAATTCAGCACCAGCTCGCCGTCCCCCTTTTGAGCGAAACGGAAGGAAATTTCAGCCATATGTCAGTCCTTCATCAACTTGACCATAACGGCCTTTTGCGCGTGCAATCTGTTTTCCGCTTCCTCGAAAATCTCGTCGGCGTGCTCTTCGAAAACCTTGGCGGTGATTTCTTCTTCCCTGTGGGCGGGCAGGCAGTGCAGCACCATGGCGTCGCCGCGGGCGGCTTTCATGACGCCGTCGTTCACCTGATATCCCTTGAAAGCGGCTTCGCGCTTGGCTTTTTCGTCTTCCTGCCCCATAGACGCCCACACGTCGGTGATGACCACGTCGGCGTCGGCGGCGGCTTCGAGCACGTTGTCTGTCAGAGTGAATTTGTCGCCGTAATCCTTGGCGAAATCCAACACGCGGCTGTCAGGTCGGTAGCCGTCCGGGCAGGCGATGGAAAACTTCATGCCCACTTTAAGGCAGCCCACTATGAGCGAGTTCGCCATATTGTTGCCGTCGCCTATGAAACAGGCTTTAAGCCCGGCGAAAGACCCTTTCTTTTCTCTCACCGTCATGAGGTCGGCGAGTATCTGGCACGGATGGCAGAAATCGGTCAGACCGTTAATGACGGGAATGGTGCCGTATTTGGCCAGATCTTCCACTTCCTGCTGCGCGAAAGTCCTTATCATTATTCCGTCGAGATATCTCGACATCACCCTTGCCGTGTCCTGGACGGGCTCTCCCCTGCCGATTTGCAGGTCCCTGTTGCTGAGAAACAGCGCCTGACCGCCAAGCTGATACATGCCCGTTTCGAAAGACAGCCTTGTTCTTGTCGACGCTTTCTGAAAAATCATGCCAAGCGATTTGCCTTCCAGGTGTCTGTGCGGAATGCCGTGTTTGCGCTCGTATTTGAGCTGGTCGGCAAGGTTGAGTATTTCCAGAATTTCCTTTTCGCTGACGTCCAGCAGTTTAAGCAAATGTTTCATTTTTCTTCTCCTTATTCGTCAAGAATGGCCGCCGCGACGTCCATCGCTTCGGCAAGCAGTTTCATGTCTATGTTCAGCGGCGGCAGCAAACGCACCCTGTCTTTGGCGGTGAGCATAAGCACGCCTTTTTCGATACCTTTCGCCACTACTTCGGCGGCGGTCGCGTCTTTGAGTTTAAGCCCCACCATCATGCCGATGCCGGTAACTTCCTCCACGTGTCTGCGCCCGCTAAGACGCTCTCTCATGTAGTCGCCCTTTTCACGCACGGCGGCGAGAAACGCGTCGTCGTTAACTCTTTCGAGCACGGCGTTTACGCCCGCCATGACCACGGGGTTTCCGCCGAAAGTCGTGCCGTGGTGAGAATAACCCAAAACATCCGCCGTTTTTTCGCTAACCAGCACGGCGCCCACAGGCAACCCGCCGCCAAGCCCTTTGGCGAGGGTGGTTATATCGGGCTTCACGCCGAACACCTGCGACGTCAGAAGCCTGCCCGTCCTGCCCACGCCGCTCTGAACTTCGTCGGCGATGACAAGCACGTCTTTTTTTCCGCAAAGTTCAAACACGGCGTCCACAAACGCCCTGTCCAGTTCTTTCACGCCGCCCTCGCCCTGCACGAATTCCAGCATCACTGCGCAGGTGTCGTCGGTAAGCGCTTTTTCCAGCGCGGCGGCGTCGCCGGCGGGGCAATACTCGAATCCCTCGGCAAATGGAAAGAAAAAGTTGTGAAACACTTCCTGCCCCGTGGCGGTCAGTGTGGTCATCGTCCTGCCGTGGAAAGAATCGGTCAGGGTAATGATTTTATGCCTGCCCCTGCCGTATTTGTCGAAACTGTATTTTCTGGCGATTTTAATGGCGCACTCGTTCGCTTCCGCGCCCGAATTACAGAAAAACGCCTTTTTATACCCCGTCGCCGTCGTCAGCGTCTTTGCCGCCTCGATTTGAGGCAAAGTATAATAAAGGTTGGAGGTATGCTGCAAAACCGCCGCCTGCCCCGACACGGCGCTCACCCACCCGGCGTCGCAAAAGCCCAGCGAATTGACGCCTATGCCGCTGGTGAGGTCGATGTAGCGGCCGCCTTTGTCGTCGTAAACTTCCGCGCCGTTTCCTTTGACCAGAACCAGCGGAAAGCGTTTGTACGTCCCGATTATATAGTCTTTGTCGTCCTGAAATATGCTCATATGTCCACCCGTGAATTATTCCTGCGTAAACAGCGTGCCGATACCTTCGTTTGACAGCATTTCGATGAGTATCGAGTGCTCTATGCGGCCGTCGATGACAGTCGCCTGTCTGACGCCGCGGCGCACCGCCTCAACGCAGCCGTCGATTTTGGGAATCATGCCGCCGGATATTATGCCCTGCTTTTTGAGATAAGGCACGTCGCTGACATACACTTTCGGTATCAGCGTGGCGGGGTCGTCTTTGTTTTTGAGCAGTCCCGCGATATCCGTCAGCATAATGAGGTTTTCCGCTTTGAGTTCCGCCGCTATGTGCGCGGCGGCGGTGTCGGCATTGATGTTGTACACATTGCCTTCCCTGTCAGCCGCTATGGTGGCGATGACGGGTATATAACCGTCGCTCAGACAGTTGACTATGGCTTTGGCGTTGACCTTTTGAATTTCGCCGACATAGCCGTAATCCACGCCGTCCTCAGTCTTTTTGCTGACTTCCAGCATATTGCCGTCTATGCCGCACAGTCCTATCGCGCTGCCGTCAAGCGAGTTTATGCGGCTGACAAGGCTTTTGTTGACCTTGCCCGCCAGCACCATGCGCACTACCTCGGCGGTGTCTTTATCGGTGTATCTCAGCCCGTTCACGAAAGCCGACCGCATGTTCATTTTGTCCAACGTTTCGTTGATTTCGGGACCGCCGCCGTGCACCAGCACGACTTTAACGCCCACCGATTGCAGCAGCACCACGTCGCGCATGACGGCTTCTTTGAGATGTTCGCTAGTCATGGCGTTGCCGCCGTATTTGATGACGATTGTTTTGTCGTAGTATTTTTTAATATAAGGCAAGGCGTCTACAAGCACTTTCGCCTTTTGAGCGTTATCCATATTAAACTCCGTCAGGTGCGGTAATCGGCGTTTATTTTAACGTAATCGTACGTCAGGTCACAGCCCCACGCCGTCGCTTCCGCGCTTCCGTCAAACAGGTTGACGGTGATTGTAAATTCGTCCCGGTCAAGCACTTTCGTTGCCTGCTCCTCGCTGAAATCCACGCCCGAGCCGTTTTCGCACACTCGCACGCTGCCGTTTGCGGAAGAAATGTCCACCGAGATTTTCGACACGTCGAAGTCGCCTTCGGCGTAGCCTATCGCGCAGAGAATCCTGCCCCAGTTGGCGTCGGAAGCGAACACCGCCGCTTTAAGCAGCGACGAAGTGATGACGCTTTTGGCAATCCTTTTGGCGCACGCCTTGTCTGGCGCGCCTTTAACCACGCACTCCATGAGTTTTGTGGCGCCCTCGCCGTCTTTGGCTATGCCGCGCGACACCTTTGTCAGCAGCTCAGTCAAAGCGCCGACGAACATCGCGTAACTTTCGTCTTTTTGGGTTATTTCGGCGTTGCCCGCCTCGCCCGACGCCATGACCGACAGCATGTCGTTTGTGGAAGTGTCGCCGTCTATGCTCACCATGTTGAGCGTGTCCGCCACCGCCTCGCGCAGGGCGGCGTCCAGCATGGCGGACGAAACCGCCGCGTCGGTTGTCACGAAGCACAAAAGAGTCGCCATATTGGGGTGAATCATTCCGCTGCCCTTCGCCATGGCGCCTATGGTCACCGTTTTGCCTTCCGTTTCATAAGACAGGGCAAATTCTTTCTTCACCGTGTCAGTCGTCATTATAGCCTCGGCGGCGTCGCCGCTCCCGCTATAAGACAAACCGTCCACCAGGCTTCTCATGCCGCTCTCTATCGGTTCCAGCGGCAGCACCTGCCCGATTACCCCGGTCGACGCCACGATGACGTCGTTTTTATCCACCCCGGCAAAACGCTCCACCAGTTCCGCCATGGCGTTGGCTTTTGCCACGCCGTCGGCGTTGCAGGTATTGGCGTTGCCGCTGTTGCAGATGACGGCTTTTGCCAAGCCGTTTTTGAGATGTTCTCTCGTCACGACGATGGGCGCGCCGTAAACTTTATTTGTCGTGTACACGGCGGCGGCGGAACAAGGCTTGTCGGCGACAATCAGCGCCAGGTCTTTTTTGGTCTTGTTTTTCCTTATGCCGCAGTGCACTCCGCTCGCTTTGAAACCCTTGGGAGCGCAAACGCCCCCGTCTTTCCAGACAAAATCCATATATACTCCTAAAACGCCGGCGCCGCCAGACGAAGTCCTTCGTCCTCGGCAATGCCGAACATTATGTTCATGTTCTGAATCGCCTGCCCCGCCGCGCCCTTGACCATGTTGTCGATGGCGCCCACGGCGATGAGACGGTTTGTTCTTTCGTCATAGTGCAGCGAAATATCGCAGAAATTGCTCATGCGCACGTTTTTGAGGTTTGCCGTCATACCGCGCGGCAGCACCCTGACGAATTTTTCATTTTTATAAAACTCCGTATAAGCGCCGTAAATTTCGCCGAAATCCGTCTTTTTGCCGAAGCTGACGTAACAGGTGGAAACAATGCCCCTGTTGAGCGGCAGCAGGTGCGGCGTGAAAGACACGGTGACGCGCTTGCCCGCCAGAAAAGACAGCGTCTGCTCGATTTCCGGCGTGTGCCTGTGCGAAGCGATTTTATACGGGGCGAAAGCCTCGTTGCAGTCGGGAAAATGCGTGTTCTGCGTAAGCCCCCTGCCCGACCCGGTCACGCCCGACTTGCTGTCGATAATAACGCCGCCGTCCGGCACGTCGAAAAACTTCATGACGGGCGCCAGCGCAAGCGCCACGCTGGTGGGATAGCACCCGGGGTTGCCTATAATAGGCTGACCGTTATACAAATCCCTCATCAGTTCCGGTATTATATACACGCTTTTTTCGTGCAGTTCGGGGTGTTTGTAATCCAGCCCGTACCACCGTTTGTATTCCAGGGGGTCTTTCAGGCGGAAATCGGCGCCTATGTCAATGAGTTTTTTGCCCTTCGCAAGGCATTTCACCGCCAGTTCCTCGCTGAGTCCGTGCGGCAAAGCGGCAAACACCACGTCGCTTTTTTCTATTACCGAATCCTCGTTTTCCAGCGTCAGGTCGGCAAGCCCCAAAAGGTTGGGATACACGTCGCTGAGTTTTTGTCCCTCGAAACTTACCGAGCTCACCGCGGCGACATCGGCCGACGGATGACCCAGCATAAGGCGCGTGAGTTCAGCCCCGGCGTAGCCCGTAGCGCCCACCACGCCGGCTTTTATTTTTCCGCTCATATTTTCTCCGCCAATATTTTAATGTTTTCCAATTCTTTTTTCACCTGTTCCGGCGCCGGTCCGCCGTAAGTGCGGCGGCCTTTCAAACAATTAAGTAAGTTTACCGCTTCATACACGCCGCTGTCAAATGTCGGACACACTTTTTTGTATTCTTCCAGCGGAAGTTCTTCCAGCACGGCGCCCAGCTCGATGCAACGCGCCACCAGCACGCCCGTCGCCTTGTACGCGTCACGGAAAGGCAAGCCCTTTTTCACCAGATAATCGGCGCAGTCGGTGGCGTTGATAAAGCCTTTGCGCGCCGCCGCCGCCATGTTCTCCTTGTTCACCGTCATGGTGGCGAGCATAGGCGTGATTGTCGAAAGACAAAGTTTCACGGTATCGACGGCGTCGAAAATCGCTTCTTTGTCTTCCTGCATGTCCTTGTTGTAAGCCAGCGGCAGGTTTTTCATCATGGCAAACAGCGTCGTCATGTCGCCCAGCGCCCTGCCGCACTTACCCCTGACAAGTTCCGTCACGTCGGGGTTTTTCTTTTGCGGCATTATGCTTGACCCCGTGGCGTAAGCGTCGTCAAGTTCCACGAATTTGAACTCCCACGAGCACCAGAGCACTATTTCTTCCGACAGCCTCGAAAGGTGCACCATGATTATGCTCACGGCGGCGGCGATTTCCATGCAGAAATCCCTGTCGGAAACGGAATCCAGACTGTTTGCCGTCGGCCCGTCGAAGCCCAGCAGTTCTGCGGTCATGTCCCTGTCGATGTCATACGTTGTGCCTGCCAGCGCCCCAGCGCCCAGCGGACACAGGTTCATGCGCTTTGAGGCGTCGGTCAGCCTCGACGCGTCGCGCAGAAACATTTCGGCGTAGGCGCACAGGTGGTGCGCCAGCGTTACGGGCTGCGCCCTTTGCAGGTGCGTGTAACCCGGCATGACGGTTTCTACGTTGTCCGCCGCTATGCCGCCCAAAGCGCCGATGAGTTCTTTGAGCAGCGCTTTGATACAAACCACTTCGTCCCTGAGATACATCCTGATGTCGACGGCCACCTGGTCGTTGCGGCTGCGGGCCGTGTGCAGCCGTTTGCCAACGTCGCCCAGACGTTTGGTCAGTTCCTGCTCGACAAACATATGTATGTCTTCCGCGGTCATGTCTATTTCCAGTTTACCGCTTCGGATATCTTTTTTTATTTGTTCAAGTTCGCCGACAATCGCTTTGCCGTCCGCCTCGCTTATTATGCCCTTGGCGGCAAGCATTGCGGCGTGCGCCTTGCTGCCCTCTATATCGTGGGCGTACATGCGGCTGTCGAAACGTATCGATGAGTTAAAGTCGTTCACGCGGGAATCGGTTTCTTTTCCGAACCTGCCCGCCCACATTTTAGCCATGATTTCACCCTGTTATCTGCTGTTTGACTTTTTAATAAGTTGTCGATATAATATTATCGCAAGCGTGAGTCTGGTTCAGACAAAATCACGGTGAGGCAATTGCCGATATCCAGTTGGGTCGCTTTGCTTTTTAGGCAATGGCAACAAGCCGTTGCCTTTATTTTTAGCGTATTTTAATGCGCGAAATCCCTCAAAACTCTTTTTTGTCTTGTCCGTTTGCTCCGCTTGACTTTTTCGTCGCTTGAAAATGTACTAAACAATGTAGCACGGCATACAGCCAATTGCGAGAAGATAATGCTTCTTGCGGGTGCTACTTTTTTTTGCTTTTTTGTTTTTAATGAAAAGATAATTCTTAAAAAATTATCATTCTTCAAAAATTATCGTTTATATATTGTCAGTTTTATGATAACAAGTTTTGGCATACGCCCAGACGTATGCCAAAACGGAACCGTTATTGATAAATATCTTTGATTATTTGCCGTTTTTGACCTTCTGCTGCATAAGCGCCCTGACCTTTATCGGCAGGCCGAACAGGTTGATGAACCCGGCGGAATCTTTCTGGTCATAGCAGTCGTCTTCGCCGAAAGTGGCGATGTCTTCGTTATAGAGCGAATAAGGCGACGTTACGCCGGCGTTGATTATGTTGCCCTTGTACAGTTTGAGTTTCACTTCGCCGGTGACGGTCTTTTGCGTTTCGTCCACAAAGGCGGAGAGCGCCTCGCGCAGCGGCGTGAACCACTGACCGTTGTAAACTATGTCGGCAAACTTCAAAGCCACCTGCTGTTTGTAGTGCTGGGTTTCCTTGTCAAGGCACAGCGTTTCCAGCACTTCGTGGGCGTGATAGAGAATGGTGCCGCCCGGCGTTTCATACACGCCGCGCGATTTCATGCCCACAAGGCGGTTTTCCACGATATCGGCAATGCCTATGCCGTTTTCGCCGCCGATTTTGTTGAGATATTCCACCAGCGCCACGCTCTCGGTCTTTTTGCCGTCGATGGACACCGGCACGCCTTTTTCAAAACCGATGGTGACGTAAGTAGGTTTGTCGGGCGCTTTTTCCGGAGTTACGCCGAGTTCCAGAATCTTGTCGTACATCGGCTCGTTTGCCGGGTCTTCCAGATCCATGCCCTCGTGCGAAAGATGCCACAGGTTTTTGTCTTTCGAATAGTTGGTTTCGCGGGTTATCGGGATATCCACGTTGTGCGCTATGGCGTAGTCGATTTCCTCGTCGCGCGATTTTATGTTCCATATACGCCAAGGAGCGATGATTTTCATATTTGGAGCAAAGGCTTTTATCGCCAGTTCGAACCTGACCTGGTCGTTGCCCTTGCCGGTGCAGCCGTGGCATATGGCGTCGGCGCCTTCCGCCAAAGCGATTTCCACAAGTTTTTTGGCGATTACCGGGCGGGCGAACGACGTGCCCAAAAGATAACGGTTTTCATAAACGGCGCCGGCTTTCACCGTAGGGAAGATATAGTCTTCCACAAACTCTTTGGTGAGGTCGGCTATATACAGTTTGGAAGCGCCTGTTTTTTTGGCTTTTTCTTCCAGCCCTTTGAGTTCCTGCCCCTGACCGACGTTGCCGGCAACGGCGATGACTTCGCAGTTGTCGTAGTTTTCTTTAAGCCACGGAATTATTATTGAAGTATCCAGTCCGCCGGAATAAGCCAGCACAACTTTTTTGATGTCGCTCATGATATTTTCTCCTTGTTTGTTCCGAAAGATTTTTGATGTACATATTTTACATCATATATAAAAAAAGGCAAGCGTTTTAACACAATTTTATGAATATTTTTTGATTTTAATCTCATAAATACCGTGTATATACAAAAATAGTTGCATAAATAATATTTTTATGCAAAAACGACAAAAACAAGGATGGCATTCCGCCGCCGCGGTTTTTGCGTCGGCGTGCGACAATCGCTTTGTATCATGCTCAATATGAAGGAAGGCTTGTTGCTCAACACGCTAATAATACGCAAGGTAAAAGATACAAAAAAAGAGGACATGCGTCCTCTTCCGTTGTTTTAACACGTCCGGCAAAACTCTTTTGGCATATTGTCAGCCGGAATGTCTGTTTCTGGTCAGCAGGCACAGCGTTTCCACCGCCGCCGTCTGCGGAAACATGTCGAACGGACGGCACGTTTCCAGTTTGTATTTCGCCGACAAATCCTTTATATCCCTTGCGAGAGTGGCGCTGTCGCAGCTGATATACACGATTTTTTCAGGCTCCGCCGCCAGCGCCGCCGCCTTTGTTTCGGGCGCGAGCCCTTTTCTCGGCGGGTCGAACACCAAAGCGGTTTTTTGCCCTTTCAGCCTTTGGCAAAGCCGCACGAGTTCGACATTGACGTCGCCGCATATGTTGGTGAGATTGGTTATTCCGTTGCGTTGTTTAAGGCTGTCGGCGTCTGCCACCGCCTGCGGCACGATTTCTATGCCGTACACGTTCGCCCCGCTTTTCGCCAGCACGCCCGAAAGCACGCCCACGCCCGAAAAAGCGTCTATCACGTTGTCACACGCCCCGCCCGAAACAAGCGTCGAAGCGGCGGCGTACAGTTTGTCGCGCACGTTGTCGTTTATCTGAAAGAAACTTTCGGGCTGCAAACGGTATTTCACGCCGCAGGTCTGACTTTCGATGTAACGGATGCCGCCGACGTGAATCGTCTTGCCGCCCATAATCACGTTGGTGCGCTTTTTGTTTACGTTGACAAACAGCCCGTATCTGTCGAAAGCCTCCGCCACCCGCCTTTCAAGTTCGTCCGCCATCGGCAGTTCGTCGCCGTTGATGACAACGGCGGCAAGCAGCTGCCCGTCGATATATCTCGCCACAAGGTGGCGCAAAAGCCCCCTGCCGCTCTTTTCGTCATAAATCCCGATGCCGCAATCGGCGGCAAAGCCGGCAACGACACGGCGTATCAAGTCCGCCCAGCCGTCCTGCAACGGACACGAGCCGCCCGCCACTATGTCGTGCGTGCCGGCGGCGTAAAATCCGCTGACGATTTGCCCGTTGATTTTGCCGAAAGGCACCTGCAATTTGTTGCGGTAGCCGAAAGGCCTGTCGCTGGGCACGACGGCTTCCGGCTCGAAGTCTGTTCCGCCTATTTTGCGGAGATTATTTTGCACCAGGCGGCGTTTGAATTCCAACTGCGTTTCATACGACATAAACTGCAAGTCGCAGCCGCCGCACTTGCCGAACAGAGCGCAGCGCGGTTTCACCCGTCCGTTGACCGATTTCAGCACTTTGACAAGGCGGGCGTCCGCCACGCCGCCGCGCGATGACACGATTTCCGCCTCGACCTCCTCGCCGGGCAGGCAAAAAGGCACGAAACAGGTCAGCCCGTCGTGATAAGCGATGCCCTCTCCCCTCGTGCCCGTCGCCGAAATTTTAAGCGTTACTTTTCTGCCCATATTACTTGCGTATGTTGCCCTTGCCCTCGACAAGGTATTTGCAGGTGTACAGTTCCCTGAGACCCATAGGTCCCCTGGCGTGCAGTTTCTGCGTGCTGATGCCTATTTCCGCCCCCATGCCGAACTCGAACCCGTCGGAAAACCGCGTGGAAGCGTTGTGATACACGGCGGCGCTGTCCACCCCGCGCATAAACTTGTCCGCGAGGGCGGCGTCGCCCGTGATGATTGCCTCCGAGTGTTTGGTGGAATATTTGTCGATTCTGGCAAGCGCCTCGTCGATGCCGCTCACGGCTTTCACCGCGAGAATCAGGTCGTTGTATTCCTTGTACCAGTCCTCTTCCGTGGCGGGCAGAATATCGCCGCAAACGGCGCGGCATTCTTCGCACCCTTTGACGGTCACGCCGTCTTTCTTCATGCGCTCGTTGAGTTCAGGCAGAAATTCGGCGAGTATATCCCTGTCCACCAGAATTTTTTCCACCGAGTTGCACGCCGACGGTTTTTGTATTTTGGCGTTTTCTATTATGTCCACCGCCATTTGCCGGTCGGCGGTCTTCTCCACGTATATATGGCAGTTGCCCGCCCCCGTTTGTATCACGGGCACGGTGGAGTTTTGCGTCACGGCGTTGATAAGCCCGGCGCTGCCGCGCGGGATGAGCAAATCCACATACTTATCCAGCCGCATGAGTTCGTTGGCTATCGCCCTGTCGGTGTTCTGTATGAGCTGCACCGAGTCGCCGCTGAGCCCCGCCTCTTCCAGCGCCCTGCGCACGTACAATGCCAGCAGTTTGTTGGTGTTGATAGCCTCGCTGCCGCCGCGCAGAATGCACACGTTGCCGCTCTTTATGCAAAGCCCCGCGGCGTCCACCGTCACGTTCGGGCGCGATTCATAAATAATGGCTATAACGCCCAGCGGCACCAGAATTTTTTTGATGACAAGCCCGTCGGGTCTTTCATACACGCTTTCCACCTTGTTGCAGTATTCTTGCAGATTAATCAGCTGTTCCAGCCCCTTGGTCATGTCGTGAACGCGCTTTTCGTTGAGCACAAGTCTGTCCACCATGGCGGACGACAAGCCTTTTTCCCGCGCGTATTCCACGTCGAGTTTATTTACGGCGTAAATTTCGTCCTTGCTGTTTTCTATTATTTCCGCCAGTTTTTTAAGGGCGTCGTTGCGCCGCTCCACAGGAGAGTTGGCAAGCGACACCACCGCCGCTCTCGCTTTCGCGCCGTATTCTTCCAGATATTGTTTAGCGTCCATTTTTCTTGTCCCCCACGAAATATGTGCCGACGTCTTTGCCTTCCAGAATGTCGTAAATGACGTTCATGTTTTTGGAATTCGCCACCACGGCGTCTATACCGTTGCGCGCGGCGTCGGCGCAGGCGGTGATTTTTGTGTAGATTCCGCCGGTGCCCAGCGCGCCCGGTTTGGCGGATTTGTCGCACTTGATTTCCGCCGACAAATCTTCCACCGTGTGGATGAGTCTGGCGTCGGCGTTGCTTCTCGGGTCTTTGTCGTACACGCCGTCGATGTCGGAAAGCAAAATAAGCAGGTCGGCGTGGACCAGCCGCGCCACCAGCGACGACAGATTGTCGTTGTCGCCGAACTTTATTTCCTCAATGGAGATGGAGTCGTTTTCGTTGATGACGGGTATGACGTTGTATTTGAGCATTTCTTCCACCGTGTTCTGGAAGTTCTTTTTGCGCTCGGCGTTGTCGAACACGTCCTTGGTCAGCAGAAACTGCCCGGCGTTGTAGCCGTAATCGGCAAAACACTTGTTATACAGTTCCATCAGCGCCGACTGCCCCACGCACGCCATTGCCTGCCTGCCGCTGACGGTGTCGGGTTTCTGCGGCAGGTGCAGTCTGTTGACGCCGGCGGCTATCGCGCCCGACGACACCAGCAGCACTTCTTTGCCCCTGTTTTTCAGGTCGCAAAGGTCGCGCGCCAGTCTGTCTATACGGTAAAAGTTGAGTTTGCCCGTTTCGTAAGTAAGGGCGGAAGTGCCCACTTTGACGACGATTCTGTTCGCCGCCGAAAAATCTCTGTTCATTTATTTTTCCGCCTTTATCATGCCGTATTTTGTGTAAACCTCGGCGTTGCCCCTTATTTTGATTGCCGACGTCTTTTCGGTAAACTGCAAAATAATGACTTCGCCTTTATCCAGGTTTTCGGTATGATGACTTTTTGTTTCGCTGCCTCTGGTCAGACCTATGATCTGCGTGCCCGGCTGCAAAGCCTTGACGCATATATATTCGTTTTCCATCGCCTCAAAATTATTGTTGTCCATATTTTCACCTCTGCACGAGTTTTACGTTTTGTTCGCCTATGAGTTCGTCGAGTTCGATATGCAGCGCCCTGCACTCCCTGACTTTGAGCGGAAGGGCAAAACCTTTGCCGCCCTTGACCAGCACCACGGGCAGACCGCCTTCGTAGCCTTCCAGCACCGACACGACGTCGTCGTATTTGCTTTCATCGGTCAGGTTGATATACAGTTTTGTAACCTTTTGCGGCTCTTGCGGCTTCTGCTCGCCCGCGCGCCACTCACGCAAATCTTCCACGTTGATTTTCGGGGCGTAACCCTCCTCGATGACCAGCGTGCCTTTGATTTTCACCATGGCGTCGTTCACAAGCCTGTCTTTAAGGTTTTCGTAAGTTCTGGAAAACAGCACCAGGTCAATGCCGCCGTAAAGGTCTTCCAGCCTTGCCGTGGCCATGGTGTTGTTCGACTTGGTTATCTTTTTGGTCACGCCGGAAAGTATGCCGCCCATGGTTACTTTGCTGTGGTTGAGCGCCAGAAGTTCCTGGCTGTAACCGCTCTCGCCCTCTTCGCCCTCTTCGGTTTCCTCCATTAAATCCTGCAAAACGCCGGTGTTGAAGGAAAAGTTTTTCATTTCTTCCGCCACATTCTGCAACGGGTGTCCCGTGACGTACATGCCGAGGACTTCCTTTTCCAGGTCGAATTTGTATTTGTCGTCGTATTCGGGTATATCGGGCAGCGGCACTTTCACCGAAGAACCCCCTCCGCCCAGCATCTCGAACATGGAAAACTGCCCGCTTTCCTTCTGTTTGCGGTCGGCGATGGCGATGTCCATCATCTTTTCGTAAACCGCCATGAGCTGCGAGCGCCGCGCGCCGAAACTGTCGAACACGCCCGCCTTTATCATGCTTTCCACCGCGCGCTTGTTGACGGTGCCCAGCGGCAGCCGCGACAGCAGGTCTTCCAGCCCCGTGTACGCGCCGTGGGCTTTCCGTTCGTCCACTATCACGCGCAGGGCGTTTTCGCCCACGTTTTTAATTGCCATCAGGCCGAAACGCACTTCATCGCCCTTGACGGAAAACTCAACGTCGCTTTCGTTGATGTCGGGCGGCAGCACCTTGATGCCCTTTTCCCGGCAGTAGCCTATATATTTCGTGACTTCGTCGGTGTTGTCGATACGGTTGTTGAGCACCGCCGCCAGAAACTCAATCGGATAATATCTTTTGAGATACGCCGTCTGGTACGCCACGACGGCGTAGCACGCCGCGTGCGATTTGTTGAAAGCGTATTCGGCGAATTTCGCCATTTCGGCGAAAATGCTTTCCGCCACCGCGGGGTCGACGCCCCTGGCAACCGCGCCCTCGATGATGACATTGCCGTTTTTGTCTTTCTGACCGTTAATGAAATAGTCCTTGTGCTTGGCCATCTCGCTGGCTTTTTTCTTGGACATGACTCGCCTTATGATATCGGCCTGCCCCAGACTGTACCCGGCGATGTCCTGCACAATCTTCATGACCTGCTCCTGATACACCATGCAGCCGTATGTCACGTCCAGCGTCTGTTTAAGGAGCGGGTGTTTGTATTTGACCTTTTCCGGGTTGTTTTTACCCTCGATATAGTCGTCTATGGAAGCCATCGGGCCGGGACGGAACAGCGAGATACCGGCTATTATGTCTTCCAGCGAGTTCGGCCTGAGCCTGGTCATGAGTTTTTTCATGCCTGGGCTTTCAAGCTGAAACACGGCGTCGGTGTCGCCGCCGGATATCAGCTCGAACACCTGCGGGTCGTCGTAAGTCTCTCTGTCGAAAGAAATGTCCACACCCTTGTTGGCTTTAATAAGTTCTATCGCCTTGGCGATATCGGTAAGCGTGCGCAGACCCAAAAAGTCCATTTTGAGCATGCCCAGCTGCTCCACCTCGTTTTTATCGTACTGGGTGGTTATGTCTTCGCCGTTGCGCTGCAGCGGCACATGGTCGGAAATGTCATACCTGCATATAACAACGCCCGCGGCGTGCTTCGAGGTGTTTTTCGGCATGCCTTCCAGCCCTCTGGCGATGTCCACCACCCTTTGAATCTGCAAATCGCTTTTGTAAATTTCTTTGAGTTCCGGGTCGGGGTCGGGATAGTCCTTGCCCGGCGGCACGAAACCGAATTCCATGTCGATGTTGCATTTCAGGTTGGAAGTCATGAGTTTCGTGACCCTGTCACGCTCGCTGTACGGCACGTTAAGCACCCTGCCCACGTCCTTTATGGCGTTTTTGGCTTTGAGCGTGCCGAAAGTTATGATTTGCGAGACCTTGTCTCTGCCGTATTTGTTGGTAACGTATTCGATTATTTCCTCGCGCCTGTCGTCGCGAAAGTCAATGTCGAAATCGGGCATACTGACCCTTTCAGGGTTGAGAAACCGCTCGAACAGCAGGTTAAAGCGCAGCGGGTCAATGTTTGTTATGCCTATCGCGTAAGCGATTATGCTGCCGGCGCCGCTGCCCCTGCCCGGCCCCACGTTGACGCCTATGCTTTTGGCGTAATTTATGAAATCCCAAACGATGAGATAATATTCCACAAACCCCATTTTGGCGATTACGCCCAGTTCGTATTCCGCCCTTTCCCTGATTTCCGGCGTTATTTCGTCGTAGCGTTTTTTAAGCCCTTCTTCCATCAGGCCGCGCAGAAAGTCGTACGGCGTCTGCCCGTTGTCGGGGACGTAATTCGGGATTAAGTTTTCCTTTTCAATGGTGACATCGCACATATCGGCGATTTTTACGGTGTTTGCCAGCGCCTCCGGCACGGCGGAAAACAGCGCCTCCATCTCTTCGCCGCTTTTGAGATAAAACTCGTCGGTGGAAAACTTCATTCGGTTTTTGTCGTCCAGCGTCTTTTGCATCTGGATGCACATAAGCACGTCCTGCACCTCGGCGTCCTCGCGCCTGAGATAGTGCACGTCGTTGGTGGCGACAAGCGGAATGCCCAGTTTTTTCGACATCTCTATGAGACGGGCGTTGACGAGTTTCTGCTCGGGTATGCCGTGGTCCTGCAATTCGAGATAGTAATACTCTCCGAAAAGCGCTTTGTATTTCAGCGCGGTTTTTTCGGCGTCGGCAAGCCTGCCGTCCATAATGAGCCGCGGCAGTTCGCCCGCGAGGCACGCCGACAGGCATATCAGTCCGTCGGCGTGCTGGCTCAGCGTTTTGAAATCGATGCGGGGTTTGTAATAAAACCCGTCCACAAACGCGATGGAATTGAGTTTGACCAGACTTTTATAACCCCTGTTGTCGCGCGCAAGCAAAATAAGGTGATTGAAATCTCCCATCACCTTGCCGCTTTTGACCGTCAGGTCATCGACTATATAAAACTCGCACCCTATGATTGGTTTGACGCCCTTTTCCCTGCCTTTGAGAAAAAACTGATAAGCGCCGTACATATTGCCGTGGTCGGTAATGGCCACGGCAGGCATGCCGAGTTCTTTGCATCTGTCAAAAAGACTGTCTATTTTCGTCGCGCCGTCCAGCAGACTGTACTGCGTGTGCAGGTGCAAATGTACAAACTCTCCCATCTATACCCCGTTGTTTCAGCCCAGAAGTTTTTCGACGGTTTCGGCGGCCTGGGTCTCGTCGGAACCCTGAGCGCTCACCGCCACTTTGTCGCCCGGTTTGAGCGCAAGAGAAATCACGCCTATAATGCTTTTTGCGTTGACTCTCGCGTTGCCCGCCATAATGAATACGTTGGATGAAAATTTCGATACCGCGGTCACCAGTTCGCCCGCCATGCGCGCGTCGTAAATCACGTTTTCGCCAACGTTGAATTCACACGTTTTCATTTTTGCCTCCTTGTATGTGTTTATCAGTACCGAAACTCAGTCTTTATTCTTTTCCGAAATCAGACCCGCCGTTTCGATAATTTTCCTGAATCTGTGGTTGAGCCCGCTCTTGCTGACGCTTCCGTTTACGCCCACCAGTTCGTCAAGACTGGCCGACGGGTATTCTTTGCGCAGCAAAGCCGCCTCTTTGAGTTTTGGCGGAAGGGCGTCCAGCCCTATTCCGTTTTCGATGGTTCTTATGGCGGCGAGCTGCCTTTCGCTGGCTTCCACCACCTTGTCGATATTGGCGGAAATGCAGTTGGTCTGCCTGTTGGCGTTGTTTCTCACCGAACGCTCGACAATAGTGTTCTGCAACTCGAAAACAGCCTGCGTCGCGCCGAGATACACCAAAAGGTCGCTTATCTGCTCGCTTCCCTTGAAATACAACACGGTTTCGCCTTTTCTGCTCGAAACCTTCGGGCAGAAATAACACTCGCACAGCATGTTTCTCAGCTGCTCCGCCAGGGCGGCGTTGCCCAGCGAAAACTCGCAGTGATATCCGTCTTTGAGGCTTATAGCCCCGCAGCCCAGAAACATCGACGTTATAAAAGTTTTTTTACAGCAGTCGTCGGCAAGCAGTTCGCGCGGAAAGGTCTCGCATATTTCTCTGTTGCCGTCGCCGTTGACAGACAGCACGCCGCACTCGTAAAGAATGTTTTCGCTTGACGGCGCGCTGAGCCGGTAAACGCTTCTGTTTTTCAGCCGCACGCCGTTTTCCTGCGTGACCCGGCACTCCGCCCCGAAAGTTTTCTCAATGACGGCGGAAGCGAATTTCAGCAGAGCGAGGTTTTCCGACGAAAGCGAAAACCCGAACCCGGCGGCGTCTATCTCGATGCCGCCCGTAGTGCGTATCAGACAGCCTATGAGCACCGCGCGGCAGCACGGCGCGAGATTACGGCTGTTTTTTATAATCTGGTTTTTTACCGACTGCGTAAAAGTCATATCAACTCCGATATATAAGTTTAACATACATCGGCTTCGATTTCAATAAAAACCGCGGCGGGCGCGCGGTTAAAATTTTAATAAAAAAGGCGGCGGAATTTTTCCGCGCCCCGTTTATCTTGCGGCTCGTCTGCCGAACCGCGGCAGTTTTTCCCAGTTGACTATTATGTTTTTGTCTATGCCCAGTCTTTCGACAACGCTCATCGGCACCGAAACGTCGCCCACCCTGTCCTTGCTGTGCGCGTCGGAATTGACTATTATCGGCGCGCCCACGTCGACAATGGTCATTACTTCCTCGTCCGTCATGCTGACGCGCTTGCCGTTGAGTTCCAGACACACGCCGTAGTCTTTCGCCGCCTGCGCCACCTGTTTCACATCGGTCTTCATTCCGTAGTTAAGGTGCGTTATGACGTCGCAGTGCCCCGACTTTATCGCCTTGACGTAAGCGTCCGTATTGCGCTGGATTGCCTGTTTTGTGTATCCGAACCTGTCCTGCCACATCGGGCAGACGTAAAACAGCCACCAGTCCTTAGGGTTTTTCGCCAGAGCGGCTTTGTGAAAACCGGCGAGTATTATGTCGAAACACTCCCTGTCCGCAGGTTTAAGGTCGATGTCGCCCTCCGTTGTGTACAGATTGGCCTCCACGCCGAACAGCACCCGCACCTCCGGCAGTCTGCTATTAGTCTTGTCTATAATACGCCGCATTTCGGGTATGTCGTTGCGTTTCATGCCGAAAGCCACGTGCCTCAGCCCGTGGTCGGTAATGGCAATTTCTTTCAGTCCCTTTTCCGCCGCCGCGGCGGCGTTGTCCTCAATCTTATGTTTGCCGTGACTGAACACCGTATGCGTATGATAATCGCCTAAAATCATCGGTACTCCCCAGCAGTTGAATTTCCAACCGCAACAGCACGCCGAACTCGGCTTTTACTTTCCGCGCGACGATGTCGATGAGTTTCACAACATCGCGGCAGGTGGCGTGTCCTTTGTTTATTATAAACCCCGCGTGCTTTTCCGATACGGCGGCGTCCCCCACGCAAAAGCCTTTCAGACCGCAAAGGTCTATAAGACGCGCGGGCACGACATCGCCTTCTCTTCTGAAAACGCTGCCGGCGCTGAAACACTCAACCGGCTGCGAGCGCTTTTTCTCCGCCAGCATAAAAGCCGCCTTTTCCGCTATACGCTCAGCGGCCGAATGGTAAGAAGACAGTAGCGCCGCCGTTATCACAAATCCGTTACGGCAAAAAGCGCTGTTTCTGTACCCGAAAGCGAGTTCTTCCCCCGAAAACTCACGCTTTCCGCCTTCACCGACAGCCCAGACTTTCTCCACGATGTCCGACATCTGTCCGCCGAAACAGCCGGCGTTCATCCGCACCGCGCCGCCCAGACTGGCCGGCAGCGCCGACAGAAATTCCATTCCGCCCATACCGGCGCCGAGAGCGGCGTTATAAACGCTTTTTACCGGCGTCCCGGCCGTGGCGAAGATTTTTCCGTTTCTCACCGAAACGCGGGCGAATTTCCCGCCGAGTTTCAGCGCCACGCCGTCAAACCCGTCGTCGGCGGCGAGTATGTCGGAACCGTTCCCCATTATTGTATATTTTACATCATACTCACGGCATAAATCAAGCGTTTTGGAAATTTCCCCCTCATCGCAAGCCTCAACCAACAGGCGGCACGGCCCGCCTATGCGGAACGTGGTCAGCGACGCCAGGCTGACGTCTTTGCGCGCGTGGGCGAAGTTTGCCGCTATCTTGTCATAAACGTCAGTCACGCCGCCACGCCTCCATGCTTTCGCCGCGCTTTCGCGCCAGAATTTCGCCGTCGGTAAACACGTTAACGGACGTCAGCCGTCCGTCCAGCGCCCTTTGCATTTCGCCGTGCATGCCCGAAGAATATATGTCCAGCGCCGCCGAAAACATCTCTATGCCGGTCAGTTTTTTCTGCGCCGCGTCGGAAGTGAGATATTGTATGAATTCCTTGGCGTAGTCGCCCCTTCCGCCGCCGTTGTCGGCGTAGCCTATATATTGCGTCAGGTCGGTGTATCCGCCCAGATAATAAACCGAAAGGCTTTCCAGCCGCCCCTGGCTCTGCCGCAGTTTAAGCCTGGATATGTCTCTTTGCGTAGCAAGCAAAACGTCGCACCGCCCCGACAGAAAACTTTCGTAAGCCCCGTATGACGTGGCGGTTTCTCCGTTCCACACTTTCACGCCGCCCGGCAGAGCGGTTTCCAGCGCGGCGAACGGGTTGCCGTAGTCCCAGAAACCGACGCCCAGCGTGTATTTTCCGTCGGCGAGCGTTTCCGGCGTCAGGACGCCGCCGTCCAGCGTTTCGTCAAACGCGCACAGCGCGTATCCGCCCAAAGTCCACGGCACGGCGTAAATGTCCCCGCCGAGTTTGCCGCCTTCCAGCAAATCGTCACGCACGTTCACCGCGCCGTCATACACGGCGAGGTGTCGCCTGACGTACTGCCCCGTCCCCACGGGAAAAGAAATAAGGTCAAACCTGTCGCCGTCCAGCAGTTTTTGCCTCACCTGCTCACATGTGTATGTCTGCACGCTTACCAGCACCCCGGGGTGCGACTTCTCGAACTCAATCGCCCTGCCGTTCAGAAAAGCCGAACGGCTGCCGCTTCCTCCCTCAAAGCCGTCCACCTGCCACAGCGTCAGCACGCCTTTGTACCCTTCGGGCACGGCGCTTTCCGTTCCGGCGACCGCCCAGAAGGGCGCGCTTACCATAAACGCGGCGAACAAAACCGCCGCAATTTTGCCTTTTATATTCACAAAATAAATATATTTTGCGGAAGCGGCGTTTATGAAAAAAGGGACGGCGGCGCCGTCCCTCGCTTTATTTGTTGTTTTTCATGCGTCCGCTGAGTTCGTCCATGGCGTTGTATCCCATCTTTTGCAGACGGTAAACCGACGCCGCGGTTTCCACCACAACGGCTATGTTGCGCCCCGGCGACACCGGAATCGTCATCTGCGTTATCTTCACGCCCAGAATTTCCCTGCTCTCCGACTCGCCGCCCAGCCTTTCGTAATTTTTATTTTCGTCCCACTCTTCAAGTTGAATGATGAGTTCCACCTGCTGCGTCAGTTTAATGGATTCCACGCCGCACAGATTGACGATGTTTACAAGCCCCACGCCGCGCAGTTCCATAAAATTTCTGACAAGCGGGTTGGCGCTGCCTTCCACCGTGTCGCCTATGCGCTTTATGACCACAACGTCGTCGGCGACGATTCTGTGCCCCCTGCGCAACAGTTCCAGAGCGATTTCGCTCTTGCCTATGCCGCTGTTTCCGCAAATCATGACGCCCACGCCGTTGATGTCCATAAGCACGCCGTGTTCCTGCACCGTCTGCGCCAGCAGGTCTTTGAGTTTTTCCACAACGTGGCTTATGAGTTCCGACGTCGGCAGTTTGGAGCGGAACACCGACACGCCGTTGGTTTTTGCCCGCCCGATAAACCTGTCGTCGGCTTTGAGTCCCCTGCTGAAAACAACGCAGGTAAAGGGGTTTTCAAACAGCCTGTCTATAAGCGCGGCGCGTTCTTCCGCCGAACGGCTGTCGAGAAAGTGCGCCTCGCTTGGGCCTATAATCTGCACCCTGTCCTCGGTAAAATACTCGAAATGTCCCGTCAGTTGCAGCCACATTCTGTTGACGTTCGGCGAAGCGACGCTCACGGGCTTTCCGCCGTCGAGCACAAGTTCAAGTTCCATGTCTCGGGCGAATTCTTCCGCCGTGAATTCTTTTTTGACGTAAGTGTTTTCCATAATACTCCTCAGGCGTGAAAATAATCATAGACGTTCTGCGCCGTCTTTTTATTGAGTCCGCCAACCTCGATAAGTTGTCCGACGTCGGCGTTTTCTATGTTTTCTATATTGCGGAAGGCTTTCATCAGCTGCTTCTGCCTTTTTTCGCCTATGCCGTCGATTTTTTCAAGTTCCGACTTCAAGGCGTTGATGGTGTGCAGTCTGCGGAAATAGGTTATGGCGAAACGGTGAGCCTCGTCCCTGATGTTGATGAGCAGGTTAAGCGCGTGGCTGCGCCTCGGCAGCATTACCGACCGCTTGCTTTCCGTGGTGAAAACTTCTTCCTCGCGCTTGGCGAGCGAAATCATCTCTATGTCCTGTCCGCTTTCGGCAAGCACCCGCCCGGCGTAACCCAGTTGGCCAAGACCGCCGTCTATCACTATGAGGTCGGGCTTTTCGCCGAACTGCTCGTCGCCTATCTTGTCCAGCCGCCGCTTTATGACTTCCGCCATGCTGGCAAAGTCGTTGGCGCCCTCCACAGTCTTGATTTTGAAGCGGCGATAAAGTTTGTTTTGTTTTTCGCCGTTGACAAACACCACCATAGACGCCACTTTGTCCACGCCCTGCACGTTGGATATATCGTAGCATTCCATTCTGCGCGGAAATTTTTTAAGCCCCAGCAGTTCCTGCAACTGATAGGCGGCGCCCACCGTCGAAGCATATTTTCTGTCTTCGTGGAGACGGTTTTTTTCCAGATAGTCCGACGCGTTTTTAAGCGCCATGTCCGTCAGTTGGCGGCCGTCGCCTTTCTGCGGGCACACTATGCTGACTTTTTTGCCGGCGGCGGCGCTCAGAAACTCTTCCAGCGCCTCTTTGTTTTCCGGCATTACGCCAACAAGCACTTTGCCGCACTCCGCCCTGTTGGCGGAATAATACTGCGTTAAAAACGCCGACATCGCCTGCGCCTCGGTTATACTGACGTCTATGACGGGATAGTTTTCGCACACCAGAATTTTGCCCTTGCGTATGCCGATATACGTCGCCACCGTGGTTTTGCCGTCGGAGCAGAGGTTAAACACGTCATAGTCCACAATGCGCGTCAGGTTGACGACTTTCGTTTCCCTGAGCCGCAGCACAAGGTCAAGTTGGTTTTTGGCGAGCAGCGCTTTTTCGTATTCCGTCTTTTCGCTGGCGTCCGCCATTTTCTTTTTGAGCATATCCACGACGTATTTGTCGTCGCCGCCCAGAAACTCCACAAGTTTTTTGACGATGCCGGCATACTCTTCTTTGGTGACGTATCCGGCGCACGGCGCGCCGCACCGCCCTATGTGATAGTTGAGGCATGGGCGGAAGTTTTTCGGCAGTCTGGAAAAATCGTACTTGCACGAGGCTATGGGAAAAATATCGCGCACAAGTTCGAGATAATCTTTCACTCCGCCCATCACCGGCCCGAAATAGCGGGCGTTGTCTTTGCGTACTTTTCTTGTGATTTCCACCCGTGGAAAATCCTCGCCCGCGGTGAGCCGCAGATAAGGATACTGCTTGTCGTCTTTGAGCAGTATGTTATACGGCGGGTTGTATTTTTTGATAAGATTGTTTTCAAGGCTCAGCGCGTCGGTTTCGCTTTTGGTGATGATATAGCGGAAGTCGTCCACATGGCTCATCATGAGGCTGACTTTTTCCGTCTTGTTGGATGTCAGGTAAAAATACTGCTTCACCCTGTTTTTAAGCACTTTCGCCTTTCCGACGTAAAGGACGTGCCCGTCCTTGTCGTACATTATGTAAACCCCCGGATTCTGCGGCAGGGTCTTTATTTTTTCGGCGAGTTTTTCCCTTATGTCCATTTTTTAATTATAACATCATGCCGTTTTAATTTCAATGACATTTTGCGTCGTTTTTGTCCGCGCCGTCAAAACCCCAGATACTCCACGCCCGACAGCATGACCTGGTTTATTTTGTCGGTGGCAAGTCTGTAAAAAATCGTCTTGCCCTGCCGCTTGCAGACCACCATGCCGGTGTTTCTGAGCAGTTGCAGCTGGTGCGAAACCGTGGTCTGGTTCATTTTAAGCACACAGGCAAGGTCGGTGACGCACATTTCGCTTATCGACAGCGCCGACAGCATGCGCAGTCTCGACCTGTCGGCGAACAGTGCGAAAAGCCCGGCGAGTTTTTCCGTCATTTCGGCGTCGGGCAGATAATACGACAGTTCTTTCTGCGTGCGCTTGTCCAGAAGTCTGGGTTCGGTCATAATAACGCCTCCTTTTCACAAACAAATGTTAATATGCGCACATTTTTACATTTTGTCGCATATTGTAGATAAAAAAACGGTTTTGTAAAAACGGAGGCGTTATTATGTCATTATCAAACAATCTGCTTTATTTGCTTTTACTGTACGCCGTGCTGGACAACGACAACCGTCTTTCCACCACAACTGGCATACTTCTGGCGCTGGGCATAATGCTGTTCGGCTGCTGCAACAGGGCAATCAACGCCTGCTGCGGAAACGGCTGCGACAACAACTTCCGGACGTCCACCACCACAACCACCACAACGACAAATCCCTTCCGGACGGTAAACAACATAATCTGAACCGGCGGCGTCCGCCGCCCTTTCAGCGGCGCAAAACGGGCGCGTCCGCCCCGACTGTTTACTTTAACGCCAACGGCTTCGCCGCCGGCTATTTACTTTTCTGCGCGGGCGTTATATAATAGCGCAAAGCGAAAATAAATTTCAGGACTGACGCTAAATGAAAAAAGTAAAAATCACCGTAATGAAAACGGCACGTTACACCGATTTGATGGAAAAATACGAAAATCCCATTACGCACGCCTGCGATATGTCCGAAGGACAGGTATTTGTGGCAAACGGCTGGAAAAAGCCGGACAATTTCTGCGATAGCGCGTGGGAGAGCGTGTCCGCTTTCGTTATGACGCTGGCTTATGGCGGCGAAGACATCTATAACGGCTGGATGAAAAACAAAAAATCGGCGATGATTTCATGCAACGACGGGTTCCGCCCCGTAAGTTTTCTGCTTGAAGCCACCGATGAAGACGCCGAATAACAATCGCCCCGCGCGTTAAAAAAGAGAGAAGGAATTCCTTCTCTCTTTTTTTCGTAAATTTCAGCGAACCGGCAGGAATACCGGCGGCGTCAGCAATGCATGCAGCTGCTCATGCAGTTGCAGCACGAATTGGCAAGGCACAGGTCGCAACAGCAGTTGCCGGTGCACGTCGGCACTCCCGTGCCGCCCACAGGCTGACCCTGCGTCGACTCTTCCTTCGAGCGCAGTTCTTCCGGCGAAACGGTTTTGCTCGCCATGATTTTGGTCAGTTTGTCGTAAGAATCGCGGTATTTAGGGTTTGAAGAATCCATCGACATGGCAAACTCCAACTGCTTTTTGGATTCCAGAAACCAGTTCTGCTTGTAATAAATAATCGATTGCAGATAATGCCACTCGGCGTCGCGCGACGAAATTTCGTCGAGCCTGCTCTGCGCCATTCCGAGATTGTTGGCTTTAATGAGGTTTTCCACCTCGATATAAGCGCCGTCGTTACCCTCGTGATCGCGCGCCTTTATAGCGGCGGTGGCGTCGGCGTAATAATTATCTATAAGCCCCAGTTTGCGCGCGGCGTCCTCGCCCGCCTCTCCCGGCTGAAAACGCTGCTCCTGCAATTCTTTTTTAAGCGTTTCGTAACGTACGTCCAGCGCCCTTTGGGTGGCGTCGGTGTCCAGACCGAAAAACTCAAACGGATTGTTCAATTGGGGATTCCTCCTTGTCAATGTATTTGCCGAACACTTCGGCGGTCTTGTCTCTTATGGATATGTGCAGCACGTTGCGCAGCACGCAGTAATATTTTGTCAGTTCCAGGTCGTTGAAATTTTCGGCGATTTTGTTGAGCGTCGTGTAAAAGATAAATTCAAGGTCGTCGATATTGTCGCGTACAAACTGTTTTCCGTCCCTGAAACCGCCCATGCAGGCGATAAACGGATTGTAACTGCCCTTTTTGAAATCTTTATCCAGGTCGTCAAGGGCGTCGATGAGATACACCCACTTGCCGAGGTTGTAACACAAATCAAGTATATATACGTCAGCCTTGTCGCCGAGTATGACTTTGGCAAACACTCTCGACAGTTCGGCAAACGGATGGCATATTTTGTCAAACACGCCGCAGTTCTGCGCTTCGAGCGTTGTCAGTTCCCTGTAATGCCTGGTGATTTCCCCGTCCATTTCGGGAAAAAGTTTCGCCGCTTTTTTATACGGTTTTCTGACAGCCATGAGAGCGGCTCTTTTTTTCAGGCTTTTTTCGTCGAGAACGTCGTCCATCAGGTTAAGATAAGACAAAATGACGTTTGACAGGGCGATTCTGTCGGTGAGTTCGTCTCTCCGCACAATGGAACGGAGTTTTTTTGGCGTCGTGATGCAGTGGCAGTCCCTTACTTCAACGTCCACGCCGAGAAAACTGTGGAACAGCACGTTGAAAAACGCTATGTCGAAGTTGGTGAGCATCCTGGCCCGAAAACCTATCTGCTCTTTCGACGAAATGCAGATTCCGCAGAAAAACGCGTGATACAGGGCAAATTCGCCGGGCTGCATTTTGTTTTTGTCTACTTTGATATATCCGAACATCAGCGGGCTCTCGGGATAAACCCAACCTTTCTGTAAACTTTTTCCAGCGTTCTGTTGGCTATGCGCTCGGCCTTTTCGGCGCCCGTTTTAAGCACGGCTTCGAGATACGCCTTGTCGGCGGCAAGCCTTTTCTGTTCACGCTGTATCGGTTCCAGCGCCGCTATCACGCTTTCCGCCACCCTGGCTTTGAGTTCGCCGTAACCTTTGCCGGCGAATTCTTCTTCCGCCGCTTTTTCCGTAACCCCGGTAAACCCGCAGTATATCGAAAGCAAATTGCTCACGCCCGGCTTCTTTTCCCTGTCGAAGCGGATTTCCGTGTCGCTGTCGGTAACGGCTCTTTTGAATTTGCGCGTTATAGCGTCTTTATCGTCAAACATGGTGACCACGGCGTTTTCGTTAGGGTCGGATTTTGACATCTTTGCCGTCGGGTCCTGCAAACTGGTGATTTTTGCGGCGACAGGCGGAATGTAACAGTCAGGCACCACGAAAGTCGGCGAATATCTGCTGTTGAATCTCTGCGCCAGATTGCGGGCGAGTTCCACATGCTGTTTCTGGTCGACGCCCACGGGCACAAGATCCGCCTGATAAAGCAGAATGTCGCTCGCCATAAGCACGGGGTAGTCCATAAGCCCCATGTTTATGTTGTCGGCGTGTTTACGGGATTTGTCTTTGAACTGCGTCATGCGGTTCATCTCGCCTACATAGGCGATTGTGTTGAGCACCCATGTGAGTTCGGCGTGCGCCGGCACGTGCGACTGCACGAAAAGTATGCTCTTTTCCGGCGAAAGTCCGCACGCCATATACAGAGCCAGCAGGTCAAAAGTGTTTTTGCGCAGTTCCGACGGCACTTGCGTCACCGTAATGGAGTGCATATCCACCACGCAGAAAATACAGTCAAACTCTTCCTGCATGCCTATCCAGTTTTTGAGCGAACCGAGATAGTTCCCTATCGTGATTTTGCCCGTCGGCTGTATTCCGCTGAAAATGACTTTTTTGCCCTGTTCCATACTTTTCTCCCGAATTTTACGATATATAAAGTTATTGTATCACCAAAAGCGTTTCTTGACAACAAAAGACGGCGCGCCCGCCCATGCCCGCACGTTCATTATACAAAACAGAGCGGCGTTTTGACGGAAAAAAAAGACCGCCGGCGGCGGTCTTTGGTTTCAGTGTCAAATCTGCTGGAATTTAGCCAAAAAGTCAGGCAGTTTGGCGCAGTCCCTGCTGATAGTGATGATGACGTTGACGTCCCTGTCTTTCGTCGTCCTTTCAAGACAGCCGAAGAAACGGCCGAGTTCGTCAACCGTGTGCCCCGTGATTTTCACGATGCCGTCAATGAAAATATCGGTGATGTCGTAGTTGGTGGCGAGCATGCCCTTTATGAATGCGACAAGTTCGTCGTCCGATTCGATATGATATTCCGACATATCGTTGAGACGAACCTGATAAGAAAGCGAAAGTTTGTGAGAATCGTCTTTATCCAGAAAAACGACGGTGCCTTTGGAGTTAAGAGCGCGTTCGTTGGCAAGATCCAGAATCTTTTTGGTTTTGCCGGAACCTTTTTCACCGCAAATAATGTTAATCAAAGTAGTGTACCTCCTGTTAGGTATATTGTAACAAAAATTTATGATATTTCAAGGGGTTTTGCCAAATTTGAAGTTTTAATTTATTTTACTTCCTCAAGAAACTCTTTTATGCGCGACGTGCCCTTTTTAATCTCGTTTTCGCCTGTGGCGTAAGACAGGCGGATGTATTTAGGCGCTCCGAAACCGTCGCACGGCACCACCGCGACGTGGGCGTGTTTAAGGAGCAGGGCGGCGAAATCGGGCGCGGAATTTATTGTTTCGCCCCTGTAACTTTTGCCGAACGTGCCGGACACGTCCACCATCATGTAAAACGCGCCTTTCGGCATATTGACGGTCACATGCTTCGCGCCCTCGAAACCTTCGTACATAAGTTTGCGCCTGCCGTCGAAAATGCCCTTCATTTCCGCCATAAACTCGCCGCCGCCTGTCAGCGCCACGCTGCTGGCGTATTGCGCTATGGTGTTTGCGCCCGACGTCTGGTGCGATTGCAGACCGCAAAGCGCTTTGGCTGTTTCCGCGCTAGGGCAAGCGGTGTAGCCTATGCGCCAGCCCGTCATGGCATAGCCTTTGGACATTCCGTTTACCAAAAACGTGCGCTCGTACATGCCGTCAACCGAGGCGAAAGAAACGTGTTTTTCGCCGTCGTAAACAAGTTTTTCGTAAATCTCGTCGGAAATCACCCATATGTCGGGATATTTTTCAAGCATCGCGGCAAGAGCCCGCAGGCTGTCGCCGCCGTACACCGCGCCGGTCGGGTTGTTCGGCGTGTTTATCAGTATTGCCTTGGTTTTGTCCGTAACGGCTTTTTCTATCTTTTCCACGTTGAGCTGAAAACCGTCGTCCGCCAAATCCACGGCAACAACCTTAC
The DNA here is from genome assembly GCA_904419725.1 of Candidatus Heteroclostridium caecigallinarum. GTDB lineage: Bacteria > Bacillota > Clostridia > Christensenellales > CAG-314 > Heteroclostridium > Heteroclostridium caecigallinarum. The sequence continues at coordinate 67,777 of CAJFSP010000003.1, read as the reverse complement.
CGCCGCAGAATTTGACCATTTCGGGATAGGACAGCCAGTAAGGCGCCAGCAGAATAACCTCGTCGCCCGGCTCGATTATCGTCTGAAACACGTTGAAAAGCGCCTGCTTCCCGCCGTTGGAAACGACGATTCTGTCCGCCGCGTACGCAAGACCGTTGTCCGCCGCGAGTTTTTTGGATATGTTTTCCCTGAGTTCTTTCATACCCGCCACGGCGGTGTATTTCGTCATTCCGCGGTCCATGGCGTATTTGGCGGCGTCCACCACATAGGACGGCGTGTCAAAATCCGGCTCGCCCACGCCGAAACCCACCACGTCGATGCCCTGCGCCTTCATTCTGTTGGCCTGCTCGGTTATGGCGAGCGTCAGGCTCGGCGACACGTTTTTCGCTCTCTGTGAAATTTCCAGCATTTGTTTACTCTCCTTGTTTTCCCTGTAATCTGGCGGTACGGTCGGCAAGGCGCAAAGCCTCGATCATCTCGTCCAGGTCGCCGTCCATAAAAGCGTCCAGCGAATGAAGCGTCAGACCTATCCTGTGGTCGGTCACCCTGCCCTGCGGAAAGTTGTACGTCCTTATCCTTTCGCTCCTGTCTCCCGTGCCGATTTGTGTTTTTCTTGTCTGTGAATATTCTTTATCCGCTTTTTCGCGGTAAAAGTCGTAAAGTTTGCTGCGCAGCGCCTTCATGGCTTTGTCGCGGTTTTTAATCTGGCTGCGCTCGTCCTGGCACGCCACCACTATGCCGGTCGGGATATGCGTTATGCGTATGGCGCTTTCCGTCTTGTTGACGTGCTGGCCGCCCGCGCCGCCACTGCGGTAAGTGTCTATTTTAAGGTCCTTTTCATCGATATTCACTTCGATGTCGTCCACTTCGGGCAGCACCGCCACCGTAATGGTGGAAGTGTGTATTCTCCCCTGCGATTCCGTCGCCGGCACTCTCTGGACGCGGTGCACGCCGCTTTCGAATTTCAGTTTGCTGTACGCGCCGCTTCCCATCACCGAAAAGGTCGCTTCCTTTATTCCGCCCAGCTCCGATTCGCTCACGTTGATTTCTTCCGTCTTCCAGCGCTGCCGCTCGGCGTATCTGAAATACATCCGCCTGACGTCGGCGGCGAACAGAGCCGCCTCGTCGCCGCCGGCGCCCGCCCTGATTTCTATAATGACATTGTTGTCGTCGTTGGGGTCTTTGGGCAGCAACAGAATTTTCAACCGCTCTTCCAGCGCGGCTTTTTCCGCGGCGAGCCGCCCGGCCTCCTCTTTCGCCATGTCGGCCAGTTCGCCGTCGGCGTCCGCCGCCAGCGCTTCCGCCTCGGCAAGGTTTGAGTCCGCGCGCTTCCACCTGTCATACGTTTCGGCTGTTTCCTCTATCGCCGACCGCTCCTTGACATACCCTTTCCACAGCCGCATATCGGCAATGACGTCGGGCGAGGCGCACAGTTCGGTAAGTTCTTTGTATCGTCCGCTTATCTGTTCGAGTTTTTCAAACACCGTGTGTCTCCGTCAGGCTGTCCGCCTTTTTTCTCAAAATCAAAATTCTGTCGATTCCGTTATAATCGGCGTACGCCGCGTCGACGTCGAAAGAAAGCGAAGTTAATCGTTTCACCTCTTCCGCCTGCCCCGCGCCGATTTCCAAAGCCAGCACGCCGCCGTCACTCAGCGCGGCGGGCGCCCGCTCCGCTATACGTCTGTAAAAATCAAGTCCGTCCCGTCCGCCGTCCAGCGCCGAAACAGGCTCGTAATCTTTCACGTTGACGTCCAGCGACTGTATGTCGGCGGAAGGTATATAAGGCGGGTTGCATATAATCACGTCAAACACGCCGTCGACCTTCTCAAACATATCGCTCAAAACAAACCGCACGTCGGCGCCGAGAGCGGCCGCGTTGCTTTTCGCCACGCGAATAGCGCCTTCGCTGACGTCGGCGAGCGTAACCGGGCATCCCTTTTTGAGGGCGACCGTTATGCCTATCGCGCCGCTGCCGCAGCACATGTCCAGAACACGGCTGTCCGCGCCGATGTACGGCAGCGTCTTGTCGACAAGCAGTTCCGTTTCAAACCGCGGAATCAGCACGTTTTTGTTCACCTTGAAAGTATAGCCGAAAAACTCGGCATCGCCCAAAATGTATTGCAGCGGCTCGCCTTTGATACGCCGCTCGAACATGCTTTCGGCTTTCAGCTGCATGTAAGGCGTAATGTTTATGTCGTCTTTCAGCTGATTTCTTTTGAGTTTAGTCACCCTGCAGAGAATCCAGTCTATGTCGCTCGGCTCGTCTATGCCGTTCGCCTCGAACAGGCCGAGCGCCTTGTCCCTGAATTCTTTGAGCGGCATTGTTTTCGGAAACTTCTGTTCGGGAATGGTCTTGTCTTCCGTCATTCTGAGCACGGCGTTGAAACTGGCGATTGCCACTTCCACCATGGAGTCGTCAGGCTCTTTGGTGGTGAGATGTTTTTGCAGCCACGCGCCCGGCGCTTTAAGCGGTTTAAGCCATTTGCTGTCCGATTTCGCCATGAGTTTGAGCGCCTCGTACGACAGCCCCGCCACCACAGGCAGCAGAGCCAGACGGAGCAGCAGCCTCAGAAAGGTGTTGTCGCTCCACCCCACGAAGGAAAACACCAGCACCGATATGAACATGACCAGAAACATAAACGAAGTGCCGCATCTGTCGTGTATGCGCGACGACTTCTGCACGTTTTCCACTGTAAGCGGCAGTTCGTGCTCATAGCAGTTGATGGTCTTGTGCTCGGCGCCGTGATACATAAACACGCGCCTGACGTCTTTGACCCTCGTTACCGCCACCATGTAAATAAGGAAAATCGCCAGACGCAAAACGCCGTCGATAAGGTTTTTGACAAACGGGCTCAGCCCCCAGCCGAACACGTTGACGATAAGGTCGGTGAGCAGGTTGGGCAGCAGAAAAAACAGCCCCACCGCCAGCGCAATGCTGATGAGCAGCGTGAAAAATATAAACCAGCCCGTGCCTTTTTCTTTTTTGTCGGTGGCGGTTTTGTTTTCGTTTTCCTCGATAAAAACTTCGCTGGATTTGAGCAGCATGCGCGTTCCGTTAATCATGGCGTCGAAAAACGCCACCACGCCGCGCAAAACAGGCACATAAGACCACCATCTGCGTCTGTCGCCTGTGCGCGCGGTTTCCATCCTTATGTTGCCGCGCTCGTCTCTGACAGCCATGGCGACGACGCCCGTGCCCTTCATCATCACGCCTTCAATCAGCGCCTGGCCGCCTATATTGGTTTTTCTCATACGCTAAATAAAAACGAAAAGGTACAGAAACGACGCCTGTACCTCCCCAATTCACTCAAAAAAATATGTGTCTCAAATACCGTATTTCTTTTTGAATTTGTCCACTCTGCCGCCGGCGTCAACCAGTTTTTGTTTACCGGTAAAGTAAGGGTGGCACTTGTTGCAGATTTCCACTCTGATGACATCGGTATTTTTGGTAGAACCCGTTTTGAAAGTCGCGCCGCAAGCGCAAACGACTTCTACTTCTCTATATTGCGGATGAATGCCTTCTTTCATAATTTCACCTCTTGAATTTATCTTGCCGAACTAGTATATATGTAAACTCGCCGCTTGTCAAGTTTTTTAACGCAACTTTATGCGTCGCCGCAAATCGGACAAAACTGTGGATTTTTGGGCGGCTATTTGATATAATCTTGTACAGAGGGAAAATACATGAAAACTTATATACTTCAAAAACCCAAAAAACTGGTGCTGGAAAACCTGCCCAGCGTACCCGTCAGGACAAAAGACGACGTAAAAGTCAAAATAGAACTCGCCGCCGTAACAAACACCGACCTCAGCATTTTCGGCGGAAAATACAAAACGGCGCTTCCGCTGGCGCTCGGCCGCCAGGCCGTGGGCGTTGTGAGCGAGGCGCTGCCCGACAACGACGAACGCTTTCAGAAAGGCGACAGGGTCGTGATAGAAAGTTTCGTCCCTTGCGGCAAGTGTTATTTCTGCAAAACGGGCGAAGAACAAAAATGCGTCAACATGCGCGTGCTGGGATACACCGCCCCCGGCATTTTCAGCGATTTCGTAACCGTTCCGCACAACCTGCTGCACCGCATCCCCGACCAGATGCATTACGGCACGGCGGTATTCACCGAATACGTCTCCATGGCGCTCAACGTCATAGACGCGCTGCGGCTCAGCCCCGGCGACCATGTGGCGATTACTTCCGCCAACAAACTGGGCTATATCCTGGCGCAGCTCGTCACATATTACCAGGGCATCGCCATCGTGCTTGACGAAAACCAGGAGCAGCTCTCCAAAATGGCGGAAGAAAACATCAACTACACGCTCAACGTCAAAAAGGCGGGTTGGAAAGACAACGTAAGCGGCATAACCGGCGGCAGAATGTGCGAAAAAGTCGTTTACATCGTAGAAAGCCAGGAGAGTTTCAACGACGCCATTGACATCTGCGCCAAAAACGGCACGATATGCCTGTGCGGCTTTATGCGCACGTCGGAAAAATGCGACCTCGGCAAAATTCACGACAGGCAGCTGAACATCGTTTCCGTCAAAAACTCAAACGGCAACTTCCCCGCCGCCATCAATATGCTGGCGACCAAAAAAGTCAACACCGCCAGGCTTCAGGGCGAAACTTTCCGTTTCGCCGAGCTGCCGGAAAAAATGCTGGCAATGACCGAGGCGGAAGCGAAATACTCCTGCACGCAATTCAGAATAGACTGACAAAAAGCCGGCGCGCCGGCTTTTTTCACACAAGCATGTCTTTAAGAGCGTCCACGTCGCCCGCGCCGACCAGCATCACGGCGTCGCCGTCGGCGCTTTTTCTTTTCAGCGTTTCGGCAAGCGCCGCCATGTCGTCAAAATAAAACACCGTTTTTCCTTCTCTTTTCAAAGCGTCGGCAAGGTCTTTGCTCTCATACCCCTCGATTGCGTTTTCACGCGCGGCGTAAGTCGGCACGATATATATCTCGTCGGCGTCCAGCGCTTTCAGAAACCCGCCGAACAGCGCCCTGGTTCTCGTGTACGTATGCGGCTGGAACACCAGCCTTATTTTTCCCAACCCGTATTTGCCCGCCGTTTTCAGGGCGGCGGCTATCTCGGCGGGGTGGTGGGCGTAATCCGTCACAACGCTGAACCTGCCCTTGTAAACGGTAAATCTCCTGTCCACGCCCGTAAATGTTTCGACCGCCCTTTTTATTTCTCCGTGACCCAGCCCCAGAACGCGCAGGGCGGCGCAGGCGCACAAAGCGTTTGTCACGTTGTGCAGCCCCGGCACAGAAAGAGTCGCGGTGAAGCGTGGTTTTCCTCCCTCGGTGAAAGTAAAGGTATAGTATCCTTTTTTCCCCCACACGCCGCGCGCGGAATAGTAATTGTCCTCGCCCATGCCGAAAGTAACGCCGCCGAAAGTTTTAAGCGTGTCGTCGTCGCCGCACACGATATTGACCCCTTTCGTGTTGCCGGCGAAATCACGGAACGCGCGCGCGGCGGCTTCTTTGCCGCTGTAAAAATCGGCGTGGTCGTAATCCACGTTGAGCATACAGTTGATGTCGGGTTTAAGCGTCATAAACCCCGCCCTGTACTCGCAGGCTTCCGCCACGCAGATATCTTTGCCGTCAACGAAATTGCCGCCCGTTTCCTTCATGACGCCGCCGACAAACGCCGCGGGCGTAAGTCCCGCCGACATCAGTCCGTGGACAATCATGGCGGCGGTGGTCGTTTTGCCGTGCGTGCCGCACACCGCCACGCTTTTGCCGAAGGAATTGAAAACAGCGCCCAACGCCTCCTCGCGGCGCGCGATGTCGCAGCCCTTTGCCATCGCCTCCGTAAGCGACGGGTCGTCCCGCCGTATGGCGGAGTTGACAATAACCAGCGGAAAGTCGTCAAAAGCGCCGTCAAGACGCGGCACGCCGATTTCAACGCCCTTTGCCGCGAGCCGCGCGGCGTAAACGCCGCGGACGGCGTCGCATCCGGTAACCCTGACGCCCCGTGCGCGCAGATATTCCGCCAGCGCCGACATGCTGACGCCGCCTATACCGATGAAATGAACGTGACGGCGGCTGAGAAGATTTTCAAGCGTAAGCATACAATAAAATATGTTTCACGGCGTTTTTTTGTGCGAAAAACAGCGCTTTTCCCTTTATCCGTACTTCTATCGTTAAAAAATTTTCAAAAACATATTGAAATGAGCAAAAAAATATTCTATAATTTAACTATCAAAAAGAAGGAAGGTCTACTCCGATGAATATTTCAGAAGTACGCATCCGCAAAGTTGATAAAGAAGACAGCAAGTTAAAAGCAGTGGCATCAGTGACAATCGACGATTGCTTTGTGGTGCATGACATCAAAATCATTCAGGGCGAAACAAATCTGTTTATCGCGATGCCTAGCAAAAAGACGAAGGAAGGCGAATACAAAGACATTGCCCACCCTATCAACGCCGCTACCAGACAGGAACTGTCAGACGCGATTCTGAAAGCCTATGAAGAAGAAAACTGAAAACTGAATACTTAATATAAAGCCGCGTGGTTTCACGCGGCTTGTTTTTTTTGTCATTGGTGCTTTTCAGGCGGTTTCGCGCCGAGATACTGAAAAAACCTGCACTCTATGTTGGAGTTGAAAAACTTGCGGTTTTTGTCCGCCTTTTTGCCGAAAGCGCTTTCAAAAGCGTAATAAGAGGTAATGATTCCGCAGCTCCAGTCTTTGAGCGAAAAGAATTTTTCGCCGAGATCGCGGTAAAGCCCCCTTACTTCTCGCTGGTTCATCAGCCGCTCGCCGTAAGGCGGGTTTGACACAATAACGCCGTACCGCTGCTTTGAGGAAAAATCCCTGAAATCCTGCCGCTGAAAATGTATGTGCTTTTCCACGCCGCAGCGTTCGGCGTGCTTTCTCGCCAGCGACACGGCGCTTTCGTCTATATCGAAACCGTAAACGCGCAGTTCTCTCGGCGTAACGGCGGCTCGGGCTTTTTCCACGGCGTCGTCAAAGACTCGGCGGTCAAAAAACTTCCAGCCGCACATGTCGAAAGTCCTGTTCATGCAGGGCGCCATGTTCAGCCCTATCATGGCGGCCTCTATGGGCAATGTGCCGCTGCCGCAGAACAAATCGGCAAAAACCCTGTCGGGGTTCCATACACTCAGCATTATGACGGCGGCGGCAAGCGTTTCTCTCAGCGGCGCGGCGCCCACCAGCGCGCGGTATCCCCTTTTGTGCAGTCCCGCGCCCGAAGTGTCAAGCCACAGCGCAGCGACGTCGTTTTTCAGCGAAACTTCTATTTTCATCACGCTGCCGCTTTCGTCAAGGTTGCCGGTCAGGCCGTAACTTTTTTTGAGTTTTTCCGCCACGGCTTTTTTGGCGACGCCGCGCACCGCTCCGAGAGCCGACAGTTTGCTTTTAACGCTTTTTACCGCCACGGCTATTTTCTGGTCGGCGGAGGCGAAATCTCGCCAGTTTACCGAATACACGCCGTCAAACAGGTCGTCAAACGTCTCGGCGCGGAACTCGGCGGCTTTGATAAGCACTCTGTCCGCCGTGCGCAGATTTATATTGCAGTCAATCACGTCCGCCATGTCCCCGCGAAAAATCAACCGACCGTCCACGGCGGGACAGTCGGCTATGCCGAGTTTCGCGAGTTCTCTTTTGGTTACGCTTTCCACGCCGAAAGCGGCGCAGGCGGCTATTTCAAGATTTTTCATATCAGATAAGCATAATCATCGCCACAATCGGTATAGACACCACGCACAGAACGGAAGACAGCAGCATGGTTGTCACCGCGGCGGAAGAATCGTCGGTGAACATTTCGGCGAACACCACCGTGGTAGCGGCGACAGGCATGGCGGCGGAAATCACCATCGCGTTGAACAGGTCGGCGTCGCTCACGCCGAAAATCATAAGGATGCCCAACATCAGCGCGGGGGCGGCAAGCAGCCTCAGCGCGCTGACGACAAAAGCCCTCCAATCTGAAAACAGCGCTTTCAGCGGCATTTCCGCCAGTCTCATCCCCGTGACAGTCATCGCCACGGGCGACGTCATGGTCGACCAGAAGTCCGAAAACGTGATGACCGCCTCCGGCACCGACACTTTCAGCACAAACAAAACAAAGCCGATAACGCTGAATATCAAAGCGGGGTTGACCAGCGCCTTTTTTACGCTGACGTATTTTTTGTCGCCAGTCAGCATGTAGACGCCCAGCGTCCATGTGAGCAGGTTAAACACCACGATATACATCGAGGCGTAAAGAATCACATAGCCGTTGTCGGGAAACACCGCCGCCAAAAACGGCAGGCCGAAAAACCCGCAGTTCGAAAACATTGTGGCGAGCTGATAAATCTTCCGCCCCGCCACGTCTTTTCGGCGGAACACGACAAGCGCCGCCGCCATGATGGCGATGGTGCCCAGCACCGAAAACAACAGCGAATAAAGTATGTTGACCATCAGCGCTTCTTCGTACCGCAGCGTCAAAAAACTTTTGAGCACCATAAAAGGCATACAGACGTACAGCAGAAGATTGCTGAGCGTGCGCACCGCCGAGCCGTCCGCCATTTTGAGTTTGGTGAGGAGATACCCCGGCACGGCGAGCGCCAGAAGAAGCAGCGTGTTGATTATTACGGTTGAAAAAGACATAAATCAGTACACCTCAATCACCTTTTTCATGCGGGCAAGCCCTTCGGCGATGTTTGCTTTCGGCGTGCCGACATTAAAGCGTATAAAGCCCTTTCCGCCTTCGCCGAAGACGTCGCCCTGCTCCACTATAATGCCGCCCCTGCCGCAGTCTTTGGCGAATTTTTCCGAATCAGGCTGATAAGCGGAAATATCCAGCCAGGTGAGGTAGGTTCCCTGCGGCACGAGATATTTTACTTTCGGCAGATTGGCTTCCAGCCATTCTTTGAGAAACACCAGGTTGCCGTCTATGTACTTTCTCGCCTCGTCCAGCCAGTCGTCGCCGCCGTTGTAAGCGCCGATAAGCGCCGCTTTGGACAGAGGATTAGCCATCTGCACGCCGCCGGGTCCCGCCGTCTTTTTGCGCAGCGCCATGTTGGTGAACACCATGTTGGCGACTTGCAGCCCCGCTATATTAAAGGTTTTGGACGGCGACACGCATGTGATGATGTCGTATTCCGGGCGCAGTTTCGCCACAGGGATATTCACAACGCCGGTTCTGGTCAGGTCGCAGTGGATTTCGTCGGAAACAAGCACGACGCCGTGTTTGTGGCACAGGTCGGCAACGGTTTCGAGTTCTTCTTTTGTCCACACTCTTCCGACAGGGTTGTGCGGGCTGCACAGCAGCATGACTTTGTTGTTTTTGTCGGCGAGCTGCGCTTCGAGCGCGTCGAAATCCATTGTGTAAAAGTTGTCGTCCCCTTTAATGAGTTTGTTGACCACGATTTTTCTGCCAAGCGACTCAACCGAACTCATAAACGGCGGATAAACCGGCTGCTGTATGATAACGCCGTCGCCCGGCTCTGTATGGGCGGAAATCGCCTTTCTCACGCCCGGCATGACGCCGTCCACGGCGTAAATCAGCCTGCCGTCTATTTTCCAGCCGAAACGGCGGTTGAACCAGCCCGTTACCGCGTCGCGGTAGTCGTCCGTGTTGACGTCGGTATAACCCAGCACTTTCTGGTCAAGCCTGTCCCTGATTGCCCTGTCGATGCACGGCGCCAGGGCGAAGTCCATGTCGGCGATGGAAAATGACAGCGAGTTTTTGTCAAAATACACGCCGCCGTGGCCGCCCGACTCCCATTTTTCCGAGGCGGTGCCGATGCGGTTGATTATTTCATCGAAATTGTATTTCATAATTCACCTCTTTTTGTTGTTGGCGATTGTCATTATATATCAGCCGTGTCAAAATAACAACTTTTTTGCCGTTCGGGCAAAACTTTTTTTTAACAATGTATTGATATTTTCCCCGCAATGGTGTTATACTGAAACATAATTTTTTTACGGAGGCTTTTGTTATGACTCAATCGCAAAAAACGGTGCGCGACACCGAAAAAGCCATCAGATTCATCAAAGAAACATTCCCGCACAAACTTTCAGACGCGCTCAATCTCGAACGCATTTCAGCCCCGCTTTTCGTGACGGCGGACAGCGGTCTCAACGATAATCTCAACGGCGTCGAGAGAGTAGTTTCGTTCGACATAAAAAATCTCGGCGGCGTAACGGCGGAAGTCGTGCAGTCGCTGGCCAAATGGAAGCGCTGGGCGCTGGGTCAGTACGGCTTTTTGCCCGGCGAAGGCCTTTACACCGACATGAACGCCATCAGGCGCGACGACGACGTGGATTTCACCCACTCCATCTACGTTGACCAGTGGGATTGGGAAAAGGTCATCACCCGCGGCGACCGCAACGAAGCGTATCTCAAAGACACCGTGGTGAAAATCGTGGGCGCGGTAAAAGCCATGAACGACGCCCTCGACGAAATCGGCGAAAAGCACACCGAAATCAGTCCCGACGTCCACTTCGTCACCACCCAGCAGCTGGAAGACATGTATCCAGACAAAACCCCGCGCGAGCGCGAGCAGATTGTCACAAAACAATACAAAACGGTGTTCATCATGCAAATCGGCGACCTGCTGAAAAGCGGCTCCAAGCACGACGGACGCGCGCCAGACTATGACGACTGGTCGCTTAACGGCGATATCTTTATTTATCACGAAGCGCTGGACTACGGTCTTGAAATTTCATCAATGGGCATCAGGGTGGACAAAGCCGCCCTGCTCTCGCAGCTTACAAAAGCCAAATGCGAAGACCGCAAAAACCTGCCTTTCCACCGGGCGCTGATAAACGAAACTCTTCCGCTTACCATGGGCGGCGGCATAGGCCAGTCAAGGCTCTGCATGCTGCTGCTGCAAAAACGCCATATCGGCGAAGTCCAGGCCAGCCTGTGGCCTGACGAAATGCGCGAAGAGTGCGCTCAAAACGGAATAATCCTGCTGTGAAGCGGTAAACAAAAAGACGGCATTCGCCGTCTTTTTTTTGTTTATTAAGCGCGCCGCCGCGCATATGACAAAATTCCCCGCGCTTTACGCCCCCGAAACGCCGTCAGCGCGCCGGAACATATGTTCAGGCGTCAAAGTGTTTTTATAAACTCGCCGTCAGCGCTTATCCTGCCGACAAAATCGGCTTTGTCCTGCGGCCGCTGGGCGGCGATATAATCGTTTTCCAGCGGAATCCACTTTTCGATATAAGGAGTTATGTCGGTCTCTCGCTTTTTAAGGCGGCTGAGCTGCTCCGCTTCGTCTATTTTCAAAAAGATTTTAATGTCGTAATAACCGGCAAGTTCGTCGCAAAGGCAATACGCCCCCTCCACAATGTTGAGCGGCTTTTGCTCCGTCACCACAAATTTGCTCACCGTGCCGCTTTCGCAGTCGTATTTTTCATAATCGAAAGGCGCCGTGCCCCTGAGGTTTTCCAGCACCTCCGCCCTGAATCTCGACACGTCGGCGTTGACAAAACCCCTGCTTTTGTTTTGCCTTTCTTCCTCAGTGAGATAAAAATCGTCAAGATGAAACACGTTGCAGTCGAGGTTCTCCGCCATAAACCGCGCCATCGCCGACTTGCCCGCACAGCACTGTCCGTCAATGGCGATTATAATTTTGTCTTTTTTCGTCAGCAGTTCCGCCGCTCTTTTGAAAATTTCAGTCATTTTCCTCAAACCTCACGATTCCCGCTTTTTTCAGCGTAAATATCAGTATTCCCACCACAGCGAAAGAACATACAATCGACGGCCAGCCGGTCAGAAACATCTCGCCAAACCACTCGGTCAAAGAATACGCCCCGCCGTACATCGCTCCAAGCAGAAGCCTGACGGCGAGATACAAAAGGCGTCCTCCCGCCATGGCGGCGGCAAGCGCCGCGGCAAAGTGAATTTTACTTCGCAGCAGCCCTGTCAGATAACCGTACGCCAGCATTTCAAAGCCCATCGCAATCGCCGTCGGATAAACGGCAGGCGCGCCGAACAGCGCTCCCGCGGCAACGGGCATGAGAAACCCGCACACGCCGCCGTACCGTCTGCCGCACACAAAACCGCACGTCAGGGCGAAAATGTGCATCGGCGAAAGCGCCGCACAATAGTCGCCCGCGCCGAACAGATAAAACAGCCGCGGCGCCATAACCCCGCAGACAAATATCACACAAAACAACGCCGCCTGTTTCTTGAAAACAACGCTTTTCACTTGCGCTTCTCCGCTTGTCATACTGGTATTTTATATTTTCCCCGCCGCCGTGTCAATACGGCCCGCGCGAAAGAGCAAAAATAAAGACGCGCGTTTCCGCGCGTCTTATTATTTTGTTCGGACAAAACCTTTGAGCAGAAGGCTTCGTCAATCAGTCACCTGATCAGCAACCGCCAGTCGCAGGAGGCGCCGTCGTGGTGCTGCCGCCGGAAGACGCACTGCCGGTGTCTTCTTCTTCTGCGGCAGGAGTTTCTTCAACTCTCATAATCGGGTTGTAAACCGCGTAGTCATTGGCTTCAAACACTTCTTTGATAGCGTTGTCCCAAGCGATTCTTACAGGGGAATCGGCAACGGAAGTGTCAGCCCAGTAATATTCGGCTTCTTTCCAGATTTCCAGTTTAGCGCCCGCGCTGGTACCGGTGAAGCCCATGATGTTAGGAACGCACATTCTGGTGTAGATTTCGCCGTTGATGAACAGCTGGTATCTGTTGCCTTTGCCCAGCATGTCGGATTTCCACTGGGTGTTCCAGTAAGAAGTATATTCCTGACCGCCCGCTTTGATGGTGTCAAGCAGATAAGCGTACAGACCGGAGAAAGTCATGTTGGACTGGTCAACGGCGGATGCGCTAGGTTTGCCTTCAGTAACAGCTTCCTGGTTGGAGGTTCTGATGTTCATACCCGTGGACACGGACTGACCGTCAAGGTAAACCGAAGCGGAACCGTCCAGGTTAGGGTCAAAGAAGAATATTCTGTTGATACCGTAGTCCTGAGCCATTTCGCTGGTGATTTTAGCGATGGACTGGGTGTTAGGGCACCAAGCGCCGCCGAAGAACACGTTGAAGTCACCTTCTTTGACGTTCTTCAGGATGTCAATGAATTCGTGGAGAGTGATAACTTCGTACACGCTGCCGGTGCCTTCAAGGAAGCCGTCGGTCGCTGTGTCGTAGTCGCCCGCCATGTGCAGTCTGTAGTCGCCGAAGTAGTCGAACGAGTCGATTACGCTGGCGTCAAAGCCGCTGGCGTCATAAGGACCGTTGCCGTGGTCGCCGCCGCTCTGAATCTGGCTGCCGAAGCTAGGAACGGTCAGAGCGATGGACTGAATAACTTTTTCAAGGCCTTTGCTGTCGCTGCCGATAGCGCCTTCTTTAACGGTTACGTTGTAAGAAGTGGAAGTGTTGGTAACTTCGCCTGCGGCATACACATCAACATCAGTGCCGGTAATAGCTTCCTTCGCTGCATTTTTAAGGTTCAAAGAGCCGATATCGCCGAGAACGAACTCAACAAGCGGATTAGTGCTTGCGGTAATCTGGCCACTGAGCGCAACCAAATCAGCGTCAGAGATAGTGAAGTTAATCCAGCCTGGGAGATATTCACCCTTTTTGTCAGGATTCTCGGACGCTTTGTCGTTCCAGATCTTGTACTGAGCAACGGTCGTCGAAGTGGAGCTTGGAGCAGCCGTCACATCGAGAGAAATAAGAGCCGCTTCAGGGATATCTTTAACGGTCAGACCTTCAGGAGCCTTCAAACCGTGGCTTTCATAAGTGCCAAGATACTGCTGCAGAGCTTCTCTGATAGAAGCAACTTTGGCGCTGCCGTTCTTAACAGTTTCAACAGCTTCACCACTGGAAGCGTCTCTGTAAGCACTCGAGTTCACATACAGACCGTCAGCATAATTAACAACAGTGTTGTCTTTCAGTTTTTCTTGCTTGTAGTTGCTGGCAAGTTTTGAATCCATGCTGATACCGCCGTCGAGTCTGAGGTCGAGGTTGTAAACCTGGACGTCATATGCTTTGGCGATGTCGTTAACGGCCTTGATGTTAGCCTGTGCTTTGCTGTCCCATGCGCCGCCCGTGTAGATCAGATACTGACCAGGGGTTCTCAGCATCATGGTAAGCTGCATAAACACCATCGAGTGGATGCGGATGTCTTCCTCATCTTTCAATGATGAATATACACTTCTGTAGTAGTTGTAGTCGTCGGCTGGATTTTCTTTGGCGCCGCATGCCGTAAGGCTGAAGACACCAAAAACCATGACAACTGCCAACAGCACTGTCAAAAGTTTCTTTTTCATATTGTCCTCCTTAAATAATTCATCATACTGCTCATGTATGACATTATCTTGACAATAGTATATTCACCAAAACGGGAAATGTCAATAGGAAAATAGAAAAAAATCGCCTGCGGAGTTTGTTAAAAAAATGCGGCAGATTTTGCCATGAAAATCGCGGCGGCTTTGCCCCACTCCGCTATTATATGAATGAAAAAACCCCTTATGCCGCGTCACGGACAAAAAAACGGCCGCCCTTGCGGCGGCCGCGTACTGTTTGATATCAGAAATACAGTGTGTTTACAATGAGATATATGCCGAAAATAAAGATGAGGCAGCCCAGCACTATCTTTATGATTTCGGCGGCTTTTTCAAATTTAGGCGATGTTTGCAGTTGGCGCACAAAACCTATGGAAGTGCCGCACACAATGCCCAGCAGGCTGAACCCGATGGAATAAAAAAGCATAAGCAGCATTGTGTTTATCCAGCCTGTGGACGACGTAAGCGCCACGCCCGTTATGGCGACAAGCACAGGCGTCGAACACGGCGTCGAAAACACCACGCCCGTCAGCCCCACTATAAACGCGCCCAGTATGCCTTTTTTGGTCGTCCTGATGTTGGCGCCGCACGTCTTGCCGAAGATGTTGGTCAGCCCCCACATTTCATACGCCATGACCACCATAAGTATGCCCATCACGATATTGAAGATGACCGTCCAGATTCCGCCCGGAAACACTTCGCCAATAAACGCCAGCACAACGCCGTAAATGGTCAGCACCACAACCTGCCCCAGCGCCACAAAAACCGAATACATAAACGCCTTTTTGCGGGTAGAACTTGTGCCGCCCACATAAGCGATGACCATCGGCACGGTAGACAGTCCGCACGGGGTAAAGAATGTCAAAAGCCCCGCCACAAAAGCGATGATGAGCCCCAACCACGAGTTTTGGGTGATGAGATTACCCAGATTTTCCAAAATAATGTCTATACCCATGATATTCACTCCCCGCTTTTCATTTCTTCCGTCAATTCAAGCAGTTTAAGGATAACGCCCTCAATCTGCCCCTTGGTGTTGAGCTCGTCTTTGCCGCCATAGTTGGTATATTTCGCGTATATCGAAAGGTCTTCATCAAGGCTTGCCCTGGGTCTGAAATACCAAACGGTCGGCACACCGTCTTTGCCCGCGCCGGCAGACGGTCTGTATCTGTTATAAAGTTGAGTCCCCTCGCCGCCGTCGTGGATATCTATATAATAAAAGTTGACCCTGTCTTCATACTCGTCTTTGAGTTCCGACAGACCCGGATATACCTTTTTGCAATACGGACAGCTCTTTTTTGACATCATGAGCACGGTAGGTCTGTCATAATGCTCCGTAGTCATGGCTTCAAAAGACTCATAGTCGTTCTTTTTGATAGAATAAGGACTGCCGATGACAAGCCCCAAAATAATGATGACGATAACCAGCGAAGAAATCCCGATGAGAAGCCCTCTTCTGACTTTTTCCTGCTTTGTCAGCGGTGTTTTTTGTTTTACGGCTTGCGTTTCGTTGTTTTCCATTTCACGCCCTCCCTGACCGATATATTATAAAGAATTAATTTGCGGAAGTCAATATCGGCTTTAATTTTTGCCACGATTTTTTGCAAAAACAAAAAAAGGCGGAAACAAAAGTTTCCGCCCTGATTCAGACAAACATCAGCAGCAGGCTTGAAAGCCCTATGCCCAAAAAGTTTCCCACGGCGTATCCGATTATGCCGCAGATGAGCCCCGGCACCAGCACGCTTTCGTCTTTCAGCGTCTGGGCAATCGGCGGGATGAACGCCGGGCCGTAAACGCCCGCCACGTTGGTTATCATCGCCGTGTGCGAATCTATTTTGCAAAGTTTGCAAAGCAGCATGTGCAATATCACGCAGCCGGTCTGCACGCAAGCCATAAACAGCATGATAGGCAGCAACGCGTCCACGATGGCGGACAGGTCAATGCTCATGCTGAGCGCCAGCGAAAACATGAGTATCAGATAATGCCCCGCCTGGAACGTGCCCTTGGTCTCGCGGACGGGCTTCCAGAAAGAAAACGCTATGCCCAGCGCCGTCACGCCCAGCATGATTATGGTGACGTTGGCGATGGCGCCGGTTATTATCCATGAAATCCCCGCCGAAATGCCGAGGCACCCCACGGCGAGCAGAATGATGAGCGCGAGTCTTCCCACGCCTTTCCAGCCGTCCACTTTTTTGAAAGTATATTCGTCGGCGTACTGCCTGTCGGCGTCGTTTTCTTCCGTGACGCCCATGGCGGTTTTGTTTTTGAGTTTTCTGTCCAGCACGAAAGAATATATCGGCTTCATGACGGTGAGCAGAAGCAGAAAATACACCCCGCCGATAATAAGGTCGGACGTGTTAGCCATTGCCAGCCTGCCCTGGTCAAGCCCCATAGCCATGCCTATGGCGTTGAGATTGGGCGTGCCGCCGGTATAAAGCCCGGTGGTCATGCCCGAAAAAATCGCGGCGTCTTCGAGGTGCGGATTGGCGATGAAAAACGCCGCCGAGGCGACCACCATGACCGCCACGCACTGCAAGCCGAATGAAAGCAGCGACTTTTTGGCGAGTTTTTTCGCCGAAGACAGATTGAACGAAAACAAAATGAGCGGAATCGCCACCGGTATAGAATATTCCGTTATGGCGTATGTAACGTCCTTGTCGTATCCCAGGCCGCTGACGGCAAGGATGAGACCCAGCACATAGCACACTGCCACCGCGCCGATAAGCCCCAGAAATTTCACCTTTTTGGTGAGCCATATTATACCTGCCGGCGCCAAAACGACCACCAGCACGGCGAGAACGGTCAAAATCATGTAGTCCCCCTGTTGTGTTAAAGTTTTTTGCCGTAAAGACGATATCTTTTGTAAAGCACGCCGCCTGCCGATTTTATCGCGGCGTTCGGCTTGACGTTGTTTTCCATCATGGTGCCCGCCTCAATCAGCGTTACGCCGTGCCTGTCACATTCGTCAAACAGCGCGATATACAGCGACAGCGCGACGCCCCTGTTCTGATATTCCGGCAAAACATACTGCAAAAGCCCCCTGACGGTGGTTATTTTGTTTTTGTAATAAAGCATTTTGACAAGCGCCACGGGGTTCAGGCTGCCCTTCATCTTTTTGAACACCTGATTGAAGTCCGGCACGGCGATGACGGTGCCGATTAGTTTATGGTCGCTCGCCCTGCGCGCCATGAGGCAGAACTCTTCTTTAAGAAAACTCTTCCACTGCCCGACTATATTCCGTATCGCCTCGATGGTCGGCGCGTCCTGAAAAATGTCGTCGGTGGTGGCGTTTTTCATGACTTCGCCCACTTCTTCGACAAGCGTGTCGATTTTTGAAAAATCCGCCGGTTCGATATAATAGCCGTAACGTTTCATTGCCATGTCGGACACTTTGCGGTACCTGTCAATAGGTATCGTTTCCTTGGTCATGGCGTAAGCCAGCGTGTCAAAATCTTTGCCCATGCCGAAGCCTTCCAGCAAATCTTTATAATAAGGCTTGTTGTACGACGTCAAAAGCACGGGCGGCTTGTCGAACCCTTCCACCAGGATTCCTCTGCGGTTATCCTGGTCAAACGGAAAATAAGTGCCCTCAACGTGGGTCACGCCGCGTTTTTTGAGGTCGTCGCACATGGCGTCCAGAATCATGTCCGCCGCTTTTTGGTCGTTGACGCACTCGAAATGCGAAAAAAATCCGCAGTCTATGCCGCCGTACTGCTTGTGCTTGGCGACGGTATACGCGAGACGCGCCAGCACCCTGCCGTTTTCCGTCACCATAAGCCCGGTATAACCGCCGCCGTCAAGCAGCAGCTTTTTCATCACCTTTTTAAGGTCGGCTTTCATTTGCGGCACATAGTTTTTATCGTCTTTATAAAGTTTGTCGGTAAATTTCAGAAATTTCCTGAGCCCGACGGCGTTTGTTACCCCTTCAACATTCATTGGCAATCTCCGTGGCGCCTTATTTACAAAATAAACCTCGTTAATTATAAGGCAAATAGTAAAAGTTGTAAATTATTTTTCATTATTAACAAAAAAAGAAACTTCGGGTGAAAACGCTGTTCTCCCCGAAGTTCCGCTTTTCTTTATTTTATCATTTGTTGGCGATATGCACGTCAATCTGCTGATACGGAATGGAAATTCCGTTTTCGTCAAACGCCTTTTTTACCTTTTCCATCATGGCGAATTTAAGGTTCCAATAATCCGCGTTTTTGCACCACAGTCTGGCGCTTATGTCAACCGAACTCGCGCCGTGCGCCGTCACGCCCACAAACGGCGCGGGGTCTTCCAGCATATAACCCGTGTCACGGGCGCAGTCAAGAATAATTTGCTTGGCTTTTTCAAAATCGTTTTCATACGCCACCTGAAACACCATGTCCACCCTGCGGTTTTCTTTGAGCGAGTAGTTGATGACGGTGTTGCTTGACGCCACCGAGTTCGGCACAATGATGACCCTGTTGTCGTTGGTGGTGATGTAGGTGTAAAACAACTCGATGTTTTCCACCGTGCCCTCTTCGTCGTTTGCCTCGATGACGATATAATCGCCTATCTTGAAAGGCCGCGTGGTCAGAATCAGCACGCCGCCCGCTATGTTCGAAAGAGAGCCCTGCAAAGCGGCGCCTATCGCCACGCCTATCGAAACAATCGCCGCGGCGATGCTGGTCGTTTCAATGCCTATATACCCCAAAAAGCATATAAACGCCAGAATTTTCAGCGCCTTTCTCGACGTGGTCAGCACCACGCCCGAAAGAGCCTTGTCCATATTGCGCTTGTTGAGCGATTTTGCAATCTTGCGGCACACAATGTTTATTACCTTGAAGAGAATAAACAACACGATGAGCCCCAGCAAAATGCGCAGCCCCTCGGTGGTGAGCCAGTTTACTATCTGTTGTAAAATCTGTTCGAAATTCATCGGTTCTCCGTAAAATTAAGTTGCATAGTCAACTTAAACCAAAATATACCCGAACGCCGCCGTTTTGTCAAATGTTTTCCTGCCGCGTCAGTCGAAATCCACGACCCACCACTCTTTGCGGTAGTCAACTTTGCCGTTTTTGAGCAGCCATTTTTCTTCTTTGGCGCGCAGTTTTTCATATTCGTTTATTTTGCGGTCGCATTCCTTGCGCACGTCGGCAACCGCCCTGTTGCAGGCGTTTTCAAAAGATTTGAGTTCGTTTGCTTTACGGGCGACAAGCTGGGCGTTTTCCGCTTTTTTGTCCTGACGCGCGTCAAAACTCTTGTTGAGCTGTTCTTCCAGCATGCCTTTGGATATGGCTTTGTTCTTTTCCGCCTCGTTGACAAACTGTGTGTATTTGTCACCGATTTCCGCCTGCCTGGCGCCGCAGTTTTTCGCCTCGCGCTCTTTTCTGTCATCGGTATCCTGCAAAAAAGTTTCCTTTTCCACTACCGACGCCTTAGCAAAAGCGTCGTAATTTTTAGCGTTGTCCGCCCGCGCCCCTTCAAGCCCGCCGTCGTAATCGGCGAGAAGCCCTTCGTAAATGCCCAGCAAATCCACCACGGCGTCTTTACGCTGCTCGTCGGCCCTGGCGGTAAGTTCGTCCGACATGCCGTTGTGTTTTTCCATAAGGTCGCCGCTTTCCTTGATAAACAGCGTCAGCGCGGCAAGTTCTTTCTGCGCCTGCTCCCTCACCCTGTTTTCCTCCGTGGCGGTCATGTCGTCGATATATTTCGCCTGCTCTTTGAGCGACTCGGCGGCGGCGGCCTCGTTGGCTTCGGTATCGGCAAGCGACCTCGCGAAAACGGCTTTTTCCTTTTCCCTGCCCTCTTTTTCCGCCTCGTCGATAAGCGCCGCCAGCGCCTCTTTCTGTTTGGCGTAAAAAGACTCCGTCGTCTTTTTCACGGCGTCGTATTCCGCCGCCTGGTACTCGCGCAGCGTCGAAATAAACTCAAGGTCGTCCGCCAGGCGCTGCTTTACCTTTTCTATGCGGCCGTTTATCCCGTTTTCTATTCTTTCCAGTTTTCTTTTATTCAAAAGTTTTTCGCTTTTGTTGGCGGTTTTGAACGCCAGCGAAAACACGTCCATGCGCAGTATCTGCTTGGCGTGGCGGCATTTTTCCCTTTCGGCGTTTATGTCTCTTTCGGCTTTCGCCTCGTCGCACGCCAGTTCCGCCTCACGGGCGGCTACGGCGATAACCCTGTCGCAGTCAATCGACTTGTTGTCGGCTTCCAGGGCGAGTTTGGCGAGAAGCATGTTTTTGTCTTCTTCTTCAAGGGCAATGTCAAAATCTCTCTGGGCTTTTTTCTGCATGCTTTCCATGTCGAAATTGCCGCAGAAATCGCCCGAGTATTTTTTGTTCAGACCGTCCTGCCTGTCAAGTTCCGCCTCGGTGAGTTTTTCTTCGTGCTCCCTGTCTTCGGCAAGTATTCTGTTTTGGTTTTTCGCCTCGGCGACGCGCTGTTCATAGCCTATTTCCGCCTTGTCGAAGTCATATCTCGCTTTAAGCGTGCGCAGTTGCCTTTGCTGCCCCGTCAGTTCCCTGACCAGCTGGGTGAAAATATCGTTGTGCTTTATTTCATAGACTTTCTGCGCCGTGGCTATTTCGCCTTTCAGCACGGCTATGGCAGACTCGCATGAGTTTTTGTGCAGAGCCAGTTCGTTTTTCAGCAGACGGATTTTCTGCTTTTCGCAGTTTTTCAGTTTTTCGGCGTAATCGGCCTGCACGGCGTCAAACTCGCCCTGTTTTTCGGCAATCTTGGCGAAGCACTCTTCCTTGACCTTGTTTAGTTCCTGCACGCCCGCCTCTTCCTGCGTTTTGTAATATTCGTGCAGGTCAGCGATTTTGCCCTTTATCTCCGCCACGCCGGCATCGTAAGACACTTTGAGTTCGGCTTTGCGCGCGGCAAAACCGTCCGCCTGCTTTTTCAGGTCGGCGTCGCGTTGTTTGAGAACGTCCTTGTAGCGTTTTTCTTCCGCCGCCGTGTCGCTCTTGTATTTCTTTTCTATTTCCTCGGCGAATTTTTCCGACTCGCGCGCGGCCTTGTCGCGGCGGGTTTCGCATTCCTGTTCGGCTTTGGCAAGCACCCTTCTGGCGGCGGCCATTCTGCCTTCGCAGGCACGCAGTTCCGCCATGCATTTTTCGTCGGCGTCGCGCAGGCGCTGTTTGCATTCGTCGTCGGTAGCCGCTATTTTGTCGTGAATAATCACCTTGCTGGCTTCCATCGCGTTGGTGATGTTTATTATGTCGCCGTCACGCTGCCTGTCCAGTTCGGCGCTCTTTTTGAGGGCGGCGGCCTCCGCCTCTTCTATTGCCGCGTATTTTTTGTTGTAATCCTCGACGAACACGGCGTCGGTCAGGGGTGCAAATTGTTTTTCTTCCATTTTGGACCTCACTTGGTTTCCGTCGGCGCGGGCGTCTGCTCCGCCTTTTCTCTTTCCTTCGCTTCTATCGCGGCGAAATACTCCTCCGTGTATGTAGGGATGGGTTTATGCTCGGGCAGCGCCTCGGCAAGCCGCAAAATATTGTCCCTGAGATACTCCGCCACACGGCGGCGTTCCGCTTTGACGTCGGCGTCGGGGTTCCACTCCGTCGCCCTGCCCACCGAAATATACTTGGGCGCTATGTAAACGGGGCAAAACCTGACGCGCCTGCCCGTCTTTTTGTAATACATATGCGCCACCTGCGGAAACCCGTCGCTGATTTCCGCCACATAAGGCGAAAACCGCTTCGGCGTTTCGCCGAATATCACAAGCGGCTCGCCGCCTTCCAGCACGGCGACGCTGTCGCTCATTGTTTTGATAAGACGTCTGTCAAAATACACGGGTATGCCGCCCACGTTGGCGAATATCGCCACAAGCGCCCTGCCGACAAACCGCGCTTTGAACATATTCCAGCGCTTGTGTTTTTTGATGTTCCCCGCGAAAAACTGCACAAACACGAAATCCGCCGCCGTCTCTTTGAACATCACGTCGGCGGCTATCCACGGCCGCACCGTCCTGTCGAAATTGACAATCATGGATATCGGGCCGAAAGCCTGCGCGTGGTTGGCGACGAATATCACCGGTTCGCCCGGGTCCACCGCTTCCTCATACAGCACTTTCTGCCTGCCGTGAAACAGTTTGACGAGCGGAAAGCCTATCCTGTAAAACAGGGCTTTTTTTCTTCTTTTTGCCTTTTTGTCTTCTTTGCTCATACATATTTATTTTACATCAAATCAGGCGGTATGTAAATAACAAAAAGACCGCCGAAGCGGTCTTTAACATTAACGCGGTTCTTATACCGTCACGCCTATCCAGCCGAGTATGCCCATCACGAATATGAAGAACACCAGAAGAGGCGTAACGTATTTGATTGCAAAGCCCCATACCTTCGCCCATGAGTGGTGTTTGCAGTTGAGCAGCAGTTCTTCCTGGGCGTTTTTGACGCCGATGTTGGCAACAAGAAACACGCACATCAATATGCCCGTAACAGGCAGCAGCACTTTGTTGGTTATATTGTCGAACAGCGTCAGAAGGTCAAGGTTGCCGAAAACGCCGCCCTGCGACAGCGACACCAGCAGGCTGGTGACAAGCACAACGCCGACGACCAGCGCAGTGGAACTCTTTCTGCCGAGAGGCGTCTTTTCCTCCACCGCGGCGATGAGCACTTCCAGAAGCGAAATCGCACTTGTCCACGCGGCGAAAAGCACCAGCACGAAAAACAGCACCGCCACGACTATGCCGAAACCGCCGAGCGATTTGAACACTGCCGGCAGCGCGACGAATATGAGCCCGGCGCCTTCCGTCGGCTCGATGCCCACGGAAAACACGGCGGGGATAATCGCGAGCCCGGCAAACACGGCGACGCATGTGTCAAGCACGCACACTATGACCGCGCTTTTCGGGATATTCTGGTCTTTTTTGAGATAACTGCCGTAAGTCACCGAAATACCCATGCCCACCGACAGGCTGAAAAACGCCTGACCCATGGCGGCGTTGAGTATATTGAGAAAACCCGCTTCCTGCATGCTTTCGAAATTCGGCACGAAGAGATATTTCAGCCCCTCGACCGCCCCGGGCATCGTGAGCGACACAATCGCCACGAAAATCACGATGAAAAACAACGCCGGCATCAGGAATTTGGAAACTTTTTCAATACCTTTCTTAACGCCGAAAATAAGCACGCCGGCGCTCAGCGCCAGAAAGACCACCGTAAACACCGACGACCAGAGCGGGTCGGAAGTAAATCCGCCGAAAACGCCCTGATAGTCGCCGCTTTCCACAAACGAGCCGCCTCCGATGTACCCCACGAGATATTTTATTATCCAGCCGCCTATTACGTTGTAATACGAAACGATTAGAAACGGCGTAAAGATACACAGCCAGCCTATCGGGCTGCGTTTCTTTTTGCCCATGGCGAAAGCGTCCAGCACGTTGGCGTTTTTATACCGCCCTATCGTGAACTCCATCGTCAGCATGGTAAAACCCAGCACCGCCACGACGACGATGTAAATTATAAGAAACAGCGCGCCGCCGTACTGCCCCGCTATGTACGGAAAGCGCCATATATTTCCCAAACCGACGGCGGAACCCACCGCCGCCATCAAAAAGCCGAATTTGGACGACCACGCGCCCCTGCTTTTCTGCTCCATCAAATCAGCCATAATCTTACACTGCCTTTGTAAAATAATAAAAAAGCCTGTCTAAACGAAAGGCTATTGCATTTTAGCACAAAAACCCGCATCCGTCAAAGAAAAAGCCGCGCGGCTTTTTCCGCGCGGCTGAGTTTGTGTTTATTCCGCCGTTATAAGCATTGGCAGAAATTTCTCGAAATCCACTCCGTCGTTTTTGTCAACGTCATGGTGGAAGGAATATCTCACCGCCGCCTCAACGAAATCGGCGGCCGTACCGACGCTTTCCGACAGTTTTCTGCCCGACATCAGGCAGCCCGTTATTATCGACGCCGTGATGTCGCCCGTGCCCGAATAATGCCCGCCGTACATCCTGTTTTTGGTAAAAAACCCGCCTTCCGCCGACACGGCGAAGTTATAGACGTATCGCAGGCCTTCGTTGCGCGTCACGCCCGTTATGACCGCCCTGCCGCCTTTGCAGACGGCGGCGCACTTTTCAGCGAGGGCGTAATGCGCGTCGTAAAAGTTTTCTTCCGTAAGCCCGCCGATAAACTCATCGTAACCGACGCCCGCCAGCATGCAGGCTTCCGTAAGGTTGGGGGTGATGATGTCGGCAGTCGCGGCGAGTTTTTTTACTTCGTCGCACAGTCTGTCGTCAAAGGTGTCGTACATGACGCCGTCGTCGCCCATCACCGGGTCGATGACAAGCCGCGCGCCGGGAGCGCCGCAGTTTTCGTAAAGGTCGAGTATTATCTCGCCCTGCTCGGCGTTGGAGAGAAACCCGCTGTACACGCAGTCGAATTTCACGCCCATGTCTTTCCACACGCCGACGTACTCTTTCAAGTGCGGCGTAAAGTCAAAAAAGGTATATTTATCGTAGCCCGTCTGGTTGCTCAGCACCGCCGTCGGCACGGGATAAACCGTGTGCCCCAACGTGTTGAGAATGGGTATCGACGCCGTAAGAGAGCATCTGCCCATACCCGACAAATCGTTAATCACCGCGATTTTCATCTTTTTCTTCCCCTTCTTTCACGCCGGCGGCATTGCCGCCGTCAAGGTCGAGCAGCCTGTTTATCGGCCTGATTTTGCAAAACGCCATCGTCAGCGCGAACCCCAGCACGATGTTGACCGCCGCCTGCACAAGGTTGTAAACAAAATTCGCCGCGCCCAGCGTCCAGCTGAACAAAACCGTTTCCACCAGCATATACCCCGCCGACATCAAAAGTCCGCCCGCCACGAACGCCGTCACATAAGCGGCCGGACGCGGGCACCTGACCTTTTTCAGCCCTTTTATTATGTAAGCGGCGACAAGCCCTTCCAGCCCTTTCACCACAAACGTGAAGGGCGCGTAATAAGGCGCCACGAACATGTCGGCTATGGCGCTGCCGAGACCGCCCGCCACAAAGGAAAACAGCGGACCGAACAGCGCGGCGCACACGAAAATCATTGTGTCGCCCACATTGATATAACCCTGACCCGCCGGCGACGGCACCTGGATGATAAAGGTGGCTATCGCGACCAGAGCGGTGAACAGCGCCATAAAGGCAATGCGTTTTGTTGTGAAATACTCTTTCGCTTTCATGATTCTTCTCCCCTATTCAAAGGACAAAAAGGCGCGGAAAAACAAAAAACTTCCCTTTTCGGGGAAGCCGACGTCAGGCGGCGGTATATACACCTCGCCGCTTATTTCGTATTCTTTCCCATTCAGACTTTACTGGCGGTCACGGAATCTCACCGTGTCGGCTGTTGGGGCTGTCGGACTTGTCCGTTTCTAAACGGCATTACCACCGGTCGGGTTTACCCTGCCCAAAGAATATTTGTTAAGTTGCGTAAATGATAGCACCGCGCGGCGCCGTTGTCAACGGCAGAACAAATATTTCCCCCTTATAAAAATCGTTATAATATGCGCAAATTGCGTTATAAATCAAACTAACTGTCGCCGCGAGGTTTTTTGCTTGCTTTTTGCGGGCACGTTAAGATATAGTTAATAAATAAACGTCAAAGGAGACCGGGAGAATGAACGTTTTTAAAAAATTTTACTGCAGGGCGTTTCAGACGGTGTTCCGCGCCGCTTTGCCGCTCCTGCCGTACAGAGAACCCGAAATCATGCACAGCGTAAACGACGTGGCGTCTCTCACCGACAAACTCGGCGTCAAATCGGTCATGCTGGTGACGGACTCGGGGCTGCGCGGGGCAGGCATCACCGCGCCGCTGGAAAAACTGCTTGAAGAACACGGCGTCAAATGCGTCGTATACGACAAGACCAGGGCAAACCCGACCGTCGCCAACGTGGAAGAAGCGCTGGGGCTTTACAACCAAGAAAACTGCGGCTGCCTCATCGCTTTCGGCGGCGGTTCGTCCATGGACTGCGCCAAAGCCATAGGCGCCAGGGTGGCGTATCCCAAAAAGCCGCTGTCCAAACTCAAAGGCACTTTGAAAGTCATCAGAAAAATCCCGACGCTTGTCGCCATACCGACCACGGCGGGCACGGGCAGCGAAGTAACGCTGGCGGCGGTCATCACCGACAGCCAACATAACCACAAATACCCGATGAACGATTTTTCGCTGATTCCGAGGTACGCCGTCCACGACCCGTCGGTTACTTTCACGCTGCCTCCGAGCCTCACCGCCACCACCGGTATGGACGCGCTCACACACGCGGTGGAAGCGTATATCGGGCGTTCCACCACCAAAGAGACGAGGCAAAAAGCGCTGGAAGCGACAAAACTCATTTTCCAAAACATAAAAAAGGCGTATGACGACGGCAAAGACTATGACGCGCGCGCAAATATGCTCAAAGCGGCGTATCTGGCGGGCGTGGCGTTTTCCAAATCATACGTCGGCTATATCCACGCGGTCGCCCACTCGCTGGGCGGGCAGTACAATATTCCGCACGGGCTGGCAAACTCTGTGCTGATGCCGTATGTGCTGGAAGCCTACGGCAAAAAAGCCCACAAAAAACTGCACCGCATGGGCGTGGCGGCGGGCGTAGCCGACGAAACCGACAGCCACGAAAAAGGCGCCGAAAAATTTATCGGGGCGATAAAGAGTCTCAACGCCCAAATGAACATACCGGAAAAACTCAAAGGCATTAAAAAGGAAGATATCCCTCACATGGCAAAATACGCCGACGCCGAAGCCAACCCGCTTTACCCTGTGCCGGCGCTTATGAACGCCAAAGAACTCGAACGATTTTATTACGCCGTGGCGGATTGGAGTGAACAGCAATGAATATACAGAATATAGACGAAATACTTCAAAGTCAGAAAGAATTTTTTCAAAGCGGCAAAACCCTGCCCGTGTCTTTCAGGGTGGACGCTCTCAAAAAACTGCGCGAAAGCATAAAAAGTCATGAGGACGAAATAGCCGAAGCGCTGACAAAAGACCTCGGCAAAAGCGCGTTTGAGGGGTTTATGTGCGAAACGGGGCTGACCCTCACCGAAATAACTTACATGATTAAGCACACCCGCAAATTCGCCAAAGAAAAACGGGTACGCACGCCTATGGCGCAGTTCGCCTCGCGCAGTTACAAAAAACCGTCGCCGTACGGCAACGTGCTCATCATGAGCCCGTGGAACTATCCGTTTCTGCTGACAATCGACCCGCTTGCCGACGCGATAGCGGCCGGCAACACCGCCATCGTGAAACCCAGCGCCTATTCACCCGCTACGGGCGAAATAGTCAGAAAAATCGTGGAAGAGTGTTTCGACCAGAAATACGTCGCCGTAATAACAGGCGGACGGCGTGAGAACTCCGCCCTGCTCGACAAAAAATTCGACATGATATTTTTCACCGGCAGCCAGAGCGTTGGCAAAGAAGTCATGCGCAAAGCGGCGGAACATCTCACCCCGACCGTATTGGAACTGGGCGGCAAAAGCCCCTGCATAGTAGACGACACGGCAAAACTCCCACTCGCCGCCAAGCGCATAGTTTTCGGCAAATATCTCAACTGCGGCCAGACCTGCGTCGCGCCAGACTATATCCTCTGCGACGAAAAAATCAAAGATAAACTCGTGGAAGAAATCAAAAAGCAAATAGTAAGTCAGTTCGGCGCTTCTCCGCTCGACAACCCTGATTACGGCAAAATAATAAACGAAAAACACTTTGCCCGCGTCATGGGACTGATTGACAAAGACAAAGTCGTCATCGGCGGCGGCGGAAACGCCGAAACCCTGCGGATAGAACCCACCGTCATGACGGACGTGACTTTTAACGACGCCGTCATGGGTCAGGAGATTTTCGGCCCCGTGCTGCCCGTCATGACTTACAAAAAGTTTTCCGACGTTTTCGACATGCTCAAAAACCTGCCGAAACCGCTCGCCCTTTATATATTTTCAGGCGACAAGAGCCGTATCGACGCCGTGACAAGCCGTCTTTCATTCGGCGGCGGCTGCGTAAACGACACGATTATCCACCTTGCCACCAGCGAAATGGGCTTCGGCGGCGTGGGCGAAAGCGGCATGGGCTCCTACCACGGCAAAGAAGGTTTCGACGCCTTTTCGCACACTAAAAGCATTGTGGACAAAAAGACGTGGCTCGACCTGCCTATGCGCTACCAGCCTTACAAAAAAAGCAGCGAAAAACTCATCCGTAAATTTCTCAAATAAATACCGCAAAAACCAAAAGGAGCGGAAAAATCCCGCTCCTCTTTTCCAAACGACAAAACGGGGCGAACGCCCCGTTTTATTTTTCGATATCTTTCAGCACGCACCGCGCCTCGAAGCATTTTCCGCGCGGGTGTTCGCCGCGCATATAATAAACGCCGTCGTCAAAGGCGCGGTAAATCTTAATGGTTTCGCCCTCATACGCCTCGCCTATATAGGAAATATCCATTTCGGCAACGCGTTTTCCGCTCATGTCGGGCAAAAAATTTGTCACGATGTCGGGATAGACCCAGTTTGTCAGGTGCCCGTTTACGTCCACTTCGGTATACATCACCTTTTTGTCGCCGACGTATTCCGCCGCCGGCATAACTGTTTTGCCGAGGCGCACGCCTTCCACGCCGTCGCCGCACACAGTCACCGGAAAGGTCACGTGGTCGGGGCGCACCATCTTTCTGCTTT
Organism: Candidatus Heteroclostridium caecigallinarum; assembly: GCA_904419725.1. Classification (GTDB taxonomy): domain Bacteria; phylum Bacillota; class Clostridia; order Christensenellales; family CAG-314; genus Heteroclostridium; species Heteroclostridium caecigallinarum. The sequence goes on along the minus strand of CAJFSP010000003.1, from coordinate 38,918 downwards.
CAGGCGACACCAGCACCCAGCTCGTGCCGCACACGGCGCAGAGTTCGCCATTTTCGCCTGTTATCTCGAAGTCGCGGTAAAATCTCACGCCGCTTGCCCCCTTGTTCCACGTCGTGACTTTATATCTGCCCATCAGTCGCATGGGTTTATACACGTTTATACTTGTTTTAACCAGCACGAACACCACTCCCATTTTTTCGCGCAGGGTGACGTAATCGCAGCCGAAATGGGTGCAGTGCCCGTCGGCGGCGTCCTGAAACCACCTTTGCAGCGAAGAGAGTTTCACGTTGCCCTGCCTGTCGCTGTCGTAAGAGAGCACTTCGTTTTCATGCACGAATTTAGTCCCGTTTTCCGTCATGTAAGCCATAAAACACCTCTGACGTTAATTATGCGGCAAAACGGACTTTTTGTAAACAAAATGACGGCGGCGCGGCGGCCATACGTTTGACTAAACGCCGTTTTGGCGGTATAACTGAAAGGTAAAACACACGGAGAAATTATGATAAGACAAGACGTAAGAAACATCGCCATCATCGCCCACGTCGACCACGGCAAAACGACGATGGTAGACAAACTTCTGAAACAGAACGGCATATTCCGCGACAACGAAGCCGTCGCCGACAGAGTCATGGACAGCGGCGACCTTGAAAGAGAGCGCGGAATAACCATTCTCGCCAAAAACACCGCCATTCACTACAAAGGCACCAAAATAAACATCGTGGACACGCCGGGGCACGCAGATTTCGGCGGCGAAGTAGAGCGCATACTGTCCATGATAGACGGCGTGCTGCTGCTCATCGACGCTGTGGAAGGCTGTATGCCGCAGACCAGATATGTGCTTAAAAAGGCGCTCAGCCTCAACAAAAAGCCAATCGTGGTCATCAACAAAGCCGACCGCGGCTGCGACAAGGAAAAACTCCTGAACCAGGTGCTTGAACTGTTTATCGAACTTGGCGCCACCGACGAGCAGATTGACTTCAAAACCGTTTACGCCAGCGCCAAGCAGGGCTGGGCGACGCTGGACCTCGACGCCCCCGCCGACAATATGAACGCCCTTCTCGACACCATACTCGAAGAAATCCCCGCTCCCGAAGGCGACGCCGACGGAGGTTTGCAGGCGCTGATATGCAACATAGATTACGACGAATACGTCGGCAGGATAGGCATAGGCAAAATCGTGCGGGGGCAGATTGTTTCAGGCCAGCAGGCGGTCGTCTGCCACGGCGAAAACTCACGCCAGTGCAAGGTCACCAAACTCTATCAGTTCGAGGGGCTTAAACGCGTGGAAGTTTCGTCGGCGAGCATAGGCGACATCATCGCCATAAGCGGCATTGAAAACATCAATATAGGCGAAACGATATGCGACGTCGAAACGCCGGAGCCGCTGCCTTTCGTAAAAATAGACGAACCTACCCTTTCCATGATGTTCATGGTCAACAACAGCCCTTTTGCGGGCAGGGAAGGCAAATTCGTCACCAGCAGACATCTCAGGGCAAGGCTGTTCAAAGAAGTGGAAACAAACGTCAGCATGCGCCTGGAAGAAACCGACACCCCAGACTGCTTCAAAGTTTACGGCAGGGGCGAACTGCATCTGTCAATACTCATCGAAAACATGCGCCGTGAGGGCTATGAGTTTCAGGTTTCGCGCCCGAAGGTAATTTTCAAGGAAATAAACGGCAAAAAATGCGAACCGATTGAACATCTCGTGGTGGACGTACCGGATACGTACGTCGGCGCGGTGCTCAACAAAATAGGCGCCCGCAAAGGCGAAATGACAAACATGCTGTCAGACGGGCTGGGCTCCACCCGCCTCGAATTCGACATTCCCGCCCGCTGTCTTATCGGTTACCGCAGCGAAATGCTCACCGACACCAAAGGCTTCGGCGTGATGAACCATATTTTCAAGGATTATGAGCCGTACAAAGGCGACGTGCCCGAGCGCAACCGCGGCTCCGTCGTCTGCTTTGAAGACGGCGTAACCACGGCTTACGGCCTGTTCAACGCGCAGGAACGCTCCCGCCTTTTCGTGGGGCCGGGCGTGGAAGTGTATCAGGGCATGGTTGTGGGCGAAAATTCCAGGGAAGAAGACCTCGTCGTCAACGTATGCAAAAAGAAGCAGCTGACAAACAACCGCGCCAGCGGCAGCGACGAAGCGCTTAAACTTGTGCCGCCTGTCAACATGAGTCTGGAACAGTGCCTTGAGTTTATCGCCGACGACGAACTTGTCGAGGTCACGCCGGAAAGCATACGTCTGCGCAAAACCATACTCAACAAAGAACAGCGCATGAAGGCGCTCAGCAAGCAGAAAGCCGACAAATGATTTTTATACGCGCGGAAACGCGCATGACAAAAACGGCGCCAAAACGCCGTTTTTTTGCGCCCTTTTCAATTCCCCTTGACTTGCGGCAAAGCGGATTTTATAATTGATATATATCGCGGAGGGAAAAATGCTTACAAAACAACAAATGTGCGAACTTTTGCGCCAGGACGTCGTACCGGCTCTCGGCTGCACCGAACCCGTATGCGTGGCGTTGGCGGCGGCGACGGCGGCTGACGCCGTCAAAGGCGAAGTAAAGAGCCTTAAAGTGGTGACCAACCCAAATATATACAAAAACGGCATGTCGGTGGGCATACCGGGCTTTTCCAAAGTAGGGCTTAACTACGCGGCGGCGATAGGCGCCGCGCTCGCCAACCCGAAAAAAAGTCTGCAACTCCTCGCCGACCTTACGGCGGAAAAGGCCGCGGCGGCGGAGAAACTCGCCGAAAGCGGCAATGTTTCCGTAACGATAGACCGTGGCAAGCGCTCGCTGTATGTCGCGTGCGAGGCTGTCACATCTAACGGCACGGGCTTCTGTGAAATTCAAAACGCCCACACCAACGTGACGCGCGTGTCGGTAAACGGCAAAGACGTTTTCGCCAAAGAGACGGCGGCAGGCTCCACGGGCAATCCGCTGATGGACGCTCTCGCCCAGATGACCGTGGCAGAAATACGCGCCCTTGTCGACACCGCCGACGAAAGCGACCTGGCTTTTCTCATGGACGGCGTCAGGATGAACGAGGGCGTGGCGGCCGAAAGCCTCGCCCACCCGAGCGGCGTTGGCATCTCCGCCACCTTGCAAAAGGAAATGGGCAAAACCCTCAAAAGCGACCTGATGACCAACATCATGCTCAAAGTCGCTTCTTCGATAGAAGGCCGCCTGGACGGCTGTCCTTACACCATCATGAGCAGCGCCGGCGCCGGCAGCAAAGGTCTGGCGGTGATACTGCCAATCAGCGAGGCGGCAAAAGAACTTGGCTCGTCCCCTCTTTCGCTCATACGGGCGCTGGCTTTCGGGCACCTGCTCAACAGTTACATCAATTTCAGCATAGGCAAACTGTCCGCCATGTGCGCGTGCAGTCTGGCTTCCGCCACGGCGGCGTCGGCGGCGATAACTTATCTCATGGGCGGCAGCGACGAGCAAATCGCCTGGGCAATCCGCAACATGACGGGCACCATAACCGGCATGATATGCGACGGCGGCAAAGTGGGCTGCGCCCTTAAACTGGCAACCTCGCTGGCGGCGGGCGTAATGAGCGCACTGCTCGCCGTAAACAACTCGGTTCTGCGCGTGTCCGACGGCGTGTGCGGCGAAACGGCGGAAGACTGCATCCGTAACATCAGCAGAGTGGCAAACCCGGGCATGATTCAGACAGACAAAGAAATTCTCGACATCATGCTGGAAAAAGACAAAAAATAAGCAAAAGGAAAACGCTCCCTTTCGGGAGCGTTTTTTTATTTAACTTTTGATTTTTCAATACACTGCCCCGCTCCCTTTGCAAGGGAGCCGTCACGCCATCGGCGTGACTGAGGGTTGGTTCTACTTTGTAAACGCCTTGAACAAGCGACATATCGAAGCGTAAGCGAGATATGGCGCTTATTAAACGCCGCAGCCAAGCGACATATCGAAGCGTAAGCGAGATATGCCGCTTATAAAAAATAAAGGACGGATTTCTCCGTCCTTTAAGTTTGTTTAACCGCACCGCCAAAGCCTCGGCAAAGAATTGTATGACACACAATCCTGAATTAAGGAAAACAATATGTTATACAAGATGAGCAGTATGATTTGCCTTCGGCTCTGCCAACGCAGTGTCACACGTTGTTAATCAGCAAGCGCTGCCGCCTGCAGGAGGAGCGGCCGCTTCCGTATCGGAAGAATCTTCTTCTTCGGAAGTAGCGGCTTCTTCGTCAGCCGTTACCAGCGGGCTGTAATAAGCGTACGGGTTCTGTTCGAACACGGCGCTCACCGCTTCGTTCCAGGCGATGGTTTCAGGGTTATCGTCATAGAACGTGTTGGTGTAAGAATATTCAGCCTCAGCGAAATCCACGAGGTCGGCTCTGGTGTTTTCACCTTCACCATTGAACAGCATGATGTTAGGCGTGCACATTCTGGTGAATTTCACAGGCGCTGAACCTTCTGCGCCCAAAGTGATATTCAGCTCATTGCCCGCGGTACCCCTGATGTTCCATTCGGATTCATAGCCGCCTTCTTTGTTGGCGTCAAGATAATCTCTCAGGAAGGTGCCGTACAGATAGTTGAAGTTGTACTTAATGCCCGTGGCGTCGCCCGCCCTGGTGTTGAGGTTGGCGTAAGGCATTTTGCTGCCGCCGGTCAGGAAGTTTTTGGTGAGTACCCATTCAGAAGTACCGTCTTCATTTTCAGTCCAGACATAAGCGTCGGAAACAATACCGCCGTCAAGACGGGAGTCAATCATATAGATTTTGTCAATGCCGTAATCTTTGGCTCTGTCGTTGGTCAGGAAGGCGATTGCCTGGGCGTTGCCGCACCAAGCGTTGCCGAAGAACACTTCAAAGTAACCGTCGTTGTGGTCGAGCAGCCAAGCGAACTGACCGTAGTTGGCAAGTTGCACATACACATCGGTTTTATCTGCGGTGTATTCGTCAACGTTCTGGTCGCTGTTGTACATATGCAGTCTGCCGTCGGCAAACGGGTTAAAAGTGTCGACGGTTTCGGTCAGGAAACCTTCAGGGCCAACATCAGACCAGCTCGCCGCGCTGCCGTCAGAAGCGTACTGACCGAAACTAGGTTTTCTCTGCGCAACCGCTCTCACTGCGTCTGCCGCTTTATCATAACTGAAAGCGGTTACACTAGCTTTATAAGTAGTTTCAGGGGCTACATAATCACCTGCTTTAGGCTCTTCAGGCGCGCTTTTAGGCACGCTGTAAGTAGGAGCCGCGCCTTCCACCGCGAATACAGTCTTGTCAGGCACAACATCAGGATACTGATTGTCAGGAGTTTCAGGGTCGGTATCAAGGCCGAGCATCTTGATAAGTTCCTCCTGAATCAAAGCCAGCTGGCTACCGGCTATAACGGCGTCATAGTCGTCGCTGTCGGAGTTTGTGAAGTCTTTGGTCAGGTCAGGAACGTGAGCCGCTTCGCTGTTGCTTGCAAATCCGCCGCTGAGGTCAGGGTTAAAGTGATAAATAGTCACGCCCCATTCAACAGCCACGTCATTGACGGCTTTGATTCTCTTGGCGGCGTCAGAGCCGGTTTCGGTATCGAAATAAAGCAGGAAATTGCCCGCCGTGGTCAGCATTCTCTGCACGCCGAAATAGTTCAGCGACGACAAGCCGATTTCTCCTTCGATATTGTACTTGCTGGCATAGTAGTTATAGTCATCATCAGGGTTGGTGCCGCTTCCGCAAGCCACAAGGCCGAAAGTGCCGAAAACCATGACGACCGCCAGAAGCACTGTCAAAAGTTTCTTTTTCATAGATTCCTCCTATAATTCTATTGCTCCTGTAAAAGACAAACAGCGGGGTTTTTCCGCGCCGCCGCACTGCCCCACGCGCGGCGCACCCCGATGCCGTCCTAAACGGCAATTTTGACACGCCTTTTTCAGGGCGTGTCTGTTCTTA
>CAJFSP010000003.1:0-32969 GCA_904419725.1 Candidatus Heteroclostridium caecigallinarum | reverse complement strand
AATTATACCCCCCCCCCCCCCCGCCAAAATGTCAATAGATTTCAACAAAAAAATAGCCCTTTCGGACAAAATTTTTCGTCCGAAAGGGCTTGACTTTTTATTTATACTTTTCTGTTTGCCTCTTGAATAAGTCGATTGCTCCGTTCGCAAGTGAGCCGTCACGCCGTCGGCGTGACTGAGGGTTGGTTCTACTTTGTAAACGCCTTAGCCAAGCGGCATGTCGCAGCGTGAGCGAGATATGGCGCTTATACTATTCCTTGCGCAATCATCGCGTCCGCCACTTTACGGAAGCCAGCCAGGTTAGCGCCTGCCACAAGATTGTAACCGAGTTTGTATTCATCACAGACATCGGTAATCTGTTTGTGGATATTCACCATTATGTGTTTGAGTTTAGCGTCCACTTCTTCCGCCGTCCAGGTAAGTCTTTCGCTGTTCTGGCTCATTTCGAGACCCGAAACAGCCACGCCGCCCGCGTTGACCGCCTTACTCGGCGCCACGAGAACGCCGTTATTCACCAGGTATTCAAGCGCTTCGTTGGTGGTCGGCATGTTGGAAACCTCGTTGACGACTTTCACGCCCATTTCAACGATTTTCTTGGCGTCGTCCAGCGTGATTTCGTTTTGGGTAGCGCACGGCATATAGATGTCGGCTTTAACGTTGCCCCACGGTTTTTTGCCCGGCACGAATTCCACGCCGAATTTATCGGCATAGTCTTTGACCTTATCGCGCAGTGAGTTGCGCATAACAAGCATATAGTCGATTTTTTCGCCGCTTATGCCGTCAGGGTCATACACATAGCCGTCAGGGCCGGATATGCACACGACTTTGCCGCCGAGTTCGGTGATTTTGCTAGCCGCGCCCCACGACACGTTGCCGAAGCCCGACAGGGCAAATACTTTGCCGGCGATGCCGTCGTTCATATGCGCGAGCACTTCCTGCAGGAAATAGGTCGCGCCGTAGCCCGTAGCCTCAGGCCTGATAAGGCTACCGCCGTATGAAAGCCCCTTGCCCGTAATAACGCCGTTTGTGAAAGTGCCCACTATGCGTTTATATTGTCCGTAGAGATAGCCTATTTCTTTCGCGCCGACGCCTATATCGCCCGCAGGGATATCCGTGTCGGGGCCTATATGTCTGTAAAGTTCCATCATGAAACTCTGGCAGAAACGCATTATTTCGCTGTCGGAACGGCCGCGCGCGTCAAAGTTGGAGCCGCCCTTCGCGCCGCCCATAGGCAGCCCCGTGAGGCTGTTTTTGAAGGTCTGCTCGAAGGCGAGAAACTTCATTATGCTGAGATTTACCGAAGGGTGAAACCTGAGACCGCCTTTATAAGGACCAATGCTGTTGTTGAATTGTACCCTGTATCCCCTGTTGACGTGCGGCTGACCGTTGTCATCCACCCAGGCGACTCTGAACATAACCTGCCTGTCGGGCTCGACTATTCTTTCGAGAATGGCGTTTTTTCTGTAAACCGCCTCGTTGGCGTTTATCACCGGTTCGAGCGACGTAAGCACCTCTTTAACGGTCTGCAAAAATTCGGTCTGGTAAGAGTTCTTGGCTTCTGTCGCCGCCAGAACTTCTGAAATATACGACATGTTTCTGTCCCTCCGTTGTTTTTTGGGTAAATTCATTATAAAGCAGGCAAAATAAAAAATCAATACCGTTTGAAAAAATAAGAAACTCAAATATTGTCATATTATACCAAAACCGCATACTATGCACTATGAAAATCTGTGTATACGCGATAGCGAAAAATGAGGAAAAATTTGTGGACGGCTGGGTAAAATCGCTGGAAGGCGCCGACGATATAGTCGTACTGGACACAGGCTCTACCGACGGCACCGTCGGAAGACTGCGCTCGCGCGGGGTGCAAGTAACCCGCAAAATCATTTCGCCGTGGCGGTTCGACGTCGCCCGCAACGAATCGCTCAAACTCGTGCCGGATGACGCCGACCTGTGCGTGTGCCTTGACCTGGACGAACGGCTGGAAGCGGGCTGGCGCGAGAAACTCGAAAAGGCATACAACCCCAAAATAAAGCAGTACAGATACCGCTACACATGGTCGTTTTTAGCCGACGGCAGCGAAGGCGTGGTGTTCTGGATTGAAAAAATCCACACCCCTCGCGATTTCATCTGGACGCACCCCGTTCACGAAGTACTGACATATGTCGGCAAAGAGCCTTACGCCGCGGCTTTCGCTGACGGCGTACAGGTAAACCACTATCCCGACCCGTCAAAATCCCGCTCAGACTACCTGCCTTTGCTGGAATTGTCTGTCAAAGAGTGCCCCGATGACGACCGCAACACCCACTATCTCGGGCGTGAATACATGTACCGCGGCATGTACGACAAGGCAATCGAAACGCTGACGCATCATCTGACAATGCCTTCCGCCACATGGAAAGACGAACGCTGCGCCTCGATGCGCTATATCGCGGCGTGCCTGCGCGCCAAAAACAAAAACGGCGAAAGCACCTCGCGGCAGACGGAAGAATGGCTGATGAAAGCCGTTGCCGAAGCGCCGTATCTGCGTGAGCCGTATATCGACGCCGCGTCGTTCTATTACGCCCGCGGCGATTGGTACGCCGTCGCCTATTTCTGCCGCAAAGCGCTGCAAATCAAAGACCGCTCGCTGTCCTATATAAACGAGCCTCTGTGCTGGGGCGCGTACCCGTATGACCTGCTGAGCCTGGCTTACTTCCACACCGGCAACGCCGCTCTCGCCCTGGAAACGATAGACAAAGCCATCGCCGTTTCTTCGGAACAACGGCTTAAAAACAACAGGGAATTTTTCATGAAAGCGTCAAAGCACAAATAAACCACAGCGGCGCCCGTCGCAAAAAACAAAGACGGCAAAAGCCGTCTTTTCTTTTGTCATGTGGCCAGCAGACCTGCCGTCCTCATGTTGGCAAGCAGTTCGTTGAACTGCGTAACGATATCACCCGTGCCGGTGGCGTCATTTACCGCCGCCGCCGGCGTAACAGACCCTTGCGGACCCTGAGGGCCGGTCGGACCCGTCGGCCCGGTTGGACCTTCCGCGCCCGTCGCGCCTGCCGTGCCCTGCGCGCCTTGAGGACCTGTCGGACCGGTTGGCCCCGTAGGACCTTCCGCGCCTGTGGCACCGGTCGCACCGGCAGCACCCTGAACGCCCTGTATGCCTTGCGGACCCTGCGGACCCGTCGGCCCCGTCGGACCTGTCGGACCTTCAGCGCCCGTCGCGCCTGCCGTGCCCTGCGCACCTTGAGGACCTGTCGGACCGGTTGGCCCCGTAGGACCTTCCGCGCCTGTGGCGCCGGTCGCGCCGGCAGTACCCTGAACGCCCTGTATGCCTTGCGGACCCTGCGGACCTGTAGGCCCTGTCGGGCCGGTTGGACCCGCCGCGCCCGTTGTTCCCGTCGCTCCCGTTGGTCCCTGCGCGCCTGTCGCGCCCTGAGGGCCTGTCGGACCGGTTGGACCGGTTGGGCCTGTCGCTCCCTGCGGGCCGGCCGGTCCCGTTGAGCCTGTCACGCCGGCCAAACCTTGAACGCCTTGAAGCCCCTGCGGGCCGGTTGGGCCTGTCGGACCTGTCGGACCTCCCGCCGGACCTGTCGGACCGGTTGGCCCTGTCGGGCCGCTGACGCCTTGCGCGCCCGCGGCGCCCTGGGCGCCCTGCGGGCCTGTAGGTCCCGTAGGACCGGTTGGACCGGCAGAACCGGCAACCCCCGGAAGACCCATCGGACCCGTCGGGCCCACAAGCCCCTGCGGACCGTTTTTGCCCTGAGGCCCTCTCGGCCCTGTAGGCCCCGGAACACCGCATTGCGGAGGCCTGCCGCAGCAATTTCCGCCGCCTCCGAACAAAAAATCAAACATAATACCTCAACAAGCAATATCCGTGTATTTTTTGCTTATGATACTGCCTACGTTATATTATGGTTTTGCCGCCCGTTAAGTTACCGCGTAAAAATTCAAATAAGGTTTTGAAAACCCAATTTGATTGCAAATATAATTTAAAATAAGTTTTCAAAACTATTTTCTAAAAACATAATAGGCAAAAAGCATTGTCCGCCGCCTTTGCGGGAAGTATAATGAATATGAGGATAAGGGAAAACTAACGACACTTGTAAACAGGAGGTGTTGACATGAAACAGTTGTATATTGTAACAGGAGCCAACGGACACCTCGGAAACACCATCGTGAAGCAACTAGTCGCCCGTGGAGAACGGGTGCGGTGTCTTGTTTTGCCGCAGGACAATCTCAATTCCCTCCAAGGCGTAGACTGCCAGATAGTGTATGGCGACGTGACGGCGAAAAATTCGCTCGAACCCCTTTTCCGCGCCGACCCTGACACCCAAATCAACGTAATACATTGCGCCGCCGTTATATCCATCGCTTCGGGATACGACAAAAGCGTCTATGAAGTCAACGTAAACGGCGTGAAAAACATTGCCGACATGGCGCTTGAAAAAGGCGTCCGCAAGTTTGTGCATGTCAGCAGCGTGCACGCCATACCCGAAGGCGAAAAAGGCAGCGTGATAAAAGAGATAAACCGTTTTGACAAAGACGCCGTCAAAGGGCTGTACGCAAAAACAAAGGCGGAAGCGTCCCAGTACATTCTTGACAAAGCCGCGCAGGGGCTTAACGCCTGCATCGTTCATCCGTCGGGCATTCTGGGGCCAAACGATTACGGCCGCGGCCACCTGACACAGATGGTTGTCGACTACCTGGACGGCGGGCTTACGGCATGCGTAAAAGGCGGCTATGACTTTGTCGACGTGCGCGACGTAGCGCAAGGCGTCATCGACGCCGTCGAAAACGGCGAAAAAGGTCAGTGCTATCTGCTCACGGGGCACTATATGGCGGTGCGCGACATGCTGAATATAGTCAGCGACATCAGCGGCAAGAAAAAAATCAAAGTCATGCTGCCTATGTGGCTGGCGAAACTCACAGCCCCTCTCGCGGAGCTTTGGTACAAAATGCGCAGGCAGCCCCCGCTGTTTACCAGATACTCCCTCTACACGCTGGGCGTCAACAGTAATTTCGACAATTCCAAGGCAAGGCTCCGCCTGGGCTTCAACCCGAGGCCGCTGAAAGACACTCTGAAAGACACAGTCGCCTGGCTCAAAGACCACAACCGCCTGAAAACTTTCGGCAAAAAGAAACTGCGCAAAAAAGTTTCCGACAAAACGTAAACACAAAGAGAGAGCCTTGGCTCTCTCTTTTTTTCGGCAATATATTGTCTTGCGCCTTCGCAAAACAAAAACCGTGCCATTTTGGCACGGTTTTTTATTTCAGTTGTAGTCTGACTTACTTAAGGATTTTGGAAACAACGCCGGAACCAACCGTTCTGCCGCCTTCACGGATAGCAAAACGGAGACCTTCTTCCATAGCGATAGGAGTAATCAGTCTGATGGTGAGGTGGGTGTTGTCGCCAGGCATAACCATTTCAATGCCTTTGTCCAGTTCGATGGAGCCGGTAACGTCGGTCGTTCTGAAATAGAACTGTGGACGATAGCCGTTGAAGAACGGGCTGTGACGGCCGCCTTCGTCTTTGGTCAGAACGTAAACCTGAGCTTCGAACTCGGTGTGAGGGGTGATGGTGCCCGGTTTAGCGAGAACCTGACCTCTCTGAATCTGGCTTCTTTCAACGCCGCGGAGCAGCGCGCCGATGTTATCGCCGGCATACGCTTCGTCAAGCAGTTTACGGAACATTTCAACGCCGGTAACGACGGTGCTCTTAGGTTTGTCCTGCAGACCAACGATTTCAACAGGGTCCTGAACTTTAACGGTACCTCTCTCAACACGGCCGGTTGCAACGGTGCCGCGGCCGGTGATGGTGAAGACGTCTTCGACAGGCATAAGGAACGGTTTGTCAGTCGCTCTTTGCGGAGTAGGGATATATTCGTCAACGACTTTCATAAGTTCTTTGATGCAGTCATATTCAGGGCTGTCGATAGGTTTGCCGGCAACAGCCGCGTCGAGAGCCGCTTTGGCGCTGCCCTTGACAATCGGGATGGTGTCGCCAGGGAATTCGTATTTGGAGAGCAGGTCTCTGACTTCCATTTCGACGAGGTCGATGAGTTCAGGGTCGTCAACAAGGTCGGTTTTGTTAAGGAACACGACGATGTAAGGCACGCCGACCTGACGGGCGAGCAGGATGTGTTCACGGGTCTGAGGCATCGGGCCGTCAGCAGCCGAAACAACCAGGATAGCGCCGTCCATCTGAGCCGCGCCGGTAATCATGTTTTTAACGTAGTCGGCGTGGCCAGGGCAGTCAACGTGAGCGTAGTGACGGGAATCCGTCTGATATTCTACGTGAGCGGTATTGATTGTGATACCCCTTTCTCTTTCTTCCGGTGCTTTATCTATTTGGTCATAACGCATGGCCTCTGCTTTGCCTTGCATCGCCATAACCATCGTGATAGCGGCGGTAAGAGTGGTCTTGCCGTGGTCAACGTGACCGATAGTGCCGATATTGACGTGCGGTTTGCTTCTGTCAAATTTCGCTTTTGCCATTTTTAATTCCTCCTGAATTTTTTCAGATTAAACATTAACTTGATTATACACTAAAAATATTTTTTTGGCTATGAATTTTATTTGTTTTCTTTGTTTCTTTCGCCCGAAACTTTCTCCATTATGCTCTTCGGAACTTCCGCGTAATGGTCAAACTGCATCGTGAAGTTGCCGCGGCCCTGGGTTCTGCTTCTGAGGTCTGTGGCGTAACCGAACATTTCCGCCAGCGGGATGAAGGCGTTTACCACCTGCACGCCGTTGCGCAGTTCGATGCCGCTGATGCTGCCGCGCCTGCTGCTGACATTGCCCATGATGTCGCCGAGATATTCTTCCGGCATGGTGACTTCCACTTTCATCATAGGTTCGAGAAGCACAGGGTTTGCCTTTCTGACGGCTTCTTTGAAAGCCAGCGAACCGGCGATTTTGAACGCCATTTCCGATGAGTCGACTTCGTGGTAACTGCCGTCGTAAACGGTAACTTTGAAGTCCACCACTTCGTATCCGGCGATAGGACCGTTCTGCGCCGCTTCCTGAATACCGTTGTTGATAGGCTGGATGTATTCCTTCGGAATGCTGCCGCCCACCGTTTCGTCAACGAATTCGTAGCCTTTGCCCGCTTCCAGCGGTTCCATACGGATTTTACAATGACCGTACTGACCTTTACCGCCCGACTGACGCGCGTATTTGCCTTCGGCTTCCACCGCCTTGCGGATGGTTTCCCTGTAAGAAACCTGAGGTCTGCCGACGTTGGCTTCCACCTTGAATTCGCGCAGCAACCTGTCGACGATAATTTCCAGGTGAAGTTCGCCCATACCGGCGATGATGGTCTGCCCCGTTTCGGAATCGGTGTAAGTCTTGAAGGTCGGGTCTTCTTCCGCCAGTTTGACGAGAGCCATCGTCATCTTTTCCTGACCCTGTTTGGTCTTAGGTTCGATGGCGACTTTGATAACAGGCTCAGGGAAGACCATGTTTTCAAGGCAGACAGGATGGTCGAGGTCGCACAGCGTGTCGCCCGTGGTGGTGTCTTTAAGACCCACGAGAGCCACTATCTCACCGGCGTAAGTCTCAGGGATTTCCTCTCTCTGGTTGGAGTGCATCTGAAGAATACGGGTGATTCTTTCTTTTTTGTTTTTGGTGGAGTTGAGCACATAACTGCCCGACTGCATCGTGCCGCTGTACACGCGGAAGTAGGCGAGTTTGCCCACGAACGGGTCGGCGACGATTTTGAAAGCGAGACCGCACAGCGGTTCGTCGTCTCTCGTGTGTCTTTCGATTTTCTTGTCCGGGTCTTTCGGGTCAAAGCCGACAACATGGTCGACGTCGACAGGCGACGGCAGATAATCGGTTATGGCGTCGAGAAGTTTCTGAACGCCCTTGTTTTTGTATGAAGAACCGCACAGCACAGGGTTGAGTTCCATCGCGAGCACGGCGGAACGGATACCCGCTTTGATTTCCTGCTCGGTGAATTCCTCTCCGTTGAAGAATTTTTCCATGAGCACTTCGTCGCGGCCGGCGATAAATTCAATCAGTTCGTTTCTGCACTGCTGCGCGTATTCCAGCATATCGGCAGGGATTTCGCCTTCGTCGATTTTGCTGCCCGTCGGGTCGTTGTAGAAATACGCTTTCATTTTGACAAGGTCTACAAGACCTTTGAAAGTTTCTTCTTTGCCGATAGGCAGTTGGATAGGCATGGCGTTGCTTTTGAGCCTGTCCCTCATCATCTGGATGACGTTCTCGAAATTGGCGCCGTTGATGTCCATCTTGTTGACGTAAGCGATACGCGGCACTTTGTATTTTGTGGCCTGGTGCCACACGGTTTCGCTCTGCGGCTCTACGCCGCCTTTCGCGCAGAATACCGCGACGGCGCCGTCCAGCACGCGCAGAGACCTTTCCACCTCAACGGTAAAGTCAACGTGCCCCGGGGTATCAATAAGGTTGATACGATAGTCCGTGCCGTTATCCTGGTTGTGCCAGTTGACCGTGGTGGCGGCGGAAGCGATGGTTATACCCCTTTCCTGTTCCTGCACCATGGAGTCCATAACGGCGTTGCCTTCGTGCACTTCGCCTATCTTTCTCGTTTTACCTGAAAAAAACAAAATTCTTTCGCTCGTGGTGGTCTTGCCGGCGTCGATGTGCGCCATGATACCGATATTACGAACGTTTTCGAGTTTATATTTTCTTGGCATGTTTTTCTCCTGCTATTACCAGCGATAGTGAGCGAATGCCTTGTTGGCTTCCGCCATACGATGCATGTCCTCTTTCTTTTTGAATGCCGCGCCCGTCTGGTTGAACGCGTCCATAAGTTCGCCGGCGAGTCTTTCGGTCATGACTTTCTCGCCGCGTTTTCTGGCGCTTATGGTTATCCAGCGGATAGCCAGCGTCTGTCTTCTTTCCGGTCTGATTTCCATAGGGACCTGATAGTTGGCGCCGCCCACCCTTCTGGCTTTGACTTCCAGCATAGGCATTACGTTGGCGATGGCCTGGTTGAACACTTCCATCGGGTCCTGGTTCATTTTGTTTTGTATAATTTCAAAAGCGCCGTAAACAATCTGCTGCGCGACGCCCTTTTTGCCGTCCAGCATAATCTGGTTGACGAGTTTCGTCACCACTTTGCTGTTGTATACCGGGTCAGGCAGCACGTCCCTTTTCGGGACACCGCTTCTT
The DNA here is from genome assembly GCA_904419725.1 of Candidatus Heteroclostridium caecigallinarum. Taxonomy (GTDB): domain Bacteria; phylum Bacillota; class Clostridia; order Christensenellales; family CAG-314; genus Heteroclostridium; species Heteroclostridium caecigallinarum. The sequence goes on along the minus strand of CAJFSP010000003.1, from coordinate 23,819 downwards.
CTTGGCATGGTTTTACCTCCTTAAAAATTTAAACTAAACTTCTGACGGCTGACTCGACGGAGCGTAACGCTCCGGAGAACCTTCTGCTTATAAGCATACTGCAATCAATCGGTTTATCGCATCCGACCAAATTGAATATAACTTATTTGCCGCGTTTCGCGCCGTATTTGCTTCTTGCCTGTTTTCTGTTGGCGACGCCGGCAGCGTCGAGAGTGCCTCTGATGATGTGATAACGCACACCAGGCAGGTCTTTAACCCTGCCGCCCCTGATGAGAACAACGCTGTGTTCCTGCAGGTTGTGGCCTTCGCCCGGAATGTAGCAGGTACCTTCCATACCGTTGGTACGGCGAACCCTGGCTATTTTTCTGAGGGCCGAGTTAGGCTTTTTAGGAGAAGTGGTCGTCACGTTAAGGCAAACGCCTCTTCTTTGAGGGCAGTTGTCCAGAAGCGGAGTCTTGGATTTGAAAGTTTCCTTTTCTCTCCCGTGCCTGATAAGTTGGTTGATGGTTGGCATTTCTTTACCTCCTTTCAATATTGTCGGATGCCGTTTTTAAGTGGCATAAATAAATATATATTGAGCCGCGTCGCGGATTCAATATCTCATTCGGATAATATCCCGATTACGCCGCACGGAACTTTAATGCCGCACAGTTCGGCAAACAGATGCCTTGTGCCGCACTCTTCCAGCGGCACGCCGTCGGCCGCGGCGTTTTTCCTGACGCCGGCCGCGAAATCGTCTTCGCAGTCGCAGGCGAGATATATCTTTTTGATACGGTGTTCCAGCAGATGTCTGTTGACCTGCCTGACTCCCGCTACATACTGGTTTGATTCCATATCGGCAATCAAATTTTTCATAGCGCTTTATTGTACCAAATACACGGGCTGACTGTCAAACACTTTGCGGCGGCGCCGCCGCCGGCATATATATTCTTGACCAAAAAGCCGCGTTTCTTTCACAAAACAAAGGGGTCAGAGACCCCTTCGCCTTGTTTTTACTTGTTTCAGCCTTTACTCGGCGTTTGTTTCGGCGGTGTCGTCGCCGGAATAATCGACGTTCGCCACCACTTCTATATTGCGGTATTCTTTCATGCCCGTTCCGGCAGGAATGAGTTTACCTATAATTACGTTTTCTTTCAGGCCGTGCAGCGTATCCACTTTGTTTTTGATGGCGGCGTCGGTAAGCACTCTCGACGTCTCCTGGAACGCCGCGGCGGCAAGGAAACTGTCTGTCGCGAGAGAAGCCTTGGTTATGCCCAGCAGCGTTCTCTTGGCGGCGGCAGGTCTGCCTCCTTTTTCCAGCGCTTCCATGTTCTCGTCGTCGAACCTGAAAATATCCACAAGTTCGCCCGGAAGCATATTGGTGTCTCCCGCGTCCTCTACCTTGACTTTGCGCAGCATCTGTCTGACGATGATTTCAACGTGCTTGTCGTTGATTTCGACGCCCTGCATACGGTAAACCGACTGCACTTCCTTGACAAGATATTCCTGAACGGCCTTGATACCCTTGGTACGCAGCAAATCCTGCGGATACACGCTGCCTTCGGTGAGTATGCTGCCCGCCTCTACGGCGTCGCCGTCTTTGACTTTGAGACGCGCGTTTTTGGCGACCTGGTAAGTCTTGACTTCGCCGTTCGCGCCGCTGACCACGATTTCACGTTTGTTTTCGCCTTCGACAACGGAAACTATGCCGTTGACTTCGCACACCAGAGCCACGCCCTTAGGTTTTCTCGCCTCGAAAAGTTCTTCGATACGAGGCAGACCCTGCGTGATGTCCTCGCCCGACGCGACGCCGCCCGTGTGGAACGTACGCATCGTCAGCTGCGTGCCAGGCTCGCCGATACTCTGGGCGGCGATTACGCCGACAGCCTCGCCGAGATTGACAGGTCTGCCGTTCGCCATGTTCTTGCCGTAGCACTTGGCGCATACGCCGTGTTTCGATTTACAGGTAAGTATGCTGCGCACATAAACCTTTTCGATACCGGCGGCGGAAATGGCTTTCGCCTGGTCGTCGGTAATCATGGTGTCGGCAGGCACGATGACTTCGCCCGTGGCAGGGTTGACAACGTCGTCGATTGACCATCTGCCGGCGATTCTGTCTTCGAGTTTTTCGATTATCTCTTCTTTCTTGTCGCCCGTGATCGCGGTCACCCACACGCCCTGCGGTTTGGAGCCGTCGCAGCAGTCCTCCTCGCGCACGATGACGTCCTGGCTGACGTCCACCAGACGGCGGGTCAGATAACCCGAGTCGGCGGTTTTAAGAGCCGTGTCGGCAAGACCTTTACGTCCGCCGTGCGACGAAATGAAGTATTCCAGAACAGAAAGACCTTCACGGAAGCAGGATTTGACCGGCAGTTCGATTGTCTTACCGCTCGGGTCGGACATCAGGCCGCGCATACCCGACAGCTGGCGAATCTGTTTCATGCTGCCGCGGGCGCCCGAGTCAGCCATCATCCAGATAGGGTTGAACTTGGACAGCGTGCCTTTGAGTTTGTCGGTAACTTCGTCGGTGGCTTCCTTCCACACTGCGACGACCTGTTTGTATCTTTCGTCGTCGGTTATGAAACCGTTTTCGTACATATCCTCGATTTCCACGACTTTCTGCTCGGCGGCGTGGATGATTTCAGGTTTCTCTTTCGGGATATGCATATCGAATATGCTGGTGGTAATGGCGCCAATGGTGCTGTATTTATAACCCAGCGCCTTGATTTTATCCAGCAGTTCCGCCGTCGGGGTGGTGCCTTTGAGTTTGAAGCATCTTTCCACAATCTGGCTGAGCTGCTTTTTGCCGACGAGGAAGTCTATTTCGTATTTGAGAGCGTCTTCTTTGGTCTCTCTCTTAGTGAAGCCGAGGTCCTGCGGAATGGCTTCGTTGAATATGATTCTGCCCACGGTGGTTTTGACTATGCCGCTGACAGGCTCGCCTTTGAATTCTTTTTTGACCCTGACGTTGATGATGGACTGCAATTCGATTTCGCCCACCTGGTAAGCCATGATTGCCTCGTCCGGGTCGGAGAAGTATTTGCCTTCGCCTTTCGCGCCTTCCTTGTCGATGGTGAGATAATAACTTCCCATGACCATATCCTGGGTAGGCGACACGACAGGTTTGCCGTCCGACAGTTTAAGGATATTGTTGCTGGCAAGCATGAGATATCTCGCCTCGGCCTGCGCCGCCACGGACAGCGGAACGTGCACCGCCATCTGGTCGCCGTCGAAGTCGGCGTTGAACGCCGTACACGCGAGCGGATGCAGTTTAAGCGCCCTGCCCTCTATAAGCACCGGCTCGAAAGCCTGTATGGACAGCCTGTGAAGCGTCGGCGCGCGGTTAAGCAGAACAGGATGGTCTTTGATGACGTCTTCCAGCACGTCCCATACCTTGCTGTCGGCTCTTTCCACTCTGCGCTTGGCGCTCTTGATGTTGTTGCACTGGTTGGTTTCCACCAGTTTTTTCATGACAAACGGCTTGAACAGTTCCAGCGCCATTTCCTTAGGCAGACCGCACTGGTGCAGTTTGAGTTCAGGCCCTACAACGATAACGCTACGGCCGGAGTAGTCCACGCGCTTGCCCAGCAGGTTCTGGCGGAAACGCCCCTGTTTGCCGCGCAGCAGACCCGACAGCGATTTAAGTTCCCTGTTGCCGGCGCCCGACACGGCTTTGCCGCGCCTGCCGTTGTCTATAAGCCCGTCCACCGCTTCCTGCAACATTCTCTTTTCGTTGCGGATAATGATGTCAGGCGCGTTGATTTCTTTGAGTTTTTTAAGCCTGTTGTTTCTGTTGATGACTCTGCGGTACAGGTCGTTGAGGTCGCTGGTGGCGAATCTGCCGCCGTCCAGCTGCACCATAGGCCTGAGTTCCGGCGGAATGACAGGCAGCACGTCGAGAATCATCCATTCCGGCTTGTTGCCCGATTTGCGGAAAGCCTCGATGATTTCTATTCTCTTGACGGCGCGCAGTTTTTTCTGCCCGCTGGATTTTTCTATGATTTCTTTAAGTTCTTTGGACTCTTTTTCCAGGTCTACTTCCTGCAACAGTTCCTTTATGGCTTCGGCGCCCATGCCAACTCTGAAAGCCTTGGCGCCGTACATTTCCTGCGCTTCGCGGTATTCCCTGTCGCTGATGACCTGTTTTTTGACCAGCGGGGTGTCGCCCGGGTCAAGCACGATGAAACTTGCAAAGTAAAGCACCTGTTCCAGCGCCTTAGGCGACATGTCAAGCACAAGACCCATGCGGCTAGGCACGCCTCTGAAATACCAGATGTGCGACACCGGCGCGGCAAGTTCAATGTGCCCCATGCGCTCACGGCGCACTTTGGCTTTGGTTACTTCGACGCCGCACTTGTCGCAGACGACGCCTTTGTAACGGATGCGTTTGTATTTTCCGCAATGGCACTCCCAGTCTTTGGTAGGCCCGAATATTCTTTCGCAGAACAGACCGTCTTTTTCAGGTTTCAAAGTACGGTAGTTGATGGTTTCCGGCTTGGTTACCTCGCCGTGGGACCATTCTCTGATTTTTTCAGGAGACGCGATACCTATCTGTATAGAATCAAAGTTATAAAGTTCAAACATTCTATTTGCTCCTCCTATTATTCTTCGTCATCGTCATTGTCAAACAACGAGTCGAGTTCGAAACCGTCGTCGAAACCGTCGTCGGCGCTGTCGAAACTGAAATCGTCTTCCACCACGCCCGCGCCGATTTCCTCGTCAAACGTGAGGTCGACTTCTTTGCGGTCGTCGGTGGATTTGATTGCCGCGGCGAGCATATCCTGCTCGTCGTCAATCATCTCGCCGATGGTGACTTCCTCTTTGTCTTCGCTGAGAACTTTGACGTCCAGAGCAAGGCTTTGCAGTTCCTTGATAAGCACCTTGAACGCCTCAGGTATGCCCGGGTCGGCGATGTTCTCGCCCTTCACGATGCTTTCGTAAGTCTTGACGCGGCCGACGATGTCGTCGGATTTGACCGTCAGGATTTCCTGCAATATATTTGTCGCGCCGTAGGCTTCCAGCGCCCACACTTCCATTTCGCCGAAACGCTGTCCGCCGAACTGCGCTTTGCCGCCCAGAGGCTGCTGGGTGACAAGGCTGTAAGGGCCTATGCTTCTGGCGTGAATCTTGTCGTCTACAAGGTGGACGAGTTTGAGCATGTACATATAGCCGACGGTCACGCGGTTTTCAAACGGCTGACCCGTTCTGCCGTCGTACAAGGTAACTTTGCCGTCAACCTTGCCCGTTTCAGGGTTCGTCATGCAGTTCTGTTCGAACAGTTCTTTTATGTCGTTTTCCGTGGCGCCGTCAAACACCGGGGTGGAAACTTTCCAGTCCAGCATTTTGGCTACCAGTCCCAGGTGCACTTCCAGCACCTGACCGATATTCATACGGCTAGGCACGCCCAGCGGGTTAAGCACGATTTGCAGCGGCGTGCCGTCTTCCATAAACGGCATATCCGCCTCAGGCAGTATACGGGAAATAACGCCCTTGTTGCCGTGGCGACCCGCCATTTTGTCGCCGACGGAAATTTTTCTCTTCTGGGCGATGTAAACCCTCACGAGTTTGTTGATGCCCGGGTCGAGTTCGTCTTTGTTTTCCCTTGTAAAGATTTTGACGTCCACGACAATGCCGCCTTCGCCGTTAGGCACGCGCAGCGACGTGTCCCTGACTTCTCTCGCCTTTTCGTTGAAGATGGCGCGCAGCAGTCTTTCTTCGCTGGTCAGTTCGGTTTCGCCCTTAGGCGTGACTTTGCCGACGAGTATGTCGCCCGGCCTCACTTCTGCGCCGATGCGGATGATGCCGTCTTCGTCCAGGTCTTTAAGGGCTTCCTCGCCCACGTTCGGGATATCCCTGGTGATTTCCTCGGCGCCCAGTTTGGTATCCCTTGTTTCAATTTCGTGTTCTTCGATATGTATCGAAGTGAAGACGTCTTCCTTGACGAGTTTTTCGCTTATGAGAATAGCGTCTTCGTAGTTATAGCCTTCCCACGACATAAAGCCGATGAGAATATTTTTGCCGAGAGCCAGCTCGCCGCCTTCGGTGGAGTGCCCGTCGGCAAGCGTGTCGCCTTTGAGCACCACGTCGCCGACGTTGACAATCGGACGCTGGTTGATGCAGGTGCCCTGGTTGCTGCGCACGAACTTTTTGAGCCTGTATTCGTGAATTTCGCCCTTTTCGTCCTTGACGCATATTTCGTCGGCGGTGCTTCTTGTCACGACGCCGTCGGTTTTGGAAATAATCATTACGCCGCTGTCTCTCGCGATGCGGTATTCGGTACCGGTGGCGACGATAGGCGCTTCGGTTTTAAGCAGCGGCACAGCCTGCCTCTGCATGTTGGAACCCATCAGGGCGCGGTTGGTGTCGTCGTTTTCCAAAAACGGTATAAGGCTTGTGGCTATTGAAATAAGTTGTTTAGGGCTTACGTCCATATAGTCCACTACTTCCGCCGGATATTCCGCTATATCTTCTCTGTGACGGCAGTTGACACGCTCTTTCGCGAAGAAGCCGTCTTCGCCGAGCGGTTCGTTTGCCTGCGCCACGATGTAGTTGTCTTCTTCGTCCGCGGTGAGATAGTCTATGTGGCTTGTAACCACCCTGTTGACTTTGTCCACCTTTCTGTACGGCGCTTCGATAAAGCCGTATTCGTTGATGCGCGCGTAAGTCGCCAGCGACGTGATAAGACCGATGTTCTGACCTTCAGGCGTTTCAATCGGGCACATACGTCCGTAATGCGAGTGGTGAACGTCACGCACGTCGAAAGTGGCGCGCTCCCTGTTGAGACCGCCAGGGCCCAGAGCCGAAAGTTTTCTCTTGTGCGTAAGTTCGGCAATCGGGTTGGACTGGTCCATAAACTGCGACAGCTGCGACGAGCCGAAAAACTCTTTAATCGCGCTGGTCACGGGACGCACGTTGATGAGCGACTGCGGCGTCGCCTTGTCGATTTCCTGAATGGCCATTCTTTCTTTAATGACCCTTTCAAGACGGCTGATACCCACGCGGAACTGGTTTTGCAGCAGCTCGCCCACGCTTCTGACCCTTCTGTTGCCCAGGTGGTCGATGTTGTCCACGCAGCCCAGACCGTATTTGAGATTAAGGTTGTAACTCACGGTGGCTATGATGTCTTCCCTGGTGATGTGTTTAGGCGTCAGCACGTCCACGCTGTCTTTAATGGCCTGATAAACGCTTTCCTTGTCGCCGCCGTTTTCCAGAATTTTGTTGAGTTCCGTAAGGTTGGCGAATTCCAGCACGCCGAGTTCCTTAGGGTTGACGTCGGCGAAATCAGGCGAATATTTGGCGAGGTAATATTTAAGGTCCACCACGTTGTTGCCGATGACCTTGACCTTGCCCGAATCGGTCGAAATATAAACAACGTTGACGCCGGAATGCTGTATTTCATACGCCTTATCAGCGTCGAGTTTGTCGCCGGCGCGCGCGATTACGCTGCCGAAAGCCTCAACGTCTTCCGCCAGGGTGTGCCCCTTGATTCTGTTGGCGAGGGAAAGTTTTTTGTTGAATTTGTATCTGCCGACGCGCGCGAGGTCATAGCGCCTAGGGTCAAACAGCAGATCGTTGAGCTGTTTTTTGACGGATTCGTCGGTAGGCACTTCGCCCGGGCGAAGTCTCTTGTACAACTCGATGAGACCTTCCCTTTCGCTCTTGGTCACGTCCTTTTCCAGAGTTTTTTCCAGATTTTCGTCATGGCCGAAAGTGGCGATGATTTCATCGTCCGTGCCGAGACCGATGGAACGCAAAAGTATCGTGGACGCCAGTTTCCTGGTTCTGTCCACGGCGACCCAAAGCACGCCGTTGGCGTCGGTTATAAATTCCAGCCACGCGCCCCTGTTCGGAATGACGGTGGTGTTGAACATTTCTTTATTGCCGAATTTGTCCTTTTCTTTGGCGGCGTACACGCCCGGAGAGCGCACAAGCTGACTGACCACGACGCGCTCGGCGCCGTTTATAATAAAGGAGCCGTTGTCCGTCATGAGCGGGAAATCGCCCATAAACACTTCCTGATCCTGGATTTCACCTGTATCTTTACGCAGCAGGCGCACTTTTATTTTGAGCGGGCTGGCGTAAGTGGCGTCTCTCTCGCGGCACTCGGCTTCGGTATACTTGGACTTTTCGTCGAGCGTATGTTCGAGAAAATACAACTCGAAATGTCCGCTGTAATCCTGTATAGGTGAAAAATCTTTGAATACTTCGGCGATTCCCTCCCTGATAAAGGTGTCGTATGAATTTTTCTGCACCTCGATGAGGTTAGGAATATCCAACACGTCCTTGATTCGTGAAAAAGAGAATCTTTCGCGCTTGCCGAACTTTACTGGATGAATGTTAGCCATTGACACTGCTTCTCCTTGTCAAAAAGATAAATTTCACAACTTATTGTGGGGCAAAATACGAACGGAAAACATGCTTCCCCGCCCGCCCTTTGGCTTAAAAAGGACAAAAGGACACTTTACTACACGATAATAATGCATTTGATATCATAACACAAGCCTTGTCAATAGTCAAACGGTATAACGAAATTTTTTTCATTTTTTTGCGGCGCTCCGCATAACGCCCAAACGGCTTGAATATACTTTTGTTTTGTGCTAAATTTATATTAAAGAACGATATTCTACAAGGACGGAAAATTTATGCGGCTTGACAAATTTCTCAAAGTTTCCAGAATACTCAAACGCAGGACGGTGGCAAACGACGCCTGCACGGGCGGCAGGGTGACGGTCAACGGCAGAACGGCAAAACCGTCGGTTCAGCTCAAAGTGGGCGACGTTGTGGAAATAGCCTTCGGCGGCGGCGCCATGAAGTTCAGGGTGGCGGAAATCGCCGAGACCTCCCGCAAGGAACAGGCGGAAAAAATGTATGAAATTATTGACTGACGAAACATTCGCCAAAGGAGTGTAACCATGAAAAGAAGCGCCGTTATAGTGGCGGGCGGCGAAAGCAGCCGCTTTGAAAAAAACAAACTGTTCGCCTCTCTCTTCGGAAAAACACTGATAGAAATCACCGTGGGCAACTTTATCGGCATAGCCGACGAAATCGTGCTGGTGGTCAACCCCAAAGACATGCAGCGCATGACGCTGCTGTTCTGCGGCACCGGCGTCAAACTCACCACCGGCGGGCACACCCGCGCGCAGTCGGTGATGTGCGGCCTCAGGGCGCTGTCGGCGGACAGCGGCGTGGTGGCGATTCACGACGGGGCGCGTCCTTACGCCTCGCGTAAACTTATAGAGCAGTGCTTCGCCGAAGCCGAAAAAAACGGCTCGGCGGTGCCGGTGGTCAGCGCCGTCGACACGGTGTATATCAAGGAAGGCGACGAAGTCAAATTCGTGGACAAACACAAAATATGCAACGTGCAGACGCCGCAGGCCTTTATTACCGGGCGCATAAAGGAAGCCTACGACCACCGCGACGAAGCGGCGGCGTACACCGACGACTCGCAGGTTTATATGCACCGTTTCGGCAAAATACGGTTTATTCAGGGCGAAACGGCAAACGTCAAAATCACCTACCCCACCGACCTGTACGGCACGGCGATAGGCAGCGGCTACGACGCCCACAGGCTGGCGGACGGGCGCAAACTCGTGCTTTGCGGCGTGGAAATTCCGTTTGAACAGGGTCTTGACGGGCACAGCGACGCCGACGTGGCGGCGCACGCCATAATGGACGCCGTGCTGGCGGCGATTGGCGAAAGGGACATCGGCACGCATTTTCCCGACACCGACATGCAGTATAAAGACGCTTCCAGCATGCTGCTCATGCGCCGCGTGGCGAAAATGGCGGCGGACAAAAAAGCCGCCCCGCAAAGCGTCAGCTGCGTGATTATAGCGCAAAAGCCCAAACTGGCGGACTACGTTCCGCAAATGGTCAGAAACGTGGCGGACGCGCTGGGCATTCCCGAAAGCCGGGTGAGCGTTTCCGCCACCACCACCGAAAACCTGGGCGTCACGGCGGAAGGCAAAGGCATTGCCGCTCAGGCAACCTGCCAGGTAATGTTTTATTGACAAAACAATACGCAAAAGAAACGCCGGCGGCGTTTCTTTTTTTTTGCCGTGAAACCGGCGAAATCAAAAAATCCCCGCGACGGGGATTTTTGTTTGCCGTTATTTTTTCTTTCTGTCGAGAATAAGCACGGCGGCGATAGCCGCGATGAGCAAAGCGGCGTCGCCAATCACCAGCCATTTTTCAAATTCCACAAAAAAACTGACCAGCATAAAGACGGCGCACACGATGATGACCGCGCCGAGAATATAATACAAAGTCTGTTTCATTTCACAGTTCCCTTCTGTTTTCAATGGCTTTCGACAAAGTTACTTCGTCGGCGTATTCCAGGTCGCTGCCTATGGATATGCCCTGCGCTATACGGCTCACTTTGACGCCCAGCGGTTTCAGCAGCCTGGCGATATACATAGCCGTGGCCTCGCCTTCCACGTCGGGGTTGGTCGCCACGATTACTTCTTTCACGTTGTCCGCGCCCACCCTGGCGACAAGTTCTTTAAGCCGTATGTCGTTGGGGCCGACGCCTTCCATGGGGCTGAGCACCCCGTGCAGAACGTGATACACTCCGTTATAGTCCCGTATGCGCTCGATTGCCATCACGTCTTTCGGGTCTTTCACCACGCACACAACGCTTCTGTCTCGGGTGCCGCAGATTTCGCACGGGTCACGGTCGGTATAATTTCCGCACACGCTGCAATACTTCACGTTGTTTTTGGCGTAAAGCAGGCTGTCGGCAAAGTCTTTCACTTCGCTCTCGCTCATGTTAATCACTTTGAGAGCGTATCTCTGCGCCGTTTTCTGCCCCACGCCAGGCAGTTTCTGAAACGCCCCTATCAGCCTGGCGATAGGTTCGATAAAATCTTTCATCAGAACATTCCGCCCATGCCGCCGGCAAGAGGACCCATTTTTTCCTTGGTTGTTTCGTCTGCCAGAGCGCAGGCGTCGTTAAACGCCGCCGTTACAAGGTCTTCCAGCATTTCGATGTCGTCGGGGTCGACGGCTTCTGGCTTAATCGCCACCGCCGTCACCTTTTTGTCGCACGTCATGGTGATTTCCACCAGGCCGCCGCCGGCGCTCCCCGTAACCTCCGTTTCGGCAAGTTCCTGCTGCGCCTTCTGCATCTGCTGCTGCATCTGCTGCGCCTGTTTGATTATATTCTGCATGTTGCCCATGCCGCCGCCGTATCCGCCGCCGTATTTTGCCATAGTTCTTTCTCCTTTTTTCAATTATTCGATATCGCGGAAAACCGCCTTTATTTTACTTTCAGGTTTTCTTCGCCTATAAGATGCCGCAGTTCTTTTATGTCATCATCCACTGACGAACCCCCGGTTTCTTTCAGGTCGAGCCGCAGTTTCAGTCCGCTTTCGCCCTTCACCAGCCCGGCCAGGGTTTCCAGGTTGGCCGTGCGACTGAAAAGCGAGTACTGCGTGCCGTTGACTTCCAGCACCAGTTCGTCGCCGCTGACATACATGTTGTCTATCTCGGCGCACGCCGCCGACAGCACCATGCTGTCCTCTCCCCGCACGTCTTTGAGCACCTTTGCCCAAATCGCGCGCCCCTGAGCGAAATCCTTGCTTTTTGCCTGGGTTACGTCATTTTTTTTTTGACCGTCCGCGAGCGGGACGGCGCCGTGCCTTTCCAGATAAGCCACGCGCTTTTGCAGTTGTTTTATCTTGTCGTCGCTGTCGTCGGCCGCCACCCTCAGGCACGCCACCTCGAAAGTCACCCTCGGGTCTATGGCGTATTTCAAATCGACTTCCGCCTTGTTGAAATCTTCCAGCGCCGACAGCAGTTTTTCCGTGTCCTGTTTTTCCGCCTGCGCCGACAGCCTGGCGAATATGTCTTCCGGAAGATTCAGTATCTTTTGCGGCTCGGAGCACTGTCTGCACACCAGCATGTCCCTCACATGCACAGCCACGTCTTTCGCCAGCACCGACACGCTCTTGCCCGAGCGGCATATTTCGTCCACCGTTTTGAGCACGCCGGCCGTGTCGCCGCCGAATATATATCCGGTCAGTTCAAAAATTTTATTTTTATCGGTGGCGCCCAGTATCTGCAAAACGTCGCCGTACTCTATTTTGCCGTCGGCGAACGCCACGCACCTGTCCAGCACGGACAAGGCGTCTCTCACGCTGCCTTCGCCCGCCACTGCCACGGCGTTCAGCGCTTCTTTGGTATATTCCACGCCGAGTTCGGCAAGTATGCCAGACATAAGTTCGGTCAGGGCGTCCACGCTCACGAGTTTGAAATCGAAACGCATGCACCTTGACAATATCGTCGCCGGCACTTTCTGCACTTCCGTCGTGCACAGTATAAACACAACGTGCGACGGCGGCTCTTCCAGAGTTTTAAGCAGCGCGTTGTAAGCGCTGTCCGTCAGCATATGCACTTCGTCGATGATATAAACTTTATATTTCCCCACCGACGGCAGATATCCCACGCGCTCGCGCAGTTCTCTTATCTCGTCCACCCTGTTGTTGCTGGCGCCGTCGATTTCGATTATATCCATGTTGTTGGACTTTATGAGTTCACGGCACGCTTCGCACTCGTTGCACGGGTTGCCGTCTTTCGGCCGCAGACAGTTTATCGCCCTGGCGAAAATCCTCGCCGCGCTGGTCTTGCCTGTCCCCCTGGTGCCGGTAAACAGATAGGCATGCCCCACCTTGTCGTTTTTTATCTGGTTGGTGAGCGTCCTGACGATATGCTCCTGACCGATGAGTTTGTCAAACGTCGTCGGGCGGTATTTTCTGTAAATTGCCAGATATGCCATGTTTTTACCTCTGTAAATATTTTGCCAGTTTGGCGCGCGCCCGCTGCAAAGCGTTGTCCACCGACTTGACTGTTATGCCGTTTTTTTCGGCTATTTCGTCATAAGAAAAACCGTCGGTAAAGGCGCTGACCACTTTCTTTTCCAGTTTGCTGAGATTTTTGTCTATAATCCCGTCCAGCAGCACGTCCTGCTCTTTGCCGATGACCACGCTTTCGGGCGAAAGGGCGTCGGCGTTCATCGCGGCGCTTTCCAGCGGAAGGGCGGCGTTGAGCGTTTTGTTTTTGTAAGTGTTGTTTTTTCTGACGCAATTGATGATTTCCCTGTTGACGCACATCATGGCGTACGCCTCGAAATCTTCCGACCTGCTTTTGTCGAAAGTTCCTATCGCCTTGAACAGCCCCAGCATTCCTTCCTGCGCCAGGTCGTCCAGGTCGCCGCCGATTAGAAAATATCCCCTGGCGGCTTTTTTAACCTTGTCTTTATACAGCCGCAAAAGAGCGTCGGTAGCGTCGCTGTCGCCCCCGCGGGCTTTTTCTATAAGTTCATAGTCCATAATTATTTCAGCCGCTGACGCAGCGCCTCATACACAACCACGCCGCAGGCGACGGAAGCGTTGAGCGAATTGACCTTGCCCCTGAGCGGCAGCGCCACGGTCTTGTCGCAGGCTTTAGCGGTGACGGGTCTCACCCCGTTGCCTTCGCCCCCTATGACGAACGCCGCTTTGCCCGTCAGGTCGGCCGAGTATATGTTTTCGCCGTCCATATCGGCGGCGTAAACCCACACGCCGGCGCTTTGCAGTTCCTCTATCGCCGAAACGATGTTTGTCACCCTGGCGATTTTCATATGCTCCGCCGCGCCCGCCGAAACCCTGACGACGGTTTCGTTGACGCCCGCCGCCCTGTGTTTGGGGATTATCACCCCGTGCACGCCGGCGCACTCGCACACCCTGATTACGCTGCCCAGGTTGTGCGGGTCTTCCACTCCGTCAAGCAAAACGATAAAAGCGTCTTCGCCGCGGTTTTCCGCCTCGGCGAGTATGTCGGACACTTCGCAGTACTCGAAATCGGTGACTTTGGCTATAAAACCCTGGTGGCGTTTCGTCACACTGAGCCTGTCCATGGCGTTTTTGTCGAGATATTGCAGTTTGATTCCCTTCTGCCTCGCCATCGCCACAATCTGATGATTCTGCCCCTTTTCCACCAGCAGGGCGTCTATTGTGACGCCGCTTCTGAGCGCCTCCATAACGGCGTTTTTGCCTTCAACGTTCATTTGTTCAACCCGTCTCTTATTTTTTTGACTTCTTCCTGCCTGCCGCAGGACTTGGCGCCTTCCGTGCACCTGCCGGCGTAGCAGTTAGGACCCGCCGAAGCGAATATGTGCGGCGCCTTTTCCAGCGCCAGCCTGAGCATCTGCCAGGCAACTTCCCTGATTTCCCACTGCGCCCTGAAACAGCACCTTAAACTGAAAAAGTGCAGCAGTTCCCTGGCGTTCATGGTAACGATCATTTTTGTTTCGGCGGCGTTCGGAAGCACGAAACGGGCGTCCTCGTTACTCTTTTCGCCTTTGCCGCCCAAGAGACTCTGCCATTCGGCGTACCAGAGGCGCGCCTGCTCCATCTGGCTTTCAAACTTCTTTACCGCTTCTTCGCCCAGCGCCTCGATTGCCGGCGGCACGACGTAGTTGAAACTTTCCGCGGCGGAAACGTAACGCTGGCTTTTGACGGAAAAACTCGCCACCCTGTGCCTTGTTATCTGCGCCAGAAAAGCGCGCGACACGCCTTCTATGCCGAATGTAAAAGAAGCGTGCTCCACCGGCGACTGGTGCCCCATATTGGCAAGCCTGCCCAGAAACGCCGCCACGGCGGCGTCGCTCATTTTTTCGTCAAGGTCTTCTATCGTGGCGTCCGAATAGCAAAGTTTGGCCGCCAGAGCCACCGTGCGCTCAGGCTCGCCCGTATATTGCAAAAGTTTAACCGTGGGTTTTACTCTCGGCATAATTCTTCCCTCGCTTTAAGCAAAAATTTCAGTCTGTCTTCCTGCCCCGAAAGGTACAGGTATCCGATAAGCGCCTCGAAGGCGGTGGCTTTTTTATAATCGCTGAGCGTGGCGTGCTTCGCCACGGAATGGGTTTTGGCGTTTTTCGCGCGGCGGAACACGCCCGCCTCTTCCTCGGTAAGCATACCGATAATGGCGTCCGCCGACACGGCCTGTCCCGCCGCCCTGACGATTTTCGTCGCCTCGGCGTGCAGCGCGCCGTTTTTCGCGTCGCTGGCGGCAATGACCTTTTCTCTCGCGTAAAGCGTGTATACCGCGTCGCCCACAAACGCCAGCGACAGCGGACTCAGCATTTTTGCCTGCTCACGGCTCATTTCGGGAAAAAATCTCAACGGCCACCTCTCGGATTTTTATACAGTATAACACAACAGACAGGGTTTTTTCAACTCAAACGGCGGCGGCGGCAAAAAAAGAGAGCGGCGCGGCTCTCTCATATGCCGGCGCCGCTCATATAATACAACGCGCCGCGGACTATGACTTCCGCCAGACTGTCGCGATAAACGCCGTCTGTCAGTTTTTTTTCGTCGTCGGGGTTGGAAAGAAACCCGCACTCGACAATGACGCTGGGCGCCGAAGTGCATTTGAGCATATAATAATCGCCCGCGAGCGCCGAGTGCCCGTTGCCCGTGAAACCGTTCAGCATTGTCTGCATACTGTCGGCGAGAGCCTTGCCGGCGGCGCTGCCGCCGTCGTAAAACACCTGCGGCCCGCTCCGCGACGGCGACGAAAATTTGTTCATGTGCACCGAAATGACCATGTCGGCCTTCGCCTCGTTTATTATCTCCCTGCGGCGGCGCATATCCCGCTGTTTGAAGCCGCCCGTGGCGGAGCCGTAAAGCCCGTTTTCGTCTGTCCTGGTCATCACCGTTCTGAAACCGCAGTTTTCCAGTTTGTCTTTGATGAGATAAGCCATGGCGAGGTTGAGGTCGCTTTCCCTGACGCCCGTCGTCGTCCCCACAACCCCGCCGTCAATGCCGCCGTGCCCGGCGTCCAGCGCGACGACATAATCGTAATACGCCTCGGCGCCGGCCCGGTATGTGGACAAAGTCAGCGCGTAAACCATTGCGCACACCGCCGCCACGCACAGAACTGCGCCTGTCCACACCGCTTTTTTAATCAAAAATCCGCCTTTTTTCGTCATTTTTCGCATTTTTCGCCCCGAAAAAGCGTCAGAAAACAAAAGTAATCCACTTATCCACAAAGTTATCCACAAAAACGTTTGTTCGTGTGGACAACATGTTTCACGCTTTCCGTGGAATTTTTACGCGCGCTTTTTCTCACGAAAATTGTATGAACGGACGGCGCGGTTTATTACAAAACAAACGCCCCGACCGCTTTTTCCAGCACGCTGTGGATGTCGCCCTTGACGGAAACCGCCCTGTCAGCTATTTCCGGCGGCACAAACAGCTCGTTCGCGTTGATTGAGTAAAACCGGGCGCCGGGGTTTTCCAGCGTCCCGCGCCAGAAAGGATATTTAATGACGCCCGGGGTGTCGTATCCCACGCCCAGTTCCAGATACAGAATTTTTCCGTTTTTCGTCCTTTCGGCGAACTCCCCGTACCGCCGCGCGGCGGCGTGCCAGCCGTCGTCCTCGACGAATTTGTCGTCGCACCTGAGGTTTGTGGTCATGGGCGCGCCGCACTTCGGGCAAAACGGCACCAGTTCGCCGGGCACTTTGCAGTCCTTCTGCCGCCTGACCATTTCCGTGACAACGTCTTTGTTGTCATAAGTGCCGTTGTGGCACGGCACAGAGCACTGCCACAGCCCGTAGTCGCCCTGCGTGTAAAACAGCCTTTGCTTGTCAAACCCCGCCTTTTGGAAACAGTGGTCGACGTTGGTGGTAAGCACGAAATAATCTTTGTCTTTCACAAGCCGGTAAAGCAGGTTATATGTGTTTTTAGGCGGGTCGCGGTATCTGTTCAAATAGGTCAGTCTGCTGAAAAACGCCCAGAATTCTTCCGGCGTGGCGTAAGGATAAAATCCGCCGCTGTACCCGTCGGTCAGGCCGTATTTCTCTATAAAATCGGCAAAACTCTTTTTGAAACCGTCGCCCGAATAATCAAACCCCGCCGAGGCGGAAAGCCCGGCGCCTGCGCCGATCATAACGTAGCGCGCGGCGGATATCCGGCGGACGAGCAGTTCAGCGGCCGCCGAGCAGTCTGTCATATATGTCGTAGTCTTCCTGTCCGAACACATCGAATATCACCTCCGGGGCGTTTGCTTTGTTTTTGCGATATCGTCTGACGGTATCCACGGCGATTTCCGCCGCCCTTTGCCGCGGAAAGCCGAATTCCCCCGTGGACACGCAGCAAAACGCCAGTGTTTTCAGGTTATACTCCGCCGCCTTGTCCATGCACGAAACGTAGCAGGAGCGCAAAAGCCGCTCGTCCATGCCGCTCGGCACGCCGCTCACAACAGGGCCCACTGTATGCAGCACGTATTTTGACGGCAGGTTGTACGCGGGGGTTATTTTGACGCCGCCCGCTTGCTCGTCATGCCCCTGCTCTTCCATTATCTCGCGGCATTTAAGCCGCAGCTGCACGCCGGCGGCGGAATGTATAGCGTTGTCCACACAGCCGTGGCACGGCACGAAACACCCCAGCATCTTGCTGTTTGCGGCATTTACTATCCCGTCGGCGGCAAGCAGAGTAATGTCGCCTCTCCACAGATACACGCCATTTTCCCTTTCTGTCAGCGAGCGCGGCTCCGCCACTCCTTTCGCGGCGGTTTCGGCGCGCAGATAGTCGTCCTGCACCGCCAGAAACTCGCCGCTGATTTCCACGGGCGGGCGCAGGTTCATAAGACTCCGCAAAAGGCGCCGCTTTTCGCCTTCGCCGTCAGGAACGGCGACGCTTCTGTATGCGGGGTTTTCCGCCAGAAGATAATTGATGAGATAATCGAGTTTCGCCGTCTGATTCATAAATCTCTCCTTTCCACCGCGCCGTAAGGGCAGACCTCCGCGCAGTTGCCGCAGCGCAGACAGTTGTTTTGCCTGATGACGGCTTTTTCGCCGATGTCCACGCAGTTTTGCGGGCAGACTTCGGCGCATTTGCCGCAGGCGCGGCATTTGTCCGTCACGAAATATCCGCCGCTTGTCTCTCCGCCGCCGAAAGCCATATCGAAGCGTTCTATCGGCTTTTTAGACAGGTCAAACCACTCGCAGCGGCCTTTATACAGTTTGAAAGCGGCAAGCGCGCTTCTCGACTTTTCCGTGGGATAAATTTCGTACATATAGAGGTTTTTGTCCGGCAGCCTTTTGAGGGTCTCCGCGCTTTCTTCCCTGACCTCGCCGCTCACCGAGGCGGCCGCCCTTGTCATGGTGCTGTCGCCCTTTATGCCGGTCAGCGACACGTATCCGCCCCTTTTCAGCCGGGAATAAAAATTTTTGCCCCGCGCCGTCAGAAAACACAGCCCCGTTTCGTCGCAGTCCATCACGTCGGCGGCGCAGGTGACGGGTCTGTCCCGTTCGTCCGCGGTCGCCATGACCACCGTGTGCGCCTCGCCCGGCAAAAACAAAAACACGTCTTTGACTCGCATAATTCTCTCCGCGCACAATGATAAAACTTATTTGTTGTAATGTCAAGCATTACAATGAAAATCAAAAATAAAGGCGGACATTGCGTCCGCCGCGTTATTTTGTTTTTAATGTCAGCGTCGGGCAGGCGTTGAGCGAAAAATCGGCTATATCCTTGTTTTCTCTCATCAAAAAGTACCCCTGCGCGGCAATCATGGCGGCGTTGTCGCCGCAGTATTTCAGCTCGGGCAGAAACAGCGCCACGCCCTTTTTCGCGCATATTTCGGCGGCGTACTCTCTGAGATAACTGTTGGCGCCCACTCCGCCGGCGACGCACAGTTTTTTTACCGATGCCGCGGCGGTATCCGCCGCCTCGTCCACAAGCCCTTTCACCGCCGCCATGGTAAAACTCTTCGCCACGTCGTTTTTGTTTATTTCCAGCCCCTTCTGGCTCATGTTGTGCACGTAATTTATGACGCCGGTTTTAAGTCCGCTGTAACTGAAATTTCCGTCTTTCATCACGGCGGATTTGAAATCGGCAGTGTTTTTCCCTTCGCGGGCGAGTTTGTCCACCCACACGCCGCCGGGATAAGGCAGTCCCAGCGTACGCGCCACTTTGTCGAACGCTTCGCCGCAGGCGTCGTCTATCGTGGTTTTCAGCACGCTGTAATCGGTGTAACTCTCCACCATGACGACGGCGGTATGTCCGCCGCTGGCAAGCAGGCACACGAACGGCGGTTCAAGTTCGGGATGGGTAATATAGTTGGCGCATATATGCCCCTCTATGTGGTTGACCTTTATGAGAGGCACGCCCGTCGCCTGGCTCAGCGACTTGGCGAAAGACACGCCCACCAGCAGAGCGCCCACCAGCCCCGCGCCGTATGTCACGGCGATGCCGTCAAGGTCAAAGGGCGTCACGCCCGCCTCGTCCAGGGCGGCTTTAACCACGCAATCGATGTTGCGCACATGGTTGCGGCTGGCTATTTCCGGCACCACTCCGCCGTATTCTTTGTGTATTTCTATCTGCGAGTTGACAACGCTTGACAGCACCTGCCGCCCGTTTCTGACGACGGCGGCGGCGGTTTCGTCGCACGACGACTCGATGCCGAGTATAACGACGTCCTTCATCACAAAGCCTTCTGCAAATAGTCTTCTATAAACGGCTGAATGTTGCCGTCCATAACCTCGTTGATATTAGGGTTTTCAAAGCCCGTGCGGTGGTCTTTGACCAGCGTGTAAGGGCAAAAGACATATGAGCGTATCTGGCTGCCCCACTCGATTTTCTTTATTTCGCCCTTGATGGACATGGCTTCTTCCATCTGCTCGCGCTCTTTAAGTTCGATGAGTTTGCTCCGCAGCATTTTCATTGCCTGTTCTCGGTTCTGAATCTGGCTGCGCTCGTTCTGGCACGCCACGATTATGCCGGTCGGGATATGCGTTATGCGTATGGCGCTTTCCGTCTTGTTGACGTGCTGGCCGCCCGCGCCACTGCTGCGGTAAGTGTCCACTTTAAGGTCTTTGTCCTCGATGACCACGTCAATGTCGTTGTCGATTTCCGGCATGACTTCCAGCGAAGCGAAAGACGTGTGCCTGCGCTTGTTGGCGTCGAAAGGCGAAATGCGCACCAGCCTGTGCACGCCCTTTTCGGCTTTGAGATATCCGTAAGCGTTCACGCCGTTCACCTGAAAAGTCACGCTCTTTATACCCGCCTCGTCGCCCGGCAGCATGTCCATTTCCACAACCTTGTAGCCCCTGCGCTCGCAGTATCTGGTGTACATGCGGTAGAGCATGCTGGTCCAGTCCTGCGCCTCGGTGCCGCCCGCGCCGGCGTGCAGCGTGAGAATGGCGTTGTTGGCGTCGTATTTGCCGCGCAGCAGCGTGGAAATATACAACTCGCCGATTTCCTTTTTGAGCCGTTCGCACTCGGCGGCGGTTTCTTCCAGCATGGCTTCGTCATCGCCGCACATGTCCAGAAGTTCGTCGCACCCCGAAAGCGACGAGGTCAGTTTTTCCAGTTCTTCCAGCTTGTATTCTATGTTTTTGGCTCTCTGCGCCACTTTCTGCGCCGTCTGCACGTCGTTCCAAAAGCCCTCGGCGTGCATCTGCCCGTTGAGTTCGGCAAGTTCTTTGTTCAAGGCGTCCACGTCTAGCGACTCGGCTATGCCGGCGAGTTTCGACGACAGTTCTTTGACGTCCCTTTTCAATTCGTCTTTCTGAATCAAAAGAAATCACTCCTTTACACAATTTTACATTAAATTATCTCACACACTCCGCGATATTGTCAACACAACCGCCGCCAAATAAAAAGGCCCGCCTTGGGGAGAAAGCGGACCTTTTTATACATCAATTTATGGGAGAACCTTATTAAATTTCGAACGCAAACGACGGAAACCATTCACATCGCCGCTTGGTTCTTGGCTATATTATACAACATGCCCGCCGAAATAAAAATCAATTTTCAGTAAAGAAACTGTAATTTTTTTGTAAATTTCGGCGGTTTTTCGTCGGATTTCATCGATTTTATCAAAAAAGACGAAAAAAAGCCTCCGCCGTGAAAGGCGGAGACCGACGGTTATTTAACGTCTTTGCCGCAGCAGTGTTTGTATTTTTTGCCGCTTCCGCACGGGCAAGGGCCGTTGCGGTTGAGGTTAGGGTTGATTTCCGGGTTCATCTGCTTCGGCTTGGCGGGCTGTTCCACCAGCACGCGGCGCACGTTGACGCGCAGGCAATATTTAACGGCGTCGTACTGAATGTCGCTAATCATGTTTTCAAACATGTCGAAGCCTTCTTTTTTGTACGCCTGCACCGGGTCGTAGTTGCCGTACGCCATAAGGCCTATGCCGCGGCGCAGCTGATCCATGGCGTCGATGTGGTCCATCCACTTTTCGTCCACCACTTTAAGCATAATGAAGCGTTCCACTTCCTTAAAGTCGATGCCCTTTTCCTTGTTTTCTTCCACCTTGGCGTCAAGCGCGGCGATAAGGTCGTTTTGCAGTTTTGTCTTGAACTCTTCGCCCGTAATCTTTTCAAGTTCTTCCCTGACGATATATGCGTCGTTGGTGTTGAAAAAGTCTTTGCACAGAATGTCGTTGAGTTCGTCTGTCTGCCAGTCCTGCGTGCTTCTGCTCATGTCAACATAGCGGGCGAGCAGTTTTTGACACACAGCCTTTATCATTTCTTTGAGGTCGCCGTGTATGTCCTCGCCGCTAAGCACCTTGTTGCGTTCGCTGTAAATGAGCGACCTTTGCTCGTTCATCACGTCGTCGTATTGCAGCACGTGTTTTCTGGACGAGAAGTTTCTGTCTTCTATGCGTTCCTGGGCGCGCTCAATCTGTTTGGTGATGATTTTCGCCTCTATCGGCATGTCTTCTTCCACTTTAAGCAGGTTGAAGAGTTTCTGCATTTTTTCGCCGCCGAAAATTCTGGCGAGGTCGTCTTCCAGCGAAATGAAGAACACGCTGGAACCCGGGTCGCCCTGACGTCCCGCGCGGCCGCGCAGCTGGTTGTCGATACGCCTGCTTTCGTGTCTTTCGGTGCCGATTATATGCAGACCGCCCACCGACAGCACCTTTTCCCTGTCGGCGTCGGTGAGTTTTTTATGTTTCTCGTAAAGTTCGCGGTATTGCTTTGTGGCGGCTTCCTCGTCAGCCGTCTTGTCGGATTTGTAACTGGTGGCGCTTTCGATAAGTTCCGCCTCCACGCCGGCGTTTGCCATGTCTCTCTTGGCGAGAAATTCCGGGTTGCCGCCCAGCAGAATATCCGTGCCGCGGCCCGCCATGTTGGTGGCGATTGTAACGGCGCCGAAACGCCCCGCCTGCGCCACGATTTCCGCCTCGCGCTCGTGGTTTTTGGCGTTGAGCACGTTGTGCCTTATGCCCTTGGCGTTAAGCAGTTTGCTGAGTTCTTCCGATTTTTCCACCGTCAGCGTACCTATCAGCATAGGCTGACCCGATTTGTGGCGCTCCGCCACGTCTTCCACAATGGCTTTGAGTTTGCCTTTTTCCGTTTTGAAAATAACGTCGTTGTAGTCCACCCTGGCGACCGGCTTGTTCGTCGGAATTTCCACCACGTCGAGTTTGTAAATCGAGTTGAACTCGGCTTCTTCCGTTTTGGCCGTACCCGTCATGCCGCTGAGTTTGCGGTAAAGGCGGAACAGGTTCTGGAAAGTGATGGTGGCGAGCGTCTTGTTTTCTTCCTTGATGCGCACGCCCTCTTTTGCCTCGATTGCCTGGTGCAGACCGGCGCTGTAACGCCTGCCTTCCATTTTACGGCCGGTAAATTCGTCAACTATGACGATTTCGCCGTTTTCCACTATATAGTCGTTGTCGCGCTTCATGATGAAGTTGGCTTTGAGCGCTTGCAGAATATAGTGGTTGAGTTCGGAGTTTTCTATATCCGAAAGGTTGTCCACCTTGAAGAAACTTTCGGCTTTCATTACGCCGTTGTCGTTAAGACGCACGGCCTTTTCCTTTTCGTCCACCTCAAAGTCGCTGCCTTCAACAAGCGTTTTGGCGAACTTGTTGGCAGTGACGTACATCTCGCTGGAACGGTTGCCCTTGCCCGAAATGATGAGCGGCGTTCTGGCTTCGTCGATGAGAATGCTGTCCACCTCGTCGATGATGACGAATTCCAAGTCTCTCATCACCAGGTCGGCTTTGCTCGTCGCCATGTTGTCGCGCAGATAGTCGAAACCGATTTCGTTATTTGTGCCGTAAGTTATGTCGCAGGCGTAAGCGGCGCGCTTCTGCGCCCTGGATTGGTTATGCACGATGACGCCCACGCTGAGCCCCAAAAATTTGTATATCTTGCCCATCCACTCGGCGTCGCGCTGCGCCAGATAGTCGTTGACTGTGACTATATGCACGCCTTTGCCCGTCAGCGCGTTGAGATACGCCGGCAGCGTCGCCACAAGGGTTTTGCCTTCGCCCGTCGCCATCTGGGCGATACGCCCCTGGTGCAGCACTATGCCGCCGAGAATCTGCACATAAAAATGACGCATGTGCAAAATTCTGTCGCCCGCTTCGCGCACCACGGCAAAAGCGTCGGGCAGAATGTCGTCGGTGGTTTCGCCGTCCGCCAGCCGCTGTTTGAGGACGGCGGTCTGCTTTGTCAGTTCCTCGTCGCTCATCGCCTTGTACTTGTCGGCGAGCGCCTCGACTTTGTCCGCCGTCTTTTTGAGGGCGATGATTTCTTTATCGTTCTGACTCTTGAACAAGTTTCCGAAAATTCCCATATAAACACTCCGTTACATATATTTTGGAATTTGAAATATTATACCCGATTTTTTCCACGGGCGGCGTTTTTTATGCCGTCACAGTCCGCCTGTTTTAGGTTTTCTGACCGCCGAGGCGAATGTCAGGCAATAAACTTCGCGGCAGCCCGCCTTTTTGAGCGCTGCCGCCGCCTCGCCCAGCGTGGCGCCCGTGGTCTTGACGTCGTCCACCAGCAGCAGCCTTTCGGGCGGCTTTTCCGTGACAAGAAAAGCGCCTTTCACGTT
>CAJFSP010000002.1 GCA_904419725.1 Candidatus Heteroclostridium caecigallinarum | reverse complement strand
AATAGCAGGTGGAATATTAACATATTTGCGAAAGTTTTTCCTGCGAAATCACCTCAAATACACCCTACTATATCTGAATTTGCCGAGTGGGAATAAATGATTTTACCCGCAATCCCTTTAGTGGACCTTGCGGGTTTCTTTTATCAACATATGTGTGTTAAGGAAGACTCTAACTTGCAACGTATAGATGAGATTTTTTTAGATCTATAAGCAGCGGAAATAGGCTGAAAGAGGCACAAAGGATATTTGATATTTCTATGATTGGATAGTTAAGGCTGGTGAGGTTTTAAAAGAAAAGCATTGTAGTATATATTTAATAATAGAAGTGTCTTTAGTTTTCATTGCTTGGAAGTGCAGATGTTTCTTGGGCAGTATTATTGTACAGTAAATTCTCATTCCAATCTCGCAATATTTTCTTGTCAAATAGTCTTTGGAGTTGGTTTAGACGATTGGAAAAAGCATACACACTATTTTTTATATCGACTTCTATCACTCTATTTATAGTGTTTTGATTTTGTAAAGATAAGGCAGTTTCAGCCCCTTTGTTTAACATTATTTTAAAATTCTTTGCTAACATTGGATTATGTGTTTCTAAGAGTTCCAGTATATTATTATAGGGCTGAACATATCCCAAAAAAGGGGAATAATAATAT
Source organism: Candidatus Heteroclostridium caecigallinarum (assembly GCA_904419725.1). Taxonomy (GTDB): domain Bacteria; phylum Bacillota; class Clostridia; order Christensenellales; family CAG-314; genus Heteroclostridium; species Heteroclostridium caecigallinarum. The sequence goes on along the minus strand of CAJFSP010000002.1, from coordinate 134,462 downwards.
GTAATTGTATTACTTTTTGGGTTTATCATGATATGGTTAAAAGTATCGATGTCTACAATGGTTCCATGAATAGAGCCGATTCCACCAAATTTTTTGACTTCTGCTGCAATCTGCTCTTGTAATTTTCTGTATGGAGATAGTATTTTGAGATATTTATTGATCATTTCCAAAAACATGCTATTAAACTCTTTGATGTCAATGTGTTTTCCTATTTTCTTAATTCGCCCTCCAGCACATATATAACTTGCTTTTTCAGTTATAAGAAAAAATCCATAATATCCATCATGCTTTATCATAAAAAACTGGCCATTATTTGTCTTCATTTGATGTTCTACTGAACCATTACCCGTAATTGCTTCATTCATATAATCATAGAATTTCAGATAATCTGTGCTGCTTATTTTATAATATCCGTCAGCAAGTCCAGCAAAAGGGTTGGTTCTTTTATATAATAATGCTTTCTTTAAGGCTATTTTGTAATTGTTATATCCAATTTGATTGTCTGAAAATATATGTGTTCCGGTTTCTTCTTGGTGTAAGATAAAATTTTTGTGTGTATGTCCACTAAAATACGTGCAATTTGTATCTGTTTTTTTGTCTATTTTCCAATCAGTGAATGGTGTATGTGTCAGTACTATCAAGGTACTGCCTGTCTGCTTGGCCATTTCTAGAGCGCGGTTATAGGTCATTACCCATTTCTCAGTCTGCTCAATTTCTTGCTGTCTGTTTAATGCTGCCATATATATCCCATGATTTGCGTTAAACTCTTGATTATATCCAGCAAATCCAATACCACCAACAATTAAAATATTATGAATAGTATCATCAATGTATCGTTTAGATTTAGTACATGGTGACGTTGATTTTATTCGTTGCGTATAAGAGCCAAACCACGCTATGTCGTTGTTCAAAAAATGTATATTGAGACTATTAAACAAGTTATAATATGCATCACAACAAGTTTGGAAATCAGGAAAGTCCCATAATTCATGATTGCCTAAAACAGCGTATAAATGGCGTTCTTCCTTTGATATATACATTGTTTTGGAATTTATTTTGTTCCATTTATTAACAAATTCTGTATAAAATATTTTTGATATTTCGTATGATGACGAAATGTCACCAGCAAATAGGACTATTGGCCGTGTCTCATTTTTAATATCGTAACAAAATTCACCAGTAAATAGTGAATTGATTATCTTTTTAATATAAGACCGTATTTGTTTATTACAAGTTACAACCCCAAATTCCTGTTTGATATGATGATCTAAATGAATGTCGCTGATATAATATACATTATCACAAACAAACTCTTTAGTAAATTCGTCAAGTTTGACGGAGGAAGGAATGGTAGATTCGTTATCTTTAGTTTCTGCGAGGTAATTTTTTTTATCAGTATCATTAGGTAAATGTGAACCTACAAATGAAAGTATATTTTTATAGAGAGTCATTTTATTTACACCTAATATTTATAATTTGTTAGATTATATTTACTATAACATATTCGATCCCTCAAAATCAATTTGTGACGAATATTTTCTTAATATTGTCTTTAAAATTTGAAAACTTAAGGGTGAACCTTAAGGGTGAACGACTCGGTGTATTCTGCAATTATAAAAGGGTGGTATGGGGTTTTGCTATGTGGTTGGGTTGACTTCCGATTTAGGGGAGAAAAAATTCTGTGTTACATCGGTGTTTTGTTTATATTCCAATATGGCTGTCTAGCGGTTGACGCCATAGACTGCAATATTTATTTTTTCGGCGACAAAGTGCCGGTGTCTGTTCAATATATCGTGCTGTCGGCCGCGGTGGCGGCGCTTATCGCGCTGTATGTGTTGCTGAATGCCGTAAAAAAAGGAAAGAGGCAAGATAAAAAGCGGAGCCGACGGCTCCGCTTTTTTTATTTTTTGTCGTTGTTTTCGTATACCTTTTTGCGTATGGCGTCCATCTTCGCGTCAAGCCGCGCGCTGATGACGGCGCACTGAAACAGTTCGTCCTGCATTTCGGCGGTAAAATCAAAGTCTTTTTTATATTTAAGTTTGTGTTCCAGACTCGCCCAGCAATCCATCGCTATGGTGCGCAGCTGAACTTCGACTTTCATGGGCTTTTTTTCGTTGGCGAGAAAAATCGGTATCTCGACAATGAGGTGCAGGCTGCGGTAACCGTTCGGCTTCGGCGTCATTATGTAGTCTTTCTGCTTTATGAGTTTGATGTCGTCCTGTTTGAGCAGGGCGTCGGCTATGGTGTACACGTCTTCGGGGAAGGAGCATATCACCCGTATGCCGGCTATGTCGTTGAGGTTTTCTTCTATGGCTTTGACGGAAAACGGCAGGCCTTTGCGTTCGAGTTTGTTGAGTATGCTCTGCGGCTCTTTAAGGCGGCTTTTGATTGACTCAATAGGGTTGCGGTCGTGCTGCAGCGAGTATTCTTCGTTCAGCACGTTGAGTTTTGTCTGCACTTCCATAATGGCGCAGTTATAGTATGACATCAGCATCCGGAAGTTTTTGAGCTGCGTGAGTATTTTTTCGGCAGCCTTGTCGCTGAGTTCCATTTGCGGCACAAGAAGGTTTTCGATATTGTCCATTGTGTTTTCCATGATATTTTCCTTTGCGTATTCGCGCGCGTGATTTATGTTGATTACTCAATATAATATAGCACGGATAACCGATTTGTCAATATTAAAAGGGGGTATACCGTCATTTGTCAAAAGAGAAACGTTTGCCGCCCGCAATTTGGCGGTTTTCGTTTGTTGTTTGGCGGCGTGTTGTGATATACTCTTTAAGTATTTATGAGATATCTGGCATTTGACATCGAAGCGGCGAACGGTTACAACCCCGCCAGCATATGTTCCGTCGGCGTGGTTGTCGCCGACAGCGATTTCAAGGTGTTGCTTAAAGAAAACATCTGGATAAATCCGCGGTCGAAGTATAATCTCAACGGCACGCGTCCGAACGTGGGCATAGACCTGCATCTGGACAAGGATTTGCTGGACAGGTCGCCCGATTTTTCCGAACGGTACGAAAAGTTGAAATCCATGCTCACCGCCGCCGACACGGTAGTGGTGGGGCACGCCGTCGACAGCGACGTGCGCATGCTCAACGCCGCCTGCAAAAAATACCGGCTGCCGTCAATCGATTTCAAATTCGTGTGTTCGCAGCTGCTGTACAAATGTTACAAAGGCGACAAAAACGTGATGGGGCTTGACAAAATAGCGGCGGAACTGGGGCTGCATTTCCGTCAGCATTATTCTGACGAAGACGCCCTTATGTCGCTCCTGACGCTTAAATTTCTGTGCGAGAGCCAAAATAAAACCGTAGGCGAACTGATGAAGGCTTATCACGTCAGATACGGCGAAAACAAGGATTTCGTCATTACGCGTCCCGCGTCGCTGGAAGGTCAGGCGGGCGGAAAAAAACTCAGCCGTGAGGCCATAGAAAAAATCAAAGCCGAGGCGGAAAAACTGGGCGCCGCCGCAGGCGGCGGAATTTTGGGAGGCAAAACCGTCGCTTTGTCGAGACAGATAGAATTTATGGGGAGCGACGTCTGGCTGCCGCTCATTAAAAAAACCGTCGCGCTGGGCGGAAAATATACACCCAAAATAGGCCGCTGCGACGTTTATGTCGCTGACGAACGGACCGGCGACGCCCGCAAAAGATTTTTGAACACGCGCCTTGAAAGAGGCGAAAAGGTGGCGGTGATGACGCCGTCGGAATTTTTGAAACTGGGTGAGGAGGAAGAAAATGGATAAAAACCTTGCCGTCAATATGTTTTTGAAAGGATACAGTTGTTCTCAGGCGGTCGCCGCCGCTTTTGCCGAAGACTGCGGCGTCAGCGCCAAACATATGACGAAAGCGGCAATCGCTTTCGGCGGCGGGTTTGTCAAGACGCACGCTTCACTTTGCGGCGCGCTGAGCGGCGCGGCGATGGCGGCGGGCATACTTGTCGGAGAAACCGACGCCGACGCGAAAAACCGTTTCGCCGCTGAGTTCAGGCGTCAGGTAGTGGAACCGTTTGCGCGAAAACACGGCAGCATGGCGTGCGGCGACATGGTGAACGACAAAAAAATGCTTATGGAATGCGCCGATTTTTCCGCGGCGACAAAAGAACAGTTTGAGGCGCGCCCGTGTCTGTCGCTTGTTCTCTCCGCGTGCGAACTGACTGAAAATTTTGTCAAAGGCTTCAACAATAAATAATTGACACCCGCGTTCATTTTTGTTATGCTTAACGTGATTTCGGGAAGGAGAAACTAATGCAGTACTTGAAAGATAAGGTCAGAGAAAGAATTTACGACGCTGCCGTGACGGAGTTCAAAACTTACGGGTATCAGGACGCGTCGATAAGAAATATAGCCAACAACGCCGGGATTTCTTTGGGCAATATTTACAGGTATTATCAGAACAAAGAGGCGTTGTATATAGCGGTGGTGCAGCCGCTGATTGACAGCGTCAAAGAATTTGTCGAGAAGAAATATTTCATCGTTGGAGACAGTTTGCAGACCGTCGCTGAAAATCTGTTGGAATTCATGGTGGAGCACGACGACGAAATCGTTATTCTGCGCAGGGGAAACACGCAGTATTACAAGCAGTTTTCGCAGTATCTCGAAGGTGTGACCGCCCGCAAGATAGAAACGCTCATGAACGACGGATTCAGCCGTTCTAAAATTAAAAATCCCGACCTCACGATGATTATCGCCCGCTCTTTTCTGCACTGTCTTTTCGACGTGCTGGGCAGCACGAAAGACAAGGCGATGCGAAAAACCTATGTGGAAGAGATAATAACTTTTTATTTCGGTCATCTCGCCACCCGTTTCGGCGACTGAGCGAAAACGCCGTCCCGCCTGAGCGGGACTTTTTTTATGCCTTTGCGCCGCCTTGTTTTGTCATAAGACGCCGTTTTCTGCGCATACTGCTAACGGAGGGACAGATGGAAAACAAGCGTAAAAGCGCCCCAAAGAAAGAAAGCGGCGCGAAAAGCGAAAACTCCAAGGGGAAACGTACGCCGGCTTCCGCCGGCAGGCAGCCGGAAAAGAAGGGCGCGGCGAAAAAAACGGCGAAAAAAACTGCGGCCGGAAAGCCGATTGAAAAAAAGCCCGCGGCAAAGGGCGGGGCAGGCGCCGTGAAAGCGGCGCCGAACGGCGAAGCCGCCGTTGGCGTCAGGAGCACGCTGACAAGCGTCGTGCTGTGGACGGTGATTTTCGCCATCGCCCTGATGCTTATAGGGCTGAACGTGTTTAACACCCGCCCCGTGCCTCTTGAACAGGCGGTCGCGAGCATAAACGTGGAGAACGAGGCGAGATACGGCGCCGAAAGCCGGCTGACGCTGAGTTTCGACAAGCCGGTGGATTTCGACAAGGAAACGGAAATCGTCTGGATTGTGGACGGCACGGAAGTCAAGCGGGGCGCACCGACGGATAAAGACGGCATGACGCTCAGCCACAGGTTTTCGTCGGTTGGCGGCCACAACGTTACCGTGAAAGCCGAAGGCAAGGACACGTTGACTGTGAGCAGGGACATCGACGTCAAAAAACCGCTGCTCACGCTTACGGCGAGAAACGCCCAAAAGACTTACGGCGAAGCCAATCCCGACGTTATATTTCAGGTGAGCGGCTTTGTGGACGGCGATACTCAGGACAGCGTGGAAGGGCTGGAACCCCGTTTCGACGCCGATGAAAAATCGCCCGTGGGGGAATACGGCGTGGCGGCGCTGACGCTCGGCAAATACGACGTGGCTGTCAGCGGAAAACTCACCGTTACCCCGAAAGAAATCTCGATAGCGGCGGAAAATCTCACCAAGGTGTACGACGGGAGCGACGCCGCTCCCGAAACGGAATTTTCGCTGCGAGGGGCGGTCGGTGGCGACGACGTGTCTGTCGTGTGCGATTCTGCCAGGTTCGGCGACAAAAATGCCGGCGTAAACAAGAAGGTTACTTTTGACGGGTTGAGGCTTGCGGGAAAAGACGCGGCAAATTACCGCCTTGACGGGACGACGCTGAAAGGAGAGATTCTGCCTAAAGAGATAACTCTCGACGGAGCGGAAGTGTCGGACAAACAATTTGACGGCGGGACGGCGGCGACTTTCAAAAGCCTGGGCAGGTTTACGGGCGTAGTCGAAGGAGATGAAATCAGCGTCGGCGAAGTGTCGGCGCGTTTCGAAAACGCCTCGGCGGGCAAAGGAAAAACCGTGCTTATCGACAAATGCGTGATACAGGGTAAAGACGCCGCTAATTACAAAGTGAAACTGCCGCTGCTGAAAGCGGATATAAACAACTGACGCGCGCCCGTGAGGGCGCGTTTTCGCGCGTGAAAACCCGACTTGCAATATTTCGGCAAATAAGTTATAATAATCAAGTACCTGAAAATTTTTATAATTTTATAGTACCTCCCCGCCTTTTTTCCGACGGCGGGCAAAACTACAAAAAGGAGGTATACGCATGCCGAAAAATCCTTACTCCGAACTGACGCCTTACATCAAACAACTGTCTGAAAAATGCTGCCAATGCTCTTTGGTTCAGCCTGAGTTTTACAAACAATACGACGTTAAGCGAGGTCTGCGCGAACTTGACGGCACCGGCGTGCTTGTCGGCCTGACAAATATATCGGAAATACGCTCCAAAGAAATAGTGGACGGCAAAGCGGTGCCGGCCGAAGGCGAACTGTATTACCGCGGCATCAACGTCAAGGACATCGTGCGCGGGTTTTTCAACGACAAGCGTTTCGGTTTCGAATCGGTGGCGTATCTGCTGCTGTTCGGCGAGCTGCCGAACAAGACGGAACTCGAACAGTTCGGCAAACAGCTGGGCATGTACCGCAACCTGCCGCATAATTTCGTGGAAGACGTGATTCTCAAAGCGCCTCCCGCCGACATGATGAACACGCTCGCCAGATGCGTGCTGACAATGTATTCTTACGACGACAATCCCGACGACACGTCGGTCGCCAACATAGTCAGGCAGTGTATGTCGCTTATGGCGACTTTTCCGCTGTTTTCGGTGTACGGATATCACGCCTACGCCTATGACAGGGGCAACAGCAGTCTGTACATACACGCTCCTCAGCCGGAACTTTCGACGGCGGAAAATATTTTGTATCTGCTGAGACCTGACACCAATTATACCGATTTGGAAGCCCGCATTCTCGACATAGCGCTGGTGCTTCACGCCGAACACGGCGGCGGCAACAACTCGACGTTTACAACGCACGTCGTCAGTTCTTCCGGGACGGACACATACTCGGCGATAGCGTCGGCGCTGTGCTCGCTCAAAGGGCCTAAGCACGGCGGCGCCAACGTCAAGGTCATCAAAATGTTCAACGACATCAAAGAACATGTCAGCGACTGGTCGGACGAAGACGAAATAATGGGTTATCTCAAAAAACTTCTGCGTAAAGAAGCGTTCGACAAATCGGGGCTTATTTACGGCATGGGGCACGCGGTTTATTCGCTTTCCGACCCGAGGGCGGACATCTTCAAAAGTTTCGTGAAAAAACTTTCCGACGCGAAGGGCAGGAATGATGAATTCGGGCTTTATTCGCTGGTGGAAAAACTTGCGCCGCGGGCCATCGCCGAAGAACGCAAGATATACAAGGGCGTCAGCTGCAACGTGGATTTTTACAGCGGGTTTGTTTACAGCATGCTGGATTTGCCTTACGAACTGTACACGCCGCTGTTCGCCATGGCGAGAATCGCCGGCTGGAGCGCCCACCGCATAGAGGAAATAGTAAACGGCGGCAAGATTATCCGCCCGGCTTACGAAAGCGTTTGTCCGCGCAGGCCGTATGTGCCGATGGATAAAAGATGAACAAACAAAAAAACCGATACGTCCGTATCGGTTTTTGTTTTTGAAAGGGGACTTATTTTGTGCCGAAAAGTCTGTTGCCGGCGTCGCCGAACCCGGGCACGATGTATCCGTTGCCGTTAAGGCCTCTGTCCACACAGGCAAGGAACACCTGCACGTCCCTGTGAGAGTTTCTGACCTTGTCGATTCCCTGCGGGGCGGCGAGAATGGACATCAGTTTGATGTCTTTGCAGCCTTTCGATTTCAGCATGGATATAGCCGCGCACGCCGACGCGCCCGTCGCCAGCATAGGGTCGAGCACGATGACTTTTTTGTCGGCTATGTTTTCCGGCAGTTTGCAGTAGTATTCTTTGGCTTCAAGCGTTTCAGGGTCGCGGTAAATGCCTATGTGCCCGACTTCGGCCGTCGGCAGAAGCGCCAGCACGCCGTTTACCATGCCCAGCCCCGCCCTGAGAACGGGTACAATCGCCACGGAATTTTCCTTCACCACATACTGCGTCACGCTTTCCAGCGGAGTGGTGACTTCGCGGGCTTCGACGGGCACGTCTTTAAGCGCCTCGTACGCGAGCAGAGTGCTGACTTCACAGACGATTTCACGGAACTGTTTCATTGCCGTGTTTACATCGCGCAGCAGGGCTATTTTGTGGTTTAAGAGCGGGTGATTCACGACGATAACGTTTTTATCCATAAAATTCTCCGTTTGCCGTAAGGCAGTTAAAGTATATTGATATTTTACACTAACGGCGGTAAAAATTCAACGGCAAACGAAAATTTTTTAATCATATATTTTTCGCCGCCGCGTTTGCGCCGCGGCGGCTGTTTGTGATACAATTTCAAAGATACGGAAGGTTGGATATGAAAATCAGATTCTTTAACGGTCATGTCATGACCATGAACAAAAACAACGATATTTTCACGGGCGAGGTGCACACCGACGATGACGTCATCACCTATGTCGGCGGTGAAACATCCGGTGGAACGTTTGACAGGGAAGTTGACATGCGGGGCGGAGTAATTATGCCGGGGTTTAAGGACTGTCATTGCCATTCGCCCATGACGCTGTTCCGCAATTACGCCGATGACCTGCCGCTCGACGAGTGGCTCAACGACAAGATTTTTCCGCTGGAAGCCAAACTCGACGGCGAAAGCGTATATTGGGGCACTCTTCTCGCCGTGCTGGAATATCTTTCGGGCGGCGTGACGGCGGTGTGCGACATGTATTTCTGGGATGAATGGCTTGTCAAAGCCATGGCGGACGGCGGCATGCGCTGCGTGTTTGTCAAAGGCATGAGCGACAACGGCAATTTTAAGCGGGAAACGCTGGACGCCTGCGAAAGAAACTATCTCATGCTTAACGAGCTGAGCCCGCTGGTGCGCTACGACCTCGGCGTGCACGCCGAGTACACCGCGTCGAGAGAACTTCTGAAAGGCGCGGCGGAACTTTCCGCCAAACTTAACGCGCCCGTCTCGATACACCTGTCCGAAAGCAAAAAAGAAGTGGAAGACTGCGTCGCCAGATACGGCGACAGACCCGCTTTCGAAGTGGCGAAATACGGCGTGTTCGACAGGGGCGGCATGGCGTATCACTGCGTTTATCTGAACGACGACGAAATCGCCCTGCTGGCGAAAAAGGGAGTGTCGGTTGTGACTAATCCCGCCAGCAACCTGAAACTCGCCAACGGCGTGGCGCCGCTTATAAAAATGCTGGAAGCGGGCGTAAACGTGGCGCTTGGCACCGACGGCCCCGCGAGCAACAACGGGCTTGACATGTTCAGGGAAATGTATCTCGCCAGCGTGCTGCAAAAGAGCGTCACGGGCGACCCCGCCGCCATGCCTGCCGAAACGGTGCTGAAAATGGCGACTGTCAACGGAGCCATGGCAATGCGCCTTTATGACTGCGACTGCCTTGCCGAAGGCAAGCAGGCGGACATGACGCTTATAAATCTCGACAGGCCTAATACCCGTCCGCTCGCCAACCTGCAAAAGAGCATAGTGTTTTCCGCGGACAGGACAAATGTCAGGATGACCGTCGTGGCGGGAAGAATACTGTACGAAGACGGCGAGTTTTTTACAGATATCCCCGCCGATGAAATTTACCGCAGGTGTGAGGAAATAGCGGGGCGTTTTCACAAATGAAATGTTATTGCTGTCCGCGTATGTGCGGCGCCGACAGAAGCCGCGAGGCCGGTTTCTGCGGGGCGGGAGAAAAGATAAAGGTTGCCAAAGCATATCTGCACATGTGGGAAGAGCCGTTCATAAGCGGCGCGCGGGGCAGCGGCACGATATTTTTCTCGCACTGTAACCTGAAATGCGTATATTGCCAGAATTACGAAATTTCCGCGCTGGGGCGCGGCAGGGAAATTTCCGCCGACAGGCTGCTCGGCATAATGACCGAACTCGAAGAAAAGGGGGCGGAAAACATAAACCTCGTGACGCCGACCCATTTCGTGCCCATGATACTGCCGGCGCTGGAAAAATACAAGGTCGGCGGCGGTTTGCCGATAGTTTACAACTGCGGCGGGTACGAGAGCGTGGAAACGCTTAAAACGCTGGAAGGCGTTGTCGACGTGTATTTGCCCGATATAAAATACTTCGACGCCGCGGTTTCCGCCCGGTTCAGCGGCGCGGCCGACTATTTCGATGTGTGCTCCGCCGCCGTGGCCGAAATGAAAAGACAGGTTCCGGATTATGAGTTTGACGGCGGCGTTATGACAAAAGGCGTCGCCTTGCGCCATCTCGTGCTGCCGACGCTTGCCGACCAGGGCGTTAAGATTCTGGATTGGGTGGCGGAAAATCTGGGCAAAGACGTTTATGTGTCGCTGATGCGGCAGTACACGCCTTGTTTCAACGCTCCGCTCTTTCCCCAGATTAACAGGCCGGTTACCGAAAGGGAATATCAGAGAGTAATCCGCCGCGCCGAACTTCTGGGTATGCCAAACGTGTTTACGCAGGAAGAGGGCGCCGTGGGCGAAGAATACGTTCCGCCTTTTGACATGGAAGGCGTATAAACAGCCGCGCGGCTGTTTTTTACCGTCAACGGTTTTGAGTTTTCGCCGCCCTGTGATATACTTATGCGCGGAGGAATTATGGAGAAAAGGGAAAAGGCGACTTTTCGTGAGATTCTCACGCTGTTCTGGACCTTTCTTAAAATAGGTCTTTTCACTTTCGGCGGCGGTTACGCCATGATACCGATGATTGAAAAAGAACTCGTCGAGAAAAAAGGCTGGATAACGTCTGACGAGATTTCCGACATGGTGGCGATAGCCGAGGCGACTCCTGGGCCTATCGCCGTGAACACGGCGACTTTCGTCGGGTATAAAAAGGGCGGCTTCTGGGGTTCGTTTTTTTCCACGCTGGGGCTGGTCATTCCGTCGTTTGTCGTTATCATAGTCATTTCGGTGTTTCTGTCTTACGTCAGCGGCAACGTGTGGGTGGAAAGCGCTTTCAAAGGCATAAGAGCGGGCGTGGTGGCGCTTGTCATCAACGCCGGCATCAAAATGAGCGGCCAGGTGGAAAAAGCCGTGGCTACTGTCATACTGACCGTGGCGGCGTTTGCTCTCGCCACCTTTACCGGCGTCGATGTGGTGTGGATTATCATAGCGGGCGGCTTGTTCGGCGTGATTTATCAGTCGGTCGCGGCAAGGAAGAGCAAAAAAGCAAAAGAGGAGGATGAAAACAAATGATACTTTGGGATTTGTTTTTCACCTTTCTCAAAATAGGGCTGTTCACCATAGGCGGCGGCTACGCCATGATACCTATGATTCGCAGCGAAGTGGTGCTTAACTGGCAGTGGATTGACGAAAACAGTTTTGTCAACTTTATCGGCATTGCCGAGTCCACCCCCGGGCCTTTCGCCATAAATATCGCCACATTCGTGGGCTATGAAACGGCGGGCGTCATCGGCGCGCTGTGCTCGACGCTGGGCGTGGTGCTGCCGTCGTTTATAATCATACTCATCATCGCGAGGCTGTTTACAAGGTTCAGCGACAACAAAATCGTCAAGAGCGTGTTCTGGGGGTTCAAACCCGTCGTGGCGGGTCTTATCCTGTCGGCGGCTGTTACGCTGACATTGCAGGCGATTTTGCCTAACGTGTCGCTGGCAGGGTTTAATTTCGATTTCAGCGGTTTCGACGTCTGGGCGCTGGTGATTTTCGCCGTGATATTTATTTTGTCCAAGGTTAAAATCAGGGGCAGACAGACGCATCCTTTTCTGCTGGTGATTTCGTCCGCCGCGCTGGGTATAATAATATACGGCGCCGGACCTATGATTTTCGGATAACGGAGAAAGATAATGGATAAAAAACAATTTATGACGGGCGTTGTTTTGCGCTTCGCCTTGCTGATTATAATAACCGCCGCTGTGCTTATACTTCGCTTTGCCGGCGGCATTTCCGCCGATTGGTGGGGGTGGTACGTGATGTACGTGCTGATATTCGCTTCCGCCGCGGTGGCGGCGTTTTACACCGTGAGGCACGGCAGAACCTTCGTGGTGGACGGCGTGCGCAAAAAAATGATGAAAAAATCCGCCGCCGATTTCCTCGAAGCGTGGGAGGCGGAATCGTTTACTCCGTCAAACGTCGAGGGCTACGCCTATCACAGTGAAAGGGATTTCGACACTTCGCTGACTTTCGGCGGGCAAATCACGGTGAGAAAGGTGCTGCGCGACGAAAACGGCGACGTCACGGGCGACGCCGACGTGAGAGAGTATTCTTACGGCGATATCGTTTTGCTGGAAGTAACCGACATAGGCGGCGAGGGCTGCGCCCACGTTAAAATCGCTTTTGGCGACGGCGCGGAAGAATATTGCTATCTCGACGCCGACGTGGGCAGATATCTCGCCCAAAAAACAGGGCTGGAAATCAAGGGGATTGAAGAATACAAAGATTATTGCCGCAAACTGGCGGACGAATAAAAAAGCCTCTCTTTCGAGAGGCTTTTTTTTTGTTCAGATATGTCTGACTTTGGACAAAAATTCTTTGAGCCGCGGACTTTGCGGATTGTCGAAAAACTCGTCGGGCGTGTTCTGCTCGGCAATGACGCCGTCGTCCATAAACAAAACGCGGGTGGCGACTTTCCGTGCGAAAGACATTTCGTGCGTGACGATGACCATGGTCATGCCCGTTTCGGCAAGCGTCTGCATGACTCCCAGGACTTCGCCCACCATTTCGGGGTCGAGCGCAGAGGTCGGCTCGTCAAACAACATGACTTCCGGCTCCATGTTGAGCGCCCTGACTATGGCGACGCGTTGTTTCTGCCCGCCTGAGAGCATGTTTGGATATTCGTTTGCTTTGTCCACAAGCCCGACTTTGCCCAGCAGTTCCATGGCGTCGCTTTCCGCCTGCTCTTTGGTTTTGAGTTTCAGCTGCACCGGCGCCAGCGTCATGTTTTGCAGCACCGTGAGATGGGGGAAGAGATTGAAGTGCTGAAACACCATGCCCATCTTCTGGCGGATTTGCGCCAGGTCGCAGTTTTTATCTGTTATATCGACGCCTTTGAAAAAAACTTTTCCGTCGGTAGGGTGCTCCAATAAATTGAGGCAGCGCAGAAAAGTGCTTTTGCCGCTTCCCGACGGACCCACGATGACTATTTTTTCGCCTTTGAGTATCGTTTCGTTTACGCCTTTGAGCACTTCGAGTTTACCGAAATTCTTTTTAAGTTCTTTTGTTTCAATAAGTATGTTATCGTTCACTCTTGGCAAGCCTCCTTTCTAAAAGTCTGAGCAGGAAAGTAATTATCATAACGATTACAAGGTAAATGATACCTATGCACACGAGATTGAACAAATAGTCTCTGGTGAGCGCTATGATTTGCTGCGAGGCGAACGTCAGGTCGATTATTGACGCCATACCGAGAATCGCCGTTTCTTTAAGTATAGCGATAAATTCGTTGCCGAGAGCCGGCAAAATATTTTTCAGCGCCTGCGGCGCTACAATCCGCGCCATTATGGTGCTGTTTTTAAGCCCGAGAGACAATCCCGCTTCCGTTTGTCCTTTGTCAACCGCCAAAATACCTGCTCTTATGCTTTCGGCTACATATCCGCCAGAATTGATGCCGAGCGCAAGGCTGCCGACCAGTATCGGTGGTCCCTGAAGATTGAATACCGCCATGTAAATAATGAGCAGTTGGAGAGCGACAGGGGTTCCGCGGATGACAGTTATGTAAATATTGGCGATTGCGTTGAGAATTTTTTGAAGCCAATTAGGTCTTTCGGCTCTCATATATGTAACTCTCGCCAATGCCATCAGGCTGCCTATTACTATACCGATAATTATGGCGAATACCGTTATTATCAGTGTATTTTGCAGTCCGTACAGGACAAGTTGTAAATTTTCACCGCTTTTTCCGAAAAAGTTATCTTTGAACATTTCGAAAAAACTTTTTGCTAACAGCATTTTAATCTCCTTAAAAAAGAAACAAAAAGCAAACCGTAAAAGGGGTTTGCTTTAAGTCTTGTCGTGTTGCTTTATCAGGCGTTGGAAGAAGCCTCATTGTGGTAGTCAACCCATTGCTGTATTTGTTCAGGTGAAATTCCGGCGAGCGCCTTGTTGATTGCTTTCAGCAGGTCGGTGGCGGAAGAAGCAACCGCTATGCCGTAACTTTCCACTTCGACGCCGGTTATTTTAATGATTTCAAGGTCGTCGTATTTATTCAGGAAAGATTTTGCCGGCTGTTCGTCCATAACCATCGCGTCAATCGTGCCCGCTTCAAGTCGTTGGGCAAGGAAGTCGTATTTGGCGTTTGTGACCACCTCGGTGTTTTTGCCAAGCGTTCCGTCTTCTTTCATATCGTTGACAAGGGTATGTCCGGTAGTGCTGAGCTGAACGCCGATTTTTTTGCCGTCGAGTATATCGATTGCCGATTCGCCGTTTGTATTGGCGAAAGTACCGCGTTTAGCGAGTATGTACTGCTGCGACGTGAAATATGGGTCGCTAAACGTAATACCGTCGATTTCCCTGATTGTCATTCCGGCAATACCGATTGTGTTTTCAGGCGATTTTTTGACCGCCTCGGTAATAAGGTCGAAATTGGTGTTTCTGACTTCGAGTTTCATGTCCAGTTCTTTGGCGATTGCCTTGGCGATTTCGACGTCTACGCCGACTATTTCCGTGCCGTTCATATATTCGAACGGAGCGAAACCCGCTTCAGTATAAACATACAGAGTGTTGCTGTCGCCGCAGGCTGTAAGGCCGAAAACAGTTGTTATCGACAGCACCGCCACGACGAGAAGTTTCAGAAATTTTTTCATAGTTTCCTCCCATTGGTTTGTTAAAGTTACCGTGTAAATATACTACCGACGCGGTTTTTTTGCAAGCGTTTATGCAATATTTTTTGCCAAAAAACGCATAAAATTTTTTCGGCAGCGGTATTTATGCAAAAAACCGTGCATAAAGTTTGATTTTATGCAAAACACGTCCAAACGGTTGATAAAACGCCGCCGCTGTGGTAACATATAACGTATAAACGGCGGAGCCGTTAAAGGAGAGAATATGGGCAAAATAGTCACAAACAGAGATAAACTTGTTATGCAGTCGGCGATGGGCGTCATACATCACCCGACGATGCGCAGCGCGACAAAAATCGCCCACGACGAAAGCATATGGGCGGTGCCCGCCGTCGGCGGCATTTGCTACAACGTCAGGATTGGCGACAGCGTTTACGGGCTGGCGGGCGACCATATAGAGCCGGGTGTGAGCGTCAAGAACGCCGACGCCACTGAGAACCTGGCGCTCAATTTTCTGTCCTGTGTGGGCAACGAGGCGATAGTGATGTCGGGCGACGCGAAAGGCGCCCGGGGCAGGGTTACCGGCACGCACGGCGGAATCGAGCATGTGCTGGCGGATTTTGAGACCGCCGATATGGAGAAAATGGCGCCCGGCGACAAAATTCTGGTCAAGACATTGGGCCAGGGGCTGAAAATCGAGGGGTTTGACGATGTCAAGGTGATGAACGTCGACCCTGCCGTGCTGGAAGCCATGGGCGTGGAGGAAGAAAAGGGCAAACTTAAAGTAAAAGTGGCGGCGGTTGTGCCGGCGCATCTTATGGGCAGCGGCATAGGCAGCGCCAACGCTTACACCGGCGACTATGACATCATGACGATGGACAAAAAGGAACTCAAAGTAAGCGGGCTGGAAAACCTGCGTTTCGGAGATATCGTGGCGCTTAAAGACTGCGACACCACAAACGGCAGGTGTTTCCGCAAAGGGGCGGTCACGATAGGAGTCGTGGTGCACAGCGACTGCGTGCTCAGCGGTCACGGCCCCGGCGTTACCACGCTGCTGACTTGCCAGAAGAGCAAAATCACCTGGACGTTAGACAAAGACGCCAACATCAAAAATTATTTCGGCAGATAAAACGGCGCCGTAAACCCGTCCGCGGTTTACGGCGCTTTGTTAAAAATAAAAAATATTTCAATCATATCATTTTTATTATTGCAAAACGGTCAAGTTGTGTTATCATTATAAAATAAAGCAATGACGACATCGCTGGGAGAAAGACAATGAACGAGCCCTTGATACTGACTTTTGACTGCGGTACGCAAAGCATCCGCTGCACGTTTGTCAACAAAAAAGGCGAAATTATAGGCATGGCGACGCAAAGGTGCAAACCGTACTTTTCGCTTAAAAGAGGCTATGCCGAGCAATACGGCGAAGTTTACGAGCAGGCGATTTGCGACGTGTCCAAAAAACTGAAAGAGACCCACGGAAGATATTGGGACAACATCATTGCCGTGACCACCACATCGGTAAGGGACACCTGCGTTTGTCTTGACAAAGACGGCAAACCCGTCAGACCCATCATAATGTGGCTAGACCAGCGCGAAGCCGCGTTTGACTACAAACAGGTGCCGGCGTTTTACAGATTTCTGTTCCGCCTGGTCGGCATGACGGAAACGGCAAAAATGCAGGGAAAGCTCACGATGAGCAACTGGATAAGGGAAAACGAGCCTGAAAACTGGGCGAAAACCTATAAGTACGTCACCATTTCGGGATATTTCAACCACATGATGACGGGCAAGTTCATTGACAGCAAGGCGTGCCAGATCGGTCATATACCGTATCACTACAAAAAGCGCCGCTGGAAGACCAAGCGGGACATGCAGTACCGTATCTTCAACGTGGAGCCGGAAAAACTGTGCGACCTTGTTGAGCCTGGCGAGATTCTGGGATATATCACCAAAGAGTTTTCGGAAAAGTCGGGCATAAAAGAGGGGCTTCCGCTGATAGCGACGGGCGCCGACAAGGGGTGCGAGGCGCTGGGCTGCGGCGTTGTCAGCCCCGACACGGTGTCCATAAGTTTCGGCACGCAGTCGACTGTGCAGTTCGTGACGGAAAAATACGTTACGCCGGAGCCGTTTTTGCCGTCGTACACGGCGGTCATGCCGAATCAGTATAACCCCGAAATCCAGATTTACCGCGGATATTGGATGGTAAGCTGGTTTATAGAAGAATTTGCCAAATACGAAGTGGAAGAGGCGAAAAAACAAAACGTGTCCGTAGAGCAGCTACTCGACAAGCACCTGCATGAAATCCCTCCGGGATGCGACGGCCTCGTGCTTCAGCCGCTGTGGGCGCCTATGCTGCGCTCTCCCGAAGGCAGGGGCACTATAATAGGGTTTAACCACGTCCACACAAAGTGGCACCTTTACAGGGCGATTATCGAGGGCATAAATTACGCTCTGCTCGACGCTTTCAAAAAGATACAGCGCAGGGTAAAAAACAAAATAAAAAAAATAATCGTGTCGGGCGGCGGAAGCAAAAGCGACTACGTCTGCCAGATGACGGCGGATATGTTCGGCCTGCCGGTGACGAGGGTGCAGACGTGGGAAACAAGCAGTCTCGGCTCGTCAATGGCGGGGTTTGTCGCGATGGGCGAGTTTGACAGTTTCGGCGAGGCGGTGAAAGAAATGGTGCATTACCGCGACACATTCACGCCGGACGGCAAAATACACGGCTATTACGACGACATATACAACGGCGTGTACAAAGACCTGTATAAAAAACTCAGACCGGCTTATCTCAACCTGAAAAAGTGCGTCTGGGACAAGAGCGAAATAGTGTGAAACAAAAAAAGCGTATCGGCGTTTGCCGATGCGCTTTTTATATGGGCGGCGAGAACTTGTGTGAAAAGGAGGAAAAAAACCGCCGCCCGATTCAATCGGTAAAAATTTTGAGAATCTGGTTGATATATTCTTTTTTGAATTCTTCGTTTTTTATGGAAAAATCGCCGTCGTCGGCAAAAGCGTACTGGCACACCATCGGGAAAATAAACGCCGAAAGTATCATCATGTATTTCGACATGAGTTTGGCTTCGTCGTCGGCGGGGGACTGCTCTTTGATTTTGCCCAGAATAAAGCCCGTGAACTTTTTGTCGGAAAACAACTGCGCCAGAATATTGCTGCCCTGCGACGGCGTGCACGAGTTGAGCATGTATCTTATCGCGCCGGAATACTCCGAAGCGAATTTGTATATCAAATCCATAAAAAAGTACAGCGCCTCGGTGGTGTCTTTGAATTCTTTGTTTGCCAGCTGCGCTATCTGCTTTTTTAGGTCGTCTATTATGTTTTGCACCGCCATGTTGATGAGGGTGTCCTTGTCGCCGAAATGGTAGTTTACGGCGGCAATGTTGATATACGCCTTGTCGCAGATGTCTTTTATCGTGATGTTGTCGTTGGTTTTAAGCAGTTCCGTAACGGCGTCGAGTATTTTTTTTGTCGTTTCTTCCGATTTTTTCATGCGCCCCTCGTTTGAATTGCCTATTTCAAATGAAATTTGAAACTTGTATTCTGTTGACATTATATCACGCCAAACGTAAAATTAAAATAGGTTTTTGAAAATTTTTTTGAAAACCTTGATTAAAATTGAAATTTGAAAAACTGCATTCATTTTTCATTTTTGGACTTGGAGGGCTTTATGAATAAGTTTACCGACTTTTTATTCAAGTTCAGGATAGTCGTTATCGCTGTGGTGTTTGCCCTGACCGCGCTGTGCGGCTGGCTTATCACGAAAGTGACCATAAACTCCGACATTTCGTCATACCTGCCGCACGACAGCACCGTGGCGGAGACAATGGCGTTTCTTGAAGACACGTTCGGTTTGCAGGGCGACGCCCTGGTGGTGTTCGAAGGGGATTTGTCTGCCGACGGTTTTGCCAAAGCCGGCGATATCATC
This sequence comes from Candidatus Heteroclostridium caecigallinarum, assembly GCA_904419725.1. Lineage (GTDB taxonomy): Bacteria > Bacillota > Clostridia > Christensenellales > CAG-314 > Heteroclostridium > Heteroclostridium caecigallinarum. Next base: position 115,502 of record CAJFSP010000002.1, on the reverse strand, counting down.
GACAAAATTTACGCCGTTGACGACGTGTCCGACGCCGGCATGTGGCTTGGCTCCATGGCGCAGATGAGCGGCGGCGACGTGATAACGCTTCTCACCACGCCCGACTCGCAGCTCGCCGCCATGGAAAACGGGCAGGTGCTGCTTGTGACAAAAAGCGTGCTGATGAATCTGGCGCCGACCTTTTACAGCGGCAGTCTGAACGCCGACACAAACGCTTATTCGTCCGACGGCGGATACTATATAGCATACCTTTCGCTTGACGTTTCGAGCAGGGACCAACGCGCCTATGACGCTATTGACAACATATCGGCGTTGCTGGAAAACGAGGGGGTTGAGTACCATCTCGGCGGTACGTCCGTGGAAACAAAGGCCATGATGGAAAGCGCCCTCGGCGACATGCCGTCGTTTTTGATTGTGGCGGTGCTGATTATATTCGTCATTTTGCTTATAACGACAAAATCGTGGCTCGACCCGTTTATCTTCCTGATAACAATCGGGGTGGCCATTCTCATAAACCTGGGCACCAACATCATTTTCCCGAGCGTGTCCAGCGTTACGTTCGCGGTGGCGGCGATTTTGCAGCTCGCCCTGTCGATAGACTATTCGATTTTTCTGACGCACGCCTATAACGACGAACTCGCTCTTTGCGGCGACGAGTTCGCCGCCATGGGCAAGGCGCTCAAAAAGACGCTGCTTACCGTGTCGGGCAGCGCGCTCACCACGATAGCGGGGTTCTGCGCGCTGTTCGCCATGCGGTTTACGCTGGGCTTCAACCTTGGCATGGTGCTGGCGAAAGGCGTGCTGCTGAGCCTTGTGGCGGTGTGTTTCTTCCAGCCGTGTCTTATACTCGTCATGCGCAAACTCACAGCCAAGACAAAACACAAATTTCTCAGCCCGAAATTCGAAAACGCTTATAAAATACCGCGCAGGGGCAGGTTTGTGTTTATCGGCGTGGCGCTGGCGCTGTTGGTTTCGACTTTCGTTGTGCAGTTTAACGTCGACTATTACTATCTCACCACCGAATATAACGAAAACGCGGAAGGCGCGCAGGCTGTGTATCAGAATCTGGGCAGCAGGCAGGTGGTTGTCGTGCCTGGCGCCGACGACGAGGCGAAACAGCAGGCGTTTTTGTCGGCCGTGGAAAACCTTACCGACGCCGACGGCAACAAAGTTGTGAACGACGTCATCAGCATGGAGGGCATTCTGGACGGCATTTACGGCGCGGTGAACTCTTTGCTTGGCGACATGACGGTTGAGGAAATAGACCTTTCGGTAAATTCCGTGGAAGAACTTAAAAATTTACCTGACCTGGACACAAAAATCTATGGTATAATAAATCAGACGATTTCGCAAAAGGCGGGGATTTTTGCGTCATTTATTATAGATAGCGTCGATGAAAACGGCAACGGCACTATTGATACTCCCGCCGAAGTTGATAATCTTGCAAATAACCGTTTAGTGCAAAGCAGTCTTTCGCCTGAAGAACTTACTATGCTGCAACAGGCGGGGGCGGGGCTGCGGCTGCTGGCGCAGCCGTCCACGCAGGCAATGCTGGCGCAACTGGGTGGCGTCGCCGATATGCTGCAAAGTCAGTTTGTCAAAACCAGCGGCGGCGAGAACTATACTTTCTATTATATCTATACCGTGGGTCAGCCTGAAAGCGACGAGGCAATCGCCGCGCTCACCGCGATACAGAAAGTTTACGCCGAGATGTTCCCGGGGCAGGAAATTCTGTCGGCGGGCAGCACCCAGACGGTAATGGACATGGAATCCATAACGGGCACCGACTTTACGATAGTGTCGGCGCTGTCGGCGCTGCTGATATTCGTAATAGTGGCGGCGGTATTCCGTTCGCCGCTGAAAGCGCTTCTTATAACGCTGGTCATCGAAACAGGCATATTCATCAACCTGTCGTTTACGGTAATCCTGGGTGTGTCTATAAACTTTATGACATATCTGATTATCAGCGCGATACAACTCGGCGCTACGGTGGACTACGCGATACTCATGACAAACAAATTCATCGAAGCGCAGAGAGAGGGCAATGACGTGGTGGACAGCGTGAAGCGTGCCATGTCAGGCAGTATCTTTTCCATAATGGTCAGCGTCGCCATTCTGGCGTCGGCGTGTCTCAGCGTGTTCTTTATTTCGGGCGATATGATTATCAGGGAAATAACGCTGATGATTGCCACGGGCAGCGTGCTGAGCGGCATACTTGTCGTTTTTGTCGTGCCGTCCATATTGCTGTTTTTCAAAAAGCCGCCTAAAACCGCCGCGCGGCGCAAAAAGAACCGTGCCGCGGCGGAAGAAAAGGGCGATTAAAATTGCTAACTTCCATATCTTCTTCTTTATAAGGCGGGAGCCGGCGGAAACGCCGGCTTCCGCTTTGTTTCCGCAACTGTTTGACAACGCGTTGTTTTTTGTTTTACAATAACCGATAATAATCGAGATTAAACGGAGGCGTATATGAAAATAGAAACGATATGCGTGCAGGGCGGTTACCGGCCGAAAAGCGGCGACCCGCGCACACTGCCGCTTGTGCAGAGCACAACTTATTATTATCAGACGCCGGAAGAGCTGGCGCACCTGTTCGACGTGCCGAAAGACGGGCATATTTATTCCAGAATAAGCAACCCCACGACTTCGGCGTATGAGGAAAAAATCGCCATGCTGGAAGGCGGCGTGGGAGCCATGGCCACCGGTTCCGGCATGTCGGCGATTATGGCGGCGGTCATGAACGTGGCTTCAAAGGGCGACAACATACTGTCTATGAGCAGCATCTACGGCGGGACCTTCAACCTGTTTAAGGTAACCTTGCCGCGCCTCGGCATCGAAACGAAATTTTTCACCGACGACATGAGCGACGCCGAAATCGAAAAACTCATTGACGGCAACACAAAAGCGGTTTTTGTTGAGACTATCGCCAATCCAGCCATGATAGTGTGCGATTTTGACAGATACGCCGCGATATGCCGCAAACACGGCGTGCTGCTGATTGTGGACAACACGCTGGCGACGCCATGCCTTGTCAGACCTTTTGAGCACGGCGCCAACGTTGTGGTTCATTCCAGCACCAAATATCTTGACGGACACGCCTCATGCGTGGGCGGCATAATCGTTGACGGCGGAAACTTCGCTTTCGACGGCAACCCGAGATATAAGGATTTTTATACCCCGGACGCCAGTTATCACGACGTGGTTTACGTCAAGGAAGGCGGCGCCGCGGCATATATCCTCAAAGCGCGCATGCAGTACATGAGGGACATGGGGCTGACGCCTAGTCCGTTCAACGCGTGGCTGACCAACATAGGAACGGAAACGCTCCACCTGAGGATGGAACGCACGAGCGGCAACGCTCTGGCGCTTGCCGAAACGCTTAAAAAACACAAAAACGCCGAATGGGTGATGTACCCGGGGCTGAAAGACGATAAATATCACGATATCGCCGTCAAATATTACAAAGGCGGCTTCGGCGGAATGCTGGTCTTCGGCGTGAAGGGCGGCAGGAAACAGGCGGAAAATTTCATTAAGAATCTCAGCCTTGTCAAGCAGGTTACGCACATTGCCGACGTGAGAAGCTGCGTTCTGCATCCCGCTTCCACCACGCACAGACAGTTGTCCGACGCCGACCTCGTCAAAGCGGGCATCACCGCCAACATGGTCAGACTGTCGCTGGGCATAGAAAACATCGACGATATTACCGCCGACGTTGTTAAGGCTCTCGACAACATTTAAGGAGAAACAATGCCGATAGTTATACAAAAGGATTTGCCGGCTTTCGATATACTGACTAAGGAAAACATATTCGTAATGCCGACAAACAGGGCAATCACGCAGGACATACGTCCGCTGGAAATCGCCATCGTAAACCTTATGCCCACTAAAATCGAAACGGAAACGCAACTTCTCCGCCTCTTGGGCAACACGCCGCTGCAAGTAAACGTGACTCTCATCAATACGGCGAGTTACAAGAGCCGCCATGTGTCGGAAAACCACATGGCGAAGTTTTACAGAAGTTTCGACGAAGTGAAAAACAAAAAGTTCGACGGCATGATTATCACCGGCGCGCCGGTCGAGACAATGAGTTTCGAGGATATAGACTACTGGGACGAACTGACGGAGATTATCGATTACGCCCAGAAAAACATCTTCACCACCATTTATATATGCTGGGGGGCGCAGGCGGCGCTTTACCACCTTTACGGCATTGACAAAATCCCTTTGCCGAAAAAGATGTTCGGCATTTTCCCGACTGTGGCGTTGCAGCCAAACGAACTGCTGACCAAGGGGCTGAGCGATGTGTTTTACATTCCTCATTCCAGGCACACTGCCATCAACGAAAGGGAAATAGCGAGGCATCCGGAACTTGTTCCGCTTGCCCGCAGCGAAGAGGCGGGGCTTTCGATAATTAAATCCGCCGATAACAAAAACATCTTCATCACGGGGCACGTCGAATATGACAGGGATACGCTGAAAAACGAGTACTTCCGCGACCTTAACAAGGGGCTGCCCATCGAGTCGCCGAAAAATTATTTTCTGGACAGCAAGTGCGACAATGTCAATATGAGCTGGACCAGCACGGCGAACATTCTGTTCAGCAACTGGCTCAACTACTACGTCTATCAGGCGACGCCTTACGACATCGAGACAATCAACGAAGAAGAATGATTTTTCCCCGCGGACGCCCGCGGGGTTTCTTTTTTGACGGCGGGTATTTTTCGGTTTTGCCGTTGACGAAAAACCTTTTGCGTGGTATGCTCAAAATAACAAAAAAACTGTTACGGAGGTATTCTTTATGGAACTCAAAGGAAGCAAAACCGAACAAAACCTGATGACGGCTTTTGCCGGCGAATCTCAGGCCAGAAACAAATATGATTTTTACGCGAGCAAGGCTAAAAAGGACGGTTATGAACAGATTGCCGCCATTTTCAGCGAAACTGCGGGCAATGAAAAGGAACACGCGAAACTGTGGTTCAAATATTTTCACGGCATAGGCGACACGCTTGAAAACCTGCTTGACGCCGCAGCCGGCGAAAACTATGAATGGACTGAAATGTACAAACAGTTTGCCGAAGAAGCAAGACAGGAAGGCTTTTTGGACATCGCGGCGCAGTTCGAAGGTGTAGCCGCCATTGAAAAAGAGCATGAGGAAAGATACCGCACGCTCGCCAAAAATATAAGGGAAGCCAGGGTTTTCGCGAAAGAAGGCGACATCTGCTGGATTTGCAGAAACTGCGGCCACGTTACTTTCGCCAAAGAAGCGCCGAAAGTCTGCCCTGTGTGCAAACACCCTCAGGCTTATTTCGAAGAAAGGAAAATAAATTACTGATATGCCGGAGCGCAAATTGCCGCATCTGACGGCGGAACAGACGATTAAACTTCAAAAAATGCTTGCCCTGTCCAAATATGTCAGGCGGGTGTTTCTCGTGAGCGTTCTCATTGGGCTGATTCTGTCGCTGGCGTCGGCGTTTGCCGTCGGCGAGGCGCGCACGGTTATTCTGCTTGTCGCCGCCGCCGTGTTCGCGGTGGTGCTTGTGAGCGCCGTGATTTTGTTCTGGAACATTCACCGCGTCAAGAATTATTGCAGAAGTCTGGGCATGGATATATGATTTTTTACGAAAGACCGGTTTCCGCCGGTCTTTTATGTCAACGGAGCGATATGGAAAAAACTCTTGAAAGCCAATATATTTACAAAGGCAAAATAATCAACGTCAGGAAAGACAAGGTTCTGCTGCCCGACGGCAAAACCACGTCGAGGGAAGTAGTGGAGCACCGCGGTGGCGTGTGCGTCGTGCCGGTGGACGAAAATGGCAACGTGACGCTGGTCAGGCAGTACCGTTATCCGATAGGCAGGGAGGTGCTGGAAATCCCCGCGGGAAAGCGTGAGGAAGGCGAAGACCCTTTCGAGACCGCCAGACGCGAACTGTCGGAAGAAACGGGGCTGGAAGCGGGCAGATACGATTTTTTGGGAGAGTTTCTGGCGACGCCGGGCTACTGCGCCGAAAAGTTTTACATTTACCTGGCGAGAGACCTGACGCGCCACGCGCAGCACCTTGACGAAGGAGAGTTTCTGGACGTCGTCAGCATGCCGCTGAAACAAGCGGCGGAACTCGTGTGGAGCAACCAGATTGACGACTGCAAATCGGTGGCGGGGCTGCTGCTCGCCGCGAAAAAAATAGACGAAACGAAAGAAAAAGACGCCTGACGGGCGTCTTTTTTCGACGCCCGCGCGCGGCGCCGTTTACATTGTAAAGACGGCGTAATTTTACTGTCAATTATTGACTTTTTTATTGCAAACCATCTATGCAAAGCATTTTTTTTATGTTAAAATGTTATTAAATTAAGCCGATTATAAGGAGCGTTTTATGGATTATATGCAGAGATACGACGTCTGGCGCCGTAAGGCGACCGACGCTGAAGTCAGGCGCCAACTCGATGAAATGCAAGGCGACGAAAAAAGGATTCAGGACTGTTTTTACAAGGACCTTGAATTCGGTACGGCGGGGCAGCGCGGCGTGCTGGGCGCCGGCACAAACTGCCTGAATGTCTATACTGTGTCAAAAACCACGCAGGGGCTTGCCGATTATCTTGGCGCCAACAAGGCGACGAAAGTTTTCATAAGTTACGACAGCAGAATCAACTCAAAACTGTTTGCCGAAACCGCCGCCCGTGTGCTCGCGCAAAACGGAATAACGGCTTATATCACCAAAGAATTGCAGCCGACGCCCTTTGTGTCTTTCGGCACAAGGGAAATGCGGTGCGACGCCGGCATAATGATTACCGCCAGCCACAACCCGAGTAAATTCAACGGCTACAAGGTGTACGGCGCCGACGGCTGCCAGATTACCGACGAAGCGGCGGCTCTCATCACCGCCGCCATAGAAAAGGTCGACCCGTTTGACGTGCGTCCGTCCGGTTTCGACGAGGCGTTTGCCGCGGGGCTTATACAATACGTGCCCGACGAAGTGTACGCCGAATTTTTGAACAGGGTCAAAAAACAGCATCTCAGGGACTGCGGCGACATAAAAATCACATACAGCCCGCTCAACGGCACGGGATGGAAGTTTGTGCCTGCAATTCTGAAAGAAATAGGGGTGAAAAACCTGAATATAGTCAGGGAACAGTATGAGCCTGACGGCAATTTCCCGACCTGCCCGTATCCTAACCCGGAAAAGAAAGAGGCGTTGTCGCTGGGGCTGAAATACGCCGCCGAGGCGGATTCCGATTTGTTTATCGCCACCGACCCCGACGCCGACAGGGTGGGCGTCGCGGTGAAACACGGCGGCGGATACGTTATCCTTACCGGCAACGAAATGGGTCTGTGCCTTTTGAGTTATCTTTTGGAAGAACGTTCGGCAAGGGGCACGCTCCCGGCACACCCGGTTGTAGTCAAAACCATCGTAACCACTAACCTGGCGGAAAAATTAGCCGCTAAATACGGCGCCGAGACCAGAAACGTGCTTACGGGCTTCAAATACATAGGCGACCAGATGAACAGGCTTGCCGCCGACGGCAGGATTGACGACTTTATCATGGGTTATGAAGAAAGCTGCGGTTATCTTGTCGGCGATCACGCCCGTGACAAAGACGCCGTCGTGGCGTGCATGGTGCTGGCGGAATGCGCCGATTCGCTTAAAGCCAGGGGCATGACGCTGGTTGATAAACTTAACGCCATATACGATGAATTCGGCAGATACTCGCACAGGACGATATCCAAAGAGTTCCCAGGGGCGAGCGGCAGCGCGAGAATGAAAGAACTGCTGGACGCTTTCCGCGCCGCGGACGTCAAAGAAGTGGGCGGCAAAAAAGTGCTGGAAAAAATCGACCTCTTGGGCAAAAATGTTTTGAGGCTGCCTAGTTCCAACGTGATTATACTCAATCTGGAAGACAACGCGCAGCTTATTGTGCGGCCGAGCGGAACAGAACCGCTCATCAAGTTTTACATGACGGCTGCCGAAAGCCTTGAAAAGAACAACGAGGTTTTCGCCGAAATGTCGGAATATATCGACGGATTTTTTACGGCGTGAAACTATAAAATAAAGGAGTGGTATTTATGAGCAAAGCGCTTACATTCGATTTCAACAACATGATGAGCGGCGCCGTGGGCAAAGACGGCATAACGGATGGCGAAATAAACGGCTGCGCCGCCAAAGCCGCCGAAGCCAGAGCCGCGGTGCTTGCCGAGGCGGGCAAAGGCTGGCAGGGCTGGATGAACCTGCCTTACAATCAGGACGAAATCGTTAAAGACATACTCGAATGCGCCGTGAGCGTGCGCTCGCGGTGCGACGCTTTCGTGGTGCTGGGCATAGGCGGCTCGGCGCTGGGGCCGTCGGCGGTATTCAACGCTTTGAAACATCTCAGATACAACGACCTGCCGAAAGAAAAGCGGGGCGGCCCGAAATTTTACGTCGAGGACAACGTCGACCCCGAGAGAATGGCGTCTCTGCTTGACGTTATCGACGTGGAAAAAACGGTGTTTAACGTAATCACCAAAAGCGGCGCCACCAGCGAAACAATGAGCCAGTTTCTCATAATCCACAAACTGCTCAAAGACAAACTCGGCGACAGGGCGGCGGAGCACATCATCGCCACCACAGACGAGAAAAAAGGCAATCTCATAAAAATAGCCAAAGAAGAGGGACTGAAAACATTTTACATACCCGACGGCGTGGGCGGACGGTTCAGCGAACTGTGTCCTGTGGGGCTGCTGCCCGCCGCCGTGCTGGGCATAGACATAAAACGCATGCTGGAAGGCGCGCGCGACATGGACGAACTGTGCCGCGACGAAAAGATGGAGAAAAACCCCGCGCTCATGGCGGCGGCGCTTATGTACATCGCCATGAACAAGGGCAAAAACATTTCGGTCATGATGCCTTACGCCGACAGTCTGCGCCTTATTTCCGACTGGTACTGCCAACTTTGGGCGGAAAGCCTGGGCAAAGCGGTGGATAACGACGGCAAACGCGTTTACGCGGGACAGACGCCGGTCAAGGCGCTGGGCGTAACCGACCAGCACAGCCAGGTGCAGTTGTATACCGAAGGGCCTTTCGACAAGGTGGTGACTTTCCTCGCGGTGGAAAACTTCCGCGACACGGTGGTAATTCCGGACGGGTTTCCTGATCTGCCGGACGTCAACTTTTTGTGCGGCAGCACTATGAACAGGCTCATCAATACCGAACTGGACGCCACGGAATACGCCCTTACCAAGGCGGGAAGGCTCAATTTCAGAATCACGCTGAAACAGGTGGATGAATATTCGATAGGCGGTCTGCTGTATTTCTTCATGATGCAGACGGCGTATTGCGGGGCGATGCTCAACATAAATACATATAACCAGCCGGGCGTTGAAGAAGGCAAAAACGCCACTTACGCAATGTTCGGCAAAAAGGGATACGAGGAGAAAAAGAAAGAACTCGACTCCGCTCCCGCTAAGGACGAAAAATACGTTATCTGACAATCGGTGGGCTTTATGGAAAGGGGAAGCGGTGTTTTGCTTCATATTTCGTCGCTGGAAGGCGGCTGTATAGGAGGTCTGGGCAAGGCTGCGTATGATTTCGCCGACAGACTGCGGGAGGCAGGGTTCGGTTACTGGCAGATTTTGCCGCTAAACCCGACTTCGCTTTACAGCGGAAATTCGCCTTATTCGTCAGAGTCGCTGTTTGCCGGAAACACGTATTTTCTCGATTGGAGCGAGTTTGTGCGGGCCGGCTGGCTGGACGAAAGCGATTTGTACCGCCGCGAAACCGAATTTACCGATTACTCCCTCGCCGACGGATACTCGAAAAAACTGTTGGCAAAGGCGTTTGCCAACGCCGACGGGCAAACCGTCGGAAAAGCGCGGGCGTGGGCGGAAGACAAGCCTAACCTGCGTGTTTACGCGCTGTACGCCGCCATTAAAGACGTTTTCCGCTCCGCGTGGTACGAGTGGCCGGCGGAATACCGCGATTTTCACGGCAGCGGCACGGCGGAGTTTTCGGAAAAGCACCGAAAGGAAATCGACGCCTATATATTCGGCCAGTATTTCTTTTTCCGCCAGTTTGAGAAACTCAAAAATTACGCGAACAGCATCGGGATAAAAATCATAGGCGATTTTCCCGTGTACGCCAGTTTCGACAGCGCCGACGTGTGGGCGAACACGCCGCTGTTTGAAGTCAGCGGCGGCAAAGTCGTTCTGGGGGCGGGAGTGCCGCCCGATTACTTTTCAGCCACGGGGCAACTGTGGGGCAACCCCGTTTACAACGTGGCCGAACACAAAAAGAGCGGCTATTCGTGGATGCTGGACAGATTCAGAACCGCCGCCGACCTGTGCGACGTGCTGCGCGTCGACCATTTCAGGGGATACGAGTCTTTCTGGGCTGTGCCGTACGGCGAAACCACAGCCGCGCATGGCTCCTGGCGCGCGGGATTCGGCAAAGAACTGTTCGACCTGCTGAAAAAAGACCGCGGCGCCGAAATCATAGCCGAAGACCTGGGCGTCATTACCGACGGGGTCAGACGCCTCAGGGACGAACTGGGTTTTCCCGGCATGAACGTGCTGCAATTCGCTTTCGGCGAGGATAACAGCGGTTATCTGCCGGAAAACAACGCGAAAAACAGCGTTACGTACATAGGCACGCACGACAACGACACGCTTGTCGGCTGGCTGAAAAAAGCGGGGCAAGCGGAAAAAGAACGCATACTGCGGCATGTCGGCAGCGACGATTACAAGGCGTTTTTTCCTTATCTGTTTTCGTCGGAAAGCGACGTCGTCATTATTTCGATGCAGGATATGCTGGGGCTCGACTCGCGTTACAGAATGAACGTGCCGTCCAAACCTGACGGCAATTGGGTTTACAAAATGAGAAAGGGTCAGTTCGACGACGGTCTTGTAAAGACTTTCGCCGGACTCAACCGCGATTTCGGAAGGTGATAATATGGACAACAATTTGCCGCTTTATCTGTTTCATCAGGGCACAAATTACCAGGCGTATAAATTTTTCGGCAGCCATAAGACCGATTCGCCAGGCAGATGGGTGTTCCGGGTGTACGCTCCGCATGCCGGCGCCGTGTCGGTGGTGGGCGATTTCAACGGCTGGAACAATCTGGCTTCGCCGATGAGAAAAATAGGCGGCGGAGTCTGGGAAGCGTACGTCGACGGCGTCAGGGTGTTTGACGCCTATAAATACTGCGTGACAAAGCCGGACGGCGGCACGGTGCTCAAAGCCGACCCGTACGCCTTTCACAGCGAAACCAACGGCGCCACGGCAAGCAAGATTTACTGTCTTGACGGGTACACCTGGCACGACGAAAAATATCTCAAAAACAAGCGCAAAACGCCGTCTTACGAAAAACCCGTCAATATTTACGAGGTGCATCTCGGCTCGTGGCGCAGACATGAGGACGGCAACGTGCTCAGTTATACCGACCTTGCCGACCAGTTGTCCGACTACGCGGTCAGCATGGGTTACACGCACGTCGAACTCATGCCGGTGGCGGAATATCCTTACGACGGTTCGTGGGGGTATCAGGTGACGGGATTTTTCTCGGTGACTTCGCGTTTCGGCACGCCGCACGATTTTATGTATTTCGTCGACAAGTGCCACGAAAAGGGTCTGGGCGTCATTGTCGACTGGGTGCCCGCGCATTTCCCGCGCGACGAACACGGACTCGCCATGTTCGACGGCACGAAACTGTACGAGCACGACACGCTTGAACATAAATCGTGGGGCACGCTGACATTCGATTACGCCAAGAACGAAGTCAAATCGTTTCTTATTTCCAACGCCATATTCATGCACGACGTGTATCACGTCGACGGGCTGCGGGTGGACGCGGTGGCGTCGATGCTGTATCTCGACTATGACCGCCGCGACGGCGAGTGGAAACCGAACAAATACGGCGACAACAAAAACCTGGAAGCGATTGAGTTTCTGCGGCAGGTAAACACGGCGGTGTTCAAGTATTATCCGCACACGATGATGATTGCCGAGGAATCGACGGCTTTTCCGCTGGTGTCAAAACCGGCGGATATAGGCGGACTCGGCTTTAACTTCAAGTGGAACATGGGCTGGATGAACGATACTTTCGATTATTTCCGTCAGGACCCGTTTTTCCGCAAAGGGTGCCACAACAAACTGACGTTTTCGTTTTATTACGCCTTTTCGGAAAATTTCGTGCTGCCCGTTTCGCATGACGAAGTGGTGCACGGCAAGCGCAGCCTTATAGAAAAAATGCCTGGCGACTATCAGCAGAAATTCGCCAACCTCAGGTTGTTTTTCGCGTATATGATGGCGCATCCGGGCAAGAAGCTGACATTCATGGGGCAGGAGTTCGCGCAGTTCAGGGAATGGAACTACGCCGACAGCCTGGAATGGTTTATTCTGGAATATCCGAAACACCGCGACACGCAGTTTTTCGTGAAAACGCTCAACGAGTTTTATCTCAAAAACAAAACTCTGTACGAAATAGACTTTGACTGGCAGGGCTTCGAGTGGATTGTGGCCGACGACAACATACAGAACGTGCTGGCTTTCAAGCGCAAGGACAAAAAGGGCGACGAACTGATATGCGTGTTCAATCTCGGCGACAAAGAACGGCTGGATTATAAAATCGGCGTGGACGAAGGCAAATACAGGGTGGTGTTCAACACCGACGACAGGCGTTTCGGCGGCGAAGGCAGAAAACACAAAAAGAGCGTCACCGCCAGGAAAAAGCCGATGCACGGCAAAGACACCAGCATAAGCCTGACGCTGCCGCCGCTCACGGCGCTGTTTATGAAGAAAACCGTGGAAAGGAGGAAAAAGATATAATGCTTACAAAAAAAGAATGCGTCGCCATGCTTCTCGCAGGCGGCCAGGGCAGCAGGCTGTACGCCCTGACCAACCAGGTCGCCAAGCCGGCAGTGGAATTCGGCGCCAAAAACCGCATAATAGATTTTCCGCTGTCCAACTGCACCAACAGCGGTATCGATACGGTGGGCGTGCTGACGCAGTATCAGCCGCTGGTGCTCAACGAATACATCGGCAACGGACAGCCGTGGGACCTTGACAGGGTTTACGGCGGCGTGCATATTTTGCCTCCGTACCAGGGAAAGAAAAAGTCCAACTGGTATAAAGGCACCGCCAACGCCATATACCAGAACCTTGCTTTTATCGAAAGATACGAGCCTGACTATGTTCTTATTCTTTCGGGCGACCATATTTACAAGATGGATTACGACGCCATGCTGCGCGCCCACGAGCAGAAAAACGCCGATTGCACAATCGCCGTGCTGACCGTGCCTATGGAAGACGCCAGCCGTTTCGGCATAATGAGTATGGACGGCAACGACCGCATTACCGAGTTCGCCGAAAAACCTAAACAGCCTAAGAGCAACCAGGCGTCGATGGGCATTTATATATTCAGTTTCGACGTGCTCAAACAGTATCTTACCGACGACGAGAACGACCCTGAATCGTCAAACGATTTCGGCAAAGACATTATTCCGAAGATGCTCGCCGACGGCAAAAAAATGTACGGATATCATTTTGAGGGGTATTGGAAAGACGTCGGAACCATCAAAAGCCTGTGGGAAGCCAACATGGATTTGCTGGGCGAAAAACCTAAATTCGACATATTCGATACAAAACAGAAGATATACGCCCGCAAGGTGGGCGACCCGCCGCAGTTTGTGGGCGATAACGCCGACATACAGAACTCCATTATCGGCAGCGGCGCCGAGATAGACGGCACCGTGATAAACTCGGTGATTTCCGGCGGCGTCAAAATCGAGAAAGGCGCCATCGTGCGAGACAGCGTGATTTTCTCAAACGTCGTAATTAAAGAAAACGCAATAGTCGAAATGTCCATTATTGACGAATACGCCGAAATTGGCAGAAGAGCCGTCGTCGGCGCCAGGGGCGGCGAAAACGACATAACCGTCATCGCGCGCAACGAAAAAATAGCCGACAAAACGGTAATTCCGGCGGGAGAAATGTATGACACGATAAGCGGAGGTGCCAAATGAAAGCGGTAGGAATAATTCTTTCAAACATACACGACAAGGATATACCCGAACTGACCTCGATACGTTCCATCGCGTCGGTGCCGTTCGGCGGGAGATACCGTCTTATCGACTTCGCGCTGTCAAACATGGTCAACTCCGGCATAACAACGGTGGGCATAGTGACAAAGAGCAACTATCAGTCGCTTATGGACCATGTCGGCAGCGGCAAGGAGTGGGATTTGGTGCGTAAAAACGGGGGTCTGTTTATTCTTCCGCCGTTTTCCGACAACCAGGACAATCTGTACCAGACGCGCTTGCAGGCGCTGAGCGGCATTATGAACTTTTTGCAGCGGTGCGAACAGGACTATGTCGTGATAGCCGATTCCAACATGGTATGCAACATCGACCTGAACGACGTGATGGATAAGCACGAAGAACAGAAAGCCGACATAACCTGTATATACAAAGAAATGGTGCTCACGGGCGACGAGGGATACAAAATTTCCGCCGTCAAGACCGATGTCGACGGCAGGGTGGTGGACATCTCGACGGCGTCGCCGATGAAAGACGTGAAAGTGAAAAGCGTCATCAACATGTGGGTGTTCAACAGGCCGCTGCTCATAAACCTGATAAGGGAAACCCTGTCGAGAACCAGCGACGCCGATTTCGATTTGGATATGGTGGGCAGAAACATCGACAAATGCAAAATCGTGGGGTACGCTTTTGAGGGGTACTTCGCCTGGATAACATCGCTGGCAAAATACTTCCGCCACAACATGGATTTGCTTAAAAAAGACGTGCGCGACGAACTGTTTAACCAGAAACACAAATACATCTACACAAAAATAAAGGACTCCGCGCCGACGTCATACCGCAGCGAGGCAAAAGTCAAAAACTCGTTTATAGCCGACGGGTGCGTTATCGACGGCGTTGTGGAAAACAGCGTCATATTCCGCGGGGTCACGATAGGCAGGGGCAGCGTGGTGAAAAACTGCATACTCATGCAGGATTCAGTAGTTATGGACAATGTCAGCCTTAACTGCGTAATCGCCGATAAAAACGTGCTTATCAAGCACGGCAGAAATCTGTCTGGCTGCGAGAGCCTGCCGTTCTTCATAAACAAAAATTCAATCATTTAAGGAGAAACATAAATGCCTAAAAAAGTTTCGAGGGCCGCGAAAGAAAAAGCCGCCGAACAGGCCGTAAAAGAAACGGCGGAACAGGCAACGGAAGCCGTTGCCGAAAAGAAACAGTTCAAGATTCTGTATTTAGCGAGCGAATGTCAGCCTTTCTGCGCCACGGGCGGGCTGGGCGACGTGATGGGGTCGCTGCCGAAAGCGGTCAAAGCGACGCATCCCGACGCCGACGTCAGAGTCATGCTGCCGCTTTACGGCGACATCAAGCAGGAATACCGCGAGCGGATGAACTTTTTGGGCTACACCTACGTCGACCTGGCGTGGAGACGCCAATACTGCGGCGTGATGGAACTCGTAGCGGACGGCGTGACATACTATTTTCTTGACAACGAATACTATTTCAAGCGCGAAGGGCAGTACGGTTATTTCGACGACGGCGAAAGATACGCTTTCTTCTCGAAGGCGGCGTTGTCGGTTCTGCCGCTCATCGGGTATATCCCGACAATCATTCACTGCAACGACTGGCAGACGGCGCTTGTGCCCGTGTATCTCAAAACGCTCTTCCGCGACGAGTATTTCGTCAACATACGCACGGTGTTCACCATACACAACATCGCGTATCAGGGTAAATACGACCCGGCGATTCTCGGCGACGTGTTCGGCCTGGGCGAACAGAGTCTCAGCATTCTCAGTTACGACGGTTGTCTCAACCTCATGAAAGGCGCCATTGTCTGCTGCGACATCCTGTCAACCGTCAGCCCGACTTACGCCGAAGAAATCAAAACGCCTGAATATTCCTACGGTTTGCATTACATCATCAAACAGAACGCCTATAAACTCAAAGGCATTATAAACGGCATAGACACGGCGTTTTACAACCCTGCCACAGACGACGCTCTTTTCGCCAAATACGACAAGAATTCGCCTGACGGCAAAACCCGCAACAAAGTTCAGTTGCAGCAGATGCTCAATCTGCCTGTCGACGAAAACGTGCCGCTTGTGTCCATGATAACAAGACTTGTGGACCTGAAAGGCATCGATTTGGTTATTCAATCGGTTGACGAATTAATGAAAAACCATTTACAATTAATTATTCTCGGCAAAGGCGACGTGAGATACGAAGATATTCTCAGAAGTTTCGAGCACCGCTATCCTAACAAAATCAGGGTTATCATCGCTTTCAACCAGGATTTGTCGAGAAAAATATACGCCGCCAGCGACATCTATCTTATGCCGTCCAGAACCGAGCCTTGCGGTCTGGCGCAGATGATTGCCAGCAGGTACGGCGCCATTCCTGTGACGCGCGAAACGGGCGGGCTCAACGATTCCATAATCGATTTCGGCACCGGGCACGGCAACGGATGGACTTTCAAAAATTACAGCGCGAGAGATTTCGTGTATGTCGTACGCAACGCCGTGGAAGTTTACAACAATCACCGCGCGGCGTGGGCCGACCTCAGAAACATAGTGTTTAACACCGACTTTTCGTGGGAAAAATCAGCGGAAGAATACTGGGCGACTTACATGACTTTGACTTGACAAGAAAAAATTTTTGGCAGAAATCACAGACAACTCGTCAAAACGGTCCTGAGTTTCTGGCAATAGGGAGAATTATGACATCGATTAAAGACACAGCGACCGTGCTGGAAAAAATCAACGACAAACTCAAAAGATATTTCAACATTCAGATAACGGAAGCGACCAAACAGCAGCTTTACAACGCGTGCGCCGCCGTCGTCAGGGATATTCTGCTGGAAAAGCGCAACGCTTTTTCGCACCGCAGACATCTTAAAAACGGCAAGAGAGTTTATTACATCTGCATGGAGTTTCTGCTGGGACAGTCGCTCAAAACAAATCTGTTCAACCTGCAACTGACCGACGTCTTCCGTGAAGCGGTGGCGCCTTACGCCGCGCTGGAAGACCTTTACGACATGGAGCCCGACGCCGGTCTCGGCAACGGCGGTCTCGGCAGGCTTGCCGCCTGCTTTATGGATTCGCTGGCGTCGCTCGATTACCCTGCTATGGGCTACACGATAAGATACGACTACGGCCTGTTCAAACAGAAAGTGGTGGACGGCTGGCAGACGGAAATCCCGGACAACTGGCTGCCCGGCGGCGAAGTGTGGATGGTTCAGCGCCAGGACAGCGCCGTGACGGTGCGCATGGGCGGCAAAGTGGACTATATCTGGCGGGACGGGCATATGCTGCCGGTGTATAAAGACTGCGACGAAATAATCGCCATGCCTTACGAAATGATTATTTCGGGCTACGGCGACGGCGCAAGCGTGCTGAGGATGTGGAGCGCCAAGAGCAACAGGGTGTTTGACATGAAGTCTTTCAGCACGGGCGATTACGCCAGGGTCATGCAGATGCAGAACGAGGCGGAACTTATTTCAAAGGTGCTTTATCCGTCCGACGACCACGCCGAAGGCAAAACGCTGAGGCTCAAACAACAGTATTTTCTCGTTTCGGCGTCGTTGCAGAATATTCTCGCCGACCATATGCGCCGCTGGAAGGACATAAGGCGTCTGCCGGAACTGGCCGCTATACACATCAACGACACGCACCCGGCGCTTTGCGTGCCGGAACTCATGCGGCTGCTGATGGACGAACACGGGCTCGGCTGGGACGAGGCGTGGGACATCGTTACCAAAACCATGGCTTACACCAACCATACAGTCATGGCGGAAGCGCTGGAAGAATGGGATCAGTCACGCGTGAAAATGCTGCTGCCGAGGGTTTACGACATTATTCTTGAAATAGACAAACGGCACAACCAGCATCTGCGCTCGAAATATCCTGGCGACGAAAACAAAATCAAAACCAGCGCCATTTTGTATTACAACAAAGTGCGCATGGCAAACCTGGCAATCGTGGGTTCGCACGCCGTAAACGGCGTTTCGGCGCTGCACAGCGATATTATTAAAAACACGATATTCCACGACTTTTATCTCGACACGCCGGAAAAATTCACCAACGTTACAAACGGCATTGCTTACCGCAGGTGGCTTTGCCAGTCCAACCCCGAACTGTCGGCGCTCATCGCCGACCTTATAGGGGATAAATTCGTCAAGCACGCCGAAGAACTCGACAAACTCTGCAAGTTCGCCAAAGACAAGAGCGTGCTTGAAAAACTCGGCGAAATCAAACTGACCAAAAAGAAGCAGTTTGCCGATTATGTCTACAAAAAAAGCGGCTTCGTGATTGACCCGTCGTCGCGTTTCGACGTGCAGGCAAAGCGCATTCACGAATACAAGCGCCAATTGCTCAACGCGCTCAAAATAATCGCGCTTATAAACGACATAAAAGCCAATCCGAACAAGGAAGTCACGCCGCAGACCTTTATTTTCGCCGGCAAGGCGGCCTCGGGCTATTATGTGGCGAAACAGATTATCGAACTGGTGTGCGCGCTTTCCAAAGAAGTGGCGGGCGACGCGCGGCTCAAAGACAAAATAAACGTTGTTTTTCTGGAAGATTACTGCGTTACCATGTCGGAAAAGATGATGCCGGCAAGCGAAGTCAGCGAGCAGATTTCACTGGCGGGCAAAGAAGCCAGCGGCACCGGCAACATGAAGTTTATGCTTAACGGCGCGCTGACGCTCGGCACGCTGGACGGCGCCAACGTGGAAATGGCGCAGGCCGTGGGCGACGACAATATATTTATTTTCGGTCTTACGGCGGCGGAGGTGGAAGAACGCTGGCACAGAGGGTATAATTCCACCGAACTGTATCAGAATCACCCTGTGATTAAGGGTATCATCGACACGCTCAACGGCAGCGTCGGCGGCAAGAATTTTTCGCACATAGCGCAGTATCTGCTGACCCGTTCGCCTGTCGCCGACCCGTATATGTGTCTCGCCGATTTCGACGCCTATATGCGCGCGCACGAAAAGATGGACGAAACATATCGCAAGCCGTCGGAGTGGAACGCCAAATCGCTTGTCAACATAGGCAAGTCGGGCAGGTTCTCCGCCGACAGAAGCATCGAGGAATACGCCAAAAATATCTGGGGACTCAAAAAAATCTGAACCCGAACCCGAAATATATAACGGAAAAATCGCGGCGGAAGTCATTGGCGGCTTCCGCCGCGTTCGCCCAATAGAGGAGAAGCATGGTAAAATACAACCCGACAGACAAAAGACATAAAAGCGTGGTGGGCGCCGTTCACGAAAACGAGGTTTTTACTCTTTCGGTGGAGTGCGCCGGCGCAAGCCGCGTATTTTTCTGTTTTTGGGCGGACGGCGGAAAGCAGGTCTATAAAAGATTTATGCGGCGGACGGAGGGCGACACTTATTCCGTCAGCGTTTCGATGGCGCTCAGGGGGCTTTACTTTTATTATTTCGAGGCGGAAACGGCCCGCGGCGTAAAGTATATTTGCAAAGGCGACCTTCTGGACGGGGTCGCTCTCGACAACTTGGGCGAGCCTTATCAGCTGACTGTGTACGGCGGAAACGCCGACACGGCGGCGTGGTTCAAGGGCGGCGTGGCGTATCACGTTTTTATCGACAGGTTTTTCAAAGGCGGCGAGCACGGCTATCCGAAGGGCGCGGTCGTCAACGGAGATATCTTTGCCGTGCCCGACCACAGACCGGTGGGCGGAAAAGTGCTCAACAACGAGTTTTTCGGCGGCGACCTGGACGGCATAAGACTCAAACTGCCTTATATCGCTTCGCTCGGCGTCACGGTGATTTATCTCAGCCCGTTTTGCGAGTCCAACTCCAACCATAAATACAACGTGGGCGATTTTCTTTCCGTCGACGGTGGTTTCGGCGGAGAAAGGGCGCTGGAAGCGCTGATTGCCGAAGCGGCGGAATACGGCATTAAAATCATCATGGACGGTGTATACAGCCACACCGGCGACGACAGCGTGTATTTCAACAAATACGGATCGTATGACAGTGTGGGGGCGTGCCAGTCCAAGGATTCGCCTTATTACGGCTGGTACACGTTTACCCGTTATCCCGACCGGTACAAGACGTGGTGGGGCATAGACACCCTGCCCGAAGTCAATAAACTAAACGCCTCTTACCGTGATTTCATATGCGGCGAGGTGCTGCCCGAATGGCTTGGCAAAGGCGTGGCGGGCGTCAGACTGGATGTTGTGGACGAACTGCCCGACGAATTTCTGTATCCGCTGTGCGCCGCCGTCAGGGAAAACGGCGACAATATCGTCATAGGCGAGGTGTGGGAAAACGCCACCGATAAAATCGCTTACGGCCGCCGCAGAAAGTATTTTCAGGGCGGTCAGCTTGACAGCGTGATGAATTATCCACTCAAAGACGCTGTGATTTCCCTCATGCGCGACGGCGACGGGCGCAAATTCGTCAACCTGCTGCTTACGCAGATAGACGCTTATCCCAAAGCCTGTCTGGATAAACTTTTCAACATGCTGTCGTCGCACGATACCAAAAGGGCGGTTACCGCCATTTCCGGCGACGACGTGAAGGGCAAAGACGCCCAGGCCGCTTACCGCATGGAGGGCGAACGGCTGGAAACCGCCGTTAAAAAGTTTATGGCGGCGTCTGTTCTGCAATATACGCTGTACGGCGTGCCGTGTCTTTATTACGGCGACGAAGCGGGCTTGCAGGGCTTCGGCGACCCGTTCTGCCGCGCGTGTTACCCTTGGGGGCGCGAAAACGGGGAACTGGTGAAATTCTTCGCCCGGCTCGGCGCGCTGCGCCGCGACGAACTGTTCAAAGACGCTTTGACGGAAAACATCGCTTTTGAGGGCGGCGTGCTCAGTTTTGACAGAATCAAAGGCGGCCGCGGCGTGAACGTTGCCGTCAATGTCGGCGCCGACAACGCCGAAATAACTCTGAAAGGGCGGGTTGTTTTGGGCAAAATGCCGGCCGACGGCGAAAAATCCGCGCGTTTGGCGCCTTATGAGTTTATAATCGCCGCTTTTTGACAAAAAAACCGTAGCAGAATGCCGTTTTCGAGCGAAAACGGCATTGTTTTTTGCCCGCGCGCCCGTTTGACACGAGTGGCGCTGTGTGATACACTTTTTTTGATTAAGATTCTTTATTTTGGGCAGTTTGGCCCCGGAGGAAAAATGCTTGTAAAAACGCCGCCTAAAGGCATGAGAGATATTTTGCCGCGCGACCTGGCTTTGAGACAGCGCATTATGGATATCATTAAAGAGGTGTATACTTCTTACGGCTTTACGCAAATCGAAACGCCGTGCGTGGAAGACATTAAAAACCTCACGTCGAAACAGGGCGGCGACAATGAAAAACTTATTTTCAAAATTCTGAAAAGGGGCGAAAAACTCGAAAACGCCACGGCCGACGAACTGTGCGACCTGGGGCTGAGATACGACCTCACCGTGCCGCTGTCGAGATATTACGCCAACAACGCCGGCAGTCTGCCTAACGTGTTCAAAGCCATTCAGATTGGCAACGTGTGGCGCGCGGAAAGACCGCAAAAGGGCAGATTCCGCCAGTTTGTGCAGTGCGACATCGACATTATCGGCGAGGCGGGCTGCATGGCTGAGGCGGAACTTATTTCCGCCACTACCACCGCTCTCGGCAAACTGGGGCTCAGCGGCTTCACCGTGAAAATCAACGACAGAAGAATTCTTAAAGGGCTGGCTGTGAAAGCGGGATTCGCCGAGGAAGATTTCGACAAGGTGTTTGTATCTCTTGACAAACTCGATAAAATCGGCGCCGACGGCGTCAGGGACGAACTTGTTTCGCTCGGGTTCGGCAGTGATAACGCCGCCGCTCTCATAGACGCCGCCGCCGGTATTTCGGCTGCCGGGCTGGACGGCGCCGAAAAGGTTCTTGGCGGCGTGGTTGAACGGCGGGTTTTTGACGACCTGAGAAGCATCATCGCCGTCAACTCGAACGGCGGCTTTAACATGAAATTCGACTGCGCGCTGGTGCGCGGCATGAATTATTACACTGGGCCTATTTTCGAGGTGGCGGTGGACGGCTACGGCGTGTCTGTCGCCGGCGGCGGCAGATACGACAATATGCTGGGGCGCTTTCTGGGGCGCGACGTTCCCGCCTGCGGGTTTTCCATCGGTTTCGAGCGGATATTTTCAATACTCAAAGAAAAAGGTTTCGCCGAGGGCGAACACAAAGCAATGACGGCGTACGTCGTGGACGGCCGCTGCGGCGCGCAAACGCTCGCCGACGTCTTCGCC
This sequence comes from Candidatus Heteroclostridium caecigallinarum, assembly GCA_904419725.1. Taxonomy (GTDB): domain Bacteria; phylum Bacillota; class Clostridia; order Christensenellales; family CAG-314; genus Heteroclostridium; species Heteroclostridium caecigallinarum. The sequence goes on along the minus strand of CAJFSP010000002.1, from coordinate 93,256 downwards.
ATGGCGGCGGAACGGCGGGAAAAGGGCGAAATATGCCTTGTCACAAAGCGTATCAAAAATTTCGGATATCTTTTGGAACAGCTCAGGGAATCGGGATATTCGGAAATTTATCAGGTGAACGAAAAGGGCGAGATACGTCTTACCGATTGATTATATGGACGAACAGATAAAGGAAATCAAAAGGGCGGAAGATGACGCCACGGAGCCGAAAGAAGAAAAAAAGAAAAAGCCTGCCGTGCCGCTGCATCTTGCCGAAAGATATTCGCCTGGCAGCGGCAAGGGTCTGTCGCAGAAGCAGGTGGACGCGCGTGTGGAAGACGGTCTTACCAACCGCACCGACAAAAACACGGGCAAAACCTATGCTCAGATTTTTTTGGGCAATATCTTTACGTTTTTCAACTTCATATATTTTATAGTGTTTATAGCGCTGGCTTATTTCGGGCAGTGGAACCAGATTTTCTTTATGGCGGTGCTTGTCGCCAATACCGGCATTGCCATTATTCAGGAAATCAAGTCGAAAAAGACCATCGAAAAACTGTCCGTCGTGTCGGCGCCGGTCGCCACCGTGCTGCGCGAGGGCGCGGAGATGGAAATCCCCGTGGACGAGGTCGTGCTGGACGACATAATGCTGCTGACGCTGGGCAAGCAGATTTGCGCCGACTCTCTGGTAATGGAAGGCAGCGTGGAAGTAAACGAGTCAATGCTGACGGGCGAATCGGTGCCGGTGCTCAAAAAGAAAGGCGACACGCTTTACGCCGGCAGTTTCGTGACAAGCGGCAAATGCGTGGCGAAAGTTGACAAAATCGGCGAGCATAATTATATCGAAGGGCTGACGTTGCAGGCTAAAAAATACCGCAAACCGCGCTCCGAACTGCTTAAATCGCTCAATCTGGTGCTGAAAGTCATAGCCGTGCTGATTGTGCCGATTGCCGTGTTTTCTTTCCTCAACAACTTCAACAACGCTCCCGCCGGCAGTGACGCCCTTGTGTTTGCCGTCAGCAAAACGGCGGGCAGCGTTATTTCGCTGATACCGGCGGGGCCGTTTCTGCTGACCAGCGTTACGCTGGCGGTTTCGGTAATACGCCTCGCTAAACGCAACACCCTTGTGCAGGAACTGTATTGCATCGAAATGCTGGCGAGGGTCAACGTGCTGTGCCTTGACAAGACGGGCACCATAACCGACGGCACCATGTCGGTGGAAGAAACGATAGAAATCAAAAACGACAGCAGCCGTACCATAAAGCAGATTATCGGCAACATGATGCGCGCGCTGGACGACAATAACATGACTTCGGTCGCGCTGAGGGAAAAGTTCGGCACGTCCAAAGGCATGAAAGTAAAGGCGACGGTGCCGTTTTCGTCGGCGAGGAAGTATTCCGCGGTGTCTTTCGAGGAAGAAGGCACGTATTTTCTCGGCGCGCCAGAGTTTGTGCTGCCGAACGGCAACGTGAAAGTGGATAAACTCGTGCAGAAATACGCCGAGGAGGGGTACCGTGTGCTGGTGCTCGCCAACTCTCCGTCGCAGATTCTCGCGGCTGGCGACGGCGCGCCTAAGGTGCCGACCGTGCGCAGACCGGTGGCGATTATAGTCATCGAGGACAGAATCAGACCCGACGCCGCTTCCACAATACAGTGGTTCAAGGACAACGGCGTGCAGGTAAAAGTCATTTCAGGCGACAACCCGGTTACCGTGTCTGAAATAGCCCGCAAGGTGGGCGTCGATGGCAGTGACAGATATATCAGCCTTGAGGGGCTGTCTGACGAACAGGTCGCTGAGGCGGCAAACAGTTACACCGTTTTCGGCAGGGTCACGCCTGACCAGAAAGCCATTCTCGTCAGGGCGATGCGCAAGGTGAAAAAGACCGTCGCGATGACAGGCGACGGCGTAAACGACATTCTCGCCATGAGGGAAGCCGACTGCTCGGTGGCGATGGCGGCGGGAAGCGAGGCCGCCAGAAACGTGGCGCACCTGGTGCTTATCGACAACAACTTCGCCTCTATGCCGCACGTCGTGGCGGAAGGCAGAAGGGTTGTCAACAACGTGCAGAGCGTGGCGTCGCTGTTTTTCATGAAAACTATCTACACAATCGTCATCACGATAATGGCGCTGGCGCTCAACCTGACTTATCCGTATTCCACAAGCAGCATAATGCTTCTGGAAGTGTTTATAGTGGGGCTGCCGGCGGCGATACTCGCGATTCAGCCTAACACCAGCCTTATAAAGGGACGGTTTCTCACAAACGTGTTCAAAAAGGCTCTGCCGTTTTCGCTGGTGTTTATACTCGGCACGACGTTTGTGTATCTGATATGCTACACGATGATAGACGTGGAGCAGGCGCAGATGGAGACCATAGCGGCGATTGTTTATACCTGCGCGGTGTTCTTCGCGCTGTATTTCAACTGCAGGCCGCTCAATCTTTTCCGCAGCGTGCTGCTCATCCTGTCGGGATTGTTTACCGTTGTAGGCATGGCGTTTTTCTGGGACTTTTTCGGATACGCCTCGCTCAGCAACGTGGAAATTCTCATCACGGTGTGCGTGGTGGAAATATCGTTCCCGCTCATGCTACTGCTGACAAGACTGTTTGAAAAAATAGAAATAAAATAAGCGGCGGCGCGCAAAATAATAAATATGAAACAAACCGCTTTGAGCGGTAAAAATATTTAAGCCACCGGCAAAGGAGGACATTATGTTAGGTTACGGCGCAAAAAAAGTTCTGGACTTCATTACGTCCATACTGGCGTTTCTGACGGTGCTGCTGTTCGCGTTTCTTTACGCCAACGCGGTATTCGACTTCGGCATAGCGGCGGAGACCATTTCGCTTCTCTATGTTATCAGGGAGTATATGGTGCTCGCGACAATCGTGCTTGTCGGGCTGGAATTCGCCGTCACGAAGGGATTTCTGTTTTTGATTATCTACTGCGTCATCGCGGCGCTGGTAGTCATTTTCAGCTTCTTCCCGGAAGTGGCGAATCAGCTCACCGGACTTATCAGCTGACAATAAAAAAGACCGGCTTGCCGGTCTTTTTTATTGCTTTTTGTTTTTGTCTTTTTTGTCTTTCTTTTCGCGCTCTTTGTTTTCGTTTTCAAGTTCTTCTCTGTCGGCTTCCGCCTGCAACGCTATGACCTTTTGCGCGTAAATGAGATTGGCTATCGAAAGCGTGCAGCTTTTTAAGGCGAATTTCGTCTGGTCGGCGGGGGATTTTATCGTTTCCTCGGTATTTTTGGTCAGAAGGCAGCAGTGTTTGAACGCGTCTTCGAGTTCCTGGCAGAGATAGGTGTATGCCTTGAATTCGTTGCTGCATTTGACCTGGTGGGTGATGATGTTTTTTATTTCGTCCATTTTCAGCACCTGTTTCAGGAAAAACACGGCGCAGATGTAAGCCAGATGCACGCGGCTGTATTTTTTGCCGTTCGGCGGCGGAAGTATGCCGTGCTTGACATAGTTGTTTATCATGGACGGGGTGATTACGTTTTCTTCCGCTTCGCTGAAAATATTGAGATATTTGTTGACGTAACTGATGACCTGGTCCATATACAGGTCGATATCCGGCAGTTCGCGGTACCGCGGCATATGAAAGGTCTGCAGTTTTTTTTCAAACTCCGAGAGTTTTTTGTCGAAAATATTTTCTTCCATGCGAAAACTATACCACGAATCGGAAAATATATCAACTTTTTAATAAAAAACACTTGACATACTAATAATGTCAATGTAATATGGTTTTAGAAACTAGATGAGGCGATTATGAAAATCAAAAAAGTGGCGCTGTTCGGCGACTCCATTCTCAAAGGCGTTGTGCTGGACGACAACAACAGATATTGTTTTTCCAAGGCGCTCGACTGGGAGCGCGTAGAAAACGCTTTCGGCGTGTCCATAATCAACAAATCGCGTTTCGGCTGCGAAATAACAAAGGGGCAGCGCATAGTCAACGACTTTTTGCTGGCGGGAAGCGATGTGGACGTGGCCGTGCTGGAATACGGCGGAAACGACAGCGACTTTGCCTGGGGCGACGTGGCTGCCAGCCCGTTTGCCGTCCACCGTTCCAGAACGGGGCTGGTGGATTTTCAGCAAAAACTGCGCACCGTGGTTTGGCAGCTTCAATCGAAGGGCATAAGGGTGATTATGATGAGTCTTCCGCCGCTGGACGCCGAAAGATATCTGGATTGGATATCCAGGGGCGACGAACAGCGGAAAGACAGTATCATGAGCTTTTTGGGCGACGTGTCGAGAATTTACAGGTATCAGGAAATTTACTCAAACGCCGTCACGAAAATCGCTCTTGAAAACGGCTGCGAGTTTGTGGACGTCAGGCAGGAGTTTCTGCAAAGCGACAGTTTCCGCGACCTGATGTGCGCCGACGGCATACACCCGAACGAAAAAGGGCAGAAAGTCATTATAGACGCCTTTTTGGCCCGATACGGCGATACCGCGTTGGCTAAAGCCAACTGAGGTAAATACACACATATACACAAAAAGAGACAAGAGAGACGGCTTTTGCCGTCTCTCTTGTCGTGTGGCGTCATTCGCCGAAAATCTGTTTTATTTTTTCCATGCGCGCCATTATGTCCAGACCGTAAGGGCAGCGCGTTTCGCAAAGACCGCATTTCACGCAGTCGCCCGCCTTTTTGCTCTGGGCGGCGTATCTGGCTTTTGCCCAGTCCGCGAGGTCGTAGTTGTCGAGATAGTTTTGCAGAGTGAACACGCCCGGTATGTCGATGCCCGCCGTGCATGGCGCGCAGTAAGAGCAGCGCCTGCAAAAGTTGTCGCCGAGCCGCCGGCGTATTTCGTCGCACATGCGCAGCTGTTCACCTGTGAGGGGGACGTCGTCGAAAGAAATGTCCTGTTCGCCCTCTCCGGCGGAGCCTATGCCGGGAATGGCGATGTCGATAAAATCGTTTTGAAGCGCGTATTTCATTGCCAGCGTGGCGTCCGTGATGTTGCCGCCGCCCAGCGGTTTCATGGCGATGGTGGCGATGTTCAGCCGTTTGGCGGCGCGGAAAGTTTCCACGCCCTGGTTTTCCACGATGTTGTACGGAAACATTATCGTTTCAATTTTGTCGCCGTATTTTTCCATGGCATAGTCCAGAACTTCGCGCTTGTGCGCCGTTATGCCGAAGTGCAGTACTTTGCCCTGTTCGCGCAGTTCCGTGAAAGCGGAGTACGCGCCGCCGCGTGAGAATGCCGTGTCGATGTCGGCTTTGCTTTTGACGTTGTGCAGCTGATACAGGTCGATGTAATCGGTGCCGAACGCTGCGAGCGAAAGGGCGACCTGTTCGGAAAAGCCGTCGTAAGTCACCTGAGGGGCTTTTGAAGCCAGTATGAGCGACTTTCTGTCAAAATCCCTGACGGCGTCGCCTATATAACTTTCCGACACGGTGTAGCCCCTGGCGCTGTCGAAATAATTGACGCCTTTTTCAATCATGTGCCGGACGACGGCGGCGGCTTCCCCGCGGGTCAGACGCTGCAACGGGATTCCGCCGAAACCGACGTTGTTTGTGATGATGCCTGTTTTGCCGAGTGTGATTTTTTTCATAATAACCTCTTTGCGGAATTATAACATGAAAAGGCGCCGTAAGACAAAATTTTTCAAAACGCGCCAAAATTTTTGATACGCTATTGACAGCGGCGTGAAATTTTTATATCCTAAAAAAGTATTAGCAATAATATCGCGGAGGATGTTTATTTATGGTACAGGTTTTGGTACTGCTGCCGCCGATAATAGCCATCGGTCTGGCGCTCATCACCAAAGAAGTGTATTCGTCGCTGTTTATCGGCGTGGTGGTGGGCGCAATCCTGTTTGTGCTTTCAGGCGGTTCAACGGTCGTCGGCGAAGGGGAAGCCGCCGTAGTTCAGGGCTTTTTCCAGACGGGAGCTGGTCACACGTCGTTTGAGTGGAATTTCGACATAATGGGGATGGTCGAAACTTCTCTCGGCAAGATTATCGACGGTGTGGCAGACCCTTACAACGCGGGCATTCTGCTGTTTCTGGTTCTTTTAGGCATGCTGGTCGCTCTCGTCACAAAAGCGGGCGGTTCGCGCGCTTACGGCGAATGGGCTTCGAGCAAAATCAAGAGCAAAAGAGCGGCGCTGCTGGCTACCAGCGCGCTGGGCGTTATTATATTCATCGACGACTATTTCAACTGTCTGACGGTGGGTACGGTCATGAGACCGATTACCGACAAGCACAAGGTGTCGAGAGCGAAACTCTCTTACATAATAGACGCCACGGCGGCGCCTGTGTGCATTATAGCCCCCGTTTCCAGCTGGGGTGCGGCGGTCACCAGTTCGATGAGCGTCAACGACGCCTTCACCGTGTTTTTGCAGACCATTCCGTTTAACTTTTACGCGCTGCTGACCATAATCTTTTTGGTGGTTATGGCGCTTATGCGCGTGGATTTCGGCCCGATGAAAGAGGCCGAGGATCTTGCCGAACAAACCGGCGAACTCGGCGATATTCAGGCGAAATCGGCCGAGGCTCCAATCGAGGCCGGCGCCAAGGGCACCGTGTGGGATTTGATTGTGCCGATCATAGTGCTGATTATATGTTCGGTGCTGGGCATGGTTTATACGGGCGGCGGTTTCAGCGGCGTCGATTTTCTGACGGCGTTCACCAACTGCGACGCTCCTACGGCGCTCAACTACGGCGCTCTGGCGGCTTTGCTGTGCACGGCAATCATGTATCTGCCGAGAAAGATAATAGGGCCGCGCGATTTTATGGACAGTCTTGTCCAGGGCTTTAAGTCGATGGTGCCGGCGATTTGCATCCTGGCGCTGGCGTGGGCTCTCGGCGGAATATGCCGCAACGAACTCAACCTCGGCGGCAATATAGCGGTGCTGCTCGAAGGGTCGTCTTTCCTGATGTTCATGCCTGTCGTGCTGTTTATACTCGGCGCGTTTATCGGTTTCGCCACAGGCACCAGCTGGGGCACCATGGCGATACTCATTCCGCTGTCTGAAGGCATTTTCGGTTTGCAGGACGGCGGCGAAGCGACTACTCTGCTTATAATCTGCATCGCCGCGGCGGCGGCGGGCGCGGTGCTTGGAGACCACGCTTCGCCTATTTCCGACACGACGATTATGGCGTCCACGGGCGCACAGTGCGACCATTTGCAGCACGTTTCCACGCAGTTGCCTTACGTTATGCTTATCGGCTCTATATGCATCGTGACATTCCTGGTGGCGGGTCTTACGGCAAGCCTCGGATACGGACTCAGTCTGGCGATATCATGGCTGGTGGCGGCGCTCGGATTGTGCGGCGCGGTTTTCGGCATCAGAATTTACGAAAGAAAGAAAAAGGCCGCGGCGCAAGTGCCGGACACGGCGGAGAAAAAATAAACGTTGTTTTTCGGGCGGCGCATTCGCGCCGCTTTTTTTGCGCCGCCGCGGCCAAAGCATTGACTGTCGCGGCGGCAGGTGCTATCCTGTGTAAAGAGGTGAAATTATGCAAAGAGAACAAGCGTATGAAATTCTTACCAGATACACAAAGAGCAAAAATCTCGTCAACCACGGTCTCGCCGTGGAAGGCGCAATGAGACACTTCGCGTCGCTCTGCGGCGCCGACGAAGATTATTGGGGAAACATCGGCATGCTGCACGACGCCGATTATGAGATGTATCCGGAAGAACATCTGCGGCACACCGAAGAACTTCTTAAACCTTACGGCGTGAGCGACGCCGAGATACACGCCATAAACTCGCACGGTTGGGGAATATGCAGCGACGTCGAACCGGCGGAACACATGGAAAAGGTGCTGTTCGCCGTGGACGAACTGACGGGACTCATCGTGGCGTGCGCCCTTGTGACGCCCGACAAAAAACTCGCCGCCGTCACGACGGAAAGCGTGCTTAAAAAATGGAAGAAAAAAGACTTCGCCAGGGGCGCCAACAGGGAAATTATTTCAAAGGGCGCCGAAATGCTGGGCATGCCGCTGGAAGAACTTGTGTCGGAAACGCTTAAAGGCATGCAGAAAATAGCCGGTGAAATAGGGCTGTAAAATATAGTACGGAGAACGACATGAAAAATCCAAAAATAACCATAACCATGGATAGCGGCAAAAAAATCGTGGCGGAACTGTATCCCGACAAAGCGCCCAACACGGTTAACAATTTTCTGTCGCTGGTGAACAAGGGCTTTTACGACGGGCTGGTATTTCACAGGGTCATAAAGGGCTTTATGATTCAGGGCGGCGACCCGCTCGGCAAAGGCACGGGCGGCCCGGGATATTCGATACACGGCGAGTTTGCCCAAAACGGCTTCGCCAACGACCTCAGGCACACCAGGGGCGTACTTTCGATGGCGCGCTCTATGATGCCTGACAGCGCGGGCAGCCAGTTTTTCATAATGCATATGGACGCCCCGCATCTCGACGGCGCTTACGCCGCTTTCGGCAAAGTGGTGGAGGGCATGGACGTCGTGGACGAAATCGCTTCGTGCCGCACGGACTTTTCAGACAGGCCGCTGCAAGCACAGCGTATCGGGAGCGTAACCGCCGAAACTTTCGGCGTCACATATCCCGAACCTGAAAAAATCGGCTGATTTACCGCGCGATGAAGATATTTGCAAGGAAAAACATAAAGTACATAGTCCTTTTCGTCCTGACGTTTTTGGCTTTTGCGGTCATGCTGTTTCCGACGTCGGGCGACGCGCTGGGCTTTATAAGCGAATTTCTCAACGTAACTGTGGGGTGGGTGTTTTCGCTCTTTCCGTTTTCCGTCATGACGGTGTTTATCCTGTTGGTGCCCGTTTTTGCCGGACTGTTCGTGTGGAGAATAGTGGTGAACGCCAGACGCCGCTCGATGAAGCGTTTCTGGACAAGGGTTGTCTGCGTCCTTTGCGCCGTGTTTGTGTGGTATACTTTTGTGCTGGGCATAAATTACCGCAAGACGTCGGTCTATGACAAACTGGGATACGCGCAGGCGGAATACACTCTGGAAAATCTCGAAAAAACAAGCGAATATCTCATCGGCGAATTCAATAAAAGCGCCATGTATGTTGATTTCGACGGCGAAAACAGGGCGCTTGTACTGCCTGACGGCTATGACGCCGAAAAAATCACCCAAGAAGCGCTCGCCGCCATAGAAAAACAGAATTTTGATTTTTTGTATGACTTTACGGTAACGCCGAAATACACCTTTGTGCCCGGCATACTCAACGCGCTGGGGTTCGACGGGGTGTATTTTCCGCTGTTCGCCGAACTTAACATAGACTCCGCCGTTTCGGCGGGAAATCTGTGCGTGCTTTTGACGCACGAACTCATGCACGCCAAAGGGGTGCTCAGCGAGGCTCAGGCGGAATATCTCGCGCAGTATATCTGCGTCAATTCCGACGACCCGATTATGCGCTACTGCGGCTGCTATACCGCCGTCACCAAAATTCTGACGGTCATCAGGGATATTGACGAAAACGCTTACCGCGCCCGGCTTCAGAATATAACCGACGAATATCTGCGGGCGCGCGTGGGGTATTTCACGTCGCTGCCCGAAACGACGGGCGTGATTACGTCGGTTGCGAACTTTTTTTACGATATTTACCTGAAACTTAATTTCATGAGCGGAATATCGGTCTACGACGAATCGGTTTACGGCTGGGTGAGGTTTTGCGCCTCGGTGTGAGCGCCGCCGCCAAATAAATTGACTTGCCCGCGCATTTTTGTTACAATATTCTATGTCAATGAGGTTTGTTATGAACGAGAAACTTAAACTATTCGAAGTGGAAAGCGGGATTAAAGAAATTTTCAAAAAATCCCCTGAAATTTCCATGCCTTCGAGCAAAGAAGAACTTTACGAAATGTGCTTCGGCGACGACGGGAAAGACGTCTTTACCGTCGAGTACGACGTCAATGGCAAAAACGTGGTGGAAGCCGAAGTGATACGGTGCAAAAACGGCGTCAGCGTGAACTTCCCTGAAGATTACATGCGCCGCAGAGACCCTAACAGCATGCTGATAGGCGACGATTTTCCTACCGATAAAATCAGATACAAAGACATGTACGGCCGTCCGTTCGACGAACTGCGCCAGCGCACTTTCGACTGGCTCGCCGGGCAGAAACTCATAGTCATTCCGTTCATGTCGGGCGGCAAAGAGTACGGCTATCCGTCGCTGCTCATCGCCCCTAAAAACGCGGCGTTTTTCGCAATGAGCGTCGCTGACTTGCAGAGTTTCGTGCCTGTCAGCGAAATTAACGAGACTTTCAAACCGAGGGCGATAATCTTTTTGGCTCCGCCGTTCAGACACACGCACTTTGGCGGAAAGCAGATCGTCGTGCATAACAGAAAACCCGACGTGCACGAATGTTTCGCCTACAACCTTTACATGGGGCCGAGCGCCAAAAAAGGCGTTTACGCCGTGCTGCTCGACATAGGCGAGAGCGAAGGCTGGATTACGGCGCACGCTTCGGCGGTCAAAGCCGTTTCGCCTTACAAAAACCAGATTGTCATCATGCACGAAGGCGCCAGCGGCGGCGGCAAGAGCGAAATGCTGGAACACATACGCCGCGACGCAAACGGCAAAGTGTGCGTGGCTACCAACACCGTTTCGGGCGACGCGCTGTATTTTGACATCAAAGACACCTGCTCGCTCTTCCCGATAATCGACGACATGGCGCTGTGCCACCCTAAAATGCAGGACGGCAGCAAAAAACTTGTCATCAAGGACGCGGAAGACGGTTGGTTTTTGCGTTTCGACAACATACATGGATACGGCGACGACCCGTATTTCGAAAAAATATGCACACAGCCGTCGGAACCTATCGTGTTCCTCAACATAGACGGCGTGCCGAGGGCGACCTGCCTTATCTGGGAGCATACGCTTGACTCGAACGGCAAGCCGTGCTCCAACCCGAGAGCCATTGTCCCGAGACACCTGATGCCTAACATCATCAACGACCCGGTGGAAGTCAGCGTAAGAAGTTTCGGCGTCAGAATGCCGCCTTGCACCAGGGAAAACCCGACTTACGGCATAGCGGGTCTGTTCCACGTTTTGCCGCCGGCGCTGGCGTGGCTGTGGAGACTGGTGGCGCCTAGGGGTTACAACAACCCGAGCATTGTTTCGGAAGGCGGCGGTCTTTCCAGCGAGGGCGTCGGCTCTTACTGGCCTTTCGCTACCGGCAAAAAAGTCAAACAGGCAAACCTGCTGTTGCAGCAGATTATGGACTATCCTAACACCAAGTGCATACTTATTCCTAACCAGCACGTCGGCGCTTATAAAGTGGCGTTTATGTCTGAATGGCTGACGAGGGAATTCATAACCAGGCGTAACGGCGCCGAGTTCGAAAAGGAATATCTCATCGCGTCGCGCTGCCCGATTCTCGGTTATACCGTGGACGAAGTCAAAGTCGACGGCAACAACATCCCGAACTCGCTGCTCCGTCCTGAATATCAGCCGGAAATCGGTCTGGAAGCCTATGACAAGGGCGCGAAAATCCTCACCGACTTCTTCAAGAAAGAAGTGCTGCAATTCATGTCGGCGGAACTCAATCCTATCGGCAGACAAATTATCAACCTGTGCCTGAGAGACGCGCCTGTCGAAGAATATGAAAAAATCCTGCCGATGAAATCGGTAAAATAAAATCCGGGGCGAGCGTGGCTCGCCTTGATTTTTAATTATGTTTAACGAAAACGAACTTAAAATATCTCTCGGAGAGGGTAACTATCTCAGGCTGGCGTCGCTTACGGACGAAAAACCCGTCAGGCAGGTCAACCATTATTTCGATACGGGCGATTTGTCGCGTATGCTGCGGGTGCGCGTGAAAAACGGAAAATACGCCTTGCAGTACAAAGAGCGCGTGAGCGTTAAAGACGGCGTGTTTAACTCGGTCGAACAGGGGAGGGAAGTCGACGCCGCTTTTCTCCGAAAGGCGATGGAAGAGGGCGCGGACGCTTCTTTCGTCAACGGGTGTTTCGGCTGCGCCTTTAAGCATAACCCGCGTTATCTGGGGTTCGGCGTGACGGAAAGGATTAAATTTTGTTTCAAAGGCTTTACGCTTGAACTCGACAAAACCACGGTAGACGGCGCGACCGATTTCGAACTGGAATGCGAAGCCGACGACCGGAGTATAGCGAAACTCAAAACGCTTCTGGCGGAGATGAGTATACCGCTCGCGCCGTCGGAGGCGAAATCACAGAGATTTTTGAAAATCAAAGGACTTTTATGAAAAAATATAACACCGTTCTGCTCGATTTGGACGGAACCATTTCCAACACATACAGCGGCATCGTTAAGTGTCTGGGCGACGCCTGCGCGAAATACGGCGCCAATCTCGCCGACTATGACGTCAGAAAGTTTATAGGTCCGCCGCTGTCGAGCACCTTCGCCGTTATTTTTCCCGGCGACGAGCGCAGGCAGAAAGAAGCGCTGACGTATTACAGGGAGAGATATCTTAAAGACGGCATATACGACAACGAAATGTACGACGGCATCGACGACTTCGCCGAGGGACTCAGAAAAATGGGCGTGACGGTCGGGGTAGCCACTTCCAAATACGAAAAATACGCCGTAGAGGTGCTGCGCAAACTCGGCATGCTGGAACACGTGGATTTCGTGTGCGGCAGCGAAACGGGCAGGGTCAGCAAAAGCGAAATAATAAATTACGCTCTCAAGACTTACGGCGTGGACAAAGACAAGTGCCTCATGGTGGGCGACACGTTTTACGATTTGCAGGGTGCCGAAAAATGCGGCATAGACGCCGTCGGCATACTTTACGGTTTCGGCACAAGGGAGGAGATGGAAGTTTATCCGCACCTGGCTTTGCTGAACACCGTGGCGGAACTGAAAGAATTTGTTTATAAAATCGTTGACAAAAAATAACTGCGGGTATAATTTTAATTGCGGAAAAATTTTTTCCGCTTTTTTCTTTTTTACGGAGGCAAAACAAAATGACGTCGCTGACAGAAGGGAAAGCGGGCAAGGCGCTCTGGCTGTTTACGCTGCCGCTGCTTGCCAGCTCGATTTTTCAGCAACTTTATAACATAGCCGATACTGTCATCGTGGGGCAGTTTGTCGGCGAGGGCGCTCTTGCCGCTGTCGGCGCGTCTTACCCGATAACCATGATTTTTACCGCCGTCGCCATGGGGTGCAACATAGGCTGTTCGGTAATCATATCGCAGTTATACGGAGCCGGCAAAAAGGCGCAGATGAAAACCGCCATATCCACGTCGTTTATAGCCTTCACGGCTCTGGCGCTGCTGCTCACGGGACTTGGGCTGGCGCTCGCCGTGCCGCTGATGAGAATGCTGGGCACGCCGACCGACGTTTTTGACGACAGCGTTGTTTATCTCAACATATATATCGTCGGCATGGCGTTTGTGTTTTTGTATAACATCGCCACCGGTATATTCACCGCTTTCGGCGACAGCAAAACGCCGCTGGTGTTTCTTATAATTTCTTCCGTCACCAACATAGGCCTCGACCTGCTCTTCGTGTGCGTGTTTCACTGGGGCGTTGGGGGTGCCGCGTGGGCGACGGTCATCGCCCAGGGGCTTGCCTCAATCGGCTGCATATTTGTTCTGCTGGTGAGGCTCAGGCATATCGAAACTTCCGAGCCGTCGCCGGCTTTTTCATGGGTGCTGCTCAAAAAGACGGCGTTCATCGCCGTGCCCAGCGTATTGCAGCAAAGTTTCGTGTCGCTGGGAAACCTGTTTATCCAGGGCGTCGTCAACTCTTTCGGCAGTTCGATAATGGCGGGATACACAGCCGCCGTAAAACTCAATGTGTTTACCACAACCTGTCTCACCACGCTGGCGACCGGCATATCCAGTTACTGCGCGCAGAACATCGGGGCGGGCAAAACCGAAAGGCTGGGCGTCGGCTTCCGTTCGGGCGTGATAATTTCGCTTTGCACGGCTTTGCCGTTTTTCCTGCTGTATTTCTTTTTCAGCCCCGCCATGGTCAGTCTGTTTATGGAAGGGGGCAGCGAAGAAGCGATGCGCGCCGGCTGCGACTTTCTTAAAATAGTGTCACCGTTCTATTTCGTCATCGGGGTTAAAATCGCCATCGACGGAATGTTCAGGGGGGCGGGCGCCATGAAACTGTTTATGCTGTCCACCTTTGCCGACCTGCTGTTCAGGGTGGCTCTGGCGTATATACTCACTCCGTCGATGGGCGCCACCGGCATATGGACGTCATGGCCTGTCGGCTGGACTCTGGCGACTGCGCTCTCGGTGTTCTGCTACGCGAAAGGGTATTGGAAACCGAAACACGCGCTTGTCTGAAACAAATAAAAAGCCTCCCGAAGGAGGCTTTTTTTATTTGTTATTTTGTAAGTATCTTTTTGAGTTCCAGCGCCACTTCTTTCAGCGTGCCGTATTTCAGCGGCGACTTCATGCCGCATTTTTCCACGAGTTCGGGGAAAGGCAGTGTGCCGGCGTAAGACACGAGTTTCATGTAGGTTTCCCACGCCGCTTTGTAGTCTTTGTTCATCATGACATAAAATTCCAGCGACATGGTCTGCGCGAGACAGTAATCGATGTAATAGAAAGGATATTCGAAAATATGCAGCTGGAACTGCCAGCGTTTTCCTTTCTCATAGCCGCTTATGCCGTCGGCGAGCAGGTTCGGGCAAAACTCTTCGGTCAGTTTTCTGAAAGTTTCTGTGCGCTCGGCGGGGGTCATGTCGGGGTTGGTGTACACGATTTCCTGGAAATAGTCGACTATCGTGCCGTAAGGAATAAAGGACAGCGACGAGCTCAGGTGCATGTAACGGTAATCGTCCGCCCTGTCGCCGAAGAACAGATCCATCCATTTTTCGGCGAAAAACTCCATGCTCATCGAGTGGATTTCGGCGGTTTCCATGCCCGGCGTCTGAATGTCCTCCCACGGCAGGTCAAAGGCTTTGTAGGCGGCAAAGGCGTGACCCGCTTCATGCGTCAGCACGTCCACGTCGCCGCTGGTGCCGTTGAAGTTGGCGAAGATAAACGGCATCTTGTATTTAGGCAGGTTGGTGCAGTAGCCGCCGTTGGCTTTGCCCGGCCGTGACAGCACGTCGAACAGTTCGTGTTCCAGCATGAAGTCGATGAATTTTCCTGTGTCGGGCGACATTTCGTGATACATTTTTTTGCCGCTCTCGAAAATTTCTTCCGGCGTGCCGACAGGCGTAGGGTTGCCGCGTCTGAAAATGACGGGGTCGTCGATGAGGGTGATTTTGTCTATGCCGAGTTCTTTGGCCTGTCTTTCTTTAAGTTCGGCGATGACGGGCACAAGTTCCGTCCTGACCTGTTCGCGGAATGTGCGTATATCGTCGATGCCGTAGCCCACCCTGCCCATGCGGTATATGGACATTTCGTGATAGTTTTTGAAGCCGAGTTTTTTTGCCATGGCGGTGCGGGTTTTGACCATTTCGTCAAAAATTCTGTCCACCTCGGCGCCGTTTTCGCCTTCCAGCCAGGCGCCCTGCGCGTTGTACGCCGCGCGGCGGACTTCCCTGTCGGGGCTTTGTTTGTATTTGCCGAGCTGCGAAAAGGTGAGTTTCTGCCCGTCGAAGTCAATCTGGGCGCAGGCCGTCAGCTGGCTGTATTTCGTTTCCAGTTTGCTTTCGGTCTGCAATTCGCCGACAATGCTGTCGTCAAAGCATTTTTTGGCGTATTCGAGTTTTGTAAAGATGAGCGACGGCAGCAGTTTTTCGAGTTCCGTCCTGTGTTTCGAGGCGAGCAGTCTGTCGTTGAACTGCTGAACCAGCTGCTGAACGTAAGGGGAAATCTCGTTGAGATAGTCCTTTTCTTTTGAATAGAATTCGTCCGCGGTGTTGAGAGTGTAGCGGATGTTGAGCAGCGAAAAAGCGGTGGAGATGTCCGACGAGTATTCGTCGAATTTTTTATAAACTTCCAGTTGCTCCGCGGCGTTTGCCGCCTTGTCGAACTCCGCAGTGAGCGAGTTCATTTTTTCAGTTATTTCCTCAAGCGTGATTCTTTTGTACGGTATTTGCGATAATTTCATATTTTCACCTCGCTGAAAGTATATCACCGCTTGCGCCGCGGCGCAATTATTTTTAGTTTTCCGCCCGCGCCGCAAGATTAAACATTTTGTTGACGGGTTTGTCGCTTTATGCTAAACTTTTTGGAAATATTACTTAAAGAGAGGTATTCTATGAGTGAATTGATTGATGTAACGGTAGGAGGTATGCTGGAACGCATGGCGGAAATGTATCCGAACCATCAGTGCGTCAAGTATATCGAAAGGGAATACGACATGACTTATTCCGAATTCAACGCCGAAGTCGACAGGGTGGCGAAAGGTCTTTTGGGCATAGGGCTCAAAAAGGGCGACCACATCGCGATTTGGGCGACCAACTATCCGGAATGGCTGTCGCTGCTGTTTGCCACGGCTAAAATCGGCGCCGTGCTGGTGACGGTAAACACCAACTACAAAATTGCCGAACTCGAATACCTATTGCGTCAATCTGATTCAAAAGCTCTCTTTGTGTGCGACGGTCTTAAAGATATAGACTGCGAAAAAACTCTCTACGAACTCTGCCCTGAACTGGAAACCAGCGAGCCGGGCATCCTGCAATCGGAAAAACTGCCTAAACTGACGACTGTCGTTTCCATCGACAACAGATATCCGGGCATGTACAAGTGGACCGATTTGTATAAATACGGCGAGAGGATAACCGACGAGCAGTTGCAGAAAGTCAAAGACGCCGTCAGCTGTCACGACGTCGTCAACATGCAGTACACTTCGGGCACGACGGGTTTTCCGAAAGGCGTCATGCTGACGCACTACAACATTGTCAACAACGGTCTTATGATAGGCGACCGCCTCAAATTCACCCCGCGCGACAGGCTTTGCATACACGTGCCGTTTTTCCACTGCTTCGGCCTTGTGCTGGCAATCATGGCGTGTCTCACGCACGGTTCCACCATGGTGCCGCTGCTTTGGTTTACCCCGATGAAGGCTCTGCACACCATCGAGTACGAAAAATGCACGGCGGTGCACGGCGTGCCTACCATGTTTATCGCCATGCTGGAACACCGCGATTTCAAAAAGTACGACACTTCTTCGCTGCGCACCGGCATAATGGCGGGTTCCACCTGCCCTGAAAAGGTTATGCGCCAGGTGGTGGAAGAAATGCACATGACGGAAATCACCAGCGTTTACGGCCAGACGGAGGCTTCGCCGGGCTGCACGCAGACTTTTGCCGACGACCCGCTGGAAAAGAGGGTAACCACGGTGGGCAAACAGTATCCGCACATGGAAGTCAAAATCATGGATCCGGAAACCGGCGCGACGCTGGGGCCTAACCAGGACGGCGAGTTCTGCGTGAGGGGCTACAACGTCATGAAAGGTTATTATAATATGCCTGAGGCCACCGCCGAAGCCATCGACAAAGACGGCTGGCTGCACACGGGCGACCTGGCTTCCGTGGACGAAGAAGGATATTACCGCATAACGGGGCGTATCAAGGACATGATTATCCGCGGCGGCGAAAACATCTACCCGAAAGAAATAGAAGAGTTTTTGTACACCAACCCGAAAATTCAGGACGTGCAGGTTGTCGGCGCGCCGAGCGAAGTTTACGGCGAGGAAGTCGCGGCTTTCGTGGTGCTGAAAAAGGACGCCAAGATGACGGAAAAAGAAGTCAAGGAATATGTCGGCGACAACATGGCAAGACACAAAGTGCCGTCGTACGTCATTTTCGTGGACAAACTCCCGATGACGGGCAGCGGCAAAATCCAGAAGTTCAAACTGAGGGAAATGGCGAAAGAATACGTCGAGTCTCTTGGCAAAAAAAGAAAATAAATCACGCGAAAAGCGGGCGGTTCGCCCGCTTTTTTCTTCAAAAACTTGTGCTGGCGGGCGGTTTGCCTTTATAATAACCGTGATGGAAATAAAACTCAGAGACAGCGAAAAACTCGAAGACCTGCAGGCGGGCGGACTGATGATTATTCAGGACAGCGGTGAATACCGTTTCACGTCGGACGCCGTGCTTCTGGCAAACAGCGTGCGCGCGAAAAAGGGCGACCTGGTCATTGACCTGGGCACGGGCAGCGGCGTAATAGCCATGCTTGTGGCATATAAGCGCCGTCCTGGCAGAGTCATAGCGGTGGAGTTGCAGGAAAGGCTGGCCGACATGGCGGCGCGCAGCGTGAAATACAACGGCATGCAAGACACAATCGAAGTCGTGTGCCGCCCGATGCAGACTTTCGCGGCGGAATATAAGGGCAGAAAGGCCGACGTAGTCGTGTGCAACCCGCCTTATATAAAACAAGGTTGCGGCGAAGCGCAGGAAAAGGAAAGCCTGCGGCTGTGCCGCCACGAGGAGGCCGTCACGCTGGACGAGATATGCCGCGCGGCGGGCAGGCTGCTCAAAAGCGGCGGCAGGTTTTACATTGTGCACAAGGCGCCGAGATGCGCCGACGTCTTTGAATGCATGACAAGGCACTCCATAACGCCGAAAGAAATAACCACGGTGTGCGCCCGTGAGGGCGACGCGCCGTATCTGGTGATTGTGTGCGGCAGAAAAGACGGCGGCGAAGGGCTTTTGTGGCATAAACCAATCGTTGTGTACGACAAAGACGGCAATTTCACGCCGACGATAAAACAACTGTACGGAGAAAAAGATGTGTAAAGTATATTTCGTCGCCACGCCGATCGGCAATCTCGGCGATATAAGTTACAGGGCGGTGGAAACGCTTAAAAACGCCGACCTTTTGCTGTGCGAGGACACCCGCCACAGCAGAATTCTGCTGGACAGATACGGCGTGAACAAGCCGCTCAAATCTTTTCATAAATTCAACGAAAAAAAGACGCTCGACTTTGTGTGCGACACGGTCAGAAGCGGCAAGACCGTGGCCGTCATCTCCGACGCGGGGATGCCGTGCGTGTCAGACCCCGGGTATCTGCTGGTGAGAAGGCTTATAGAAGAAAAAATAGATTACACCGTGCTGCCGGGGGCGTGCGCTTTTGTGACGGCGTTTGTCATGACGGGGTTCGAGGCGCCGTTTACCTTTGCGGGGTTTTTGAAAGAAAAAGCCTCGGAGCGGCAGAAGCAGCTCGAATCGCTGCCGTACGGCGGGGTAAACATTTTTTATTCCGCCCCGCACAACGTCAACGCCGACCTCAGGGCGCTGTACGGCTTTTTCGGCGACAGAAAGGTGGCCGTCGTCAAAGAAATTTCCAAACTGCACGAATCGGCGGAGTTTTTCCGTCTGAAAGACGCCGAGGTCGTGACGCCGCGCGGCGAATACGTCATCGTGGTGGACGGCGCGGAAGAGGAAAACGCGCTCAACGCCCTGTCGCCCGAAGAGCATGTCGCTTTTTACGAAAAAGGCGGCATGAGCCGGATGGAGGCCATAAAGCGTACGGCGAAAGACAGGGGCGTGGGCAAAAACGAAATATACAAACTTTTTATAAGCAAATAATTTCGGAAAAACGGCACAGGAACGGCGGAATAAACAAAAACCGGGGTATAATGTAAAAGCGGCGGACGCCGCGAATAAAAAGCCGACGGGTTAAGGTTGCCCGACCTCGAAGCGAAGCGAGGTTGTATGGATTTTAACGCTATCGTCGAGAGCCTCATGGCTCTGGTCAGGCACAGCGGCGGCGCTGTCGTCGTCTATGCCTGCCTTGTGTGCCTTTTGACGGAAATAATCAAAAGGCTGTTTATTCCCAAACTCAAAATCGACCTCAACGGCAAGTTCGACCCGACCATCCTGGTGCCTTTCGCGCTGGGGTGCTGCGCTTCCGTGTTTCACGCCATGGTGGTGATGAAAACGGGGCTTTCGGGCGCTTTTGACAACATCGTCGTCAACGGACTGACAATAGGCGCGACGGCCATGGTGATTTACCGCATGCTGGCGTCTTTGTTCGGTGACAGCGTCAAAAAACTCTGCAAAGACGATTTGTTCAATCTGTTTTACACCGAAATTTTCGTCTATTCCGACGCGAAAACCAAATTGCTGGAAGGTAAAATCACCATGAAGGATTTTATCTCGGAAATCAAACTCGTGTCGGAAAAGGCGGGCGAGATTTATCTTTCGGACCTGCCTGACGACCAGAAAAAGCAGAAACTCGCGGTGCTTATGAGCGGACTGATTGACGACGGCATTATTTATAAGGTCATTGACCCTATACATAATTTGCTGGTCGAGTCTTTCAAGGCCGACGGGACAGAGGAATAAACACGGAATCTTCCGCCGCCCCCGAAAGGGACAAGCGGCGGATTTTTTTGTTTTTGCCGTTGACACGCCGCCCGCCGCATAGCATAATAGTTATATGGACAAATGCCTGTTACATGACGAGGAAGCAAAGCGGACCTGCGTCAAATGCAAAAAGCGCTTTTGCGAAAAGTGCGCCGCGCTGACGGAATACAGCGGTTTGTGCCCCGGGTGCGAAAGGGACAAGCAACGCAGAATTTATGACTACGCTCTCAAAAAAAAGACAATGTATCTCTCAAACGCGCTGGCGTTTTTAATAGGCGCGCTGGCGTTTCTGGCGGCAGGCTTTATCTTTACCGATTTCAAAACGGCGGGCATGGTCGGGCTTTGCGTGCTGGGGGCGCTGTCGCTTGTGTTTTTCGTGCTGTTTGCCGATAAATGCGTGGCGTGCCGCAGGGCGTCGGCGCTGGCGGACGCGATTGATGCCGAAATCAAAAAAAACAAAAACCGCTGTTGAAAGCGCCTTTCGGCGCTTTTTTATTTTGCGGTTCGCCGCCCGGGTTTTACTTTTGGTTTATACGGTGTTATAATATAATCGAACACGGGGGTCAGCGTTATGGCGAAAAGTTACAGAAATATCATAGTTTCGGAAAAACCGTCGTCAGTATGGGGCGCGCAGTGGCGCGGCGGATATTTTTCGGGCAACGGAAAAACGGGCGCCAACGTAAGGGGCGGCGCCGCCCACGAACGGGTGCTGCTTAATTACGCTCCGCTCAGATGCCGCGGGCGCACAAACGTCCTGCCTGACGTGTCCCTCAAAATGAAAGAAATTAAAAAAGCGGCGGACGAAGGCGACATGCTCGCGCTGCAAAACGTATTGCCGGCGGCGCTCGGCGCAAAAAATTTCAGGCCGCGTCCGTCCGAGCCTATGCCCGCCTGCGTGCTGGAAATCGACACCGTTATTGAAAAGGGCGTCAGGGATTACAGACGCTCGCTCGACATGGAGCACGGCGAGGTTTCGGTGTCCTTCGCTGACGGGGCGGCAAAGCACGTCAGAAATCTGTTTGTGTCTTGGGATAAAGACATTATCGTCATGGAAATGAAAAAGGGCGGCAATAAAAACATCGAGGCGGAATTCCGTCTTTGCCTGCCCGATATTCTGCCGACCGCCGTGGCCGCCGGGCCGGACGGGGTTGAGAGCGTGTGCGACAAAAACTTTCTCTGTTTCGCCGCGCGCGGCGACAACGGGCTTGACTTCGGCGCCGTTGTTAAAGTTTCCTGCGTCGGCGGCACGGTAACGTCAAACGGCGGCCGCCTGAAAGTCCGGGGCGCGTCTTCCGTTTTGCTGGTCGCGTCGCTGTTCTGCGACTCACAGCGCGACAGGGAATGGAAAAAAGCCAAAACGGCGCTGGATGAAATAAAAGACGGTTACGACAAACTCAAAAAAGCGCACTCGCCGCTTATTTCGGCGAAAATTTCTTCCTCGGAGTTTTTTATCGGTCAGGACGACGACACAACGGCGGAGGAACTCATGCGGGCGGCGTATCACGGCGAAACGCCTCCGCCGCTGATTGCCAAACTGCGGCTTTACGCCAGATATCTGTTTTTAAGCGGCGGCGGAAAAGCCCTGTTTTCCGCGGTCGGTCTGTGGAGCGGCGAATACGGCGAAAAGGGCGCTTACGACAATTCCGCCCTCATCAAGGTTTATGACTGGGCGCTCGACGCCTGTCCGCCCGAAACGGTATTGCCTGTTTTCGACTATTTCGACGAAAGGACTGGCGCTTTCAGGGACAACGCCATGCGCCTGTTCGGCAAACACGGCCTGTTTGTTCCTAAATACTGCGCCCCGTCGACGGGACGCCCCGGCTCCGCGTCGCCCGAATGCGTGTACGACATATCTCTGGCGGCAAAAGCGGCGAGGCTTTATTACCGTTTCTATAAGGCGACGGGCGACGAAAAATTCCTGAAAAACAGGGCGCTGCCTTTCATGAAAGGCGCGGCGGTTTTCTATGAGGAGTTTATGACCGCCGACGGCGACGGAAAACTCCACACGCTTTTTTCCTTCGCCGAAAACAACGGGGTTAAAAAAATCAGAACCGACAGACCCGTCGTCGGCGCCGACGCCGTCGGCGATTTGCGAGCGATAAAACTGCTGTTTGAAAATCTCGCCGCCTGCGACGCCGAAAAGGACAAATGGCAAAGCATGGCGGACAGAGTCGCCGCCGTTTCCCCGTGCGAAGGAGTTATGCGCCCGTATGCCGTCGGCAGATTCAACAACGACAACGCTTACGGGCTGTCGATGTTTTTCGCTCTCGGCGAGTGCGGCGAGTCGGCGGCGGACATCAAAGCCTATTCCGCCACGCTCAAAGAACTGCTGTACGGCGAAAGGGAAACGCAGGATTGTTTTTCCATGGGCGAAATGGCACGGTACGCCGTTATTCTGGGAGAAAAGGACGCCGCAGCCGAATGCGTCAGAAGCGTTATAAGGGGCGCGCTTAACGAAAATCTCTCGGCGGTGGGCAAAGACTGGCGCGGCATGGGATACATTGCGGACGGCGTCGCCGCCGTCGACCTGTACGGCAACGCCGCCTTGGCCGGCGCGCTGGAAGAAACCGTCATGAGCGTCAGGGGAAACAGGGTCAGCCTTTTGCCGTGCGACCTCTGTCCCGACGCCGACAAGGAAATCAAAAATCTGCGCAGGGGCGAATTCAGCCTTTGGCTTTCCTATTCGGCGAAAAACCAGACGCTCAAAGCCACGGTAAGGCGCGTTACGGAAGGCGCGGCGGAGATTGTTCTGCCCGCCGGCGTAAAAAAGAACGTCAGGACAAACCGCGGCGTTTACGACCAGAACGGCAGGGTTAACGTCACTCTGCGTAAGGGCGAGTATTGCGAGATAAACTGCAAATACGCGCCGCCGTCCAGATGACGGCGACGCAACATTTTGTTTCCGCCCGCCGCGGCGACACCAAGCGGTTGTTTGCGGCGGCGAAAAATAAATAAGCAATGTAACACAAACGTTTGACATAAAACCGCGTTGAGCATAAAATTAAGATGTATTTACAGCGGAAAACCGCTTTGAAAAACGAGAGGTTGTTATGTATAAAGTCGCTGTCGTAATGGGTAGCAAATCTGATTTCGAGGCTGTCAAACCGGCGCTCAAAGCGCTGAAAAAGTTCGGCGTGCCTTTTTTTGTTCGGGTGCTTTCGGCTCACCGCACTCCCGATGAGGTTCACGCGCTTGTGGACGGCGCCGAAAAGGACAACATCGGCGTGTTTATCGCCGCGGCGGGCAAAGCGGCGCACCTTGCCGGCGTGATAGCGGGGCTTACCACGCTGCCGGTAATCGGCATTCCGATGAAATCGTCCACAATGGACGGGCTTGACAGTCTGCTTTCCGTCGTTCAGATGCCTTCGGGTGTGCCTGTGGCGACGGTGGCGATAGGCGGCAGCGAAAACGCGGGGATACTCGCGGCGCAGATACTGGCTCTCGGCGACGCTTCTCTCGCGGCTAAACTCAAAGAATATAAAAAGGAAATGCGGGCAAAAGTTCTGGGTGACGATTGCGACGTGCAGAAGGAGATTGAAAGCATATGAAAAAGACCGAAATGATGTATGAAGGCAAAGCCAAAAAAGTTTGGGCGACCGACGACCCCGATTGCGTTATCGTGGAGTATAAGGACGACGCCACGGCGTTCAACGGCCTTAAAAAGGGCACCATCGCCGGCAAGGGCGTGGTAAACAACAAGGTTTCCAACAGACTTTTCAAATATCTGGAAGAAAACGGCGTCGCGACGCACTATGTCGAAGAACTTTCCGACAGGGAAACCGTTGTGAGAAAGGTGGAAATAGTGCCTATCGAGGTTATTGTGAGAAACATCGCCGCGGGCAGCCTTTCCAAACGACTGGGCATTCCGGAGGGCACGAAACTCAAATCCACCGTGCTGGAATACTGTTATAAAGACGACGCTCTCGGCGACCCGATGATTAACGAATATCACGCTTACGCCATGGGCATCTGCACCGCCAAAGAACTTGAAAACATCGCTTACGAAGCTTTCAAAATAAACAAACTGCTGACAGACCTGCTCGCCGACATCGGCATAGAACTCATCGACTTCAAACTCGAATTCGGCAGATATCACGGCAGAATTATTCTCGCGGACGAAATTTCGCCTGACACCTGCCGTTTCTGGGACAGCAAAACGGGTGAGAAACTCGACAAAGACAGGTTCAGGAGAGACCTCGGTCACGTCGAGGAAGCGTATCAGGAAGTTCTCAAAAGACTGTTGGGAGAATAAGAATGGCTTTTCAGAGAGACGTAAAACCATTTCAGGATTCCATGCACGAAGAGTGCGGGGTATTCGGTATTTATTCGGCGGAAAAGAGAGACCTTTCCCGCAGCGTATATTACGGACTTTACGCCCTGCAGCACAGGGGGCAGGAAGCCTGCGGCATTGCGCTCAGCAGCGACAACAAAATTCTGTTCCACAAAGGGCTGGGTCTTGTGTCGGAAGTGTTTACCGAAGAAGCGATGGACAAACTGCCTGAGGCGGATATCGCCATGGGGCACGTCAGATATTCCACGACGGGCTCAGACACGGCAAACAACGTCCAGCCGCTGGTGTTTAACGGCAAGCGGGGCAAATTCGCGATAGCGCACAACGGCAACATCACCAACGCGAAAAAACTGCGCGACGCGATGCTCGCCGAAAATATTTTGTTCCAGACTTCGCTGGACACCGAAATAGTCGGCACGCTTATCAACAAATATTCCGACGGCGGTTATGTGGAAGGCATACGCAAAGCGGCGGAACTGCTGGACGGCAGTTTCTCCATGCTTATAATGACCAGAACCAAACTCATCGCCCTGCGCGACAAAAACGGCATAAGACCGATGGTGCTTGGCAAAATCGGCCTTGACGACTATGTCGTCGCGAGCGAAACAACCGCTCTCGACGCCGTGGGCGCGACTTATGTGCGCGACATTGAGGCCGGCGAAATGCTGGTCATCAGTTCCAAAGGACTGCAATCCACAAAATGGGCGAACGAGAAAAAGCGTTTCTGCATTTTCGAATATGTTTATTTCGCGCGGCCTGACAGCGTGCTGGAAGGCAAGAGCGTGTATCAGGCGAGAAAAGAAAGCGGCAGGCAGCTCGCTATCAATTTCCCGGTGGAAGCCGACATCGTGTCCGGCGTGCCTGATTCCGCCAACGTGGCGGCAAGGGGCTTCGCCGAGGCAAGCGGCATTCCTTTTATCGAGGCGCTTGCCAAAAACGGGTATGTCGGAAGGACGTTTATCAAGCCTAAACAGGGCATGAGGGAGTCTGCCGTCAAAATCAAACTCAACGCCATCAAAGCCAACGTCGACGGAAAGAGAGTCGTGCTTGTAGACGACTCAATCGTGCGCGGCACCACCAGCAAACAGATAGTGCAGATGCTGAGGGACGCCGGAGCCAAAGAAGTACACCTGCGCATAGCGTCGCCGGCGGTTAAGCATCCGTGTTTTCTGGGCGTCGACATGCAGACTTATTCGCAGCTCATAGGCGCGTACCGCACAACGGACGAAATCTGCGAGAAAATCGGGGCGGACAGCCTGGCGTATCTGACAATCGATATGCTGGAAAACGCCTGCAGAAGCGATTTGCCGTCGCCGTGCGATTTCTGTACGGGCTGCTTTACTGGCGAGTATCCCGTGAAGATGAATATCAAAGAACTCGACAAGCAAATTTTCGACGACTGACATCACGGGCGGCGATTGCCGCCCGTGTTTTTTGACAAAGGCGGTTTTCCGCGGGAGAAACGATTATGAAGAACATAGCCGTTCTGGTGTCGGGCGGCGGCACGAATCTGCAAGCCGTAATAGACAACACCTTAAACGGATATATAAACGGCAGGGTTTGCGTCGTCATTTCCAACAAAGAGGGCGTGTACGCGCTGGAAAGGGCGAAAAAATACGGCATACCGGCCGTTGTGGTGAAGAGAGAGGATTTCGGCAGCGAAGAAGCTTTCAACGACAAAATTCTGGAAGTGCTGCTGCGCTATGACACCGACGTCATCGCGCTGTGCGGCTATCTGCGCATTTTGTCGGAAAAAATAGTAAAGCGCTTCGACAAAAAAATCGTCAACGTGCATCCGTCGCTGATACCTAAATACTGCGGTATGGGCTATTACGGGCTGAAGGTGCACCAGGCGGTTATCGCCGCGGGCGAAAAGGAGACGGGCGCCACCGTGCATTACGTCGACGAACACGCCGACACGGGCGAAATCATCTTTCAGGAAAAGTGCCCTGTCGACAAGGGTATGACGGCGGAAGAACTGCAAAAGCGGGTGCTGGAAATCGAGCACAGACTTATGCCCGCCGCCGTGAAAATGTTGTGTGAAAAGGAGTAAACGCTTATGAAAAAGAGAGCACTTATCAGTGTGTCAGACAAGAGCGGCGTGGTGGATTTCGCCAAAGAACTGGTCGGTCTCGGGTTTGAAATAATATCAACGGGCGGCACGAAAGCCGCGCTGGAAAAAACCGGCGTCAAAACCATTTCGATTTCCGACATAACGGGTTTTCCGGAGTGTCTCGACGGCAGGGTAAAGACATTGCATCCGGCCGTGCACGCGGGATTGCTCGCCATGAGGAGCAACGCCGAGCACATGGCGCAACTTGAAAAACTCGGCATAAACACCATCGACATCGTCGCCGTCAATTTGTATCCTTTTAAGGAGACTATTTCGAAAGACGGGGTGGATTTCGCCGAAGCCATCGAAAACATCGACATCGGCGGGCCTACCATGATAAGAGCCGCGGCAAAGAACTATCAGGACGTGGCGGTTATCGTCAACCCGGAAGACTACGAAACGGTTGTGAACGAACTCAAAGCCAACGGCGAAGTTTCGCTCGCGACGAAAAAACTGCTTTCGTACAAAGTGTTTGAGCATACCAGCGTTTACGACACGCTTATCGCCACATATCTGCGCGGACAACTTGGCATAGAGTATCCGCAGAAGATTTCTTTCGCCTTTGAAAAAGTGCAGGATATGCGCTACGGCGAAAACCCGCACCAGTCCGCGGCGTTTTACCGCAACGCGCTGCCTAACACGGCGTGCATAGCCGAAGCCAAACAGCTGAACGGCAAAGAACTCAGCTTCAACAACATAAACGACACGAACGGCGCCATAGAACTTTTGAGAGAGTTCAAAAAACCGTGCGCCGTGGCCGTAAAACACACCAATCCGTGCGGCGTCGCCGAGGGCGAAACTTTGCTTGACGCGTATAAAAAGGCGTACGCCTGCGACCCTGTGTCCATTTTCGGCGGGATTGTGGCTTTCAACGGTGTGGTGGACGAAGAACTCGCCGCCGAACTCGTAAAAATATTCCTCGAAGTGGTGGTGGCGAAAGGCTATACAGACAAGGCGCTTGAAGTGCTTAAAAGCAAAGCCAACCTGCGCGTGCTTGTGATAGACGACATCGACTGCCCTAGAAAATACGCCGAGCCCGACCTCAAACGCGTGGCGGGCGGGCTGTTGGTTCAGCAGAAAGACACCGTTCTGTTTGACGAAACGAAACGCGTTACCAAAAGCGACGTTACGGAGGGTCAGAAAGCCGACCTCGAATTCGCCTACAAAGTGGTCAAGCACTGCAAATCAAACGCCATCGTCGTGGCGAAAGACGGCGCCACGCTGGGCATAGGCGTGGGGCAGACCAGCAGAGTCTGGGCGATGCAGCAGGCTATCGAGCACGCCGGCGACAGGGTCAAAGGCGCGGTGGTCGCCTCTGACGCTTTCTTCCCGTTCAGGGACTGCGTCGACCTGTGCGCTTCGGCGGGTATAAGCGGCATTATACAGCCGGGCGGCAGCATAAGAGACAATGACAGCATCGACGCCTGCGACGAAAACGGCATAGCCATGCTTTTCTGCGGAAACAGGCATTTCAAACACTGATTCAGGCGGCGGGGCGGTTGTTTTGCGCCTCGCCGTTTTTTTCGCTTTCGCTATTGAAAACAAAGCGGTTTGCTGTTATTATATTATTGTAAATTTCGACACATGGGGGATTTTATGGAAGTTCTGGTTGTCGGCGGCGGCGGTCGCGAACACGCGATTTGCTACGCTCTGAAAAAAAACAAAGACATCACGAAAATCTATTGCGCGCCCGGCAACGGCGGCATAAGCGACATCGCCGAATGTCTGCCCGACATCAAGGCGACCGACCTGGACGGGATACTTGAATTTGTCAAGGCTCATCCTGGCATTTCAATGACGGTTGTCGCGCCGGACGACCCGCTGGCGCTGGGGCTTGTCGACCTGCTCAACGAAAACGGCTTCAGGGCGTTCGGCCCGACAAAAGACGCCGCGCAGATTGAGGCCAGCAAGGTGTTTTCCAAAAACCTGATGAAAAAATACGGCATACCTACCGCCGATTATCAGGTGTTTGACGACGCCAGGTCCGCCAAAGAATATCTCAAAACCGCGGAGTATCCTATCGTCGTCAAAGCCGACGGTCTGGCGCTGGGCAAGGGCGTTATTATCTGCAAAGACAAAAAAGAAGCGACGAAAGCCGTAAACGAAATCATGCTGGACCATAAATTCGGCAAGAGCGGCAACCAGATTGTCATTGAGGAATTCCTGACAGGGTACGAAGTGTCTGTTCTGGCTTTTTGCGACGGAAAGACGATTCTGCCTATGGTGACCAGCCAGGACCACAAGCGCGCGCTGGACAACGACCAAGGACTCAACACCGGCGGCATGGGCGCTTTTTCGCCTTCGCAGCGTTTCGGCGAAACCGAAATGAAAAAGGCGTATAACGACATTTTCCTGCCTACGCTTGGCGCTCTTTGCAGCGAGGGCATAACCTTCAAAGGCGTGCTGTACTTCGGGCTTATGGTGTCCGACAAGGGCGTCAAAGTGCTGGAATACAACGCGCGTTTCGGCGACCCCGAAACGCAGGCGGTGCTTGTGCGTCTGGAAAACGACCTGTATGACATTTTCAACAAAGTCATCGACCAGAAACTGTCGCAGGTCAAACTCAAATGGAAAGACCGCACCAGTATATGCGTCATCATCGCCAGCGGCGGATATCCCGAAGCCTATGAAAAGGGATACGAAATCGAGTTCGGTGACATTGACGACGACTGCGTCGTGTTCCATTCCGGCACGGTCAAAAAGGACGGAAAATATTATACCAACGGCGGCAGGGTGCTGGGCGTGACGTGCATGGGCAAAAACCTTGCCGAGGCGCGCGAAAAGGCTTACGCCAACGTCAAAAAGATTTCTTTCAAAGACATGCATTACCGCACTGACATAGGCGTCAAATAACGGAGAACGGTATGATACATCGCATTTACGTAGAGAAAAAAGAAGGTTTCGACGTCGCCAGGAGAAAAACTCTTTCCGACGTGCGCAACGTGCTTGGCATCGATGCCGGCAATATGAGATATCTCTTGAGATACGACGTCGAGGGGCTGTCCGACGAGGATTTTCAAAAGTCGGTGAGCGTGGTGTTTTCCGAGCCGCCTGTCGACAGGGTGTTCGACAGCGTGGATTTCAGCGGAAAAACCGTAATCATTACCGAATATCTCCCCGGTCAGTTTGACCAGAGAGCCGACAGCGCGGCGCAGTGCGCGCAGCTTCTGACACTTAAAGACAAACCGCTTGTCAAAACGGCGAACGTCTATATTTTTGACAGTCTTTCCGCCGCCGACAAGGAAAGGATAGAGAAGTTTCTCATAAACCCGGTAGAGATGAGAGAGGCCTCGCCGGATTTGCCCGCCACGCTGAAAGACGAAATTCAGCCCGTCAGACAGGAAGAAAAGGTACGCGGGTTTATAGACTTCGGCAAAGAACAAATCGAAAAGTATCACGCCACGAATGGTTTCGCGATGACGGTCGCCGATTTGGAGTTTGTAAGGGATTATTTCAAAAAATCGGGCAGAGACCCGTATTTTACCGAACTTAAAGTTATTGACACATATTGGTCGGACCATTGCCGTCACACCACTTTCGCGACGGAACTGACCGACGTCAAAATCATATCCGACAACCCGCGCGTGGGCGAGGCGTTTGAGGATTATAAAAAGATATACGAGGAAGTTTCCGCCCCGCGCGGCAAGCATATGTGCATGATGGACCTTGCCACTTGCCTGGTCAGGTTTATGAAAAAGCGCGGCATGCTGAAAAATCTCGACGAGTCGGAAGAGATTAACGCCTGCTCGGTGAAAGTCAGCGTTAAAGAAAACGGCGTTCCGCAGAATTATCTTTTGATGTTCAAAAACGAAACGCACAACCACCCTACGGAAATCGAGCCGTTCGGCGGCGCGGCGACGTGCCTCGGCGGGGCGATAAGAGACCCGCTCAGCGGCAGGACGTATGTTTATCACGCCATGCGCATTACCGGCGCGGCGGATATCACCCAGCCGGTGGACAAGACCCTTAAAGGCAAACTGCCGCAAAGGGTGATTTCCAAAACCGCCACGGCGGGCTTTTCGTCTTACGGCAACCAGATAGGACTTGCCACGGGTTTCGTGCAGGAAGTTTATCACCCGAATTATGTGGCTAAACGCCTGGAAACCGGCTTTGTGGTGGCGCAGAACAGAGAAGAAAACGTCGTCAGGAGCAGACCTCAAAAAGGCGACGTCGTCATTTTGCTGGGCGGCGCCACGGGCAGGGACGGCTGCGGCGGCGCCACGGGCTCGTCAAAGTCGCACAACCTTAAATCGGTGGAAACCTGCGGCGCGGAAGTGCAGAAGGGCAACGCCACGACGGAAAGAAAAATACAAAGGCTGTTCAAGAATCCCGAAGTCTCGAAACTCATCAAAAAGTGCAATGACTTCGGCGCGGGCGGCGTGAGCGTCGCCATAGGCGAACTTGCCGACAGTATCGATATATATCTTGAAAAAGTACCTAAAAAATATGAGGGACTCAGCGGCACGGAACTTGCCATAAGCGAAAGCCAGGAGCGTATGGCGGTTGTTATAGACAGGGCGAATCTCGACAGATTCGTGAGTCTGTGCGGTGAGGAAAACCTCGCCGCCACAAACGTGGCGGAAATCACCGACACGGGCAGACTCCGTATGTTTTTTAAGGGAGAAGCCATTGTCGACATAGAGAGAAGTTTTCTCGACACAAACGGCGTCAAACAGAAAAACGACGTTGTCATAAAGGAAAACAGGTGTTCTTTCTTCGATACGCTTGACGACGCCGTCGTCAAAGCGCTGGAAAAGGACGACTATAAAGCGGCTCTCGCGGCGGAACTCGGTCGTCTCAACGTTTGTTCACAAAAGGGTATGGTGGAAACTTTCGACTCCACGATAGGCGCCAGAAGCGTGCTGCTGCCTTACGGCGGAACAACGCAGGAAACGCCTTCAATCGTCATGGCGGCGAAACTCGGCGAAGACACCAGCGACACCGCCAGCGTCGCGGCGTTCGGATTTAACCCGCATCTTACCGAAAACAGTCCGTTTGTGGGCAGTATGTACGCCGTGCTGACAAGCGTCAGCAAACTGGCGGCAGCGGGCGTAAACAGAAAAGACATATATCTCAGCCTGCAGGAGTTTTTCAAACGGCTGGGCGGCGACCCCGAGCGTTTCGGTCAGCCGGTGTCGGCTCTTTTGGGCGCTTTCGAGGCGCAGAAGGGGCTGGGCATAG
The DNA here is from genome assembly GCA_904419725.1 of Candidatus Heteroclostridium caecigallinarum. Lineage (GTDB taxonomy): Bacteria > Bacillota > Clostridia > Christensenellales > CAG-314 > Heteroclostridium > Heteroclostridium caecigallinarum. Next base: position 61,540 of record CAJFSP010000002.1, on the reverse strand, counting down.
CGGCAATCGGCGGCAAGGACTCCATGAGCGGGACTTTCGAAAACATCGACGTGCCGCCTACGCTGATTTCCTTTGCCATAGGCACAGCCAAGTGCGCCGATATAACCGACAACGTGCTGCGCGGCAGCGGACGCAGACTTTATCTTCTGCCTGTACGCCACGACGAATATTATACGCCTGACTGGAAATACGCCCTCGCGCTGTATGATAAAGTCAACGAAAATATCCTGAGCGGCAACGTGAAATACGCCACCGTCACGGAAGACGGCGGGGCGTACGCCGCCGTCACCAAGAGCGTGTTCGGCAACGGCGTGGGCGTGGATTTCGTGAAAAACGCCGATTTCTTCCGCCCGATGTACGGCGACATCATTGTGGACGCCGCCGACGAAAGTCTGCTTGACGGCATAGACAAAATTCTTCTGGGCGTGACCAACTCCGACGGCAAAGTGCGCGTGGGCGGCGAGGAAATCGCCGCGGGCGATTTACTTGCGGCGTACAAGGGCAGGCTTGAAGAAGTATATCCGACGACGGCGCCTGCCGCCGGCAAAGCGGAAAACCTCTCTTACAGCACTGGAAGCAGGGCAAGCGCCGCGCACGTCGCTAAACCGAGAGTGTTTATACCGGTGTTCCCGGGCAATAACTGCGAATACGACACGGCAAGGCAGTTTGAAATAGCGGGCGGCGTGACAAGCAGTTTCGTGCTTAAAAACCTTACGTCGAAGGACATTAACGACAGTGTCAAGGTCATTGCGCGGGCGATAGACGACTGCCAGATACTTGCCATTCCGGGCGGCTTTTCCGGCGCCGACGAACCTGACGGTTCGGGCAAGTTTATCGCCACGGTGTTTTCCAACCCGTATATTAAAGAGAGCATCGAAAACCTGCTGAACAAGCGCGACGGGCTTATTTTGGGCATATGCAACGGTTTTCAGGCGCTCATCAAACTCGGTTTGGTGCCTAACGGCTCCATTTCTCCGCTCAAAGAAGACTCGCCTACGCTGACTTTCAACAATATAGGCAGACATATCTCAAAAGTGGCGAAAATCAGGGTGGCGAGCAACCTGTCGCCGTGGTTTGCCAACGTCAAAGTGGGCGAAGTGTACGACGTGGCTATTTCGCACGGGGAAGGCAGGTTTGTGTGCGATGAAAAGTGGCTTGACAGACTCGTCAAAAACGGGCAGATTGCCACACAGTACGTCGACTTTGACGGCAACGCCACCATGGCAAGCCCTTATAACCCGAACGGTTCGGTATATTCGGTGGAGGGCATAACGTCGGCGGACGGCAGAGTGCTCGGCAAAATGGGGCACAGCGAACGTATCGGCGACAACCTTTACAAAAACGTGGACGGAAACTACGACATGCGGCTGTTTGCCGCCGGCGTGGATTACTTCCGCAAGTGAGGGGTGAGCAATGAAATGTATTTTTTGCGGCTGCGACGACCTGAAAGTCATAGATTCGCGCCCGGTGGACGAACTTAACGCCATCCGGCGCAGGAGAGAGTGCAACTCGTGCGGCAAGAGATTCACCACATACGAAACGGTGGAAACAACGCCGATACTCGTCGTCAAAGCGGACGGCAGCAGACAGCAGTTTGACGTAAACAAAATCAAAAACGGCATAATCAAATCGTGCGAAAAGCGTCCCGTCACCATGCATGACATAGACGAAATGGTGGCAAAGATAGAAAAGAAGATTTACAACTCGCTCGAACAGGAAATTTCTTCAAAAAAAATCGGCGAAATGGTCATGAACGGGCTTAAAGAACTTGACGACGTGGCGTACATAAGGTTCGCTTCGGTTTACCGCCAGTTCAAGGACAGCAACAGTTTTCTGGAAGAACTCAAAAAAATGCTTGATAAAAAATAAAAAGAGCGCAAAGGGCGCTCTTTTTTTTGCCGCGGCGAAAGGGGAATAAAAAAACCCGGCGTTACGCCGGGTTTTTGATTCAGGATTATTCCGCGTCTTCGGCTTTGGCTTTTTTGGAAGCCTTCTTTTTAGGAGCCGTTTCCGCTTCAGGAGCGGCGACTTCGGTTTTGGCTTTTGCCGGTTTCTTTTCTTTAGACGCTTTCTTCGCCGCTTTAGGGTCTTTCTTGGCGAGTTTTTCGGCGTCTCTCTTTGCTTTGTCTTCTTTCCAAGCCGCGATGGCAGCCGCTTTTTCCTCGGCTTTTCTCTGCGCGGCGGCTTTCTGCTCGGCCTGTTTCAAAGTCTTGGCGTCGGCTTTAACCACGATGACGCCCGATTTCAGCTGGTGCAGAGCCCTGGCAATCTGAGACTTTTTACGGTTTGCGTTGTTTTTGTGAATAACTTTTTTGGAAGCGGCGTTATCGATTTTGCTTGCCGCCTCGGACATGAGTTTTTCGGCAAGTTCAACGTTGTTTTCCGCTATCGCGGCGTTGAATTTTTTGATTGCCGTGTGCATCTGAGAGGCAACCATTTTATTCTGCAACTTTTTCGCCGAAGAAACACTTACTCTTTTTTCCGCTGATTTAATGTTAGGCATTTCAAAACTCCCTTAAAATTTTTGCTGAATGTTCATTTTACCAAGGCATTTTATCACAGATTTTTATTTTTAGCAACATTATTTCATTATTTATCGCAAAAAATCGCGGCGCTTACGGCATGCGGAGCCGCCGCCGACATATTCGCGCCCTGCGGCGGCATACAAATGAAAAAGAATATAAAACCCGAGGAGTATATATGTCAAAACAGATAGCCGTTTTCGACAGCGGCGTCGGGGGAATCTCGACGCTCAAAGAAATGGAAAAACTCATGCCGGCTGAGGATTTCGTCTACTACGCCGACAATCTCAACGCGCCTTACGGCGTCAGAAGCCACGATGAAATCAGATTGCTGGCGCTGAGAAGCATGGACAAAATCGCGGCGGCGAACCCGAAAGCCATTGTCGTGGCGTGCAACACGGTGACGGAGGTGTGCATCGGCGACATCAGGCGGGCGTATCCCGACGTGCCCGTGTTCGGGCTGCAGCCGGCGGTGAAGCCCGCCCCGAAAAGGACGCTGGTGCTTGTGACGGAAGCCACGGCGTCGAGCGCGGCGTTCAGGGAGTTTGTCGCTCGCCATGACGGCGCGTATGTCTTTCCGCTGGCGGAGGCGGCGGGTATGATAGAAAGGGGCGAGTCCGACGGAAAACTGACGGAATACCTGGCGGAGCGGTTTTCGGGGATAAACAAGGCGGAGTTTTCGTCGGCGGTTCTGGGCTGCACGCACTATGTGCTGAAAAAGCGGTGTTTCGCGGCGGCGCTGGGTCTGCCGCTTTACGACGGAAACGCCGGACTGGCTAAGCACGTCGCCGGGGCGCTCGCGGTCAAAAATCTGCTGGCGCGCGGACGGCAGAAGGGCGGAGTGCGGATAAATCTGTCCGACTGCTCGACGTCGGAGTTCGCCAAATACGCCGCTTTTTGCGGCGGATGCGCCCCGTGAGACGGTAAAAAATTTCCAAATTGGTATTGAAATGACGCCGTGATTGTGTTATAGTAAATCCGTTAGGCGGCGTTGCTCCGTAGTAAGAAAGATAAGCGCGTCAACAGCGTTTAATATACAAGCGCGGCAGTCTAAAAATCAATACACGAGGTGCGTATATGGCGGATTTTTCAGCAAAAAACATCAGAAACGTGGCCCTCATAGGTCACGGAGGCGAAGGTAAAACCACTTTGGCGGAAGCCATACTTTTCAACGCCAAGGCGATTGACAGACAGGGGACCACTCAGGACGGCAACACCGTGATGGATTTCGACTCGGAAGAAATCGCCAAAAAAATTTCCATCAGCATGGCGCTCGCCAACTGCTATTACGAGTGTGAATTCGGCTCCGCGAAATTCAACATTCTCGACACGCCGGGATTTTTCGATTTCGAAGGCGAAATGAGACTTGCTCTCAGCGCGGCGGACGGCGCCGTCGTTGTGTCGGGGCTGGGCGGCTCGGTTTCGGTGGGCACCGAAAAAGCGCTGGACTACTGCATCAAAAACAACATTCCCGCTATTTTGTTTCTTAACGGCACGGATAAGGAAAACGCCGATTATATCGGCACCATGCATGCCCTCAAAGAAAAATATACCACGAAAATCGCGCCTATGCAGATACCTATCATGCAGAACGAAAAAATGATAGGTTATGTCAACGTGCTTAACGGCAAGGCGTTTATGTTCGGCGACACCACCACTCAGGTGCCGATTCCCGACGAATATAAAGACGAATACGACGAACTCAAACTGAAACTTGTGGAGTCGGCGGCGGAAAGCGACGAGGAAATGATGGAAAAATACTTCGCCGGCGAAACTTTCACCACAGAAGAAATAATATACGGCGTCAAAAAGGGCGTTTTGCAGGGCAGCTGTATCCCTGTAATCGCGGGTTCGGCCGTGTGCAACAAGGGCGTTTACAACCTGATGAACGAAATGGTCAGCCTGCTGCCTAGCCCGGCAGACGCGAAACCCGCCGTCGCTTTCGACAAAAACGGCGACGCGGTGGAAATCGCCTGCGACGAAAAGGCTCCCGCCGCCGTCAAAATTTTCAAGACCATAGCCGACCCGTTTGTCGGAAGGCTGTCGCTTTTCAAAGTGCTGGCCGGCTGCGTAAAAACGGGCATGACGCTCAGAAACGTAAATAAAGATTCCGACGAAAAAATCAGCGCGCTGTATTTCGTCAAAGGCAAAAAACAGGACGCCGTCGATTCCGCCTGCGCGGGCGACATAGGCGCCATAGCGAAATTGCAGAACACTTCCACGGGCGACACGCTGTGCGACGCTTCGCGGCTTGTCACCGTGCCTCAGGTTGAACTGCCTAAACCGGTGCTCACCATGGCGGTGTACGCCGCCAAAAAGGGCGACGAGGACAAGGTTTTCAGCGGGCTGTACCGCCTGCAGGACGAGGACGTGTCTTTCACCGTGACCAAAAACGCCGAAACGGGCGAAATGCTTGTCAACGGCGTGGGCGAAACCCAGCTTGAACTCATCTGCAAAAAACTCAAAAACAAATTCGGTGTGGAAGCCGTGCTCAAAGAGCCGCGCATAGCGTACAGGGAAACCATCAAAAAAGCGGTGGACGCCGAAGGCAAGCATAAAAAACAATCGGGCGGCGCCGGGCAGTATGGTCACTGCAAAATCAAATTCAGCCCGTATCCGGAAGGAGACTTTCTGTTTGTGGACAGCGTCGTGGGCGGCGCCGTGCCGAGACAGTTTATACCTGCCGTGGAAAAGGGTCTTGTGGAAGCCATGCAGCACGGCGTGCTGGCGGGATATCCTGCCGTAAACATCAGGGCGGAACTGTACGACGGCAGTTATCACGAAGTCGACTCCAAGGAAATAGCCTTTAAAATCGCCGCTTCGCTGGCGTACAAGGACGGCTGCTCGAAAGCCAACCCGACTATTCTCGAACCTATTTACGCCTTGAAAATAAGCGTGCCGGACGCCTTTATGGGCGACATTCTGGGCGATATGAACAAGCGCCGCGGCAGAATACTTGGCGTTGAAAACGTGGACGGCAGACAGATTATAAGCGCGGAAGCGCCGCTCAGCGAAATCATGAAGTACGCCACCGACCTCAGAAGCATGACTCAGGGCAGGGGCAGCTACGAACTTGAATTCGTGAGATACGAGGAAGTGCCTCCGCAACAGATTCCCAAGATAATCGAAGACGCCAAAAAATGGGAAAATAAAGACTGACGATATAAAAAAGACGCCTTTTACGGCGTCTTTTTTTGTTTTTATTTTCGCCGTTGCCTTGACGGCTTGCGATGATGTGATTATAATGTTAGAAATAAGAGGTGTGTATTTGAAGAACTTACTGGCAGCGCAAGAATTTTTCAAAGACGACAGATTTCAGAAACTGGTGGGGGTAAACATCGAGGAAGTCGGCGACGGATACGCCGTCTGCGGCGTCAATCTCGACGAAAACCACTTCAACGCCGACGGTATCGTCCAGGGCGGGGTTATTTATACACTCGCCGATTCGGCGTTCGCGGTTGCCGCCAACAGCGGGGAATTTTTCACCGTCACGCTGTCGAGTTCCGTGCAATACCTCCAAAAGACTACGGGCAGATATATCAGGGCGAAAGCCGTCCGTGTGGGTGAGTCCAAAAAAGTTTGTTTTTACCGTGTGGACGTCACCGACGAAGAAGGACGTCTTGTGGCTGTCGCCGACATGACGGGATATACCAGGGCAAGGTAAATCCTGTCTTTTTTGCGCGGAGTCGAAACTTGTATCGTAAAATTTTTAGGATAGGGGTTTGTTATGCAAGAAAACGTAATGCAAAATCCGGCAGAACTGAAAAATCAGCAGCCGGACGTCCCTAAAAAGTCCAAAAAAGAAAAGAAGCCTGTGCCGAAGGGCAAAAAGATAAGTCTTTATCTCATGCTGCTCTGCATGGCGCTTTCTGTTCTAGTGTGGGCTTTGGACAGGTTTGTTATCAACGCCGGGGCTACATATCCGTCAATCGGTGAAGTCGTCGGTGAAGAGGTCTTCCCCGCCACGGTATTCACAATCGGCGGTATCGCCATTACCGAAACGGCGATAAGCGCTTATATCACCGTTGGCGCGCTCATTATTTTCGCCTTGATTTTCCGTTTTGTAATCTTCCCTAGATTCAAAACGGTGCCGACCGGTTTCCAGGCGTTTATCGAGTGGATAGTCACCTGCTTCGACAACATGGCTAAGGAAAACGTGCACGGCTACGCGCCTACGCTGGGGCCTTACGCTTTCGCGACGGCGGCGTTCATCTGTATAGGCACGCTCACCGAAACGCTGGGCATACGCCCGCCGAACACCGACATCAACGTGTGTATCGCGCTGGCGCTCATGACTTTCGTGACGATACACCTGTACGGCGTAAAGAAGAAAAAGGCGAGATATCTCGGCAAGTATAAGATAGGCATCACGGTCATCACCGACGTGGCGGTGCCGGTATCGATGACTTTCCGTATGTACGGCAGTATTCTCAGCGGTTTCCTTATGATGTCGCTGATCACGCACGTTTTGGCTCCGCTTACGCCTGTGCTGCCGTCCTTCTGTTACATACTGTTTACGCTGTTCCACGCGCTGATTCAGTCGTACGTGTTCGGCGTGCTGTCGCTGTCTTTCGTGGCGGAAGCGATTGAATAGTCTTTAGCCGACGGGCGCTACGTCCGAGGCAAAAATAAAAAACAAAGAAAACATCACTTTTTACTTTTCGGAGGGAAAAAATGGAAGTAGTTTTGATGGCAATCAACCAATTGCTGCTTATCGATGGTATGACCGCAATCGCGGCGGCTATCCCGCTGCTGGCAGGTATCGGCGCCGGTCTCGGTATGGGTATCGCGGTCGGCAAGAGCGTGGAAGGCATCGCCAGACAGCCTGAGGCGGAAGGCAAAATCCGTTCGACGCTTATGATAGGTCTGGCGTTTATCGAAACGACGGTTATTTACGGTTTGTTCATCAGCATATTGCTCTTGTTTGTCGTGTAATCAACCAAGACAAACCGTTATTTTTTGAAAAGAGGTTTTTACAATGCTGGGATTAAACTTATTCGATATTATTCAGCACATTCTGCTGCTGTTGATATTGGTGTTCTTCATGAAATACCTGATGTACAATCCGGTCGTCAAGTTTATCAACAAACGCAAAGAGACGGTTGAACAGACGGTAAAAGAAAACGAGCGGCTCAGCGCGGAAGTCAAAGAAATCAAAGAAAATTCCGACAAAATCGTGGAAGAAGCCCGCAAAAAGGCTGAAACCATCAGTTTCGAGGCTACAAAAGAAGCCGAAGCCAGGAGCAAGGAGATTCTTGCCGAAGCCAAGAAAAAGTCGGACGACATGATAGAGCGCTCCAAAAAAGAAATCGAAAACCAGAAGGCAAAACTTCAGGCCGAAGTCAAAGAGGAAGTCGGCAGTCTTGCCATCGACATCGCGTCGAAAGTGCTGGAAAGGGAAGTTTCCGCCGCCGACAACAAGAAGGTTATCGACGAATGCTTGAAAGGTTGGGATAATAACTGATGAAAACTCTTCGCGTTTTGTCAAGCAAGCCGCTTTCCGACGAAAGCAGGCAGAAAATCGAAAATTTGTTTAAGAAAAAGTTGGGAGAAGAAGCCGGATTTGCCTATGAAGTGGATTCTTCGCTTCTCGGCGGCATCAAAGTCATAGACGGCAGCGTCGTTTACGACGGTTCGCTGGCGGGCAAACTCGAACAACTCAAACAATCTTTGAAATAAGGTTTTTTATGGCGCAATTAGACATCAAAAACATAGCCGGCCTTCTTAAAAAGCAGGTCGAAGAGGCTAAACTTACAAATGAAATCGCCGACGTGGGCGAGGTTATATACTCGGGCGACGGCATCATAAAAGTCAGCGGTCTCGGCAAGGCAAAATATTTCGAAGTGCTGTCCATAGAAAACGGCGCTTCGGCAATCGCGCTCAACCTCGAAGAAAATGAAGTTGGCGCGGTCGTGCTGGACGACGACGGCTCAATTTCACAGGGGATGCGCGTCAAAACGACGGGCAGACTGATGAGCGTGCCTGTGGGCGAAAGCCTTTTGGGCAGAATAGTCGACCCGCTGGGGCGTCCTTTGGACGGAAAAGGCGAAATCAAAGCCGCTAAAACCCGCGAAATCGAAGTGGCTTCCGCTTCCATTATGGACAGGGCGCCGGTGTCGCAGCCGTTGCAGACGGGTCTTATCTCCATTGACAGCATGATTCCTATCGGCCGCGGCCAGAGGGAACTTATTATCGGCGACAGACAGACGGGCAAAACCGCCATAGCCGTCGATACAATCATCAACCAAAAGGGCAAGGGCGTGGTGTGCGTTTATGTCGCCGTCGGTCAGAAATCCAGTACCGTCAACGACATAGCGGGCAAACTGGAAGCCTTCGGCGCGCTGGATTACACAATCATCGTCAGCGCCACCGCCAACGACTCGGCTCCGCTGCAATACATAGCGCCTTATTCGGGCTGCGCCATGGCGGAAGAGTTTATGTACAGGGGGCAGGACGTACTGATTGTGTACGACGATTTGTCAAAACACGCCGTGGCTTACCGTACCCTGTCGCTGCTGCTCAAACGTCCGGCCGGCCGCGAGGCGTATCCGGGCGACATATTCTATCTGCATTCCAGACTGCTCGAAAGGTCGGTCAAACTCGGCGAATCGCTGGGCGGCGGCTCAATAACCGCGCTGCCTATCGTCGAAACCCAGGCGGGCGACATTTCGGCGTATATACCGACAAACGTCATTTCCATAACCGACGGTCAGATTTATCTCGAAACCGAATTGTTCAACGCCGGCACGAGACCTGCCGTAAACGTGGGTCTGTCGGTTTCCCGTGTGGGCGGCTCGGCGCAGATAAAGGCGATGCGCTCCGTGGCGGGCACTCTCCGTCTGCAACTGGCGCAGTACCGCGAACTGGCGGTGTTCACGCAGTTCGGCTCCGACCTCGACGCCGTGACAAAAGCCACGCTGCTGCAGGGCGAAAAGCTGACGGAACTGCTCAAGCAGCCTCAGTATCAGCCGATTCCGGTGGCGGAACAGGTAGTTATGCTCTATGTGGTGGAACTGCCTGAATTTGTGGCGATTGACAAAAAACACGTCCATCGTTATTTTGACGAATTTATCAGATGCGTCAAAGACGAAAATCCTTCGCTGCTGGCGCAGATAGACGAAAGCAAAGTGCTTTCCGACGAAAGCAAAAAGTGGCTGAGTGACAGAACATCGTCTTTTATAAAGAGTTTTTCGGAAAAAATCTGATTGAAAGATGGCAAACATAACCGATATCAAAGCAAGGATTAAAAGTATCAACGACACGCGCCAGATTACCAAGGCGATGGAACTTATTTCCGTTTCGAAAGTAAAGCGCGCGCAGGAGAGATACGACCAAAACCTGCTTTATTTCAAAAGTTTAATAAAGTCGATAAGCAATCTGCTTGCCAACGCCGACTGCGTGGAGTGCGGGGAAGATTATTTCGAACTCCGCCCCGAAGGCAAAACCGCTTATATCGTCATATCCAGCGACAAGGGGCTTGCCGGCGGTTACAACCACAACGTCCTGAACATGGCGTATGACATAATAAGCAAAAACCCTGACAGAAAGATTATCACTTTCGGCAAGACGGCGGCGGAGTTTTTCAAGCGCAACAAAATGGAAGTGGAAGCCGAATATCTTTCCATCGGCAACCCGACGCTGAAAGACGCCAGAAGCATCGCTTACGACATTATGGACGATTATCTCAAAGAGGAAATCAGGGAAGCCGTCATCATCTTTACCGATATGGACGAAAAGAGCAACCAGGAGCCTATGTGTTTCGAGGTGCTGCCGCTTGACAGAACGCAGTTTTCACAGGCGGAGAAATTTTCTTCCACGTTGATGTACGACCCGAGTCCCGACGTCGTCCTTGAAGCGCTCATATCGCAGTATGTGGTCGGCATGGTGTTTTCAATTTTGCTGCACGCTTCTGTCAGCGAGCACAAAGCCCGCATGACGGCCATGCAGAGCGCGACGCGCAACGCCGACGAAATGCTCGACAAACTGCATATAGAATACAACAGGGCAAGGCAGGAGCGCATCACAAACGAATTGCAGGAAATCGTTTCCGGCTCAACCGGCGGAAACTAAAAGAGGACAGATATGCAAAAAGAAAAATTTATCGGCAAAATAAGCCAGATTATAGGGCCTGTTGTCGACGTCAGGTTTGAAAAACATATCCCCAAAATTCATGAAAAACTCATAATCAAGGGGGTTGACAAAGACGTCGTGCTGGAAGTGCTGTTCCATTCGGGCGAAAATACCGTCAGGTGTATAGCGCTTCAGGCGACAGAAGGTCTTTCGAGAGGTCTCTCGGTGGAAACCACCGGCGACAGCATTGAAATCCCCGTGGGCGACGGCACTCTTGGCAGAGTCATGAACGTTCTGGGCGAGCCTATCGACAAAAAGGGTGAAATCAAAGCGTCGGAACATTGGTCGATTTTCCGCGAGCCTCCTAAATTTTTCGAACAGAACAACAGCACGGAACAGTTTGAAACCGGAATCAAGGTTATAGACCTTCTGGCGCCTTATGTAAAGGGCGGCAAGATTGGTCTGTTCGGCGGCGCCGGCGTAGGTAAAACCGTGCTTATAATGGAACTTATCAGAAATATCGCCAGTGAACACGGCGGCTATTCGATATTCACCGGCGTCGGCGAAAGAAGCCGCGAAGGCTACGACATGATTCAGGAAATGACGGAATCGGGCGTTATCGACAAGACTGCGCTTGTGTTCGGTCAGATGAACGAGCCGCCTGGAAGCCGTATGCGCGTGGCGTACACGGGGCTTACGCTCGCGGAATATTTCCGTGACCAGAAGAACCAGGACGTCCTGCTGTTTATTGACAATATATTCCGTTACATACAGGCCGGTTCGGAAGTTTCGGCGCTGCTCGGACGTATGCCGTCCGCTGTCGGTTACCAGCCGACGCTGGCGCAGGAACTCGGCGCGTTGCAGGAGCGCATCGCCAGCACCAACAGCGGCTCGATTACGTCGATACAGGCTGTTTACGTGCCTGCCGACGACCTTACCGACCCTGCCCCGGCTACGCTGTTCTCCCACCTGGACGCCACTACGGTGCTTTCCAGAAAGGTGGTGGAACAAGGTATCTATCCGGCGGTTGACCCGCTGGCTTCAAACTCGCGTATTCTCGAACCGCAAATCGTCGGCCAGGAGCATTACGACGTGGCGCGCAGCGTGCAGGAAACCTTGCAGAGATACAAAGAGTTGCAGGACATCATCGCCATACTCGGTATGGACGAACTGTCCCAGGAAGACAAACTCACCGTCAACAGGGCAAGACGCATACAGAGATTTTTGTCGCAGCCTTTCTTTGTCGGCACGGTGTTCACCGGGCTGGAAGGAAGATATGTGCCGCTTAAAACCACAATAGAGTCTTTCAAAATGATTCTCGAAGGCAAAGTGGACGACTTGCCTGAACAGGCGTTCTTCATGGTGGGCGACATTGACGAGGCGCGCAGCAAAGCGAAAAAACTTTAATTTCAGTGTCGGATAATTATGGCAAAGTTATTTAATCTGGAAATCATCACTCCTGAAAGGACATTTTACCGGGGTGAGGTGGAATCTGTCATCGTCAACACAGTCGGCGGTCAGATGGGCGTGCTTAAAGGCAACGCGCCGCTCGTGACCGCGCTGGTTTCGGGCGACCTCAAAATTCAGAAGGACGGCAAATGGTATCACGCCGCCAACAGCAACGGCTTTATGGAAGTCACCCCTGAAAAAGTCATCATCTTCTGCCAGACGGTGTTCTGGCCGTCGGAGATGGAGCAAAACGAACTTCTGGACAAAGAACGCCGCCAGAGAGAGGCGATGGAAAACGCGCAGACAGCCAAAGCGTATTATCTCGCCAAAGTTTCGCTCATGCGCACGCTGGCGAAACTCAGCGTCAAGTACGAACACGAAAACAGCGCCATGCTGGACAGATAAAAACAAAACCGCCGTTCAGGCGGTTTTTTGTTTTGAGCGGGCGATTGTTATTCTTTTGATTCAGGCGGTGTGATTTCGGCAATTTACGCCTGCGCGGACGCATTCTGACGTCCACGGGCGTTTTGCCCGTCTTTGGTTTCGGCACTGCGTTTTCACGTTGACCCCGCTTTAAGGCGGGGATTTTTTTCGTTGCAGGCGGCGGAGGGGGAATCCCGTAACAAAAAAGTCAAAGAAAGTCAAAATTTTTCAGAAAAAATGTCTCGAAACTATTGACAAAACAAAAAGTCGGCATATAATAATAAATGAAAGTCAAAGAAAGTCAAATTCGAGCGAGGTGAAATATGGCTAACATCAGCGACGTTATAGAAAATTTTCTGACGGAACTTTTCGGCGATGAAAATTCCATACTCATTTCGCGCAACGATCTGGCGCAATATTTCAACTGCGCGCCCAGCCAGATAAACTATGTGCTGTCGACGCGGTTCACGGTCGACAAGGGATACGCGGTGGAAAGCAAGCGAGGGGGCGGCGGTTACGTTACGCTCATTAAACTGACGGACGACGAACACTATCTGTCGGAACTCGTGACAAACAGCCTCGGCGACGAGGTGGGTTATCACAGGGCGTGCCAGATACTTGACAGGCTGAGCGCCGACAAACTCATAAGCGAAAGAGAGCGGGATATCATGAAAACCGTTTTGAGCGACAAAGCCATCGTCGCTTTTGACAAGGAGCGCAAAGAGCGCGTCAGGGCGGGGCTTTTGAAAAGTTTTCTGGTGTATCTGATGAAAAACCCCTGCGGAGGTGAAAAGCAATGAAATGCGCTGTATGCGGCGCCCAGGCGACGGCTTTTATTACCCAGATAAAAAACGGCAAAGCGGTTCAGGTTTATCTTTGCGAAAACTGCGCCCGGCGGCGCGAGGAAATGCTGTATGACCGTTCGAGAAAAAGTCAGGGGCAGGTCAAAGACGCCGTGTGTCCCGAATGCGGCACAAGGCTGAGCGAATTTCTGCATACGGGCTTTTTGGGGTGTCCCGACTGTTATTCGGCGTTCGGGAGCACCATAGCGGGTATGCTGCCGAAAATTCAGGGCGGCACAAGACATGTTCCGCGCTCGAAAACGGCGGGCGAAAAAGCCCGACTGGCGGAAACGCTCAAAGCGGAACTCGCCAGAGCCGAGCGTGAAATGAGATACGACGACGCGGAAGCCGTCAGACAGCGGCTGAAAGACATGGGGGCAATATGAGAGATATCGACAATACCGTGCTTTCTTCCAGAGTCAGGCTTGCCCGCAACGTGGCGGGACTGCCTTTTCCGCACAAACTTGAAAGCGAAGCGGCGTTCGGCTTTATGAAAAAGGTCAGCGACCTGCTTAAAAACACGGACAGGTTCAGCCTGTATCTCATGTCAAGACTGGACGACTTGCGCAAAAAAGCGCTGGTTGAAAGACATCTCATCAGTCCCGACCTGACAAAAAACAGCAGATGCGGCGCCGTTATGATAAACGCCGACGAAAGCGTGGCGGTTATGCTCAACGAGGAAGACCATATCAGGGAACAGAGCATTGTAAAGGGGTTTGACATAAGCGGGGCGTATGAGCGGGTCAGACGCGTGGACGACAGAATAATTTCCGGCGTCAGCCTTGCTTACGACGACGCGCTTGGGTTTCTGACCAGTTGCCCGACAAACGTGGGCACAGGCATGAGGGCGTCTGTAATGATGTTTCTGCCGGCCCTGACCCGTTCGGGCAAAATGCCGTCGCTAGTCAAGGCGCTTACCGCTAAAAAAATGACGGTGCGCGGCATTTACGGCGAGGGCAGCGAAAACAGCGGTTATCTGTATCAGATTTCCAACAAAATCTCGCTTGGATACGGCGAAGAGGAAATTCTGCGCAGTGTGAACACCGCCGCCGTCAGATTGTGCGAATTCGAGGCGGAAGAGCGTCAGGCGCTGTATCAGGGCAACAAAATAGCGCTCACCGACAGGATTATGAGGGCGAAGGGCATTCTGCAAAACGCTTATGTGCTGCCGCTTGGCGAGTTTTTCGAAAGATTTGCCGACGTCAAAACGGGCGTGGCGCTGGGGCTTATAAAATGCCGCGACGTCGGAAGGCTCAATTCTTTTCTGACCGACGTGCTGCCCGCCAACCTGACATTGAAAAGGGGCGCGGCGATGACCGAAACCGAGCGGGAAATTTTCCGCGCGGAATACACGGCGAAAAATCTCGCCGAAATACTAAACTGACGGCGAAAGCCGGTTCATATATAAAATTCATGACGTATTTGACGTAAAAAGGAGGTGTTTATTATGTTTGAAAGATTTACACAAAACGCGTTGCAGGCTATAAGGGTGGCGCAGGATATCGCCTCGCGCACCAGAAACAGCGTGCTTGGAACAGAGCACGTGCTGCTTGGTCTTATGTACTCCGAGGGTAAGGCGGGAGAAATCCTGGCTTCGTTCGGCGTGACGAAAGACAACTTCCGCATAGGGAGCGACAACCAGGGCGGCTACCAGCTGGAAATATCCGCCAGGGTGAGAAACATGGAGCAGGTCGCCGAAAGGCTGGCCGCCATGACCGACAGTTATTATGTCGACACGGTGCATCTGCTGTTTGCCATATTGCTGGACGAAGACAGTTACGCCGTGCGCAAACTCAAACAGATGGGCGTGGACGTGGCGGCGCTGCAAAAGACCGTCGGCTCGGTGCTGGGCGTACAGGCGGCTCCGCGCGCCGAGGGCGGCAAAGCGCAGGCGGATAACCCCGAAGAACGGCTGGGCGAACTCGCCAAATTCGGCGTCGATTTGACGCAGAAAGCAAAGGAAGGCAAACTCGACCCTGTTATCGGCAGAAGTGAGGAAATAGAAAGGGTCATTCAGATTCTCAGCAGAAGAACCAAAAACAACCCGATACTTATCGGCGAACCGGGCGTCGGCAAATCCGCCGTGGTGGAAGGTCTGGCGCAGAAAATCGTCAACAACGACGTGCCTGAACTTCTGAAAGGCAAAATCGTGTTTTCGCTTGACCTGGCGGGACTGCTCGCCGGCACAAAATACAGGGGCGACTTTGAGGAAAGGCTGAAAGACGCCATCGACTTCGTCACCAAAAACGGCAATATAATCATATTCATCGACGAAATCCACAACCTGGTGGGCGCCGGCAGCACCGGCGAAGGCAAAATGGACGCCGCCGACATTCTCAAACCGCTGCTCGCGAGAGGCGAAATGCAGACCATAGGCGCCACGACCATTGAGGAATACCGCAAGTATATCGAAAAGGACAGCGCCCTGGAAAGAAGATTTCAGCCTATCATAGTCAACCAGCCGAGCGTTGAAGACACCATTCTCATACTCAAAGGGCTGCGCGACAAATACGAACAGCACCACAAGGTGAAAATCACCGACGAAGCCATCGAGGCGGCGGCGAAACTCAGCGACAGATATATTTCCGACAGGTTTTTGCCTGACAAGGCCATCGACCTTATCGACGAGGCCGCCAGCAGGGCTAAACTCGACAGCTACATTTTGCCTGAGGACGTGAAGCACAAGGAAAACGAACTCGAAAGGCTCAATTTCGAAATGAACCAATACGCCAGCAGGCAGATATTCGACAAGGCGCAGGAACTCAAAAACAAAGTTGACAGTCTGAAAGCCGAAATCGAAAGGGAAAAACAGGCGCACGCCGACAAAATCAAACAGTGCCAGCCGAGCATAGGCGAAGCCGAAATCGCCAAAATCGTTTCAAAATGGACGTCCATTCCGGTGGAGCGTATCAACGAAACCGAAAGCGACAGGCTCATGCATCTCGAAGAAGTGCTGCACAAGAGAGTGGTCGGTCAGGACGAGGCGGTGAGAGCCGTGGCAAAAGCCATAAGAAGGGCAAGGGCGGGGCTCAAAGACCCTAAACGCCCGATAGGCTCGTTTATCTTCCTGGGTCCGACGGGCGTCGGCAAGACGGAACTGTCAAAGGCGCTGGCGGAAGCCGTGTTCGGCGACGAAAACCTGCTCATCAGGCTGGATATGAGCGAGTATATGGAAAAGCATTCCACTTCAAAAATCATAGGCGCGCCTCCGGGATACGTCGGTTTTGACGACAACGGCGGTCAGCTTACCGAAAAAGTGCGCAGAAAACCTTACTCGGTGATACTGTTCGACGAAATCGAAAAGGCTCACCCGGACGTGTTCAACATTCTGTTGCAGATTCTCGACGACGGCAGGCTTACCGACAGCAAGGGCAGGGTGGTTGACTTCAAAAACACCATAATCATCATGACAAGCAACAACGGCGTCAGCCAGATAAACAAAATGCGCAAACTCGGTTTCAACGACGAGGACGACAAGGCGTACGAGGACATGAAAGAACAGCTGATGGATTCGCTCAAAGAGAGTTTCAAACCGGAATTTCTCAACCGTATCGACGACATCATCATATTCCACCAGCTGACTCAGCAGGAAACCAGACAAATCGCCAAAATCCTTACCGACAGCCTGGCGAAACGTCTGGCGGAAAACGGCATGAAACTGGAAGTGAGCGACAAGGCGCTGGACTATCTCGCCGAAAAAGGCTATGACAAAGAATACGGCGCTCGTCCGCTCAAACGCGTCATTCAGCGTATGGTGGAAGACAGGCTCAGCGAAGAAATCCTTAAAAACACCATACACAGCGGCCAGACGGTGCTTGTCGACTTCGACGGCAACGAACTTACGTTCGCCAACAAATAATATAAAATAAAAAGGACGGGACCATCCCGTCCTTTTTTGCGCGCATGGGGCATAAACCTGTTTAAGAAAAATAGCGGCAAAAATCCAAAGACTATTGAAATCGCTCCGCCGTTTTGTTAAAATATAGTTACAGGGAGGTGGCACAATGAAATTAGACATCGTCACGAAAAACTATTCCCCGAGCAAAAAACTCATGGAAGTCTTGGAGAAAAAACTCGGCAGACTTGACAAATATTTCCCTCACGAGGCCGCCGCCAGGGTGGTTATGAAGGGGGAAAAGAAGCAGGAAGTGCTGGAAATCTCCATATCCTATCAAGGCACGCTTTTGAGGGCGGAAGTCAGGGGAGAGCATATTTACGACTGCGTCGACCTGGCTTTGCCGAAACTTGAAAAACAGCTCATCAAACACAGAGACAAGTTTATCGACAAGCAGAAAGACGTCGTGCCTGTGGCGGAACCGGAATTTATCGCCAAAGAAGAAATCGACGACGTGCCGGAAATCGTCAGAACCAAAGAATTCGAAGTCAAAGCCGAAGACCTCAAAGAAGCCGTCGCCGGGCTGGAACTCGTCGACCACGATTTTTATCTGTTCCTTAACGTGGCGTCGGGGCACATCGAAGCGGTGTACCGCAGGGCGGACGGCAAAATAGGGCATCTGGTGCCGAAAGTCTGACGGCGGCGCCGACAAACGAAATAAATATCGTCAACAAAACAAAACCGCCTTTACGGCGGTTTTTTATTGCTCGGTTTCTCTGTCTTTGATATATCGCAAAAATTCTTTCGTCCAGTCTTCCGGCGGGACTTCCACCGTGCTGACGAATGGCGACGACGTCTGCGTAACGGTGAACAGCGTGATGGACGGGCCGCTCCTTGTGCGGGCGCGGTAGACCAGGCAGTTGTAGAGAATATAGTCAACGTATCCTTGACGGGTCACCACCACCGTCACGAAAGAAAACCCGCCGTCCACGGTTTTCGTCAGCGGCGTTTCCAGAAAGGGCACCGTCATCACCGGCGTTTTGCCGGCGCTGTCGGTGGTGAAAGACTCGCCGCTTTCGGCAATCGTCACGGTGGCGCCTTCGACGGCTCTGCCCAGCAGGTCTTTTACCGTCACCTGCAACGCGGTGACCGGCGCGTCCGACGGCGTTTGCGGGTCGCTCGCGGCGAAACCGTTTTTTATGGCGGAAGTTATCAGACAGGACGCCGCCGCGACGGCGATAATCAGCAAAACAAAAACCCCGCGTTTAACATGCTTTTTCATACAAGCATTTTATGCGGGGTTGCTGTTTAATTTGATTTAATTTTTTCAGTCTTGCTTTGCAGGTTCGTCTTTGACCTTGGTAAGCATTTTTTCGAGAGTGAAGAATTGCTTGCTGGCGACAAGATACCAGAGCACTGCCAACAGAATTATTGTTTCAGGCACCATGTATATCGCGTTGTAAAGGAAGGAATAGACAAACGCGCTCATACCCGCAGTATCTCCAAATATAGGGAGCGTGCCCACAACGCCGTCAGGCTGATAGAACCATATAATGCCGGCGCCGATATGGAACGCCAGGCGCAGTATGGAAAACAGAACGGCTCCGCAGAATATCGCGCCTTTTTCCGGCATGACTTTTTTGAACACGCCCGCGAGGCATATACCGGCAAAAGGCAAAATGTAGTCAAGGAAAAACTGCGGCACAGTCATGAAGTACGGACCCTGGATAAATTGCAGCAGACCGTAAACAACGCCTACGACCAGACCTTTGCCCACGCCGAAAACGTAGCAGTAGATGAAAAGAGGCAGCATGCTGGCAAGGGTTATGCTTCCGCCGTACGTCATGGAAACCTTGATAAAACTCAAAGCGAAGGACGCCGCCACGCAGGCGCCGCCGTAAACAATGCTCTTCGTGGTCTGCGGGTTTTTCTTGTTGGTTACGCACACAACAAGGCAGATGACGATGAGCAGCGCCAGAACGACGATTGTCAGAATGTTGATGACTTCCGTCGCGTCGGCGAACAACAAAAAGTTACTCATAAAATTTTCTCCTTTCGGAGGGCAATAAAAAATCTCCGCGAAAACGCGGAGTGCCTCGAACAATTTCCCCTTCAAACATTATCTTGCGGGTTCCTTGGGTATAATCTCAGCTTTTTACAGCACCCCGTATTTGATTTGCCTTATGATATACGCCTTTTTGTGTTTCTGTCAAGCGTTTTGGGGATAATATTAAACGCGCGGCGTTTGTTTATGCCGTTGCAAAACGCCGACTTTTTTGTTATACTGTCGAATTGAAAGGGGATGTTTTTTATGTATAGTTTTTTCGCTTATATTGACAGAATGAAATACATCAACCGCTGGTCGCTTATGCGTTCCACCGAAAGGGAAAACCTGATGGAGCACTCCGCCCAGGTGGCGATTATAGCGCACGCGCTGGCGGTTATAGGCAACACGTATTTCGGAAAAAATTACGACGAAAAGAGCGTGGCGGCGCTGGCGCTGTTTCACGATACGGGCGAAGTCATCACAGGCGATTTGCCCACGCCCGTCAAATATTATAACCCCGAAATAAGGGACGCCTATAAGGCGGTGGAAGAAGTCGCCACCGACAAACTGCTTGGCATGCTGCCGAAAGAAATGCGCCTTTCGTATGAGGCAATGCTCAGACCCGACAAGGACTCGCCGGAAAGCAGGCTGGTGAAATACGCCGACAAACTCAGCGCGTATATCAAATGCCTTACGGAACTGAAATCGTCAAACAACGAATTCAAAAAGGCGAAAAACTCCATAGAAAAAGAACTCAACTTCATCAGCAGCGAAGAAGTGCGGTATTTCATGAACAATTTTATCAAGCCGTACACGCTCACGCTGGACGAACTCGACTGACATGTGCCTGTTGCGTTTTGACGGGGTGTCGAAAAAATACCCTTATGAAAAATCGTTTTTGCTGGAAGACGTGTCTTTCAGGGTGGAAGAAGGCGAAAACGTCGGCATAGCCTGCGACGTGCAGTGCGGCAAGACCACGATAGTCAAAATGCTGGCGGGGCTGACCAAACCCACCGGCGGCGAAATTATTTTTCGCGGCTCCGGTCTGAAAGAAACGCCTACGAAAGACATGGGGCTGGGCGTTGTGTTTGACGACTGCGCTCTTATGCCGGGCAAAACCGCGCTTAAAAACATAGAGTTTCCGATGAAAGTCAGAAAACTGCCCGATTACCGGGAAAAAGCGCTGGAAGCCGCAAAAAAATTCGGGCTGGAAACTGTATTATATACAAAGGCGAAAAAACTTTCCGCCCAAGACAGGCTGTCCGTCGCTTTGGCGAGGCTGTCGGTCAGGAAACTTTCGCTGCTCGCGCTGGACGGCGTTTCCGTCGGCGCCGAGCGGCTGGCTCTGCTGGATTTTTCGGCGTCGCTGAGGCTGTCTTCCGACATTGCCTCGCTTGACGGCTGCGACAGGGTATATGTGATTGCCCGGGGCAAAACGGTTTTCGAGGGCGGTTTCGCTTCGGCGAAGGAATATATCGAACAAACCCGTTGTTTTGACAAGTTCGAAACCGCGGATGAATAAATTATATGGTTATCTCGGAGAAATGTATGGACGTTTATGAAAAAGCCCTGCAATGCCATGAGCGATGGGGCGGCAAGTGGGAAGTAAAAAGCAAAACCAAGGTGGAAAACGCCGACGACCTGAGCGTGGCTTACACGCCGGGCGTGGCGCAGCCGTGCCTTGAAATCAAAAAGGACGCCGAAAACGCGTATAAGTACACTCTCAAACACAACCTGGTAGCGGTGGTGTCGGACGGCAGCGCCGTGCTGGGGCTGGGCAATATAGGCGCTCTCGCGGCAATGCCGGTCATGGAAGGCAAGTGTATTCTTTTCAAGGAATTCGCCGGGGTGGACGCCGTGCCTGTCGTGCTGGATACGCAGGACGTCGACGAAGTCGTCAGGACGGTAAAAAACATCGCGCCGTCTTTCGGCGGAATAAATCTGGAAGATATCTCGGCGCCGAGATGTTTCGAAATCGAGCGCAGGCTTAAAGAGGAACTTGACATACCCGTCATGCACGACGACCAGCACGGCACCGCGATTGTGGTGCTCGCCGCCGTTATCAACAGCCTTAAAGTTGTGGGCAAAAAGGCGGACGAAATAACATGCGTCATCAACGGTATGGGCGCCGCGGGCACCAGCATAGCCAATCTGCTTATGACTTACGGCGTGAAAAAGATGATTTGCTGCGACAGGGACGGTATTCTCAACGACAAAAACGCCGTGTTGCCGCACCACAGGGAACTTGTCAAAAAGACGGGCAGCGGCGGCAGAAGCGGCACGCTTGCCGACGCGCTCAAAGGCGCGGATCTGTTTGTCGGCGTTTCGGTGGCGGGCTGCGTAACGCCTGAAATGGTGTCGTCGATGAACAACGGCATTATTTTCGCCATGGCTAACCCTAAACCGGAAATCATGCCCGACGTCGCGAAAGCGGCGGGCGCCGCCGTGGTCGGCACGGGCAGGAGCGATTTCCCTAACCAGATCAACAACGTGCTGGCTTTTCCGGGGGTGTTCCGCGGGGCGTTTGACTCCAAAGCCAAAAAGATTACCGAGGGCATGAAACTCGCCGCGGCGGAAGCCATCGCTTCGCTGATTTCGGAGGAAGAACTTTCGGCCGACAACGTCATACCGAGTCCTTTCGACAAGCGCGTGGCGGCGGTGGTCGCCGGAGCGGTGCAGGATAAAGCCGTGGAAGAAAACGTCGTGAGATGACCGATATTTTAACAGCGAGGTGAAAATGGCTGACAAGAATCTGAACGATTTTTTCGACGACGAGTTCAATAAACAGCAGGAAGAGCGGCGGCAGGCGGAAGAACGGCAAAAGGCCTCGGCCGCCGAGGAAGAAAAGCGGCGGAGTATGTATTACGGCATACCCGAATACAGCGGGCAGCAGCAGTTTGTTTCAAGGCGCAGCAAGGGAAAAACGGCGTTAATCGTTACGCTTTGCGCCGTAGCGCTGGTGGTGGTGTTCTTTATGGGATACTTCACCTTTCTGCTCGCCAATCCAGACCTGAAATTTATAAACGACGTGCTTAACCTTGTCAACGAGCAGGCGTATATCTGGGACGAAAGCGACGACAAGTATGAAAGAGATTACGCCTATCAGGCTGCCAAGGCGATTTTAAGCAGTATCGACCAGTATTCGACGCTGCTCACGCCCGAAGAGTTTTACACGCTGATGTACGGCGAGAGTACGCCTGTCGGCGCCAGCAACGGCGTCAGTTACACGGTGGACGCCGACGGCGAATACGTCGTTTACGAAGTGGGCATCGGCAGCCCGGGATATGAGGCGGGGCTGTTTACCGGGGACATAGTCAGGAAAATGACGGTTTACGGCAACTCGGAAGGCATAGCCGACGGCACGGCGCTTGAAGTTACCCCGAAAACCGACCTTGAAACCTTCAAAAAGTATATTCATTCGCAGAGGATTGATTTCGTTTTGCAGCGAGGCGACGAAACAGTCAGTATAAACGGTGTTGTGGCAAGTTCGTCATATGACTCCGCCACGATAGAATATTATTTCGGGGCTTCGGCCACTAATATGTCGGCGGCGTATAGCCAAAGAATAAACGCCGAAAGCCTGCCGTCCGACGTGGGATACATCAGGCTGACGACGTTTATGTATGACGAATCTGTCGCCGAAATGGAAAGCGCCATGGCGCTCTTCAAATCAAGCGGAAAAACCAAACTCATTTTCGACCTGTGCGGCAACGGCGGCGGCAAAAGCGACGTGGCGGCGAAAATAGCGTCTTATCTGGTATGGGACGACGGCAACGCGTCGGGCGACGGAATAGTCGTAAGCGTCAATAAGGACAAAAACGACAAAGTGGTGTCCAGACAGACGACAGACAGCGTGTATGACGATTATTTCGACGTCAACTCGTCGTCGCCGCAAATAGTGGTGCTGGCGGACAGCGGCTCGGCGAGCGCCAGCGAAATGCTGCTCGGCGCCGTTACCGATTACAAGACCGCCGTGCACGTCGGAACCAAGACATACGGCAAGGGCATCGCGCAGGGCGTGATTCCGCTCAAAGCGGCGCAGGCAAACATCAACGGCGAAATCGTCGATTCTTACTGGGCGGCGTATATGACATACGTCAAGTTTTTCACCCCGGTGAACGATGTGTGCCACCACGGCACGGGGTTTGAGCCTAAGCCTGAAAACGTGGCTGAAACGTACGACGGCATGATTCAGCGGGCGCTGGAAATACTCGGCTGAAAAATAAAATTAAAAGCGGCTTATGCCGCTTTTTATTTTGCGCGTTTTACTTTTTGACGTACCAGTTGTCGTAAAGTTTATAAAGTTTGCCTGATATTTCGGCGCCGGCGACCTTTTCCACGGGGCGGAAAAACTCTTTGCTTTCGTCGGAGTATTCGCGTTTTCCGGCTTCGCCGGCATTTTTTGCGGTTTCGTCGGCGGGCGCGTCGTCGTTGTTGTTTTTGCCGCTTTTGCCGCCGTCGTTTTTGGCGGCAAATCTGCTGACGATGTCGAACACGGCGGGGTTTGTCATGAGCGCCATCACGGCGTCGTTTTTTTCCTGTTCCGTGGCGGCGGAGTCAAACAGTTTTGTAACGTGCGGCAGCATCGCCATTGCGTCGGGGTTGCCCAGAAGGCTGCCGAGACCGCCGTCGCCCGAATCCTTGTCTTTTTTGCCCAGACCTTTTATAAGCATAAATCCCAGTAACAGCGGGAGCGGGTTCATAAAAACCTCCGAACCGAGTAGTCATTATATTGTATGCGGGCATATATATTTATAGTGAGTTTTTTTAAGGAGAATTTCGCTTTATGGACAAATCGAACGGCGGCATGAGCCGCCAGCAAATGCAGTTTATAATGAATCTGGTCAATTATTACGACAAAAACGGCGAAGACAAACTTGTGCAGGACATATTCGACAACGTGGCGCGGCAGAAAAAGCAGGGGAAACTCACCAACGAACAGATAGCGCAGTTCGTCAAAAACATTTCGCCCATGCTGAACGCCGGGCAGAAGGAAAAACTCGACGGTCTTGTGTCGCGACTGATGAAAATGTGAGAGGCTTTTTGCGGGGAAAACGGCGTTTTTAACGCCGTTTTGTTCTTTTTTGTAAAAAACACCGTCGTTATAC
Organism: Candidatus Heteroclostridium caecigallinarum; assembly: GCA_904419725.1. GTDB lineage: Bacteria > Bacillota > Clostridia > Christensenellales > CAG-314 > Heteroclostridium > Heteroclostridium caecigallinarum. The sequence continues at coordinate 37,244 of CAJFSP010000002.1, read as the reverse complement.
AAAATCTTTACAAAAAACATTCAAAAAACAGGCGTGATTTTCTTGTCTATTTGTTCATTTTTGTGTTAAATATAAGTGTCTGAAACAGACAAACCGATTTTCAGCTTCATCGCGTTTACATAACGGTAATTTTAACAGGAGGGGTAACATGAAAAAGACAGTCAGAGGCAAAGTTTACGACACAGACCTGATGACCGTTGTCAAAAAAGTCGCGCACGGCGCTTTCGGCGACCCGGCGGGCTATGAAGAGACTCTCTATCAGGCTGACAACGGCAGTTATTTTCTTTATACTTTCGGCGGGGAACAATCGCCTTACAAAGAAGAAAAACTTGTGTCGCTCACAAAGACCAGGCTCGAAGCGTGGCAGAAAGAAAACGCCTGAGCGGCAAAAAAAACCTTCGCTTACGCGAAGGTCTTTTTTTTTTACGCTTCCGCTATATCCCTGACAGCCGAAAGAAATGCCAGCGCCTGACCCGCCGTATTCTGCGCGCTTACGCTTGCCCTCACCAGACCCTGCTTTTCCGTGCCCAGATGTCTGTGCATGAGAGGGGCGCAGTGCAGCCCGCCGCGCACGGCGATGTCATGCCGGCTGCTGAGCAAATCGGCGGTGAACTGCGAGTCCTGCCCGTCGACGTAAAAACTGACTATGCCGGCGTCAAATGTAGGCGACGACATTACCGTCACGTTTTTCATGGCGCAAAGACCGTCGTAAAGCGTTTTGGCTATTTCACGGCGTTTCGGACCGTCCTGCGGTTCGGCTGACAGGTGCCACTTTATCGCTTCGCCAAGCGCCAGTATCCCCGGGAGATTCTGCGTGCCGCTTTCATAACCTTCGGGGCTGGTGAGCGGCTGCGTCAGCATGTGAGAGTCGGTGCCCGTGCCGCCGTAAATAATGGGCTGCGGTCTGAATTTTTCGCCGAAGCAAAGACATCCCACTCCCATTATTCCGTGCAGACCCTTGTGGGCGGGAAAAGCCAGCATGTCGATATTCTGCCTTCGCATGTCGACAGCCGTGTAGCCCACGCTCTGCGCCCCGTCCACTATAAACGCCGCGTTGTGCCTTTTGGCGACGGCGCCGATTTCGGCGATGTCCTGCGCGGCGCCCGTCACGTTGGACACATGCCCTAGAACAATCATCGTCGTGTTGCGTCTGATTGATTTTTCGACGTCCGCAGGGTCGATTTTATTCTGCCCGTCGGGCACCAGAAAGGTGACGTCGATAAGCCGCCGCTGTTTCAGTTCGAAAAGGGGGCGCAAAACGGAGTTGTGTTCGCCAAGTGATGAAATGACGTGGCAGCCGCGTTTCACGCTGCCGATAACGGCAAGGTTGAGCGCCTGCGTGCAGCCCGGGCAGAAAATCACGTTGTCGCTGTTTTCCGCCCCGACGAAATCGGCAACCAGCTGTCTTGTTTTCATTACGCGCATCGCCGCTTCCACGGCGAGTCTGTGGCCGCTTCTGCCGGGATTGACGGAAAGATTTTTCATCGCGTAAACCGCCGCGTCTATGACGGCGGGCGGTTTGTAAAAAGTTGTCGCGGCGTTGTCGAAATATATCATGTTTCTCCTTAACTTTTTGATGGTGTTTCAAATACAATATAATATGCCTTAAAAGGCGTTTTTAGTTATAAACCCGACGGAGGAGTAATATGAAATACGTCATTATCGCCTTCCGCTCGCGCAACCAGACAGCGAAAATGTACGAGATTTTCAGGGCGAACGGCATACCGTCCACGGTCATAAGCACGCCGAGGGAAGTCGGCGTCGGCTGCGGGCTGAGCCTGAGGTTCGACGAGGGTTATCTGCGCCGCGCGGTGGAAGCGGCAACGCGCCACCCGCTGCCTTCGTATGTCGGATTTTTCAGCGTGTTATGGAACGGCAGGGGGTTTAACGTAAGAAGAATAGCCTGATTTATTGCTTGACGATAATTTGTCAAAAGGGTTTACAATCGGCGTGAATTTGTTTATAATACTAAGAGAAATAGCGGGAAAACGTCGTTTTCCCGCTTACAAATGATATGGACAAAAGAACGCTGGATATCCTTAAAATTCTTGAGGAGCATTTTCCCGACGCTAAAAGCGAACTTAAATTTGACACGCCTTATCAGCTGCTGGTGGCGGTGGTGCTGTCGGCGCAGTGCACCGACAAGCGCGTCAACCAGGTGACGGAAAAACTGTTCCGGGTGGCCGGCACGCCGGAGGACATGCTCAAACTTTCCGTCGGGGAAATCGAGAGTTATATTTTTTCCTGCGGGTTTTACAAACACAAAGCCAGATTTCTGCATGATTTGAGTTACGATATAGTCCATCGCTTCGGCGGCAGGGTGCCCGACACCAAAAAAGAGCTGGAAAGTCTGGCGGGGGTCGGCAAAAAAACCGCCAACGTCGTTTACGCCGTCGCTTTCGACGGACAGGCCATCGCCGTGGACACGCACGTTTTCAGGGTGTCCAACAGGCTGGGTATTACCGACTCGAAAAACGTGGAGACCAGCCAGAAACAGCTGGAAGAGGCAATCCCGCCCGAACTGTGGTCCAAAAGCCATCACTGGCTGCTACTGTTCGGCAGATATGTGTGCAAAAGTCAGAATCCAAATTGCGGCTCCTGCTATGTCAGGCAATACTGCAAATATATAAATAAAGGAGTGTAACATGTTTGATATCCTCAAAAAAACAGTGATTACCGACAATGTCATCGAGTACGTTCTGTCCGCGCCTAAAATCGCGGCCAAAGCGCTCCCGGGACAGTTTATTCTCTTGCGCGTGGACGAAGAGGGGGAAAGGGTTCCTTTCACCATTTCCGACTATGACAGGGAAAAGGGCACCATAACCCTTCTTATCCAGACGGTGGGCGCCACCACGATGCAACTCGCCAAAATGAACGAAGGCGACTGTCTGCACGACATCGTCGGGCCGCTGGGCAAAGCCACCCATCTCGACGCCGACAAGATTCTGCTTGTCGCGGGCGGCATCGGCGTGGCGGTGCTTTATCCTCAGGCGAAACATCTTAAATCGCTGGGCAAAAAAGTAGTTTGCGTTATGGGCGCGAGAAACGTCAGCCTGCTGGCTTATCTCAAAGAAATGCAGGAAGTGTGCGACACTCTTTACGTCACCACCGACGACGGCACTTACGGCGAAAAGGGCTTTGTCACCAACGTCGTGCAAAGACTGTTCGACCAAGACAAAAACGCCTTCGAGCTGGTGTTCGCCGTGGGACCTCTGCCAATGATGAGGGCGGTGTGCAACGTCACAAAAGAAATCGGCGTCAAAACGGTCGTCAGCATGAACCCTATCATGATTGACGGCACGGGCATGTGCGGCTGCTGCCGTCTGACCGTGAACGGCGTGACCAAATACGCCTGCGTCGACGGTCCTGAATTCGACGGACACGAAGTTGATTTCAACGAAGTCATCAACAGAAACAGATATTTCGTCGATATCGAAAAAGAGCATGTATGCAATTTGACGGGGGAGGTTAGATAAATGGCAAAAATCGAAAGACAGCATCCTATCGAACTGGATGCCGAAATCAGAAAACGCAGTTTCAAAGAAGTTACCGACGGTTTTGACGAGGAAAGAGCGCTCATCGAAGCGTCGAGATGCCTCAACTGCAAAAACGCTCCTTGCCGCCAGGGCTGCCCTGTCGAAATCAACATTCCTGAATTTATCGGATACATAAAGGAAAAGAAATATTTCGAGGCGCTCGCCGCCATCAAAAAGACAAGCAACCTGCCGTCAATCTGCGGCAGAGTCTGCCCGCAGGAATCGCAGTGCGAAAAATACTGCATAAGGGGCAGAATGGAAGGCCCTGTCGCAATCGGCACGCTGGAAAGGTTTGTCGCCGACAGATTCCTTCATGAAGACATCGAAGTCAAAATGCCAGAAAGAATCGGCAAATCGGTGGCAGTCGTCGGCAGCGGTCCGAGCGGTCTGACTCTGGCGGGCGACCTTGCCAACGCGGGCGTGGACGTCACCATTTACGAAGCCTTCCACGAAGCGGGCGGCGTGTTGGTTTACGGTATTCCTGAATTCCGTCTGCCTAAAGAAATCGTCAAAAAAGAAATCGAAAACCTCAAAAAACTCGGCGTCAAGGTGGAACTCAACACCGTCGTCGGCAAAACGGTATATCTCGACGAACTGCGCAAACAGTTTGACGCCGTATATCTCTGCTCGGGCGCAGGTCTTCCTATGTTTTTGAACATCCCGGGCGAAAACCTTAACGGCGTAATGAGCGCCAACGAGTTTTTGACCAGGGTCAACCTGATGAAGGCTTACAAACCCGGCGCCGCTACTCCTGTCAAAATCGGCAAACATGTGGCTGTAGTGGGCGCGGGCAACGTGGCAATGGACGCCGCCCGTACCGCGATGAGACTGGGCGCCGAGAGCGTTACAATCGTTTACCGCCGCGGCAAGGAAGAAATCCCTGCCCGTGCCGAAGAAGTAAGACACGCCATGGAAGAAGGCATCGAATTCAAACTGCTGACCAACCCTGTGCGCATCGAAGGCGACGGCGTGGTAAGCAAGATGGTGTGCGTGCGCATGGAACTCGGCGAACCGGACGCCAGCGGCAGACGCTCGCCGAAAGAAATACCGGGCAGCGCATTCGACCTCGAATGCGACACCGTAATAGTCGCCTTGGGCACCAAATCCAGCCCGATTATCAGCGAAAGCGCGCCTGAACTCGAAGTCAGCAAAAAAGGCCTCGTCATTGTGGATGAAGACAACAAGACCAATCTCGACAACGTTTACGCCGGCGGCGACAACGTGACGGGCGCGGCAACGGTTATACTGGCCATGGGCGCGGGTAAAAACGCGGCGAAAGCCATACTCAAAATGTTTGAAGGAAAATAACAGATGTTTATTGACAAGGTGAAAATCTATATCAAGTCGGGCAACGGCGGAAACGGAGCGGTGTCCTTTCATACCGAAAAGTACGTTCCCAACGGCGGCCCCGACGGCGGCGACGGCGGAAAGGGCGGCGACGTGGTGTTTATCGCCGACGACTCGCTCAACACGCTGAATGATTTTCACTACGCCAAGCACTTCCGCGCCGAAAACGGCGGCAACGGCGGTCCGAAACGCAGCAGCGGCAAGCAGGGCAAAGACCTTGTCATTACCGTGCCGACGGGTACCGTCGTCAAAGACTTCGAAACGGGCAGGATTATAACCGATATGTTCGAGGCGGGCAAGCCGTTTGTCGTTCTCAAAGGCGGCAGGGGCGGAAAGGGCAACAACCACTTCAAGACCAGCAAAAGGCAGGCTCCCCATTTCAGCCAGACGGGCGAAAAAACCTTGGAGCGCGAAGTGGTGCTCGAACTTAAAACAATAGCCGACGTGGGGCTTATCGGCTTTCCGAACGTCGGCAAATCGACTTTGCTTTCGGTTATTTCGGAGGCAAGGCCGAAAATAGCCAACTATCACTTCACCACGCTCAGCCCTAATCTGGGCGTGGTAAAGCATTTCGACAATTCTTTCGTCGTGGCGGATATCCCCGGGCTTATCGAGGGCGCCAGCGACGGAATGGGTCTGGGGCACGACTTTTTGCGGCATATCGAACGCACCCGCTGTCTTGTGCATGTGCTGGACGTCAGCGGAGAGGAAGGGCGCGACCCGTACGCGGACTGGCTCAAAATCAACGCCGAACTCAAAGCGTACAGCCCCGTGTTGGCGGAGCGTCCGCAGATTGTCGCGGCAAATAAAATGGACATGCCCATGGCGGAAGAAAATCTCCGCGCTCTGCGGGAGAAACTGCCGGGGGTCGTTATTGTACCTATTATCGCCGTTCTTGCCGAAGGCGTGGACGTGCTGCTTGCCGAGACGGAAAAACTCGTGGCGTCGCTGCCGCCGCTCAAGCCGCTGGAATACGAGCCTTTCGAATACGAAACGCCCGACAAAGACGGTTTCGAGGTCAAAAACGAAGGCGAGGGCATATTTACCGTCAGCGGCGGCCTTATGGAACAGCTTGGCAGGCGCGTGGTGCTGGACGACTATGAGTCTTTCAGTTTCTTCCAGAAGATGCTGCGTCAGAGAGGGGTTATTTCGGCGCTGCGCAAAGCCGGAGCGAAAGACGGCGACACCGTGCTTATCGGCGACATAGAATTCGATTTTGTCGACTGAACGATTTTTACGGGAGGATTTTATGCTTACGACAAAACAGAGAGCCGCTTTGCGCTCTCAGTCAAACAGTCTGCCCGATTCGGTCATCATCGGCAAAGGCGGTCTGACGCCGACGGTGCTGGGCGAACTGGACACGGCGCTGTATCACAGAGAACTAATAAAAGTTTCGGTGCTCAAAAACTGCGACGCCGACATCAGGAGCATGGCTTTCGAGGCGGCGGAAAAACTCGGCGCCGAAAGCGTGCAGATTATCGGCGGGAAATTCGTGCTTTACAGGTTTTCCGACAAAGAGGGTATCGAGCACATCGAATACTGAGATATCAAACAAAAAAAAGAACCGCCGCGGCGGTTCTTTTTTTACAGTCCTTTGGGCGCCGTCGTGTGGTTGAATCGGGTGTTGAAGCGCGCGTAAACGAAAAGCAAAAACAACAGTGTGCCCGTTATCAGATAATACAGCCTGAAAAATGTCAGAAACGCCGTGAAAATCAGAAACATGGACGACATTAAATAATATTTCGCTCTCGAACGGTTGAACACCGTTTCCCAAAAATTAGCCGTGAGCGGGCGTTTGCCGCCGTTTGTTACGCAGGGCGGCAGAGCGCCGTGTTTTTTCAGCAGGGCGTAAGTCGCTTTTATGTCGAACAGCCTTGCTTCCACCGGCGAAACTTTTGCCAGCGGGTGGACGTCTTTGTCGAATTTGCAGGCGAAAATGTCTATTCTGTCAGCGGATGAATTTTTGACGACGCCGCAAAATTCGCCGGCGGTGAAAGGGGACGCCGAAAAACGCGCCGACACCTCAACGGTATTTTCACCGTCGCTGAAAGTCAGTCCATCAGCCGCAGGGACGGCGTTTTTAAGCGGTTCTATCGTTTTCAGCAGGGCGAGAGTTTTGTCCTGCGGCAAAAAACATAAATAGGCGGTGAGTTTTTCGGTTTCTTTCAGTTCCTGCCGTTTGAGGCGCTTTTTGCTTTTTCTTCCGCCCCACACGGCTTTTATGACGATAAGCAGCAGCGTTACGGCGGCCACGGCGCCAAGCAGACACACGGAGTTGTCGTCGATATAATACCGCAGCCATGTGAAAGACAGCGCGAACGCCGTAAGCGCCAGAAAAATCCTGTCGATAAACATGAAAATATTATTGACAAAAAAAATCGAGTTGACACAAAAAAATTGAAAAAAAAGCCGATTGCGGTTATAATAATTGCATGCGGAAAATCGGAATTTACGGAGGCACGTTCGACCCGCCTCATCTGGGGCACAACGAAATGCTGCTTTCGGCGAAAAAACAACTTGATTTGGATTTCATAATCGTTTTGCCGTGCGGCGACCCTGTGCACAAAAGCGACGTTACCAACAAACAATATCGCTATGAGATGTGCAAACTGGCTTTCGGCGACGACGAAGGTGTTTTTGTGTCCGATTACGAAGTGGAAAAAACCGAAAAAAACTACACGCTGCCGACGCTCAGGCATTTCGCCGAGATTTACGCCGACAGCGAACTGTATTTCATAATCGGCAGCGACAGTCTGGAAGATTTTCCGACGTGGTACAAACCGCAGGAAATCGCGCGGCTGGCGACGCTGGTCGTCGCGCCGAGGGCGCACCATAAATTCGCCAAGGCGAGAGAGTTCGCCGAAAAGACTTACGGCGCCAAAACCGTGGTGCTTAAAGACGAGCCGCTGAACGTGTCTTCCACCGAACTGAGATATATGGTGCAGTTCGGGCTGGATACGTCAAGCCTGCTGTTCGACGGCGTGAGGGAGTATATCGCGAAAAAGGGGCTTTACTGCGAGCACGCGGCGGTTTGCGCCAAGGTTAGAAGTTATCTTGACAACGCCAGGTATCTCCACACTTTTTACATGACTATGGAGGGGCTTAAACTCGCGGGAATGCTGGGCGAAGACAAGGAAAAGACGTTTTACGCCTGCCTGCTCCACGACGTGGCGAAAAACGTGCCGCAGAGCGACTGGAAAAAGTATAATTTCGAAAACGACGACGATTATCCGCCGCCCGTGGTTCACGCCTTTTTGGGAGCGCAGATGGCCAAACAGGTTTTCGGCATTGACGACGAGGAAATTCTCGACGCCATAAGATACCACACGACGGGCAGACCCGCGATGAGCAGGCTGGAACAAATCGTGTACGTCGCCGACGGAATCGAAATTACCAGGGGAGCCAATCTTGACGAAGCGCGCAAAAAGGTGTATGCTAATTTCGACGAAGGTTTTCTGCTGTGCCTCAAAAACTCCTACAACGGCGCGGTGAGGCGTTTCGGCGCCGAAAGCGTGCACCATCTTACCAAAGAGAGCATCAAATATTACAGAAAACTCGCCAGGGAGAAAAATGAAAAACGAAAAACTGATTAACGATATGTGCAAAGCGATGTCCGACAAAAGGGCGTCCGACATTACCGTAATCGACGTCGAAGGGCTGAGCGACGTCGCCGACGCTTTTATAATCGCCAGCGGCAAAAACGCGCCGCAGGTCAAGGCGATTTTCGACAATCTCGAAGCCGAAATGGAAAAGCAGGGAGTTTTTGCCAGAAGGAAAGAAGGCGTTGCGGAAGGCAGATGGATTGCCGTCGACTATTTCGACGTAATCGTGCACATTTTTCAGGAAGAAGCCCGCAAATTTTACCAGCTGGAAAAACTGTGGATAAACGACAGCAATGTCACCAAATACACCGACTGATTTTGTCTGTAAAGCGAAAGACCGCCAAAGGCGGTCTTTTTATTCTTCGTGTTTTTCTTCGACGCTGGCGTACACTCCGTCATGACGGCAGTTGTTTTCTTCATGCGAACCGTTTTGTTTTTCCGCCCGGCGCCGTTCATTTTGATTTTCGTATTTGAGTTTTTTCGCCTGAAAAATAATGTAAATCAGGCAAACCAGAATACCCACGGCGCAGAAGACAATTATAAAATCGGCAACCATTTTTTCACCCCGTGCATATGGTAACACGCGCCCGCGCGTGATATTTGGCGGAAAAAGCAAAACCGCGCATTTTTTTGCGGATTTTGCCCAAACTTAACACATGAAAAAGTTTTGTTTGTGCCTGCTTTTGGCGCTGTGTATGGCGGCGCCGCAATGCGCGTCGGCGTGCGGCGCGGAAGAATATCTGATGTCAATGCCGAACACCGCCGACGCCGTGTGTCTGACATGGGGCGGTTATTGCGCTGTGGGCGTCAGGACAAAGGGCATACTTATGAAAAGCCAGAGCGAAAAATACGTCGCCGAAATCACGGACGAAGTAAAAAAACGTCTGCCTGAAACAACAACTGTTTATGTCACCACAGACCTTAAAGAAATAATGATTATGAAACAGGTCAAAAAAATGCTGGCGGACGGCAAAAGCCCGATGAGCGTGTACAGATATATTTCGCAAAAATATCCGTGGCTGCTTGACAAACTGTCTCTGCCGTCATAGAATAATGACAGATAAATTCTTTGGGGCAAGGTGAAAGTCCTTACCGACGGTATAGTCCGTGAGCGCTCGCGCGCAGGAGACGGGTGAGATTCCCGCACCGACAGTTAAAGTCTGGATGAGAAAAGAATGACAAGACAGCCGCTTTCCGGCGGAAAATGGTTTTCATTTGCCCCTGACGTTATTGTCGGGGGCTTTTCTTCTTGTCATTGACCGGAGATAAGGAGGGAAGAAAAATGGAACAAGTTCAACAAACCGAAAAGCAAAACAAGAGCCGTTTCACCACCAAAACGCTGGCGAAAGTGGCTGTTCTGTCGGCGCTGTCTTTTGTGCTGTACATGTGGGTCAAGTTTCCGCTGCCTATGCTGTTTCCGTCGTTTCTGGATATTCAGGTGTCGGAACTGCCGGCGCTTATAGGCGGGTTTTCCATGGGGCCTTTGGCGGGCTGCGTCGTTATAGTGATTAAGTGTCTTATCAAAATGCCGTTTTCCACCACCGGCTGTGTGGGCGAACTTGGCGATTTGATTTTCGGCATAGCCTTTGTGCTTCCGGCGACGCTTATTTACAGAAAGCACAAGACGAAAAAGGGCGCTTTAATCGGCGCGCTCGTCGGCGCGCTGTGCTCGGTGGCGGCGGCAGTACTGACAAACTGGCTCATGCTGATACCGTTTTACGCCGGTCTTTACGGGTGGGACGCCATACTCGGCATGGTGTCGGCGCTGTATCCGGGGGTTACGCAGCAGACGTTTTACGGCTTCTATCTCACCATAGGCGTCATACCGTTCAACATACTGCGCTGCGCTCTTGTGGTGCTGTTCACCTTTTTGCTGTATAAACACGTCAGCCCGATTTTACATATGTAATGTTTCTCGTTTGCGATTTGCGGTTGCAAACACGGCGGGATAAGGTTATAATTAAAAGGCTTAAACGTATTTAAGCCTTTTTGTTTTGATATGGAAAAAGTTTTTGTTTCTTCAAGCCGCGAAGACACCATAAAAGCGGCGGAAAACCTCGCGGAAAAATTTGTCGGCGGCGAAGTGGTTTTGCTGTCGGGCGAACTGGGCGCGGGCAAAACGGTGTTCGCCAAAGGCGTGGCGAAGGCGCTGGGCGTCGCGCAGGAAGTTACCAGCCCGACGTTTGCCATACACAATTCGTACGAAGGTAGGCTCACGCTCAACCACTTTGATTTTTACCGCCTGGACGAAACCGAAGCCGAAGTGCTCGGACTGGACGAGTTTTTCGGCGGGAAAGACTGTGTGTGCCTTATCGAGTGGGCGGAGAATATAAAGGGACTGCTCCCCGACAAGGTAATCAGGGTGAATATAGAAAAAACAGGCGAAGAAAAAAGGAAGATAAAGATAAAATGAACATTCTGGCGATAGACACAACGGGCAGGCATCTCACCGTCGCCGTCAGATTCGGCGGGAAATGGCTGGCGGAGTTCAACAGGGACTGCCGCCTCAACCACAGCGTTGTTCTCAACGGTCAAATAGACGAAATGATGAAAAAAGCGGGCATGACTTTTGACGACGTTGACGTTTACGCCTGCAACGTGGGCGTCGGTTCCTTCACGGGGATAAGGGTAGGCATCGCCTCAATCAAGGGGTTTTGCCTGGCGCGTCCAAAAAAATTGGTGGCCGTCAACACGTTTGAGATATTGGCATATAATGAAGGGAACGACGTTTCGGTGCTGGTGCCCGACAACAGGGGCGTGTATTTCCAGCGTTTCAAAGACGGCGCGGCGGTCGGCGAAGCGGCGCATTTCGTGACTCCGCCGCCGCACGGCAAAGAAATCGTTTATGACGACGAAACCGATTACAGCAACAAATTTATTTCGCTCATAGACGAAAAAGTCGCCCGCGGGCTTTATGCCAACGCTTTGGTGCCGCTGTATATAAGAAAAAGCCAGGCGGAGGAAAACAAATGCAGATAACGCCGCTGGGCTTTGACGACTTGCCGAGGCTTGCCGAAATAGAAAAAATCTGTTTCGGCGCCGACGCGTGGAACTACGGAATGCTGAAAAGCGAAATGGACGGAGGCGCCGTGTTTCTGGGGGCGGTCTCGGGCGGCGAAACCGTCGGCTATATATGCGCCAGGCTGATTATCGACGAGGCCGACATCAACAACGTGGCGGTCGTGCCCGAATTCCGCCGCAGGGGAGTTGCCTCCGCGCTCATAAACGGGCTGAAAGATTATTGCCTAAAAAGGGGAATAAACAGATTTACTCTGGAAGTCAACGTTAACAACCGCGCGGCGAAAAGTCTTTACGCCGGCACCGGGTTTGTTTCGGTTGGGATTCGCAAAGGATATTATCACGGCGAGGACGCCGAAATAATGTGGCTGACAGAGGAGAGCGATGGAGAAAATCATCAAGGTCGGCGGATTTGACACGTTTTACAGAGAAGAAGGCAGCGGCAAAAACCTTTTGCTGCTTCACGGATGGGGTGGAAACAACAAGAGTTTCACCCCTGTTTTTAACAGTCTGAAAAACTATTTTCACGTTTATTGTCCGGACCTTTGGGGGTTCGGCGACAGCGCGGCGCCGGCGGACGGCGCCGATACCTATTGGTACGCCGACATGGTTATGGAATTCGCCGCCCGCGTCGGCGCGCGGGAAGCGCACATAATAGGGCACAGTTTCGGCGGGAGAATCGCCGTGCTGCTCGCGGCGGAGTATCCGGAATTTGTCGGAAAACTCGTGCTGTGCGACGCCGCCGGCATCAGACCGAAATTCAGCCCGGCAAAGAGGCTTGCCGTCGCCCGTTACAGGCGGCTTAAAAGAAAAGTGGCCGCCGGCAGGGCCGACGCTTCGGCGCTGGCGGAATGTGGAAGCGACGATTACCGCGCGGCGGACGGCGTCATGCGTGGCGTTTTCGTCAGGGTGGTCAACGATTTTCTGGAAAAGGAAGCCCGGAAAATCAAAGCGGAAACCTTGCTTGTGTGGGGCAAAAAAGACGACGCCACGCCGCTTTATATGGCGAAAAAATACAATAAACTTATTCACGGCAGCGGACTTGTCATCGTTAATGATGCGGGTCATTTTTCTTATCTGGACGATTTTTACCTTTTCGATAAAACTGTCAGGAGTTTTTTCGGGGTTATATGATTTTTGAAAACATAATTCTGTCACTTGTGTATTCTGTCTGCGCTTTCAAGGCCGACTGTTTTCTGCAACTGAATGGCTATAAAATCGGAAAAGGGTTTTGGGTATATTTCAAAACCATGTATTTTTTACTTTCGGCGGCGTTTTTCGCCGTAAGCGCGGCCGCTTTTTTTCTTTTGCCGTCGGCGTGGATTTACGTTCACGTTGTTCTGACGGTTCTGCTGGCGGTTTCGTGCGTTACCGAAAAGAAAAAAACGCCTCTGAGGTTTACCGCCAGGATGTGCCGGCTGATGGTTACGCAGTGGATATTTTTGCTGCTCGCCGCTTTTGTGTTCAATCCGGCGGCGTTTCTCTTTCTGCCGTTTGCCGCGGTTTTATCCGTGCCGGTAAACGAGCCGGTGGAAATATGCGTGCGGGCCAAGTATATCACGAGGGCGAAAAACAAACTCGCCTCGGCGGAAAATCTCAAAGTCATCGCCGTGACGGGGAGTTACGGCAAGACAAGCGTAAAAAATATTTTGTACGACATGCTGTCGGAAAAATACGCCGTGGTAAAAACGCCTTCGAGTTACAACACGCCCATGGGAATCGCGCTGTGCGTCAACCGGAGCGATTTTGCAGGTAAAGATTATTTCATCTGCGAAATGGGCGCGAGAAAAGAGGGAGATATAGAAGAACTGTGCCGTATAGTCCGCCCCGATATAGTCGTTATTACGGGTATAGCACCGCAGCATCTGGAAACATTCGGCAGCATACCGAATATAATAAAGACGAAATTCGAAGCGGTCAGGTTCGCTAAGGAAGACGCCGCCGTGTTTGTCAACGGCGACTGTCCGTATCTCGCGTCGCCGCCGTCATACGGCAGAAAAATATTCGTGTGCGGCGAAACCGCCCGTGATTTTTCATATAAAATCACCGGGTGCGACAGCGAAGGCTGTCGGTTTATTCTGAAAGGTAAAAACGGAGATTTCGCCTGTAAGACGAAACTTTTGGGGGCGCACAATGTGTCCAACATATGCCTGTGTGCCGCCGTAGGGCTTTATATCGGCTTAAACGCGGACGACGTCGCCGCGGCGGCGGAAAAAACGGAATACACGCCGCACAGACTGCAGCTGATTAAAGCCGCGAACGGACTGAGTATTCTGGACGACAGTTACAACGCAAACGTCAACGGAGTGCGCGAAAGCATGAAGGTTCTGAAAACTTTCGGCGGCAAAAAATTCGTAATAGCGTCGGGTATAGTGGAGGGCGGAAAGCATTCGGCGGCGCTCAACGTAACCGTGGGGCGGCTCATGGCGGACAGCTGTGACTACGCTTTTCTGGTGGGCGTAAACGCTCCTTTCATGAAAAAGGGGCTTGTTCAGGAGGGGTTCGACGGCGACAGAATTTTTCTGTGCGACAGCACCGCCGCCGCCGTCGCAAAAATGGGCGGAATGGCGTCGGCGGGCGATGTCGTCCTGTTTTCCAACGACCTGCCCGACAATATCATTTAGGGGTGTTTTATGAATGTGGTGATTATGTACGGCGGAAAGAGCTGCGAGCACGACATTTCCGTGATAACGGCAAAGCAGGCGGCGGCGAACATGAAAAACTTTGCCGAAGTGTATGTTTCGAGAGAAGGAAAATGGCTGCTGGCGAAAAATATGCCGAGTCCGTCGGATTTCGCCGACAAAGAAAAAATAAAACGTCTGCCCGAAGTCGCCTTTGTGCCGCCGTATAAAACGCTCTGGCTTAAAAAGGGCGGAAAACTTAAAAAAATTTTCGACGTCGACGCCGCGCTGTTGTGCTTTCACGGCGTAAACGGCGAAGACGGCAGGGCGCAGGGGCTTTTGGAACTGTGCGGCGTGCCCTATACTTCATGCGGAGTTACCGCTTCCGCCGTGGGCATGGACAAAATAGTTTTTAAGGAGTTTGTCAAAGGGCTGGGGCTGCCCGTGACCAAAAGCGCGTGGACAGACAAAAGAAAATACCAATCGAACAAAGTGGGCGTCATAGACGAAATAAGCGGGGCTTTGGGATATCCGGCGATTGTCAAACCATGCAATCTGGGGTCCAGCATCGGCATTTCCGTGTGCGGCAACGACGGCGAACTTATGCGCGCTCTCGATACGGCTTTTGAGTTTGACGAAAGAGCCATTGTGGAGCAGGCGCTGAAAAACTTTTCCGACGTAAACATCGCCGCCGTCAAAAAGGGCGGTGAAATCCTGGTCAGCAAAGCGGAAAATCCGCTGACATGGCACGAATATCTTTCTTTTGAAGACAAATATTCGGCAGGGCGCAAGGGCATGGCGGAAAGCAAGCGGAGATTTCCGTTCGAGTGCCCGATGTACGGCGACATGGCGGACGCCGTCAGAAAGATATATTCCGCCCTTGACTGCAAAGGGGTTGTCAGGGTGGATTTTCTTGTGACGGACGACGGTTTTTTCGTCAACGAAATCAACACCATACCCGGGTCGCTGGCGTATTATCTCTGGCGGGACGAGTTTGACATGGCGTCGCTCATAAAAACGCTTATTGACGAGGCGGCGGCCGACATGAAACGCCGTCAGGACGCCGTGTACGGATATAAATCCGACGTTTTGACAAAATCCTTCGGCAAAAAATAAAGGCGCGCTTTTTGCGCGTCTTTTTTATTCTTTTTCGCCGTAAACGGAAAGGGCGGCTTTAAGCGTGCGCCGCACGTCGTCTCTGACTTCCTGCGGGGCGAGCACTTTAACGCCGTCGCCGAAACTCATGAGCCGCGAAATCAACTGCCTGTCGTAAACCTGGACGGCTGAGGCGTAAAAGCCGTTTCCGCTTCTGCGCACGTTTTCTATGCCCAGCCATTCTTCCACGTCGGGACGGCATTTTTCGCTGACTTCCAGCGAAATTTCCACTCTCGGCAGTGCCGAGTATTCGTCTTCGCTCTGCCGCTTCGGCGGAAGCGGCAGTCTTTCGAAAGTTTCGTCGGTGACAAACACCGAGTATACTCTCGACACCTTGAACAGCCTGAAATCGTTTCGGCTGCGGCAAAAGGCGTAAACGTACCATTGTCCGTCCTTGAAAGTAAAGGCGTGGGGCAGAATTTTTCTGTCGGTTATTTCGCCTTTGCGGGAGTGATAGACAATCCGGCAGACTTTGTTGCCGTAAATGGCTTCGCCGAAGGCTTCCATCTTGTTTTTTGCACCGCCGGTCATCGGGGTGTCGACAAACAGATTTTCGCTTTGCAGGATATACCCGGGGGAGTCGCTCATCGACAACGCCTTGAATTTGTCAATCAGCGCGCTTTCGCCGCCCGCGGATATATCGAAGGCTTCCAGCGCCGAAATGATTTTGTCGTATTCCGCCTTGGTGAAATATGTTCTGTCCAGCCTGAAATTGTCGGCGACCGCCACTCCGCCGCCTGCGCCCTGAAAAGAAACCAGCGGCACCCCCGCCTGATTCAGCACGTCGAGATATCGGTAAACCGTGCGGACGCTTATTTCGTATTTGGCGGCCAGCCGCTTTGCCGTACACTTTTTTTCTGATACAAGCGTAAACAGCATGCCGAGTAAAATATCGTTTTGCATAAAAATATTTTATCAATGCTGACACACAGTTGTCAATATTGTTTTGCTAAAATCAAGGCGTAAAGGAGAAAAGACCATGAAAAAACAAAAAACCGTCACTTACGACCTTGCCGACATAGCCAGAAAACTGTTCGCTCCGCCTTCCGCGAATAAACTGTTTGTCTACAATGTTTCCGCGCGCGGCGGCTGCCGCGCGGCAGCCGGCGACGAGGACTTTCTGACGGAGTATTTCGGCGGCAGGCTGGAAGGAATTTTCTGATGAAAAAAGGCGGCAAAGCCGCCTTTAATTTTGTCTTTCGGCAATCTGCCTTATTTTTTCCGCGATTGCTTTTGTGCCGTCCGGTTTCAGGCGGCGCTGGTTGTCTTTCATTTTGTCGGCGCCGGCGATGGCCAGGTCTATTTTGCCCTTGAGCGTTTCGGGGGTGAGGGCGTCCTCGTCGGCGGTTAGACAGCAGCCTTTTTCAAAAAAATATTCGGCGTTTTGTTTTTGCTCGCCCCGTGTCGCGCGCGAAAGGGGGATGAGCACCATGGGTTTTCTCATGGCGGCGAGTTCGAACACCGTGTTGGCGCCGCTCCTTGCCACTACGACATCGGCCGCGGCGAAAATGTCGAAAATATTGTCGGCGAATTCCGTCTGAGCGAAACCTTCGGCGGCGACTGGCAGTTTTTTGCCTTTGCCGCTTATAAGAAACACGTCGTAGTCGGTTGTGACCAGCGGCAGCGCTTCGAGCAGAAGTTTGTTCAGCGACGCCGCGCCAAGGCTTCCGCCCACGACGCACACGATTTTTCGCTTGCCGTCGAAACCGGTGGACAGCAGCCCGAGTTTTTTATTGGCGGAATAAATGCTTTGACGTATCGGGCTGCCCATGCGCGCGGCGTTTTTTCCGCATTTTGCCGCGGCGGAGTCGAACGACGTCAGCACGGCGGCGCATTTGTTTTTAATCAGCCTGTTGGCCAGCCCCATGCTGGCGTCGCTTTCGTGAATGATGACGGGGATTTTCAGCCTGAACGCCGCGCGAGCCACGGGAAAAGAAACGTATCCGCCTTTCGCGAACACCAGCGACGGCGACAGTTTTTTCAGGATTCCGGCGCACTGCTTGACGCTGCGCGCCACTTTGAAGGGAAGTGTCAGGTTTTGCGGCGTGAGTTTGCGGCGGAATTTGGCGGCGTTTATCTCGAAATAGTTTTCTTCGCCCACGGCGGGCAGGGCGAGCCGCTTTTCCATACCGTCGGAGCCGATGTAAACGCAGCGGTATTCTTTTGACAGAATGTCTATCAGGGCGATGTTGGGCATGACGTGCCCGGCGGTGCCGCCGCCTGTAAATACGATGGTTTTCATAATAAAAGTATATCTTTGTTTGCAAATAAAAATACCTTGTTGACTTATGGCGTTTTTTTGCTATAATTAGATAGTAGAAATTGTTGCTTGCCGCGCTTCGGCGCGTTACATATACGGGTTTTTCCTCTTTTACGGAGTTTATATAAATGAAGATAGTCGATTTCAGAGTGGGCGACGACAAAGTCGTTAAAATGTATATATGGGACGAAATCCGAGTTCGTCCGAAAGGCGTCGTGCAGTTGGTGCACGGCATGGCGGAACATATGGGCAGATACCATAATTTCGCCAAATTTCTCAATAAAAACGGTTATTATGTCTACGGAACCGACCACAGGGGCTGCGGACTCAATGTTGACATGGAGCATCTCGGCTGGGACGAGGGCGACATGTGGGAAAATGACCTCAGCGACCAGCTGCGCCTGACTGAATATATCAAAATTCAGCACGGCGATTTGCCTATCGTGGTGCTGGGGCACAGTTACGGTTCTTTTCTCACGCAGGCGTATATGCCTTACAACAAGCACGCGTCGGCTTTCATCCTCAGCGGTTCTTCCTTCATGAAAGGCGCCGATGTGTCTTTCGGCAGGTTTCTTTCCGGATGGATGTACCGCCGTCACGGCGATTTCGTCAGGGCGAAACTGATTTTCAAACTGACTTTCGGCTCATATCAGAACAAGATGAACGGCAACGGCAGCTGGCTTACGTCTGACGCCGCCGAGGCGGAAAAGTACAAAAAAGACCCTCGGTGCGGTTATGTCTGCTCAACCAATTTTTACAAATGGTTTTTCATCGGTCTCAAAAGCCTTTATACCAAGGAGTACGCGCAGAAACTCAACAAAGACCTGCCTGTTTACATCTACTCCGGCAGCGACGACCAGGTCGGCAAAAACGGCAAAGGGGTTACGAAACTCTACAATTATTACAAAGACGTCGGCGTAAAGGATCTGTCGCTCAAACTTTATGAGGGCGGCCGCCACGAAATGCTCAACGAAGTCAACCGTGACGAAGTGTACGACGACGTGCTGGCGTTTCTCGACAGAGTTACCGCTTCTTCGGAGCAGACCTCCGTTTAAGCGGCAAAAAGCAACGGCATCAGCCGCGCGGAAAACCCGCGCGGCTTTTTTTTGCCGCCGGGTCGGCCGGTGAGTGTGTATAAATAACTTAATTTAAGTATAATTATTCAAAAATAATCTTTCGAAATAAATCGTAAGCAAAAAACAGGTTAAAACAGTGTATAATTATTATACACGTTCGTTGCAAAATCATGCCGTTTGTGTTATAATTAAAAAACGGAGGACTTTCAGTATAATGACGCAGGTTACAAATGATTACAACGCCAATTCGATAGAAGTTCTGGAAGGGCTGGACGCAGTCCGGCTGCGCCCGGGCATGTATATCGGCTCCACGGGGACGAGGGGTCTGCACCACATTCTTTGGGAAATTGTGGACAACGCCGTGGACGAGGCGGCAAACGGTTTCGCCACCAAAGTCAGGGTGGAACTTCATCCCGACGGCAGCGCGTCGGTAGAGGACAACGGAAGGGGCATTCCGGTGGACATTCACCCGCAGCTTAAAGTTTCCGGCGTGGAAGTGGTTTTCACCCAGCTTCACGCCGGCGGCAAATTCAACAATAAAAACTATTCTTTTTCAGGCGGTCTGCACGGCGTGGGCGCGTCGGTCGCCAACGCTCTCAGCGAGTGGCTGACCGTCGAAGTGTATAAAGACGGCAAAACTTACGCCATGCGTTTCGAAAGTTATTTCGACGAAGCGAAAAACAAAATCATTTCCGGCGCGCCGGTGGAGCATCTCCGGGTTGTGGACGAGGGGACGAAAAAGACGGGCAGCAGAATAACCTTTCTGCCCGACAAAAGGGTGTTCGGCAAGGCGGAATTCAACTGCGAAACGATACTCAAACGCCTTAAAGAGCTGGCTTTTCTCAACAAGGGCATAGAGTTTGAGTTCGTCAACGAAAAGGCGGGCGAAAACGAAGAGGGTTTTTCGTCTTTTCTGTACGAAGGCGGCCTCAACGATTTTGTCGCCTATCTCAACGAAAGCAAACCGCTTGCTTTCGCCAAGCCCGTTTATTTCGAGGGCAAAAACGACGTGCTTCAACTTCAATGCAGTTTTCAGTACTGCGAAACTTACAACGAAAATATCTGCTCTTACGTCAACAATATACCTACGCCTGAAGGAGGCATGCACGAGACCGGTCTTAAAACGGCTTTCACCAAATGCCTGAACGATTACGCGCGCCGCACAAACCAGCTGAAAGAAAAGGAAGAAAACTTTTTGGGCGACGATTTCCGCGAGGGGCTGACGCTGGTGCTCAGCGTGAAAATGGCTAACGTGCAGTTTGAAGGGCAGACCAAAACAAAACTCGGCAACCCCGAAGCCAAGCCGGCGGTGGAAAGCATAATTACCGATTGTTTCGATGAGTTTTTCAAAAACGACAAGGACAAGGTCGCCGATGTCATAATCAAAAAGGCAATCTGCGCCCGCAAGGTCAGGGAAGCGTCGAGAAGGGCGAAGGACGAAGCCCGCAAGAAAAACAGCATAGACAACGCCACACTCGTCGGGAAACTGTCGAGTTGCACGGGCAAGGATTACAAGCGCAACGAACTGTTTATCGTCGAGGGCGACTCGGCCGGCGGCAGCGCGAAACAGGCGAGGGACAGAAAGTTTCAGGGCATTCTTCCGCTTAAAGGCAAACCGCTCAACGCCGAGCGCAAGCGTCTTGACCAGGTGCTCGCCAACGACGAATACAGGGCGATTATAGCGGCGCTGGGCACCAGCATAGGCGAGGACTTTGACATTTCGTCGCTCAAATACGACAAGATAATCATTCTCGCCGACGCCGACCAGGACGGCGCCCATATAAGAGCCATCCTGCTGACCTTCTTTTTCAGATATATGAAAGAACTCATCATGGACGGGCACATATACATCGGCATGCCGCCGCTGTACAAGGTGTCGAAAAAAGACACGGTGATGTACGCCTATGACGACAACGCTTTGCAGGAGTGCATGGAAAAAGTGGGCAGGGGCGCCGCGTTGCAGCGGTACAAAGGTCTCGGCGAAATGAATCCGCAGCAACTTTGGGACACTACAATGAACCCAAAGAGCCGAAAACTCATGCGGGTCACGCTGGAAGATATCGCCGACGCCGAAAGGATGCTCACCATTCTCATGGGCGACAGCGCAGAACTCAGGCGTTCTTATCTTACGGAATACGCCGATTTCAACAAAGACGACGACAAGATACTCGACAAATACGGAGCGTAAAATATGGAAGAAATAAATAACCCTATGGAAAACGCCGCCGGCGAAATCAAACTGCCCGACGGTACCGTGCTGGTCACGAAACCGATGGCCGATATCATGCACGAATCGATGCTGCCGTATGCCGAATACGTAATTCTCGACAGGGCTATTCCGCGCGTGGAAGACGGGCTTAAACCTGTGCAGCGGCGCATTCTGTACACAATGTATGAAATGGGGCTGACGCCCGACAAGCCTTACAGAAAGTCGGCGGCCGTCGTCGGCGACTGTCTGGCGAAATACCATCCGCACGGCGACACTTCGGTTTACGACGCCATGGTGCGCATGGCGCAGAACTTCAACATGCGCATGCCGCTGGTTGACGGGCAGGGCAACTTCGGTTCGGTGGACGGCGACGGCGCCGCCGCCATGAGGTACACCGAAGCCCGCATGACTCCGCTGGCGCTGGAACTGCTTAAAGACATCGACAAAAACACCGTGCGCTGGGCGCGCAACTATGACGACAGGCTTAAAGAGCCTGAAATGCTGCCCGGCAGATATCCCAATCTGCTGGTGAACGGCGCTTCGGGCATAGCGGTCGGCCTTGCCACTAACATTCCGCCGCACAACATCTGCGAAGTCATCGACGGCGTGACGGCGTACATCGACAACCGCCGCATCAAACTGTCGGAGATGATGAAAATCATCAAAGGGCCGGATTTCCCGACGGGCGGATACGTCATCGCCGGCGAAGAGCTGGAAAACGCTTACGCCACCGGCAAAGGCAAAATCACTTTGCAGGCGAAAATACACATAGAAACACAAAACGACAGAAAGAATATTGTCATCACGGAACTGCCTTATCAGGTCAACAAAGCGGCGCTGCTCAAAAAGATTCTGGAAGTCAGGGAAGACAAAAAAGAACTGCTGTCGGGCATATCGGAAATTGTCGACGAGTCCGACAAGGAAGGCATGCGCGCCGTAATCAAAATCAAAAAGGATTTCGACGCCGACAAAATTTTGCAGACGCTGCTCAAATACACCGATTTGCGCACGACGTACGGCATAAACATGGTGGCTATCGCCGACGGTAAACCGCAGCTGATGGGTCTGCTCGACATAATAGCCTATTACACCGATTATCAGCGCGGCGTGATTATCGCCCGCACCAAATTCGACCTGCAAAACGCCAGGGAAAGGGCGCATATCCTCGAAGGGCTGGTGATAGCCGTCAAAAATATCGACGAAGTCGTCAGGATAATCAAAAAATCTTCTTCAACCACCGAAGCGCGGCACAACCTGCGCGAGCGGTTTTCGCTTTCCGAGGCGCAGGCGCAGGCTATTCTGGATTTGCGTCTCGCCAGGCTCACCCGCCTCGAAGTGGACAAACTTCTGCAGGAACTCAAAGAATTGCAGGAACTCATTAAAAGGCTCACGGAAGTGCTGGGCAGCAAGACGCTGCAGATGGAAATCATCAAAAACGAACTGGGGCAAATCAAGCGCGCGTATAAGACCGCCAGAAAGTCTGTCATGCTTTCGTCGGCGGAAAACGTCGTTATCGCGGCAAAGAGCGACGAAAAACCGCAGGAAGATTTCGTCATCGGCGTGACGGCGGCTGGCACGCTCAAACGCATGGCCGCAAAACACGTTTCCATGTCCAACAAAAACAGCGTGGAAAAACTGACGGGCACCGACGTGCACGTCAGGCTGTTTGAAAGCAGCACGGGCGGCATACTGCATATATTCACCGACAAGGGCAACTGCTATAAAATCGACGGCATAGATATTCCGGAGTGCAAATGGCGCGAAAAGGGCGTAACCCTCAAAGAACTGTTCGGCGGCGACGCGGCAAACGAAAACATCGTTTACGTCCGTTCGGTGTTTGACGGCAAAATGCCTGAGGGAGACCTGTATTTCTTCACCGGTCAGGGCATGGTCAAGCGCACCGCGTGGGAAGAATACGGCCTCTTGAAAAAGACCTTCCAGGCGATGAAACTTAAAGACGACGACCGTATCATTGCCGTTCAGGACGACGTTCCGGATACATCGATCGTGTTTGTCACCCGTAAAGGCATGGTGCTCAATTTCGAAAAGAACGACATACCGCAGCAGGGCAGGATATCCGGCGGCGTGAAAGGCATGCTGCTGGGCGACAAAGACGCCGTGATTTCGGCTTCACAGGTCGGCGACGCCGGCGAAATCGTAGTTATTACCGACAAATGCTTTATGAAGCGCGTCATGGTGGGCGACATAGACGTCATGGCAAGATACCGCAAAGGCGTCAAGATAATAGATTTCAACGGCGCGTGCGGCAAGTCGGTGCTGTTTGCCGATTATGTCAAGGAGCCGTATATGGTGGCGTGTTACGCCGACGGCGAAATCGTAATGGCAAACACCGAAGATATCGTCATCGACAGCCGCACCGGCAGGGGCAGACCGCCTAAGGACAAAAAGAAAGGATGCGACATCGTTAAAGCGGTCAGATGCGAAACCGCGCCCGAAACATTTTGAATAACGTAACCGAAAAGACGGCTCCGGCCGTCTTTTTTTGTTCTTTTGTCATAAACCGCCGACAGGGCAATAAATTTGTAACAGGGGGCGGAAGCGCCGCCCTTCGCCGAAGTGAAATTTGTCGTAAAGAACATGGCTTTCGACAATAAAAGACAAAATTTCGTATGCCGTACCAAACTGCGACAAAATATTTTTTTTATAATAAAGGGGCAAAATGAAAATAGCCGTTGTCAGAAAAAAGACGCTGCGCAATATTTTTGCCGCCGTCGCGGCGCTGACGCTTTTGCTGTCGGCGGCGGCGTCGGTGGGATACTCCGCCGTTTCCGCCGGCGCGGGGCGCAGAATTCCCGTGTATAACGTCGATACGGACAGACATGTCGTCAGCCTTACTTTCGACGCGGCATGGGGCGCCGACAAGACAAAGGGGATTCTCGACATTCTTGACGACTACGGCGTTAAAGCCACTTTTTTTCTGGTGGGCTTCTGGGTGGACAATTTCCCTGAAATGGTGAAAGAAATCGATGCCCGCGGACACGAAATAGGCACTCACAGCGAAACGCATCCGCATATGCCGACGCTGTCGAAGGAGAAAATCAAAGACGAACTCAGCGTTTCTTCCGGCAAAATAACAGACATAACGGGCAAAGCGGTGTTGCTGTTCCGTCCGCCGTTCGGCGACTATAACAACACGCTTGTGGAATCGTGCGAAGAAATGCAAATTATCCCCGTGCAGTGGGACGTCGATTCGCTTGACTGGAAGGGGCTTTCCGCCGCCGCTATTCACCAACGGGTTGTCGGCAAGGTCAAAGACGGGTCCATCGTGCTGTTTCACAACAACAGCGACAATATTCTGGAAGCGCTGCCGCTGGTGATTGAAACGCTCAAACTCAAAAAATTTACTTTCGCGCCGGTGGGCGACGTGGTGTATAAAACCGATTATTACGTCGACAACAACGGCACGCAGCATAAAAAAGATATACAGTAAGGAGAGCGAAAAATGACAAACGCGAACGTAACAAACAGGGTGTATTTATCGGGTGAAATCGTGTCCGAACCGGTGTATTCGCACGAGATGTTCGGCGAGGCTTTTTACGAAACGGAAATCGCCGTAAAAAGGCTTTCGCAGCAGATTGACGTGCTGCCGCTGACGGTGAGCGAAAGACTTATCGCCGAGCGGGGTATCGGCAAGGGCGACAAAATATCTCTGAACGGGCAGTTCCGGAGTTACAACAAAATGGCGGACGGCAAAAGCAAACTCATGCTTACGGTTTTCGCCAGGGAAATTCTCGATTACGACGAAGAAGCAAACCCCAACTCGATAGAACTCATCGGTTTTATATGCAAACCCACCGTGTACCGCACCACGCCGTTCAGCAGGGAGATATGCGACATGCTGGTGGCGGTGAACAGAGCGTACAATAAAAGCGACTACATACCTTGCATCGCCTGGGGCAGAAACGCGCGTTTCGTCAGATATCTGACCGTGGGCGAACAGGTGGCCGTGTTCGGCAGAATACAAAGCAGAGAATACCAAAAGAAAATTTCCGAAACCGAAACCGTCACCCGCACCGCCTTCGAAGTGTCCGTCAGCAGGATAATGGTGGGGGAAAAAGTAGACGAACTTGTGGCTGCCAGGGAATGCGAAATTTATCCCGCCGACTGCGCCATATAAAAAAACACGCCGAACGGCGTGTTTTTTATTTATTTGTCTTTCTTTTTATAGCGGTTGTTTCTTATTTTCCAGAAAACGGCGAACCCGACGCACAGCAGCAGAATTATGCCCAGAGCCAATCCCAGCGCTACGGTATCCGTCATTGTGCCTTCGTTAATCAGATAGTCGTTTTGCGCCCAGCCGTACGTTTCCTGGCCGTCCACGGTGATTTGCACCAGCGACCATCCGTTTTCTGTGCGGAAGACTTTCAGCATTTCGCCGCTTCTTATTCTGGCGAGGACGGCGCTGTCTTCGCTTTGTTCGGCATAGACCGACAGGCTGGTGCCGACGCGCGGATTGGCGATTTTCACTTCGTACGACGGATAGGTGACAGGCGGGTCTTTCAGGCGGTTGGCGGGGATAAACCCGCTGTATCCGTCAACGTTCACCAACGCCCATCTGTCGCCGGCGAAGCCCGTTATAAAACACAGCGCCGTTACATTCTGCGTGTTGGATATAGTCACGGCGTTTCCGCCGTCGGTAAGACGGTAAAGGTCGCTTTCGATTGGCAGTGTGTAAAGGCTTTCGTTTGATGTTACCGTGACTTTGGCGGCGGAGATTTCCGTCTGCGCCACGGCGGTCATGTCGGCGGCTTCCACAAAACCGAACAGCGCGTCGCCGTCCGCGTTGAAATACAGCGCGTAATAAAACCCGTCATGCGGGTTCAGCGCCATGACGGCCGACCCTGCCGCAATATATCCGTGCCAGCCGTCGGTGCCGGATGATGCGTAAAAATAAGTGTCGCGCGCGGCGGTGTATATACCGATGTCGGCGAAAGAGGCGATGGCGGGGTATTCGGTAGAGTAGTCTTTTTCATTGCTGCCGTAAATTTCGTCTGTCAGCGTCAGCGCCTGCCCGTCGAAATTATAGACGTAAACCTGAAACTGCCCGCCGTTTATGACGTAAACGGTGCTGCCCGAAGCAAAGACGTCCACGACATTGAAATCAAAGGCGTGGATATTGCGCAAAGAAGAATTTTCGACGCCTACGAGGCTCAGATCGGCGCTGTCATAAACGAAAATGTTTTGTCCGTCCGCGGCTATGTCCGTTTGCCCGTTAAGTCTAACCGGGTTTTTGAAAATCTCTCCCGACTTTATTTCGAGTTTTCCGTCGGAAATATAGTAAATATCCTGTCCTTGCGTTTCCACGGCGGAAACAGAGTTGTCGCTCACGACGCGGGTTTCTTCCGTCGCCAGGTTTTCCACTCCGCCGAGGGAAGCGACTTCGTTGCGTCTTATGCCGTCGGCGAACACAGAATAGAGGTATTCGCCGCTGACGGCGAAATCAATAATGCCGGTGGCGGTCAGAGTAGTGAGGCTCTTTTCCGCCAGGTCGTACACTGTCAGTGTGTCGGCGCTCATTATATACAGTTTGCCGCCGCTCACGCGGATTTTGCCGACGGCGGCGGGGGCGGGGATTTCTTCCGCCGAGTCGCCGATACGATAAATTACGCTTTGTTCGCTTCCGCTGTCGGCGACGTATATGCCCGTTTCATCGGCGCACACGCTCACGGGATTGTCAAAGTGCGTGTTTCCGTCCGCCGCGGCAACGGGAGCCGAAACCATCAGCGCCAGGACGAGACACACGCACGCCACGATTTTTTTCATAATGAAATTGTATCAAATTTTTTGCGTTTAGTAAATAAATTGCGTCCTTTTGTCGGATTTTGGCGAAAACGCCTTTTTTAAGAAATATGACACATAGTTGGCAATATACACCTGGTAAAATTTTCCTGTAAAATTCGAACATATGTTCGAAAAATGTGGCACTGAATATTGATTCCGCGCCGTCGGAACTTCTATAATAATCGTGCTCGGGACAGGCGGAATCCCGCCCCGCAATCCGCCGTCCGGAAAATAAGGAGAAGAAATGAACTTGGTTATAGCAGAAACAATGCTCAGGGCGTACGCCTCGCTGGAATCCATGGCTGAGCAAATCGACCGTCTCGTTTACAGGCGGGCGGTGCTTACCCATTCGCTTAAAAGCGACTGCGTGTGTCTGGGCGCCGAAAGGCAGGTGGAAGAGATTATAAAACTGATGAACAAGAAAAACGCTCTCATCAATCTGAAAATAACCACCGACGAAATTCTTTCGGCGCTGGGCGACGAAAGCAGGGAGATTCTCGTTGCCAGATACGTCACAAAAGAAGACAGGGACGCCGTTACGGGGCGGCTCGGGCTGAGCGTGAGAACGTATTTCCGCAGACTTGAAAAGGCGATGAAAACTTTCGCCTGCGAGTGCTGCGCGCGGGGCTGTGACGAAAAATGGTTTGCGGAAAATTATTTCGACCAGAGTTGGCTCAAAAATCTCTATCGCGCCGTGTTCGACAAAAAGTTTGACGGCGCGAAAAAAGCCGCATCGGCGGCTTTGTCAGAGTAAATCCAGGTCATCGAAGGTGTCGTTGTCCGACATGTATTTGGGTCTTGGCGGACGGGGTTTTTTACCGCCGTTTTTCTGCGGCATGAAAAGCAGCAGCACAATCACAACGGCGGGCACGCAGATAAGCACAATGAGTATGATTTCGCCCGTGGACGTATCGGCCGGCGCGGCGGTCTGTTGGTCGTCGTCAGCCGGCGGCTCCGGCTCCGGCTCGGGGCCGATGGGAGTGGGGTGCGGCGCTATGTCAGGCGCCGACACGCAGCCGGCGCTGATATAACCGAAAGCGTTGTCGTACCTGACGTAATACCACCCGCCCGACGGCGCTTCGCCGTAATAATACGCGGTTCTGCCGCTCACCACGGCGGCGATGTCCGCCGACGACGGGTCTGCGCCGCTTTTAAGCACGGTTCCCGCCGTTACCGTAAGCGTTTCGGTGGGATAAACCGGTTCGGCGGGGGTGAGGCTTTCTTCGACGTCCGCCGCTTTGACGTATCCGCTTATCCGCGCGAAACCGCCGGTGTTGTCGAAGAGCGATACTTCGAGATATCCGCCTGTCTCTGCCGAAGCGTATATGTAATATGTTTTTTCCAGCGTGAACAGCGCGTCCGACGCGTCGGACGGTTGTGAGTAAAACCCGACTCCGTCGTCCGTTACTCTGTACCAGCCGCCGCCGGCAGCGGCGGCGGCCGGAATAGGCGCCGACGCGGCAAACAGACAGCAGATACACAAAATTTCAAGCGCTTTTTTCATAACTCTTCCTCGCCGGCACAGTATAGAAAAAAAACCTGTTTGCATTATGACAACTATTGTAGAAAAAAAACAAACGGTGGGGAAAAGGACGAGCCTCGCCGAACGGCTGGAAAAGATAAATCAGGAACTCGAACGCAGGCGCGGGCTGAAAATCAATTTGTACAACAGCGGCGGTAAAGTTCATCTCAAACAGATGGCGTTTCACAAATGCCGAAAACGCAACAGATGGGTTTTCGGCGGCAACAGAAGCGGCAAGACGGAGTGCGGCGCCGTGGAAACGGTGTGGCTGGCGAGGGGCATACATCCTTACCGTCCAAATAAAAAGGACGTCAGCTGCTGGGTGGTGTCGCTTTCGGGGCAGGTGCAGCGAGACGTGGCGCAGCGCAAAATACTGTCGTATCTCGACCCGTCGTGGATTGAGGAAATATCGATGCTGACAGGCAAAAAAAACAGCCCCGAATACGGCGTTATAGACTATATAGTCATCAAAAACGTGTTCGGCGGCCAAAGCAGAATAGGTTTCAAAAGTTGCGAGGCGGGACGGGAAAAATTTCAGGGCGCCAGTCTGGATTTCGTTTGGTTTGACGAAGAGCCGCCCAAGGATATTTACGACGAGTGCAAAATGCGCGTGCTGGACAGAAAAGGCGAAATTTTCGGCACAATGACGCCGCTCAAAGGGCTGACATTCGTGTATGACGAAATTTATCTCAACAAATTCGATTCCGACGAAGTCTGGTGCGAATTTATGGAGTGGGACGACAACCCGTATCTTGACAAAACCGAAACCGCCGCGATGAGCGCCGGCATGTCGGCGGAAAGCCTGGAAAGCCGCAGATACGGCAGGTTCAACGCTTCCGTCGGGCTGGTGTATCCCGAGTTTGACCCGTCGGTGCATGTCATTCCGCCTTTCGACGTGCCGCCCGAGTGGCAGGACACAATGTCCATCGACCCGGGGCTGAACAATCCGCTGAGCTGCCACTGGTACGCGGTGGATTTCGACGGAAATATTTACGTTGTAGCCGAACATTACGCGAAAGGCAGGGATATCTACTGGCATTCGGCGCGCATCAAGGAAAAGTGCGCCGAACTGGGTTGGCACGCCGATTCTTTCGGCGGATATTCAGCCCTTATCGACTCGGCGGCAAACCAGAGGACGCTGGCTTCGTCCAAAAGCGTGGCGGAACTGTTTGCCGAAAACGGCATTTCCGTAAACACCAGGGTCAACAAAGACCTGTTCAGCGGAATCAACAGGGTCAAGGGCTGTCTTATGTCGGCGGAAGGCAAACCGCGGCTGTTTATATTTGAAAACTGCGTCAATATGATTAGGGAAATAAAATCGTATTGGTGGGGAGAAGGCGACAGCCCCAAAAAAATCGACGACCACAGCATGGACGAACTGAGATATTACGTCATGTCCAGACCCGAGGCGGCAAAGCAGAACGTACCCAAGTCGATTATTCAGAAGGACAAGGAAAAACTCATGCGCAGACGGAGCGGTGCGTGAAAGGGAAAATAGACAAGGCTCTGCGCGAGGCGCTGTACAAAAAGGCTGTGGGGTACGTCGCCGAAGAAAGCGTCGACGAACTTGTCGCCGACCCGTATGACGGCGGAATGAAACTCGTCAAACGCAAGATAACAAAAAAACAGGTTCCGCCCGATTTGTCGGCTGCGAAATTGCTGTACGAAATAACGGGCGACAAAAGTTTCGATTTGACGTCCATGAGCGACGAACGGCTGATGGAGGAAAAGCAAAGGCTGGAAAGCCTGCTGGGGAAAGATGAAGATACTTGAAACATATTCGGGAAAAGGCGGCGGATGTTCCGTCAAAGGCTGCCATGGCAAAGCGGCGTACGGTTTCGCCGCCAGGGTGTCGGGCAGAAAAATCAGGCTGTGCGCGGAGTGCGCCGCCGCTATGTTCGACGATTTGTCGCGCGCAATGGTGCCTAAAAGCCCGCGCAACAAAATAGCGTCGGGCGCGGAAGAAAGAGAAGGAGTTATAAGAAGTGGAGGATAAGCAGTTTTACGAAGATATCGTGCGCGAAGTCAAAGAAGATTTCGCCGCGCGGAGAGAAGCCAGACGTCCGTATGAACTCATGTGGCAGCTCAACATGAATTTTCTGATGGGCAATCAGTTTTGCAACATCACGGACAGGGGCGACATCCGCCAGGACGAGAAATATTTTTTCTGGCAGGAGCGCGAGGCGTATAACCATATCGCGCCTATTGTGGAAACCAGGGTTGCGAAACTCGAAAGGGTGCGCCCGAAAATGACGGTAATGCCTTTTTCGTCGTCGAAAGAAGACATAAAGGCCGCCGACGTTTCGGCAAAGATTCTGGAAGCGGCGTGCGAAACAATCAGCCTGCCGCAGAAAATTTCCCAGGCGACGATGTGGAGCGAAACATGCGGAAGCGTGTTTTATAAAATCTCGTGGGATAAAAACAAAGGCAGAAAACTCGGCGAAACGGGAGACGGCAGAGCGGTGCACGAAGGCGACGTGGAAATTTCCGTCTGCCCGCCTTTCGAGATATATCCCGACAGCAACGTGTCGCAGACGGTGGAAGACTGCCGCTCGATAATCCACGCCAAAGCGTACGCCGCCGAAGACGTCAAAAAGACGTGGGGCGTAGACGTGGCCGGCGAAGACATAAACGTTTTCGCGCTGGACGGCGCCGTAGCCGTCGGCGGGCTGGGGTACAGTTCGGCGGCGCCAGGCGTCACGTCGGAAAAGAAAAGCGGGCAGGTCATCGTGATTGAAAGATACGTCCGTCCCGACGAAACCGACCCCGACGGCAGGCTTACCATAGTCGCCGGAGACAAACTGCTGTTTGACGGACCTCTGCCGTACATAAACAGGCGGGACGGACAGCGCGGATTTCCGTTTGTCAGGCAACTGTCGCAGACGGTGGCGGGTTGTTTCTGGGGCAGCAGCGTTATAGACAGGCTGATTCCAATACAAAGAGCTTACAACGCCGTCAAAAACCGCAAGCACGAGTTTCTCAACCGCATAGCCATGGGCGTGCTTACCGTGGAAGACGGCTCCGTCGACGTGGACAATTTGCAGGAAGAAGGTCTTTCGCCGGGCAAGGTGCTTATTTACAGGCAGGGCAGCGAGCCGCCTAAAATGATGGACGGCGGCAGTGTGCCCATCGACTTCACTTATGAGGAAGAAAGGCTTATCAACGAGTTTATGGTCATCAGCGGCACCAGCGAACTCAGCCGCAACTCCGCCACGCCTACAAACGTGACCAGCGGCGTGGCGCTGCAACTGCTTGTCGACCAGGACGACACCAGGTTGGCGGCGACGTCTGACGAAATGCGTTTCGCGGTTAAAGAGTGCGGCGAAATGATACTCAGGCTTTACAGACAGTTCGCGCTCACCCCGAGAACAATACGCGCCGTGCGCAAAGACAAAATCGAGGTCATGAGTTTCACGGCGGAAGATATTTCCGACGACGGCATAGTGCTTGACACCACAAGCGAAGTCAACGATACCACGTCGCAGAAACGCAGCATGATGTTTCAGCTGCTTACCGCGGGCGTGCTGTACGACAGCGACGGCAAACTGAGCGAGGAAACAAAGAAAAAGATTTTGCGGCTGACGGGCTTTGCCGACTGGCAGTAATTAACGGAGGAACAAGGTGAAAGAAATTGAAAACAAAGAAAACGCCGCGGCTGAGGAAAACACCGCTCAGGCGGGTGAGCGTGTCGCGGACCGCGCCGACGCCCAGACCGCCGAGGGAAAAATGAAATACGGCAAGTTCGCCGACGCCGAAGGGCTTCTCGCGGCTTACGAAAACCTGGAAAGGGAGTTCACGAGAAGAAGCCAGCGGCTGAAAGAACTTGAAAAGGCTTTGGCGCGCGATAATGAGGATTCACCGCGCGCCGCGCAGACGGACGAAACTTCGGACGGCGGACAAGCCGCCGCGGGCAACCCCGACGTTTCGCCCGAAGAAGAAACGCTGGACGGGTTTTTGGAGAAGTACGTTTACTCCAACAAAGACATTACGCGCGAGGTCATGAGGAGATACATAGACGGTCTGTCACGGAACGAAGCGCCCAGCGTAATCAACGGAAGAAGCGGCAAAATGCCGCTCACACCGCCAAAAAAGCCAAGAAGCATCAAAGAAGCGTCGAGGCTGGCGGAAAAATTTTTCGAAAAATAATTCGGAGGGAAAATGGTAACATTGCAAAGCGCCGAAAACGCGCTCAAAACTTTGTATCTTGGCGTGGTTTCGGATCAACTCAACACAAACGTCAACCCGCTGTTGGCGGCGATTGAACAGACCGCCAGCGACGTATGGGGCAAAGAAATACGCAAACTCGCGCCGTACGGCATCAACGGCGGTATAGGCGCCGGCACCGAAACCGGCGACCTGCCGGCAGCGGCGGAAAACAATTACGCGCAGTTTGTGCTCACGCTCAAAAACCTTTACGGCACCATCGAGATTTCCGACAAGGCGATAAGGGCGTCGCAAAACAACGCGGGCGCCTTTGTCAACCTGCTTAACGCCGAAATGGAAGGCCTGCTCAAAGCCAGCAAGTTCAATTTCGGCCGTATGCTGTACGGCGACGGCACGGGCACTCTCACCACGGTGGAATCGGCAAGCGGCAACAACGTGGTTGTCGCTTCGGTGCAGAATCTCATCGAGGGCATGGTGGTCGACGCGCTGACGTCGGAGGGCGCGTCGACGGGCGTCGCCGGCAGAAGAATCACGAGCATAGACAGAAGTTCAAAAACAATCACCCTGTCCGGCAACGCAATACCTGCAAGCACGCTCACAAAGGGCAACATCATAACCGTGCAGGGCAGTTACAAAAACGAACTGACGGGTCTCGGCGCGATTTTCGGCACGGGCAGCACCCTTTACGGACTGTCCAAGACCGCCAACAAATGGCTTAACCCGCGTTCTTACACATCAACCGCCATCGACGACGTAACCATTCAGAAAGTAATTGACGAAATGGACGAAGTGGCGGGCAGCAAAGCCGACTTTATCGTCTGCTCGTTCGGCGTAAAGAGAGCCTATCAGGAATATCTTACCGAAAACAAGAGCAACGTCGACATCATGAATCTGGCGGGCGGCTACAAGGCGATTTCTTACAACGGTATCCCTGTCGTCAGCGACAGGTTCGCGCCTTCCGGCACGATGTACGTTCTCGACACGACGGAATTCCATCTGCACCAGCTCTGCGATTGGAGATGGCTCGAAGGCGACAACGGCAAAATCATCAGACAAGTCGCCGGCAAGCCGGTATATACCGCCACTCTTGTCAAATACGCCGATCTTATCTGCGATAAACCGAGCGGCCAGGCGAAAATCAGCGGCATAACCGAGAAATAACACAGGAGGAACAAAACGGTGCGGCGTTACAGCCATAAGGTGAAAATCACACACGACGTATTCGACATAGCAGACCGCCTTAAAGAAATTTCCCCCGATTATTTCGTCATGTACGACACGGAACTCGGACGGTTCGAAATCCACAGCGCGGCGCAGTCTCCCGACACATTGTCATTGGTTCTGCCATATGATACATTGGACTGCCGCGCCGTCGATTTGGTCATCAGCACCCGAAAAGAGCACATGGCGGACAGAATAAGGGAGATGGAAGAGCACAACGCCCGCCTCGAAAGAGAGGCGGCGCGGCGGGCGGCTGAACGATATCTGACAGAGGGCGAAGAAACGTCGCGCCGTCTTTCCGTCTGAAACAAGGAGATTTCAATGAAAATCAGAGATATTGCGGAACTTACGGCGGTATTGCTGCAAAAGCACGACCTCCTTGCCGGCGGCGTATTCAACGGCGAGCCGCAGGACGATTTCGTCAAAAGCCAGCTTGCCGACAACCGCGAACTGCGGCTGCTTATCCGCTGCGTAAACCTTGTGCTTAAAGAAGTCGCCTGCGATTATATACAACTCATTCACAGACAGACAATGACTGCCGTGGAAGGAAAAATCGACTACGGCGATTTCGAAAAAACCCTGCTGGAAATCAAGTCGGTGAAAAACCTTAACGGCGAGGACGTGAGATATTTCGCCCTGCCCGATTACGTCGCGGTGGAAGACGGTGTTTTTGAAGTTTCGTACGCCTTCGTGCCGCAGGACAAGGGTTTTTTCGACGACGTGGATTTCGGCGGGACAAAAGCGGGCGACAGGGTGTTCGCATACGGGGCGGCGGCGGAGTTCTGCCTGATAAGCGGCAATTACGACGAGGCGCTTATGTGGGAAAGGCGCTATAAAGACGCGCTCACCGTCGCCACCAGAAAGACTACCGAGGTCATCATGCCCAGGCGGAGGTGGTGGTGATGTTCTACCGCAAAAGTCTTGCAGTTAAGGAGCGGGCGAAAAAACTCGTCGCGCTGGATGACTTTTCCGGCGGGATGAACGGCGTTTCCGGCGCCTTTTCCGCCGCCTGCGCCGACGTTTGTTTCAACACGGAAGGAAATTACGGAGCGCTGAGACAGGGTTTGGGATTTGACAAACCGAGGCTCGGCGCTTCGGTTTTCTTTTCCGACGCCAAAAGCATGGCATGCCTTACGCTGGATTTCGGCGGCGGCAAAAGACAATATATTGCCGTTGTTTCTCCGTCGGGCGGTCTGGAACTGTACCCGGCGGATAATCCCGAAGAAGCGGTGTCGGTCTGCGGCACAACGGGCAACGTGCAGATGATGCCGTATGATTACGGCGGCAAGCGGTGCCTGCTGTTTTGCGACGGCTCGGGGCTGCGCCTTTACGACGGCGCGAATGTTACCGATTGCGGCGCTGCGATTGCGCCGGGCAGCATGGCGGTGTATTACGAAAGGATTTTCGGCGTTTCCGCTGGCGATGACAGAAAAGCGCTGTTCAGCAAAGAACTCGACCCGACCGATTGGACGGAAGATTATTCCGGCGGCGGGTACGTTACGCCGATGGACGGTTTCGGCGGCATAAAAGCGTTGGCGTCTTTTGACGACAGACTGTATCTGTTCGGCGAAAACGCCATAGCCGAAGCGGAAGCGAAAGCCCCGCAGGACGATTTTTCCGTCAAAAGGGTTTTCGCGGCGGGCTGCGGGACAGTCCCCGGCACGGTAAAGGTGTGCGGCGGAGGCGTGTATTTTCTGTCGGACGACGGCATATGCGTCTTTGACGGAAACGGCGTCGAGCGTGTCGCCGACCTCGGCGGCAGGATAACCGTCCGCGGCGATGAAAACGCCTGCGTTTACAGGGGGAGTTATTACCTGGCGTGCAGGGTGGATTTCGGCGACGGCAAGCGCGTCCTGTGTGAAAAATCCGATTACCGGAACAACGCTCTGATTAAAGTTTCGCAGGGCGGAAGCGTTTCGGTCAGCAGGGGCATGGATATTTCATGCATGAGCGCCGCCGACAGACTGTATTTCGTGAGCGGCGGCAAAATAGGCGAAGTGACTGACAGCGGCTGTTGGTTCGGCGCGCCTTTGCCCAAAGCGTGGCGCACGGCGGAAAGCGACCTGGGCATACTCGGCAAAAAAACCGTGACCGCGGTCAATGTTTATTCGCGCAGAGCGCTTACCGTCAAAATAATTGCCGACGGCAGGGAATATTCGCTGGATATAAGCGGCGGCAAAGATTACAGGCGTTTCAAAACAAGCGTCACGGGCAGTCTGTTCCGTTTTGAACTTTGCACCGACGCGGCGGAACCGCTTGTCGTCAAGCCTGTGTTCGAAGTGTCGTACGGGGGTGAGGAATTATGAGCAATATTCCGGCGGAACTCATGCAGCAATTTCTGCGTGTGGACAAGCGCTATTCAATCAACCCCAACGAAGAGCCGTTTTTCGACATGCCGACCAGCCTTAATCTGGAAAAACTCGTTTACGAGCAGCCGACGGCGGAGGAAATAAGCGCCGCCGCCGAGGCTAAACTGCTGATTGACTATAACAAGTCGAAAAACAAAATCAACGAGACATACACAAAGACTATGGATAAAATCGCCGTGCGCAAAACCGCCGCGCAAAACGACACGCTTGTCGCCAAACAGAAAGTGGACGACGAACTGGCAAAAACAAAGGCGAAAATTTCCGCCGAAATGCTGTCGCGCGGTCTTGCCAGGAGTTCGGTTTTCGCGGAAGCGGTTTCCAAAGCGGAATCGGACGCGCAGTCAGCCAAGGACGAACTTGATTGGCGGCTCGAACTTACAATCGACGGGCTGGAAGACGAGGAAGCGGACGCTCTGGCGGTCAAAACGGCGGCGATAGCCAGTCTGGACGACGTATATGAGGACGAACTGGCGCAGGAAATAGCCGAAATGACGCAAAAGGCGCAGGACGAAGCCAACGACGTGGCGAAGTACAACAACAGCGTCGAGCAGGATGAAGCCAATTACAAAAAGTCGTGGACTACATCGTATATCCAGGCGCAGCAGAGCCACGCCGAAACGGCGATGAAACTGCAGGGCATAGCCATAGACCAGGGTTACGACGTGATTCAGCAATATATTTACCAGGACAAAGCGACATTCACCAAAGACTATTATTTGGGCATTGACGCCCAGCAGGCGTACAGCGATTTTGTCGCGGCGGAGACAGAGTTTACGCAGCAACTTTCGGCGGCGTATTACAACGAAGTCAAACAGTTTTTGTACGACAGAACCCAATAACATACGGCGGATTTTCCGCCGTATTTTTTATTTTTATTGAAACCGTCCGTTTAATGTGAGATAATGGGAAAAACTTGCGGAAGGAAAGAGGAAGGATGAAACGGAGGAAGACGCTGGCGGCGGGGCTGGGGATATCCCTGGGCATATATCTGGCGGGACACGGCGCCGTCGGCGCGGTATGCTGGTTAATCATTGCCGCCGCCGGCGTTTTTCTGTTGCTTTCCGTCAGGGGTTACTCTCATGCCGTTACGTTGTTTTTTCTGTTCGCCGTGCTGGGCGTTTGCCTTATGAACGTCAACATCGAGGCGTATCACAGCCGTGACGTAAACAACCAAACGGTGACCGTGTCCGGAATAATGACGGACACGGAAAATGTGCTGAGAAACTGTGAGATAGACGGGGAGGACGTGCCGGGGAAAATAGAAATAACGCTGCCGTACTCCGTTAAAAACAACAAAAAGATAACGACAGGCAGCGAAGTGTTTTTTCTGTGTAAACTGGGC
>CAJFSP010000001.1 GCA_904419725.1 Candidatus Heteroclostridium caecigallinarum | reverse complement strand
TTTTCAAGACTGGTGCCATCGACCTCTCTGCCAACCTTCCGTGTTAAAATTGCCGAAAAATCGGCAATTTTTTATTCAGTTTTGCGTTTCTACAAGTTTTGACCGCTTGATTTGCAATTTGTAGAAAAGTTTGTAGAATTTACGGCGTTTGCGGATAGTTTGTAGAAACCGACTTGCAAATCGACTGCTTTGACAACAGATATTTTACCACAAGATACAGGGTAAAATCAATCGCTTGCGTGGCAAATCTGCCGAAGTTCCGTTTCCGTTGTAGAAACAAGTAGCGCGTTTAGACCGCTTGATTTCAAGCGCATTTCA
Organism: Candidatus Heteroclostridium caecigallinarum; assembly: GCA_904419725.1. GTDB lineage: Bacteria > Bacillota > Clostridia > Christensenellales > CAG-314 > Heteroclostridium > Heteroclostridium caecigallinarum. The sequence continues at coordinate 257,953 of CAJFSP010000001.1, read as the reverse complement.
AGACCGCCGCATTCGACCGCTCTGCCAACTCTCCAAATATATCAGGCGGATATTTGTCTTTTCTCAATAGCCGCAACGCTATTTTAGCAGGGGAAAGGTTGTTTGTCAATCGCAGGACGGATTTTGCCGAATGAGTCCGGCGCCGCCGTTAATGGGGCAGCGCCTTTTTGTGTATAACCCGCCCCACAAAAAACAAGGGCCGCGCAAACTTATTCAGTTTTGTTGACATCTTACAGGGGGGGTGGGTAAAATAACCTTGCGTTACACAGGATTCCGTCTTTACGCGGAGGGTTTTGTGGATACGTAATATTCTTAAAAGGAGAAAGACAATGAAATCTAAAAAATTCTTGGGCATTGTGCTCGCGTTGGCAATGATTTTTTCATTGGGAATTTTTGCCGCGTGCGGCAACAACGTGCCCGCGACGGATATTTCGATTAACAGTTCAAGCGTCGAACTTGTCGTTACAGGCAGCAAGGCGACAAGCGCTCAGCTGACAGCCACTGTCGAACCCGGCGACAGCACCGACGAAATCACATGGACGGTTGACGCCCAGGGCTCAGGCGTGATAAGCCTCAGCGCCAATAAGGGGGCGACCGTTACAGTGACGGCTGTTTCGGCGGGCACCGCCACGATAACCGCCGCCGCCGGTGAGCAAACCGCCACCTGCACGGTAAACGTCAGCCCTGCCGACGTGACGGTCGATACGGCGGCTGAACTGCTTGCCGCTGTTGCCGATACCGCCAACGGTTCGATTTTCGTGGAAAACGGCACTTACAATCTGGCAAGCCAGGTGTACATCGACCGCAATCTGACGATAATCGGTGAAAGCGAAGAAGGCGTTATTTTGCAGCCGGAGAGTGAGGACGGATTTACCGCCGGCACTTCGCACGGAAAAACTTCCATAATCACCGTTACCAACGGCGCTGACGTCAACATCAGCAATCTCACCGTCAAAAACGGCAAAACCGCTTCCATGGGCAACGGTGGAAGCGATACCGCGCACGGCATAAACATCGCGCAGGCGGGCACTGTTGTCGTTTCGAACATCACCGCTTCTGACAACAACGGCGTGGGCGTGCTTGTCAACGACTCAGTCGTTACGCTCAACAACGTGACTACCAGCGGCAACGGCTGGGGCGGCGTCAATATCGACGTGGTAGGCAGAAACTGGGCTGTTCCGTCCACGGTGCTCACCGTTGACGAAAACTGCTCGTTTGCCGAACAGCTGCAGATATACTGCGATGAAGAAGTAGAATATACCACGCTCAGCGGCAAAGTTAAAGTTCCTGAAACATTCAATCAGGAAGCGATAGTCATGACAATGCCTTTTGTGAACAATGAGGGCGCGCTTACACGTTATATCTGGACGGCGGACGCTCAGTTCAACACGGCGTCGAAAATTGTCGTGGCAACGCCAACTAACATCGGCAAGGCAATCGCTGAGATGACTGATACTGAAAACGCGATACTCGCATTGTTTGAAGGCACTTATAACACCGATATTATACTCAGCAATGCCGTAGGGGCGACTATAATCGGCATGGGTGATGTTACTGTTAACGGCACAGTGGAATTCGGTGGCGGTAGCGTCAAAAATGTTACATATACTGTTAAGGGAATAAAATTGGTTGCGACCGCCACTTCTAACTATCAGGCGATAAGATTGAGCGGCAATGTTAACGGCACCGGGATAACCCTTAATGTTGAAAATTGCGTCATAACAAATTACAGATGGGGCGTACAAATAGGCGGCAGCAGAATGAGTGATTCGTCTGTAATGCTTAAAGATGTTGCGTTTGAAAATGTCTGGTGTGCGATCTCGGTCGGTTATTCTTCTACTAATGATTATACCGCTGAAAATTGTGTTTTCGAAGGCGGAGTATATCAGCTGCAACTTTTCGATTTTGACGAAACGGGCATGGTTGATGTTAATGAATATTACACCGAAATCGGCGGCACACCTGTTGCCGAAGCGCCTAGCGGTCCGCCGTCAGATTGGTTTACTCAGGTAACAACTTCGACTGATGACGTGACCGAATAACTTGCTTTTTATTAAGAAGAGCGGAATTTTCCGCTCTTCTTTTTTGCGGCGAGGGAGATTTTCGCGTAAATATTGAAAACGGCACGTTTGTGTGATATACTGCGGGAAAGGTGGGTTATGAAGGAAAAAGAAAAGTATTTTCAGCAAAAAGACCCGATGCTCAGCAATGATATCGACGACATATTGACAAGCGACGAAAAGGTGCTGTGGCGCGGCAAACCGAAAAAATCGGCTTATATCATTTCAGCCGTGATGAAAATGCTGCCTTTCGTCATTCTGTGGCTGGCGATAGACGTCACCATAATAGTGTTTATGGCGACGCAGCTTGAAGGCGTGCCTTGGTTTTTGTGGCTGTTTTTCGCCGTGCATCTGGCGCCTGTGTGGATATGGATTTTCAATATAGTTCATTCGGCGGCGGAAGTCGGCAACATACGGTATGTTGTCACCGACAAGCGCGTTATTATACGCAGGGGCGTTATTATCGACTTGAAGTTTATGTATTTCGCCGAAATCACAAACGTTACCGTCAGGGTGGGGCTGACAGACAGGATGCTTAAAGTTGGCGACATATACATAACCGCCGAAACACAGCGTGCCGTGCTGTACGACATAACCGACCCGTACTACATCGCCAACGAATTGCAGGCAATCGTGCGCGATATCAAGGCGGACACGTTTTTTCCCAACGCTTTGCGTCCGGAGGTCAACAGGGGATACAATACGGAATATGGCGGCGAACGCTTCAACAAGACAAAATAAATGTCAAAAACACGCGAAAAGCGTGTTTTTTTGTTAAAAAACTTTTTCAAAATTATTGTATTGACATTTTGCCTGTGCTATAATATAAAAAAATTATGCATATCTATGCATGGGAGGAGTATCATGGCAGGTCTGCAATTTACCACCAACACCATCGTCGGTCTCGCGATGCTGGTTGTTGCCATTGTTTTTATGGTTGTGTTTTTGTGCCTTAAAAAGAACATAGACGACGGCGAAGACGTCGCCGAACAGGAAAATCCGCAGGTTCAGGCTGACAGCGACGCGCAGGCGGTGGCGCAATCGGCCGATACGTCGGCGTCAATCGGGGTCGAAGTGACCGACGGCGCGGCAGAGGCGGAAGAAGAGGTTTCCGCGCAGACGGCCGTGGAAGAAGCCTCGGAACAAGCGGTTGAGGAAGAACAGCCAGCCGCTGAAGAGGAGGAACAACCTGCCGCCGTTGAAGCGGAAGAAGCGCAAGCCGAAGAAACGGTTGCTCCGGCGGAAGAATCGGCCGCGGCCGTGACGGAAGAACGTCCTGCCCTGAATATACCGATAGGCAAAAGACGTACTTTCGCCGAAAAGATTCTCGAAGCGGACGATGACAACAAGGCTATCTACAATATGCTTAAAAATGAATTGATGAGCTACAAGAAGGTCAACAACAGGCTCACCAAGACGATAGACATATTCAAGTTCAAGAGCACATATCTCGCTAAAATCAGTATCGCGGGCAAAACGGTGAAACTGCACCTGGCGCTCGACCCGAAAGATTACGCCGAGACGAAATATCACCAGAAAGACCTCGGTGAAAAGAAAAAATACGAGTTCGTGCCGCTGGCTCTCAAAGTCAAATCAGACCGCAGCAAAAAATACGCGGTGGAACTGATTGCGGAAGTCATGAACAAGGCGGAACTGGTCAAAAACGACAAGTATCAGCCTGTCGATTATGTGGCGGTCATGCAGGCGGCTCAGGAAGAATAAGTTTTTTGAAAGCCCTCTTTAAGAGGGCTTTTTTTTGATTGACAAAGCGGAGAGCGTCGCTCTCCGCTTTGTCATAAGGTTTGTTTGTATGAGGAACTTGTGAAGTTTGCTGTTTTGTTTACGCCGCCGAATTAAGATTGAAGCCAAAGCACCGGTCGAAATCGGACGACGCGCCGTTTACGGTGTATGTATAAGCGCCGTCGGAGACCGAAACGTTGACTGAGCCGCTCAACCCGCCGATTTCGCAGGCGATGTCAAACGAACCGGCGTTTTTGTCGCAGGTCATTGAAAAGCGCGCTTCGGCGCCCATAATTTCCGTTTCCATGTCCAGAATTGTTTTTCCGTCGGAAATGGAAAGAGTCATCGACATTTCGTCGGCAAGCGCGCCGTCGTCGTAAATTCCGTAAGAAATCTGCTGTCCGCCGTCGGTCGTTAGACAGCTGAACTCTATTTTGTCGTCGCCGTTTGCCGTGACGACGGATACCGCCGTGCCGCCGCCGTCAATCAGGGCGGTTTCGCCCGTGACGGTATAAACGCTGCCGTTCGCCGTTATTTCGCCGCGCAGCGCCGACGAGCCGCCGTCGGAGGTTTCGCTGTAAAGCAGTTCGCACTCGACGGTTTCGCCGCCCAACGTTTTATACGACATCGTCATTACGGAAGAAAATTCCGAATCCGCGTCCGCTTCGGCTACTGTCGGCATTTGTCTGCCGACGACACATTCCGGCACGATTATATATTTGTTCAGCCCGACGGCGATTTGTCCGCCGTCAGCGCTTTGCGCCGCCCCGCCCGAAAGCATGGCGGCCGACGTCGCCGCGGCGAAAGAATATACGTCGCCCGGCGTGTCAAGGGTGTAACCGCCGTCGGACGAGCAGCCAGCGAGAGCGCCGCCGCATAAAACCAGACCCGCGGCCAGTGATAATGAAAGAATTTTTCCTCCGTTCTTTTTCATCGTTTTGCCCTCCTTTAACATATATACAAACGCGGAACGCGTTTTATTGGAAAAACGGTCAGAATTACACAAAACGGAGAACCTTTCGGTTCTCCGTTCTGCGGTGTGTGTAAAGATATGTGTTGTGAAGAAAATAGCGACTATTTGTCGGTCATGCGGCCCGGCATACGCGGTCGCGGGGGAGGAAAGGGAATTTTTGTCCCACCTGCCGGGCGCTTGTCGCCGACATATTATCTGCGGAGTTTACGGGGTATGACGGCGGCAGTCTCCGCGTGGCCTGCTTCGCCGTGAAGCGCAATAAATTCGTCAAACGGTAAACTCTTGTAACTCTGTGCGTTTGCTTCCTTTGTTGTCTTCACTTAATATACAGCGGCAAAGACTTTTTTGTTGGAAGAAAAATAATTTTTTTATTTTTAATTTTATTGTTTTAATTTTTTCCGCCTGATAAAATAAATCAAAGGAGGGGACATAATGAAAAAGGTGAAAATCACTGTGCTCAAAACAACTCTCGACAAAGAACTCGCCGCTGAATACGGGGCGGAAGGGCTCACCGCCTGTCTGATGATGAAAGAGGGGCAGGTCTTTTACGCCGATTACGCAAAGCCCGACGGTTTCTGCGACGAGGCGTGGAAAGCGGTTTATCAATACGCCTTCGCTCTGGCTCACGGCGCCGCGGGCGGATTGTTTTATTACGGCGACTGGATAAGAAAACCCGGCGTCGCAATTTGCAGTTGCAACGACGGACTGCGGCCGGTTATATTCAAACTCGAAGCGACGGACGAAGAATCGGAAATGGATTACGTCCCCGTGAGATAATGGCGTAAAAAAACCGCTCCTCATGGAGCGGTTTGCTTTTTCAGCCGAAAATATAGTCGATTACCGAAAGTTTAATGTTGTAAAACAGCATTTCCAGCCAGTATTCTTTGTCCGCCAGCGCCTTTTCTATTTCCGAAATAAAATCACCGCGTCCGCTGTTTAATGCCGTGTCAAGGTCGTCCATGCCGTCAATGCCGCCTATTACGTTGTCGCCGAAAAAGGTGCCGTCTTCTTCACGGATAAAGGCGTTGATTTCGTTTTTGATTTTATCGCAGTTCTGCGGGTTGCCTTGCAAATCGTAAATTTTGTCGCGTATTTCCGAAAGCTGATACATGTTATCGTCGAAATTATCTTCTCCTGTTTTGAAGCGGTCAGACAGCCTGTTTTCGAAACTGTCCATGGCGTTTTCGTCATAGCCGTAAGCCAGTTCTATAAGCCGCGGGGTGGACAGGTTAATCGTTTCGTTGAAAGGCGTGTCCGAAACGGCGCTCGCCGTTTCCATGAGATACATTTTCGATTTGTTTACGCCGTATTGCTGGGCGTTCAGCGATGTTTGCGAGTCAAAATCGTTTATGCTCAGCGAGCAGTAGCCGGCAAGGGCGCCGAAATGTTCTTCCAACTCTTCGCACAGGCTGCTCTCTTTGGCGGGGTCGTCATCGAAAATCATTATATCGACGGGCGAGCGTCCCAGCAGGTTCAGCCGACCCGAAAGAAGAATGATTTCCTTGCAAGCGTCGGCGACAGGCACTTTTTGATAGTCGTTGCCCATCAGCACGACCGCGCCCGATTCGCTGAGCGCGCGCTGCGAACTCACGTTGTTGTTTTCGTCCAGGGTGAATTCCACAGCGGTGCTTTCGTTTGCCGCGTAGGCGTTGTTAGGCGTCAGGTTGATTGTGAGATACGTCACGTTGTCGCCGCCCGTGTCGCCCGACGGGGCGAACAGCAGCAGCGTGAGGGCGAATACGCAGCAAAGCGAAGCGGCCAGTGTCGCGAGGCGCCATTTTCCGCGCTTCGGCGGAACGGAGCGCTCCCGCGCCGTGACGGCGGGCACGCCCGCGCGGTTTTTGATTTCAGCCAGTATTCTTTCGTCAAATGAAGTTTTGTTTATTTCATCGCGCAATTTTCTTTTTACGCTTTTCATGAATTTTCCTCCTTTGACAAAATTTCTCTCAATTTTTTCAGCGCCCGGTTATAATGCCATGTTACTGTGCCTATCGGCATATCCAGCATCTGGGCGACTTCCCGCCGCTTGTAACCTTTCAGTTCGCACAGCGTCAGCACGTTGAACTCCGTCTGCGACAGGTTTTTCAGCGCCATGTCTATAAGTCCGTTGTCCCGCATGGTGTATTGCGCGTCCGGCGCGACCAGCGACGGGTCGGTTATTATTTCTCGTTTGTTTCTGTTGTAAAGATTTATCGCGAGATTTTTCGCCATCGTGAGCAGCCAGTTCATGGCGTTTTTGCCGTCGTCGAAAGAGTCGAGGTTTTTAAGCATGCGGATATACGTTTCCTGCATTATTTCCTCGGCCAGTCCGCGGTCTTTCAGGACGGAAAGAGCCATAAAGTATACGCCTTTTGAGGTTTCGGTATATAATTGGTCAAAAGCCGACATGTCGCCGTCTTTTATACGCATTATGTATTTGTTTATTTTTCTTTCCATCACACACCTTTGCCAACCGAAACATTATATCACATATCAAAATATATACATACAAAAAAGACGTTTTGTTGGCGATTTTGTCGCAAAAAAACACCATGATTTGACTTTTTTCCGTTATTGCTTTATCATTAACGCCTATGGAAAAGACAAACGTGATGCGCATTCTGGACAAAAGCGGCATCGCTTATTCGGCATATGAATACGACAAAACGCTGACCGACGGCATGTCTGTCGCCGAAACGCTGGGTAAAAGCCCCGAAACTGTCTTCAAAACTCTTGTTACGGTGTCGGGCGACAACAGGCATTTCGTCTTTGTCATACCGGTGGAAAAAACCCTTGACCTCAAAAAAGCGGCGAGAGCGGTGGGCGTGAAATCTGTTTCGATGCTGAAACAAAAGGAACTGCTGCCGACCACGGGTTATATACACGGCGGGTGTTCGCCCATTGCCATGAAAAAGAAATTCGCCACCGTTATTGACGAAACGGCGCTGCTGTCTGACGCGATATGTTTCAGCGCCGGCAAAGTAGGGTATCAGGTGGAAATGTCTCCGCGCGTTCTGGCGGAGTTTATCGGGGCGGACTTCGCCGACATTACGGAAAGTTTATGAACAAAAGATACGGATTGATGACGGCCGTCACCATGATTGTAGGCATTGTGGTGGGCTCGGGCATATTTTTCAAAAGCACGGATATTTTGCAAAAGACGGAGGGCAACATAACGCTTGCCGTGCTTGTTTTTATTATAGGCGCCGTGTCAATTGTTTTCGGCAGTCTCAGCATGAGCGAACTGGCTCTGCGCACCGACAAGCCCGGCGGCATTGTGACTTATTTCGAGGAATTCGTCGGCGGAAAAACCGCCGCGGGTTTCGGCTGGTTCCAGACGTTTGTGTATATGCCGACGATAGTCATCGTCGTCGCCACTGTGGGGAGCAGATTTATCGGGGTACTGTTCGGCGCGGATTTTACCGTCGGGCAGGAAATTCTGGTCGGCGTGGCGTTGGTGACGCTGCTTTTCGCCTGCAACATACTGTCCGCGAAAGCCGGCGGATGGGTGCAGAACATTTCCACCGTCATAAAATTTCTGCCGCTGCTTCTGCTTTCGCTCGCCGGTATTTTCTGGGGCGACCCGCAGGTGTTCACGCCTGAACTGGCGCAGCCCGCCGTGCGTTCCGCCGGCTGGCTGACGGCGCTCGCGCCAATGGCGTTCAGTTACGACGGCTGGGTCATCACCACGACCATAGCGCACGAAGTCAAAAACTCAAAAAAGAATATGCCGCTTGCGCTCAGCATAGCGCCGCTGCTTGTGCTGGGGATATACCTGCTGTATTTTCTCGGGCTGACAAACATGCTGGGCGTCGATGTCATTTTGAGCATGGACGGTTCTTTCGCCGCGATGCTCGCAGCCGAACGCATTTTCGGCTCTCTGGGCGGCAAACTTATAGTCATTCTCATCATCGTGGCGATTTTTGGCACGGTGAACGGCTGCGTGCTGGGGTGTATACGTATGCCGTATTCGATGGCGACAAAAGACATGTTTTTCAGGTCAGACCTTTTCGAACGGCAGAACAAAAAACTCGGCATGCCTGTCAATTCAGGCATATGTTCTTACATCATATGCCTTGTGTGGTTCGCCGTGCATTATCTGGCGTCGGAGTTCGCGCTGCTTCCCGGGTCGGACGTGTCGGAAATAGCCATAATCACGAGTTACGCGCTGTATGTCGTTTTGTATGTCAAAGTGATTTTGCTCAGGCGCAAAGGGGAAATAAAATCGTTCGTCAAAGGGTATGTGTTTCCAATACTGGCGATTTGCGGCTCGGCGGTGATTCTTGTCGGCGGCATCGCGATAAACCCCGTTATCTATTCGCTTTATATCGCTTTTTGCCTTGTCGTTATGCTGTGCGGCGCCGTTTATTACGGCAGAAAACGCAAAAAGAAGAATGCTCCGGCAGCGAAAGACGCCGATGCTGTTTAGTTTGACAAATCAATCAAACGCTACTATAATATATAACAACCTTTTTGTTGTGTGTATGTGTAATCGATATTTTCGATAGAGTATTTACGAGAGGTGGTATTATGGAAAAAATCAAAATAACCAGCGACAGTTCCGCCGACCTGAACGGGTTGTTCGCGCAAAACGACGTCGGCGTGCTTCCGCTTACGGTTAATCTAGGCGAAAAAGAGTATATCGACGGTGAAAACATAACTCCCGACGATATCTACGCCTTTGTCGATAAAACAGGCAAACTGCCTAAAACCGCCGCCAGAAACGCGGAGGACTGCAAAGAATTTTTCAAGCAATATACCGACCAGGGGTATAAGGTAATTCATTTCAGCATATCCGACAAACTTTCGCTTATACATAAAAGCGCCTGCATGGCGGCGAAAGAACTTGACGGCGTTTACGTTGTGGACAGCAAAAGCCTGTCTACCGGCGTGGGGCTGCAAGTGCTCAGCGCCGTAGATATGGTGAAAGAGGGCAAAACCGCCGAGGAAATTTATCAGTCGGCTTTGCGCAGGGCGGAAAAAACCCAGGCTTCTTTTGTGGTGAACACCATAGATTATCTTTACAAGGGCGGCCGTTGCAGCGGCGTGGCGGCGTTTGCCGCCAGCACATTCAAAATCAAACCGTCGCTTGTGCTGGAAGACGGCGAAATCGTGGTGTATAAAAAATATCTTTCAAAAACCGGCAGAAGGGCAATCAGAAAGTATCTGGAAGATATCCTGGAAGACTTCGACAACCCCGACACCAAAAGGGTTTTCGTGACGCACACCAAAATGGAAGACGGCATTGTGGACGACGTCAAAAAGTATCTCAGAGAAAACACAAAGTTCGAAAATATCATCGAAACCGTTGCCGGCTCGACAATTACGTCGCATTGCGGACCAGGCACGCTGGGCATACTCTACATCAACGACGGCGGCGCGAGATAGCAAAAAACAAGTCGGCTTAAACGCCGACTTTTTCTTTTGCCGCGGGTTTTTCATTGACAACATCGCGTTTAATTTGTATAATTTAACGGCTGAAATCAAACGGAATATCTGGAAGCGTATCGAAGTGGTCATAACGAGAACGACTCGAAATCGTTTTGTCACGAACGTGGCACGTGGGTTCGAATCCCACCGCTTCCGCCATTAGGTAATAATACGAACTCCGAAAACGAGTTCGTATTATTTTTTGCCGCAAATGCCAGGATTCTCACGTAACGCGATCGCGCTTTCGCGCAACAATCGCGTAAGCCAGCCAACTTGTCGGCGCCGCCACAGGCAAACAGATCGATTTGATATAGCAACGCCGTTTCCCCGCCGTTTACCTGAATGTCTCACAAAACGCCAAGCGAGTATCCCGCGCTCCGCTTCTTACGAATTCCGTCGCCTCTGACAATGAGTCACAAAACATTGTGTTTGTGACCTTATGCTTTAGAAAAACAATGATATTTTGATATTGTAAAGTCAAAGTTGACATAATGTAAACAAAAGTTTGTTGAAAAAATCCACATTAGAGTTTATGCTATATATAGAAGAACGGAGGATTATTATGAAAATATCCGAAAAAATCATAACGCTGAGAAAACAGCATGGATGGTCGCAGGAAATGCTGGCGAATGAACTCGGTGTTTCGCGCCAGACTGTTTATAAATGGGAAAATGATTTAAGTAAACCAGAGTTAGAGCAGGTCAAAGGGTTAACAGCTTTGTTTAAGGTTACTTATGAATTTTTGCTTAATGATAATTTGGGCGAACCAAACATTGAAAATCAAAACAATGTTCTCTACCGCGATGTGTTTGCCACTGAAAAGAGGTTTAGTGAAGAAATCGTCATGAGAGAACATGGTTATATCAAGCAGGGCAACCGATTTAAAATGCAAAATAAAAGAATGAAAAGCGGTTATAAAATGGGTTATACAAGCCACATGACCGTGAGTGATTCGGAACAGGTTGAGTTTAACTTGTATCGTGAGCAGATGTGGAAATACTTAGAAAGTAAAAATTACAGTGAATGCTTTGTTTTATCACCTGGAATAAATTTCAGTTTTTTTATCGATGAAAAGAATAGTGCATTTGGATTTTATTTTGACGGTTGCGAACAGTTTGTGTGTCCATTTGAAAATTTTATTGATGTAGCGATAAGTGATTCAGGCTATGGTTCCAAAATGATTCGAAAACCCGTACTTGGCGTCGGGACGGATGGCTCATTTTTGGTGGGCAACCAATCTGAAACCGTAATGACTCGCCCCGATGTTTATTTCATTGCCGTATCTTATTTTGACAAAAACGGGAATATATGCATATATAAACAATCTATTGCTGCTGTGTATGAATACATTTTCAAAACTGGTATGGATTCGGAGATTTATAAAGAGATAGTAACGCCTGCCATAAAAAATGCACTCCACGACTTGGTTGCAAAGTTGGCATCAATTAAAGCAAGAGGAGAACTGATTCGACAGGGGAAAGTTGTTGTCGCTAAACTGAATATCGATGCTTATAAGCAATTTCATGCACGCAATGAAGTCATTTTGGAAAAACAGCGCCAAATCGCAAAAGAACGGGAGGAAGAGATAAAAAGTGAACAGGCTAAACTGAACAAAAACATATGGAGACTTTTGGGTATATTATTTGTTTTATTTGCTGTTATAATGGCGATAGTCACGAGCACTGTCTGAGAGGTTGCGTTTGACAAAAAGTACAGTGAGTGATATCATTTTATAAAAGATATTTGCCGCCACCGGGTGGCACAATGCACTGCATTCGTCAGGCGCGTCGTTAGGTCTAAGAAGACGCGTCCAGCGGGTGCTTTTTTACGTTTACGGAGGTTTTATGAAAAAAATCGGGCGGTGGATGTCATATTTCACAAAAGGGGAAATCATGCTTTATCTGTCGTCGGTGGCGCTCATCGTTTTGTCTTTTTGCCTTTTCGACAGAACAAACTGGCTTACGCTGGCGGCGTCGCTGGTGGGCGCCACGTCGCTTATATTCTGCGCCAAGGGCAACCCGACGGGGCAGGCGCTGATGATTGTGTTCAGCCTGCTTTACGGCATAATTTCATTTACCTTCGCCTATTACGGCGAAATGATTACATATCTCGGCATGACAATGCCGATGGCGGTGTTCGCTCTGGTGTCGTGGCTCAGAAATCCGTATAAGGGCAACAAGGCTCAGGTCAGAATAAACCGCATTTCAAAAACCGAAACCGCGCTGATGTTCGTCGCCGCCGCGGCTGTGACCGTGCCGTTTTATTTTATTCTGGCGGCATTCAACACGGCGAACCTGGTGCCCAGCACGATATCCGTTACCACGAGTTTCATAGCGGTGTATCTCACTTTTCGCCGAAGCGAGTTTTACGGCCTGGCGTATGCCGTCAATGATATGGTTCTTATAGTGCTGTGGATAATGGCGGCGGCGGAAAATATAGGGTATCTGTCGGTGGTGGTGTGCTTTGTTATGTTTTTTGTCAACGACATGTACGGTTTCGCAAACTGGATGCGCATGAAAAAACGGCAGGCGGCGGAGGGCTGAGCCGTTCAACCGCTTTGACAGCGGACGGCGTTAAAGTTACAATGAAACAAAAAGGATGAAAGGTGAAACATGAAAGAAGAGTGCCTTATCTGCGCGAAACCGCTGGAATACCTGGAACATGACGAAATCATGGAATGCGCTCTGTGCCACAAGAAAGAACTCAGCAAAACGCGCTGCGTGGGCGGTCATTATGTGTGCGACGACTGTCACACGTCCGGGATGGATTCCATAATAAATTTGTGCCTGCGTGAAACGTCCAGTGACCCCGTTGAAATCATAGGCAAAATGATGGCGGAGCCGTTTTGCCACACTCACGGCCCCGAGCATCATGTCATGGTGGGTTCCGCGCTGCTTACCGCTTATAAAAACGCCGGCGGCGCCGTCGATTTGGAAAGCGCTCTGGTTGAAATGCAGAACAGGGGCAGAAGCGTGCCTGGCGGCGCTTGCGGCTATTGGGGCGCCTGCGGCGCGGGCGTCAGCGCCGGAATGTTCGTGTCGATAATTTCCAAATCAACGCCGCTCACGGCGAAACCGTTCGGCTTGTCAAATCTCATGACGGCGGAGGCGCTCAGGCGGATAGGCTCGGTCGGCGGTCCGCGCTGTTGCAAGCGCGACTCCTATCTGTCGATTCAGGCGGCGGTGGATTTCGTAAAAGAGCGTTTCGGGGTGGAAATGGCAAAGAGCGGCATAGTATGCTGTTATTCGTCCGAAAACAATCAGTGCCTCGGCTCGAAATGTCCGTTTTCACCCGCTGTCCGCGGACGGAAAGTATAACTTTTGTTTATGCCCAGGTATGCGTTATAGGTCTTTGACAGCGCCGCCCGCCACGGCTATAATTCAGCCGAAGTTAAAGACGGCGGCAGTGTGTGGCTGAGATATAAAGTAAAATAAAGTTTACGGCAAAAGGAGAGAATCATGAAAAAAGTGCTTGTAATTTCTTCGTCGCCCAGAAGGGGGGGCAACTCGGATATTTTGTGCGATGAATTTGTAAGAGGGGCAAAGGAAAGCGGCAGCGACGTTGAGAAAATCTTTCTCAAAGACAAAAAAATCGGCTATTGCACGGGCTGCGGCGTGTGCAACAAAACGGGCGTGTGCGTGCAGAAAGACGACATGGCGGAAATTCTCGGCAAAATGGTCGCCGCCGACGTAATCGTCCTTGCCACGCCGGTATATTTTTATTCGATGTGCGGACAGCTTAAAACAATGATTGACCGCACAGTGCCGAGATATACCGAAATGAAAAACAAAGAGTTTTATTTCATCGTTACCGCCGCCGACACGGAAGTCGGCAACATGCGCCGCACGATAGAAAGCCTCAGGGGCTTTACGGAAGACTGTCTTGACGGCGCGGTGGAAAAAGGCGTGATTTACGGCGTCGGGGCATGGAACGTCGGCGAAATCAAGGGCACCGCGGCGATGGAACAGGCGTATAACTGCGGCAGAAACGTCTGACGGGCGCGCGGTTTCGCGCGGACGTAGGGCGTCGGCGGAAAGAATAAAAATCAAAAGGACGCGGCGCGTCCTTTTTTGATTTGCCAAAAATATTTTGTTTTGGTACACTTTAAACATATATACAACAGAGGAGAAAGGGAGTTTGTCGTTCAGGACTTTTTTGCGCATTCCGCTTGCGGCTTTGTTGCTGATTATATGCGCTTTTTTCACAAGAGGATTGTTTCCCGTGCCGTTTTGGGACGTGGGCATTTGTCTTGTCGTTATGACGGCGGCAACGCTTGTTTCTCTCATCGTCAGGCGCAGACACCTTGGCGAGGAATACATTTCCGCGAAAGCGACGTCGTCATTCCGCATGTACGACGCCATGCAGTTGTTCACGAAAATGGCGTTTTACATGGCAATACTGTGCTTTTTCAATTCCGTTCTTCTTGACGGCAACGTTGGCGCTCTCGACACGGTGTTTTATCTTTCGCTCAACGTGATGTCGGTGCTTGTCGCCGTTATCCTTGTTTATTTTTTGTTCGGTAAAAAGGCCGCCGAGCGCTTCGACAGGACAAACGTGTTTGTTCTCGGCGCGGCGATTTGGATGATTGCGTCGATATGCATGTTTTACAAAGTGTTCGACATCACCGCCGTGGGTTATATCTTTGTTTGTCTCGGTATAGGGCTTATGCTGTCCGCGCTGAGGCTCATCACCGACGATATCAAAGAAGCGATGTCTCTTGTCGTGAATATAGACGGCGACAGTTTCGCCCGCTTTAACGCCTATTCCGACGTAAAAGCGTTTTTCTACGCCGAAATCGATATAATAGCCCTTATGCTGTTGTTTTCGGGCAGGGAACTTGTCGGGTTTTTCTCCGACGCGGTACTTATCGTTCCGGGTGTGTTTTTGATTCTCGCCTGTGTTTTTGCCGTGCTTCAACCGCTCGACAAGCGCAATCTGGACAAAATAGTGATATACCGCACCGCTGAGGGCGAGGAAAAGCAAAAGCAGATTATCAAAAACAGTCTGGCGGCAAGGCTCACCGAAGAAAAAGACAAAGCCGGCATAAGAATAATGACGTGGTTTGTCAGACCTTTTTTCCGCAGCAAATGCGTCGGCAAAGAAAAACTCAAAAATCTCGGCGGACCGGTCGTGTTCGTCGCCAACCACTATGAAATATACGGTCCGATTATAGCCGTGCTGCGAATGCCTGTGCGTTTCCGCCCGTGGATAATTTCCAACATGCTCAGCAGCGAGCAGATAGAGGCGCAGATGCGTCCGGGGGTTGACGGCGTCAGGTGGCTGCCCGGTTTCATAAAAAGAGGGCTGCCGCGGGTTATTAAAAACTTTATACTGTATATCATGAAAGCCATGAAACCGATACCCGTTTACCGTGGAAATCTGCGCGAAGTAATCGCCACAATAGACATGACGGCGCAGGCGATGATGGAAGGCGACAACGTCATGCTGTTTCCGGAAAAACCCGCCGAAAAATACAGTCAGGGCGGCGTGGACAGATTTCACTCGGGTTTCGTGGAAATCGGCAGCGCGTATTATAAAAAGACGGGCAAGAGCACGACGTTTTATCCCGTCTATATCAGCAAAAAGAAACGTAAAATGTATATAGGCGACGGAATAAAGTTTGACCCGACGGCGCCGAAGCCGGAAGAAAAACGCCGCATTTCCGACGCTCTTTACAGGGCAATGGCAAGCATGGCGGCTGACGCGGGCGCGCCTGACGCCGCCGACGGTGGAGAAGGAGACTGAAATGGAACAAAATAACGACGAAAAAAAGGAGTCGGGCGGTCAGAACCGGCCTCCGGAAGATGAAACCAAAATTAAGTTCGCCTGTGTGGCGGCGTATTTCTGGATATTGTTTTTTGTGCCGCTCATTGTGTGTCCCGACGACGCGCGCGGCAGGTTTCACGCCAACCAGGGACTCGCGCTTCTGGTGGTTATGGCAGTGCTCAACGCCGCCGTCTCGCTAATCGGCATTATCCTGCCGGGATTTGTCAAAACGATTCTGTTCGTCGCGATAGAACTCGCCGGCGTGGCGCTTACGATTATAGGCATACTCAACGTGTGCGCCGACAAAACCGAGCCGCTGCCCGTCATCGGCAAAATAAAACTCATCAAATGATTAAAAACAGTTTGCTTTTTCGATGATTGTTGATATAATTGTCGGGTAAGCAATCGAGGTGTGGCTCAGTTTGGTAGAGCGCTGCGTTCGGGACGCAGAGGTCGCAGGTTCAAATCCTGTCACCTCGACCATATATAAAAAACCGCTGCGTCAGGCGGTTTTTTCTTATTTATATGCCGGTATACTTCGTGCCCGGTCGGTTGGGTGCAATTCGGGTACAGATTATCGTTAAATAAATAAACTTATTCTAAATATTTGACGAAGTAGACCATATCGACAAGCCGGACTCCGCATTCGTAAATCGGGCGCTCGTAGTTGTCCGTAAAGAAGTTTTTGACCGCGTGCGAACGCTTAAAACCGCAACTTTCGTAAAACGGAACGGTAAGCGGGCTGTCGTTTGCGGAAAAGGTCAGCCTCACGTCCAACGGCGGTGATATCGTATGCGATATGCTTGGCGTAGGGGAGGCCGTCAGTCTGGTTTCCAAAAACGGCGGCATAAGCGGCACAATCGTCGGCGGCATGGACGACTTTTCAATTGCCTGCCGTATAAAGAAAGGCGAGTGCAACCTGCCCGAATCGAAAGAAGGGGGAGAGAAATCGTTTTCAGCCGACTGCAACAACGGTGATATCAATATAAAGTTTATAGGCTGATTTTGTTATATTAAATATTTGTTGCGTATAAAGGCAAAACACGCAAAAACCGCCGCGGGTATAAAAAAACCCGCGGCGGTTTTGCCTTTTCATTCTTTTTGCCCTGAAACAAAAGCGCTGACTATGTCGTTTACCGATTTTTTTATGTCCGGCGGCAGACGTTTGTAGTTTTCAAAGAATCGCGCCTCTTCAGGCGTAAGCCGCACCACGGCTTCGTCCTCGCTGAAAAACTGCGCCAACGTAAAGCCCATGGCGGAGCACACCGCTTCCAGAGTGTGGATTGACGGCACGGTGCCCCGTGAAAACGTGTTTGCCAAAGTGGATTGATTTATGCCTGAGAGTTCCGCCAGCCTGTAAACGCTCATGTTGCGTTCAAGCCGCAATCTGTTTAGTTTGTCGATGATGTCCATAATACCACTGAATGCAAACTGTCCGAACTGACGGATTGGTTTGCCTGACGTAATACCCAACCGCGCCGATAAGCGATTGCCGCGTTTGTTTTTTTAACGGTATTTTCGGCGAAAGGGGAATATTTTTATAAATGAAAAAATATTTTTTATTATCATTTTTGACCTTTCGTCTCGATACGTGTTAAGTTTACTACAACTTTTAACTATATCTAAAACATTTTTGAGTTGACAATGAAGTTAAATTACACTATACTTGCGTGTAAATAAAAGAGATTTTTGACAAAACGGGAGAGTTTATGGAAAAAAAAGGGACAAAACGTGGCAGGATAAGCCTTGCCGTGATGATAATCGTGTCCGTCATACTCATACCCATACTTATCGTAAATCTCGTGCTTATCATTAAAGGCAGCGTCAACAGCGAGATGCCGCCCGACGTGTTCGGCATCGCGCCGCTCGCCGTTACTTCCGGTTCAATGGAGGGCGACGAAGACGGGAGTTTTTCCAAAGGCGCGCTGATATTCGTGAAAATTCTGTCCGATGAGGCGAAAAATGATATCAAAGTGGGTGATGTGGTGACTTTCCGCTCGGGAGACGCTTATGTGACCCACAGAGTAATAGGGCTCAATATGGGCGCGGACGGCAAATTGAATTCCGTGACTACCAAAGGCGACGCCAACAATATTTCCGACGGCGCCATTCCGCTGTCCAACGTGGTGGGTATGTGCGTAGGCAGCGTGGCTGGTCTGGGCGGTTTTTCCATGTTTTTGCAGACTCCCGCCGGCATATTGGTCTTTGTGGGCGTGCCCGTGCTGGCGTTTATAGGCTATGACGTATTGCGCATTTATCTCTATAACCGCCGTGTCAAAGCCGAAGAAGAGGATATGTCCGGCGCGTCGGCTGAACTCGCCCGCAAAGATGAAGAAATAGCAAGACTCCGCGCGATTGTTGAGCGGCAAAACGACAACACGGAGGAAGAAAACAGCGACAACTCTGATATCTGACCCGATTTTTGTTTTTCTTTTTTTGTTACCCCCCCCCCCCGATTGTCGGATGCTCGACAAAACGTTAACAAACCCGCGCGGAAAAAACGCGGAGGCCGCGCCTGTAATTTCGGCGGACAAGTCATACGCGCGCGGTTTGGAATAATATGGTGTATTGCGGCGGTGTGCCACACACGCGGTCGTCGTACATATAAAAAACTAAAAGGAGGAAAGATATGACTCAAAGAAAGAGTATAGGGGCAAAACTGTTCATCGCTCTTATCGCGCTGACGCTCATCAGCTGCTGTTTTCTCGGCAGTACCTTTGCGCGCTACACAAGCGGCGGCAACGGTTCGGCGAGCACCGGCGTGGCGGCGTGGAAAATAAATGGTCCTGGTGCCGATGAAATAACGGTTACTTTTGATGAAGGGCTGTCGCCTAGCATGTCAAGTTTTGAAGATTCACCGGGAGCTGATGTTTCAAATTCCACTGCTCCTCAGCTGATAGCGACCATCACCAATGAAGGCGATGTTGCGGCTTCAATAACTATTTCTGTTGGAAATTTGGTGCTTACATATCAAAACAGCGATAGTTTTGCGTCCATACAGGATAAGCCTTCATCAGTAAAAACGGAAGAACAGGTGAAAGGTTTGTTTGACATTGCGCTGTATTATGGAAGTGAGGCCAGTTGGACAAATGATTATTTGAATAACGGCATATCTTCTGGTAACGCAATCGGCGATGAGCTTGGTGTCGGAGAATCCATCAGCATTTATGCTGTTGTTACATGGACGACTAAATATAGCGCAAGTGACGACGGCGTTGATATGGATGAACTTGATACCTTTGCGGGAGAAAACGTCGCCACTGTAAGTTGGGATGTGTCTTATACCGCCGTTCAGGCATCTGAAATACCGGCATAACTGACTACTCGGCCGTTTGAAACGGTTTTGTGAAATGCCGTGCCGCCGTTGTGTGGCATAGGAGGCAGGGCGTTTTCAGGGGCGGTTGCCCTGTGCGTCCTACCCCGTTCCGACAGGAGCGGGGCACAGGACGGCATACTGTGTGTATTGTGTGTCCGCCATGGCGGATAAAGGTAAGACCGATGGCAGAAAAAGAACAAAATCAATTGGCGGCGGAAGAGATGACCGCGCCGTCCGATTTGACGGAATTCAACGAAGAAACTCAGACGAAACCGACGGAGTCGGCTGATTTTGCCGTGTACGAAACTTTGTCGGCTAAACAGGGCGAAGACCTTTCGCCCGACAAAAAAACAACGGTGCCTTCCGCCGTTACGGGCAAGGCTCCCAAATTTGCCCTGCGCATGGGCGAAGCGGGATATATCACGGGCAGGCGTTATGACGCGATAAAAAACGCCTTTTTGAGTTATCGTCCCGCCGAAAAGCGCAAAAAGCCGCTGCGCGCCCGTGTAACAGGAGGGGGCGAAACTTTCAGCTGCGGCAAAAAACTGTTGGCTAAACTTTGCATCGTGGGCGGATACCTGCGCTTGTTTTTGGCGCTCAGCCCTGGTGAATACAGCGAACAGAAATATCACCACAAAGATTACAGCGACGTCAGGCGTTACGCCAAAACGCCGATGATGATAAAACTTTCGTCGGACAGACAGGTTAAAAACGCCGTGAGTCTTATTGACGACGTCATGAGGCTTAACGGTTTTGTTCCCGATGAAAACTATGAACCGAAAGACCAGGCGGGCATATTCAAAAAGCCGCGCAAGACGGCGCCGAAAGTGGTGTACGTTGAGCGTGAAGCGGCGGTTCCGCCTATTGTATATACAGAAACGGAAGACTCCGCCGCCGCAGAGCCTGCCGTGGCGGCGGGGGTTAAAGCGCCGGCGCGCGGCATCGTGTTTGACGGCGAGGGCAACCGCATAGGCAAAGTGCGCCGCGGCGTGTGGTACGACGCCGAAGACAAGGCTCTCGGCGATTTCCGTGAAGAAGACGAAAGCGTCTATTTTTACGGTGACGGCGTGAAGAGCGCCTATCTCGACGGGCATGACAACGTGCTTTCAATGCGCAATACTTATGTCGCCACTCTGCGCCGCACGCCTGTTTTGCTGCTGGTGCTCATCATTTTGCTTGTCGTAATGACGGCTCTGTCCGTCTGTCTGGGGGCGTATTTTCTCACCAGGTCAACAGGCGGCGACTACGCGCCTACTCTGTTTGTTGCCGACGCCGACGGCAGGTCGTGGGACGACATGGAAAACATCCCCGTGTTTATGAACGAAGTGTTCGGCGACACGGTAATCGCGCCGGGGCAGGACGGCACTTACGCTTTCACATTTGAAAACAGAAACGACAACGCGCTTGTGTTTTCGTTCACTTTCACCGAGGCGAACGATTACGGCATCGACATAACTTACCGCCTCAAACGCGACGGCGCGTATATCGTCGGCGCCGACGGCAATTATGTCGGCGTAGAGCCGCTGAGCGTCGGTGCGGGCGGACTTACAATCGAAGCCAATTCGGATTCGGTGTTTGAACTTGAATGGAAGTGGGCGCACAATGACGCCGTGGATACCGTCGCGGGCGAAAACGGGGCGACTTACACGCTCAACATAGGCTTTTCCGCCTATGTCGCTTAAATGGGAAAAACATCTCGAATCGTCGGGTTCGCCGTAAAGGCGCTGCTTATATTTGTGATGACCGTCCTTGTTGTTTACAACGCGTGGATGCTTGCCGCGAAATACATTCTGCGGCAGGACAGACCGACGTTTTTCGGGTATTCTTTCGCGGTGGTCACGTCCGGCAGCATGGAACCCGAACTTAAAATAAACGACCTTATCGTTACCAAAGCCTGCGACACCTATTCTGTCGGCGACGTCATTACGTTTTTCGACAGCGACAGGAACGAGTACGTCACCCACAGAATCATTCTTACGGCGGACGGCACATACACGACAAAGGGCGACGCCAACAACTGGCAGGACCTGTTTGCCGTCCCTCGTGAAGCGGTTGTCGGCAAAGTGGTGGCTTCCGTAGGGGGCATTGGAGGCGCCGTGCTGTTTCTGCAAAGTCCGGCGGGGTTTTTCGCCGTGCTGGGCGGCGGCGCGCTTATATGGCTTGCGGCCGATTTGCCGTCCCTCGTGAAAAAGAAAGAGAGAAAAGATGAAAAGACAAACTAAAAAAATTCCGTTGGTTTCATATCTCTGCTATCTGCTCGCCGTGAGCGTGTTGTTCACAGGCGTGACTTTTTCACGCTATTCGACGGGCACCAGCGGCGACGTGCAGTCTACTCTCAGCCGCTACATCGCTTCGTATGAAATAGACGACATTTCTTCCACGTCTTTCACCAACGCCAACTACTGGCTGGAATCGGGCGGCGCGCAGGGGACCGCGCGCACGGTGCGTTTTACTTTGCGCAATTTTGAAAAGAACGCCGACGGCGGCGTCCGGCGCATTAGCGACGTGGGTCTGCTCGCCACATTGCGGCTGTATATCCCGAGAGAACTCGCCGACAACATGGTGCTGCAAGTCGTGGCGGTAAACGACGGCGACACCCAGACGGCGGTTACTCCGCAATATGTGCTCGGCAACCTGGTTTATCAGGTGGCGGACGCCAACGGCGATAATATTTACGAATACGTCGAGACAAACGGCGTCAGGCAGCCTGCTTCCGGCGAAAGAACAATCGAAACGGCAAAGTCCGTGGATTATAACTCCGTTCCGGGCGCCGCGGACGAAACGCTCAGCGTGAACGGCTCCGTTTCGGAAGACGGGCATGTTTCCGCCACGGGCGCTGGCGGCAACGGAATAACCATTTCCGCCTCAAACGAAACGGTGAGTTATTCCGTCGGTTTCCGCAGGGGCGAAAACGACAGCGATTTGCAGACGCAGTTGTATCTTGACCTTGAAAAAGAAATCACCTTTTACACGATAGATATCAATCTCGGCGGCGGTTTGCTGGACTTTGCCGCCGCGCGTGACAAAGAACAGACCCTGATTTTGTATATGTCGCTTGCCGAAAAGGTCGACAATATAGATTACGGTCAGCAGTGGTACACCGAAGGCGGCTCGCGAAGCGACGGAAACAAGGATAATTACGACGATTATCTTACGCCTGTTGCAGGTGAAGACTGTTATACTTTCAACGGCGCGAAAGTGCTGGGTTATCATTTCGACGCCGAAGCGGCGACTTACGTTTTTAACGGCGGCGGATTTACAACGCGTGACGCGACGACCACCGTGCGCGTCGTTAAAACCTTCGGCGTCGGCGCCGACGGAAAATATGACGGCAGCGTTTCGACGGGTTATTTCCACGTCGCTCCGATAAGCGAATCCACCGTGAATTTCGTGCATGAAATAGAAAACTATTTCAGCGGCGACGGCTCGGCTTACGCTTTCGGTGGCGCGTCGCTTGGCGGAAACGACGGCGTTTTCGGCATATGCTCGAACTATTACCAGTCGCTTGATATCAACGAAAACGGCGGCATAAACGGCGGTTATGAGGGCGTGTATTTCATTTCGTTCGCGGAATTGCCGGACAGCCCGTTTTACGATACTTACGACAATCAGCAACAAGGCGGGCAGCATGTATATAATATTTACAATTCGCTCAGCAAAACATATTACATCGATATGACGGTGGTGTTTACCCAGGCGTCTCAAAGCGGTGAAGGGGGTGGCGTATGACTGTCGGAAAAAGAAACGCCGCGCTTTGCGCGCTGATATCTCTGCTTATTGTCACGCTCATGAGCGTTTCGCTGACGCAGGGCAGATATTCAAAAGAGTTGACCTCTGGCAGCGAATATTCCGGCAGTCTGGAATATATCGTCTCTGAACAGGTTGAAATCCACTCGGTTGACGAGTTTTTCTCCGCAATCGAAAACGGTTACAGCAATATCAAAGTGTCTGACGACGTCGACAATCCGCTTATCATCACCGGCAGTGTGTCCGATGTCAATTCCGATTTGACGATAGACCTCAACGGCCATGAATTGCAGCGAAACAACAGGGAGCCTATGCTCAACGTGACGGAAGGCGTCAGACTCACTATTATCGACACGTCGGAAAAGCAGACCGGCAGTTTTTATAACCCTGTCGGCAGCGTTCTGCGCATAAGCGGCGGCACGCTGACTGTGGCGGCAGGGCTGTTTGAAAGCGGCCCGAGAGACGGCGAAAACCTCGCCGGCGACTCGGCTGTCTATTCTTCCGAATACGCTTATCAGACAGACGGCGTTTGGCGCAATAAAGCGGGCGCCGAAATAAACGGTACGGCAAGCGTGGCGTATTATGAAAAAAACGACGGCGGATATACCGAACGGCAAGAAAATATGCCTGTCATTATTCCCGCGGTAACCAATGTGGGTAGCGCGCCGTCAGACGGAGGCACGCCGCAGCACAGCGTAAACGGCAATTTCTATTTCGACGCCGACGCGTCATCAATAGGGATTTCAAAGGACGCTTATCTCTATTTTACCGTGTCGGACGACAGCGTTTCCAACTCGCTGATAGCGGCGGACAACGGCAGCGCGGATTTTTATTATACCTACACTCTTTACCGTTCTTTTGACGGCTCGGGCGTGGTGTACTCCGCAGCTGAAAGCAGCGGAGCGGAAGAGATTGAGGTTACCGTTTACGGCTACAACGGCGTCATGAGCGCCGCCCAAAGCGCGGCGACGTACGCCGCCATTCAGATGAACAGCGGCAACCTGTATGTGCGCGGCGGCGATTACGTTTCATATTTCGGCAATGACAGTACTTACTGCGTATACGCCACGGGCGGATACATGGCGGTTGAAAACGGCGTCGGCAGTTTTCAGGCGCACGGCGCGGGTAAATGCGTGAGCATTTCTTACGGCTCTGTTTCGGAGGATGAATATCTGCGCGTCGCCAGCGGTGATTTTTACTCGCAGACGGGCGACACGATAGCGGTGTCGGGCGGGCTTATGCGTGTGTCGGGCGACGTGTCGTTTACAAAGAAAATAACGGCGGAGTTTGCTTCTTCGCAGGACAACGGTTCGGCGATATCCATGACCGGCGGCGAACTGTACGTCTCTTCCACGTCGTCGGCTATCGGATTTAACCTGACCGGAAATTATATGAACGGCATTTCCGTCAGCGGCGGCACGCTGTCTGTCACGGGCAGCGCGCAAAATAAAATAATTTTCACAATCGCAGGCTCTTCCACACGCGGCATTTCATCGGAAACGTCAGGCGGCGCGGCAGGCTCGGTGACAGTTTCCGACACGGTTTTCAATGTCGGTCAGGGCGGCAATTATAACAGTATTTACGGCATATATTCGGGCGGCGGCACGATAAAGGCGACAAATTGCTTGTTTGACATGGTCGGCAGTTATGCCCGCGGCATTTACTCCGCAGGCGGCACGGTCGACTGCTGCGGCTCAACCGTGATAGACGTCAACGGAACGTATTCCGCCGGTATATTGGCATATGGCGGAAATATCAGCGTTGACGGCGAATATAATAGTACTATTGTAGGGATGACGGATAATCTTCTGTCAAGCGCGGCAATCAGTTCCGAGGGGGGCGACATTTCCATTGCGGGCGGCAGCGCGACCATAACGACTGACGGTCTCGGCATCACCGCCAGAAGCGGCGCCAGTATAAATATTTCGACGACAGAGTTCACGCTCACGTCGAAAAACGGCACGGCGATTTACATCAACGGCGGCAATCTGACGATAAATGAAGAAACAACGGCGGAGATCACCAGCACTATAAACGAAGCTTATGGCTGGGTGACTCCTCCCGACGAAGAAGGCAATCAGGCGGGCGGCAACGCTAATGTCAACATATACAACGGCGTGTATATTCAGGGCGGCTCGCTGACGGCAAACGGCACGTTCAACGTAAATCATACCGGCGTGGCGAATATTGAGAATCAGGGGGATTATGACGAAAACGAGAGATATCGCAACTATGAGATAAGAAGTTTTGCCGTGCGTGTTGAAGGTACGGATGGTATTGACACGAAAGTCACTATTTTTAAGAGTGATATTAGCAATACCAGTGGCGGCGGTCTTTATGTTTCCGGCGGCGACGTTTACATGGGAAATGGAAGTACGAACTCACCTTCCGATATTACAATCACGACCACAGGCGATATGTTATTTAACACATTTTATGAGCAGCAGGCAAACGGCGATAACTGGAATTACAGGCTCAGCAGAACCGGCGGCCACGCGATTGAAGTCAGCGGCGGAACGCTGACGGTATATAACGGTACTTATTCGGCGGCGCAAGGTGAAGGTATTCTTGTCCGCGACGGCACCGCTAATATATGGGGCGGAAACTTTGACGGCAACGATAACTATAGTTCCCAAAAAAACGGACTGCTTGCCGGTCCCGCCGCGTCATACGCCTTCAAAATGTACGGCGGCACAGCCAACATTTACGGCGGCACTTTCGGCAAAGGCTCAAGCGGCAGCGGTGCGTTTGTCATGGGTACTTCGACCAATCAGGCGAAAGCCAATATTTACGGCGGGACATTTGATGTAAAAGGTCAGGCGGCTTTTTCGGTGTTTGAATATGTTGACGTTACGTTTACTCCTCGCGGCGGTGAAGACGGCGCGGGTGGCGATATTACTGTCACCGGTGCGGAAGCGGGCATGACTGTCGAATACCGCGGTGACGCGGGTTCTTCCGTCACAATCAACGGCGGCACGTTCAGCAGCAAAGACACTGATTACGGCAATGGCGTTTGGTACGGCGAAGGACGCGTTGAACTCACTATTACAAACGGCACGTTTACGGGCACGGGGACAACGGATTCACGGTCTTCCGGTTTGATGTTGGACGCTGCCCTTACTGAAAACGCCGTCAGCATTAGCGGGGGCAATTTCAGCGGATTTAACGGTGTATTGTATAATCACGCGTCGTCTGAAAGAAACGGCCTTACCATTTCCGGCGGTGAGTTCAAAGGCACGCGCTCGGGATTGTATTTCAACGCCGTGCCTACCAATCACAATGTACAGATTTCCGGCGGCACGTTTATCGGCGTCAGCGAGCGGCACTATGGTACTACTATTTTTGGGCAAAACTTATATCCTTACTATATAAACGGGGCTATCGGCGCTTCTTGTAGCAGAAACGCAATATCTACATGGGACGGCGTCGGAGCCGAAATTACAGTTAACGAAATTATCGCGAGCAGCCATACGGCGGTATGTTCCGGCGGATATGTGTCCGGTAATTATGATTCAGGGAACGATAGCCGTTTGGGCGAAAGTCTGGCGGGTGCTAACAGGATTGAAGTGAGGTGAAACGGTCGGCGTTTGACATAAGTGTCGGCGCAGCGATTTGAAGGCATTTCCCAAAGCGCGGAGAAGGTCTCCGCGCTTTGTTTTTTGTCAAAAGGCTTGCCATAATGCCCGCCAACGGTTAAACTTAAACCATACGAAAGAATTTTCGGGGGACTTATGAAAAAGGGCAATTTCTGGGCTTTGCTGCCCATAGGGGTATTTCTCGTTTTGTTTCTGGGCGGCGGAATAATCGCCGGGGATATGTACGCCGTGCCGACGCTGCTGTGCTTTTTGCTGGCATTGGTTGCCGCCATGCTGCAAAACAGAAAAATGCCGATGGGTGAAAAACTCGGCATATTTGCCAAAGGCGTGGGCGAAAAGAACATCATTATCATGGTGCTCATTTTTCTTTGCGCCGGCGCGTTTACCGGCGCCGTGGGGAGCATCGGCGGCGTTGACAGCACAGTCAACTTCGGCCTTTCGGTGCTTCCGCCGGAGTTTGCCGTCGCCGGGCTGTTTATAATAGGCTGTTTTATTTCCACGTCGATGGGCACGTCGGTGGGCACAATCACCGCGCTGGCGCCTATCGGCTACGGCATATCGGTGGCGACAGGCTTTTCGGCTCCGCTGTGCCTGGCTGCCGTGGTCAGCGGCGCCATGTTCGGCGACAATCTGTCCATGGTGTCGGACACCACAATCGCCGCGGTTACCACCCAGGGCTGCAAAATGAAAGACAAGTTCAAGCAAAACTTTTTCATCGTTTTGCCGGCGGCGGTCATCGCCATTGTCGTTTTTATTGTCCTGACGCCTGGGCAGGCGGCGGACATAAGCAGGGACATGTCCTACAACTTCTGGAAAATCGTGCCGTATCTCTTTGTGCTTGTCAGCGCGATAGCGGGGTTAAACGTGTTTCTGGTGCTGGCTGGCGGCACGCTGTCGGCGATAGTCATAGGGCTTTGCCTTGGCGACCCGACAATAACTTTCTGGTCGATTTTGTCGGGTATAGGGTCGGGCATGGTCAGTATGTATGACATTTCGCTGATATCGCTGGTCGTCGCCGGCATTGTGGAGATAATCAAAGCCAACGGAGGCATAGACGCCATTATCTACGCCATAAGAAAATGCGTAAAAGGCAAAAAAGGCGCGCAGGCGGGCATTGCCCTGCTGGTAACGCTGGTGGACATCTTCACCGCCAACAACACCGTGGCGATTGTCATTTCCGGGCCGATCGCCAAAGACATAGCGACTGAGTTCGGCGTCGACCCCAAAACGTCGGCGTCGTTGCTGGATATATTCGCTTCTTTCGCGCAGGGGATAATTCCTTACGGGGCGCAGCTGCTGGCGGCGGGCAGTTTTGTTTACGACGGGCTGGCTGTGCAGGTGTCGCCTGTAAGCATGATGCCTTATCTGATTTATCCTTACGTCATGGCGCTGTGCGCGTTGCTGTTTATTGTGTTTTTCGGCGGAAGAAGCAAAAAGAACAAACAAGAGCCTGTAAATAACATTAAGGAGACGGAAGAAGCATGAAAATAATTTACAAGTCCAAATACGGCGCGGCGGAAAAATACGCCGAAATGCTGGGCAAAACGCTGTCATGCGAAGTGATTGACCTTAAAAAAGCTGCAAAGGGCGAAACCGACGTGATTTTTGTGGGCGCGGTTTACGGCGGCGAAATCAGGGGATTCGACAAACTCGTCAAAAAAGGCATACGTCCGGTTGCCGTGTTCTGCGTAGGCGCGACCGCTCCGACGGACGGACTTGCCGAAAGCATCAAGCGCGATAATTTCACCGCCGACATGGACGATATACCGCTCTTTTACGGCAGGGGCGCGTGGGAAGAAAGTTCGTTTTGCTTTTCCGACAGAATGCTCTGCAAAATCGTCAGGTCAATGGCGAAAAAGAATCCCGACGGCATGAACGATTCAATGAAATTCATGGTGTCGCTCATGGGCGAGGATCACGACTGGACAGACGAAAAATATCTGCTGCCGCTCGAGAAGTATATCGGGGAGACGTCAAAATAATTTCGTCACGGCGATTATCACGAGCACGGCGCCGCTTATCCATGACAGGTTGATTCTGCTTTTTGCCGCCGCTTTTTTGCCGGCGGCTGTGCCGCACAGAACCGCGGCGAAACTGACCAGCGTTACGGCAAGGGGCAGCAGCCATACGGGAGCGCTGCCCAGCCCCGCCGAAAACCCGACCGCCAGACTGTCGAGCGACGTCGCCGCGGCGAGCGAAACGGCCTCGGCGGAAGAAAGAATTTTGTCCTTGTTTTTGTCGGCTTCGGTTTCGTCCTGAAAAACTTTGAGTATCAGCCGAAATCCCAGAAGATTAAGCGACAGTTCTTTGCGGGTTGTTCTGGCGAGAAGAGCGCGCAGAACTTCCTCAAAAAGTTTGAACAGGCCAATCGCCAGCAGAACGGCGAAAGAAATATATTTTACCGCCCGCGCCGAAATATATGGGCGTATGATTCCGCCTATAAAAGAGGTAAGCCCGAGCGAGAGGCCGCATATTATGGATATTACCGCGGCGGATTTTACGGGGATTTTTATTTTACCCGCCCCGTAGGCCAGCCCGCAGGCGAATATATCTGTTGAAAGAATAACGGCGACGGCAACCGCCCGCGCGGTTTCAGCGAAAGTGAGGTGCATAATCCGGTATTGTATCTTATGCCGCGCGGCGTGATAGTGTTTGCCTTCGCTCACGGAGGTGCGTATGCAGTTTGAAGACGTTTTGAACAAAAGATATTCTGTCAGGAAGTTTGACGGAAGAAAGGTGGAAAAGGAAAAATCGACGCTATACTGAACGCCGCGCGAATGGCTCCCACGGCGAAAAACAACCAGCCGCAGCGTATTTTCGTGCTTGAAAGCGGCGACGCTCTCGAAAAACTCAAAAAAAGCACGATTTATCATTTCAACGCGCCGCTTGCGTTTCTCATCTGTTATGACAACACGCTCAGTTGGACGAGACCTTTCGACGGCAAAGACTGCGGCCAGGTCGACGCCGCCATTATAACGACTTATATGATGCTTGAAGCGACGGCGCAGGGGCTCGGCACCACATGGGTGGGGTACCTGGACCCCGAAGTCGTGCGGGAAACTTTCGGTCTGCCGGAAAACCTCATGCCCGTCGCGTTTTTGCCTGCGGGATATCCGGCCGCGGACTGTGTGCCGAGCGAACGGCACGCGCTGCGCAAACAACTTGCCGACACCGTAACCGTTTTGTAAAAAATCTCCGCTTAAAGCGGAGATTTTTATTTCTTTTGGCATATTTCCCTTGCTATTTTTCTTGATTGAGTATATAATATTCAAGTACATTTTTGGATGGGTGGCTGAGTTGGTCTAAGGCGCACGATTGGAAATCGTGTGTACGCTAATACCGTACCAAGGGTTCAAATCCCTTCCCATCCGCCATAAGGGGAGCGGCAGCGGAGTATGTCCATACTCGCCTGCCGCTTTTTGCAAACACGGGTTTTTTCGTGTTTGAAGGGAGGTTATTTTGGAATATCACAGCAAGGACAAAGCCGACGTCCTGAAAGAACTTAATTCCGATGCGGAAAAAGGTCTTTCGTCGGGGCAGGTAGCCGCGCTTCGCGAAAAGTTCGGCGAAAACAAACTTGCCGAGAAGAAAAAGAAAAGTCTCGCCGTCAGATTTCTGGAACAGTTTAAGGACGTGATGATTATCATTCTGCTTATCGCCGCCGTGATTTCTTTCGCGATGACGTTTTTGCAGGATGAAATTCAGACAATCGATTTTCTGGAACCGGTGCTCATCGTGTTTATCGTGGTGCTCAACGCAGTGATGGGGCTGGTGCAGGAGAGCAAGGCTGAAAAAGCGCTGGACGCGCTGAAAAACATGTCGGCGCCGCACGCCAGGGTGATACGGGACGGAAAAGAACAGATTGTCGCCGCTTCGGCTCTCGTGCCGGGCGATATAATACATCTGGAAGCGGGCGACTTTGTGCCGGCCGACGCCAGACTGCTCGAAAGCGTTAATCTCAAATCGGAAGAATCGGCCCTGACGGGCGAATCCGTGCCGTCTGAAAAGGACGCCGACGCCGTCGTTGACTCCAAAGCCTCGGTGGGCGACAGGGACAACATGGTGTTTTCGGGCTGCTCGATAACTTACGGAACAGCCACCGCCGTCGTCACCGCCACAGGCATGGACACCGAAATGGGCAAAATAGCCGACCTGTTGTCCGGCGAAAGCGAAACCAAAACGCCTTTGCAGCAAAAACTCGCGCAGCTGGGCAAATATCTCAGCATCGTCGCTCTGGCGGCGTGCGCCGTGGTGTTTGCCGTCGGGCTTATTACAAACGGCGTATCCACGCAGAATATCATGGAAATGTTCATGACAGCCGTGTCGCTCGCCGTGGCTGCCATTCCGGAAGGACTGCCGGCGATTGTCACAATCGTTTTGTCCATGGGCGTTACGAGAATGGTCAAAAAGAACGCCATCATACGCCGCCTGCCCGCGGTTGAAACTCTGGGCAGCGCCTCGGTAATATGCAGCGACAAGACGGGCACGCTCACGCAAAACCGCATGACGCTTGTCAGAACATATCTCGACGGCGGCGAAGAAACAGGGTTCGACGCTTCTTCCGCCGATGATAAAGTCAAAAGGCTGCTTGTGTACGGCGCGCTCTGCTGCGACGGCGCCGTTAACTTTGACGGCGGCAAAGAAGAACACATAGGCGACCCGACGGAAACGGCAATCGTCTACGCCGCCCACAAAGCGGGATACACCAAAGACGACATAAACAAAAAATATCCGCGTCTTGCCACGTTGCCGTTTGACTCCGACCGGAAACTCATGAGCACCGTCAACGAAATAGACGGCAAAAAGGTGGTCATCGTCAAAGGCGCTTTCGACATGATGGCGAAACTCTGCGTCAAGGGCGACATCGAAAAGGCGCGCGCCGTTACCGAAAGAATGAGTTCGGAGGCGCTGCGAGTGCTGGCGATAGGCTACAAGACGGTGGATGAGATTTCCGAAGAACCTACTTTCGACGAACTTGAAAATAATCTGACTTTCATGGGGCTGGTGGGCATGATAGACCCGCCTAGACCTGAGGCCAAAAAGGCTGTCGCCGTGTGCCGCCAGGCGGGTATCAAGCCTGTCATGATTACAGGCGACCACGTCGTCACCGCCTCGGCAATCGCCAGAGAACTCGGCATCATGCAGGAGGGCGACAAGGCAATAACCGGCGCGCAGCTCGACGCCATGAGTCAGGAAGAACTTGACAAAGAAGTGGAACATATAGCGGTTTACGCCCGCGTTTCGCCTAAAAACAAAATACGCATAGTCAAAGCGTGGCAGAAGAAAGGTCAGGTCGTGTCCATGACGGGCGACGGCGTTAACGACGCCCCGGCGCTCAAAGCGGCGGATATAGGCTGCGCCATGGGCATTACGGGCACGGACGTCGCCAAGAGCGCCGCCGACATGACGCTTACCGACGACAACTTTTCCACCATCGTCGACGCCGTCAAAGAAGGCAGGGGCATTTACGACAACATCAAAAAAGTCGTGGGCTTCCTGCTTGGCACAAACATAAGCGAAATTATAGTGGTATTTCTCGCTATGGTCATATGGCAGCGTTCGCCGTTTATATCCATACAACTGCTGTGGATAAACATGGTTACCGACTCGCTGCCTGCCGTGGCGCTGGGCATGGAAAGGGTGGACGACAACATAATGAGCCGCAGACCTAAACCGAAAGACGAAAGCATTTTCGCCAACGGCTACGGCCTCAGCATTTTGCTTCAGGGCGTGATGTTCTCCATTCTGACGCTGGGAGCGTATTTCATAGGCGAGGCGATAAGCGGCTCGGCAAGGGGCGGCAGCACATTGGCTTTCATGACGCTGACCCTCGGCAAAACGCTGCACGCTTATAACATGCGTTCAGACAATTCGCTGTTCAAAATCGGCGTGTTTTCCAACGGCAAACTCAATGTCGTGACCGTCATTTCAATGTTGCTCATCGCGTTTGTGCTGTTTACGCCTGGCGTGGTGACGGCGTTCAATATGATGTATATGCCTTATTACGCTTATCTCATCGTCGTTGGTCTTTCGCTTGTGCCGCTTGTGGTTATGGAAACGGCGAAAGCCATCAAACGAGCAAAAAACAAAAACTGAAATTCCGCCCGTCAAGGGCGGTTTTTTTATGGTATAATTTATTTATGGCTTATTTCGAATACGGTAAAACCGAAATGGATTTTCTTTCCGCCGCCGACGAAAATATGCGGCGTCTGATAGAAAACACAGGGCACATTTACAGGAAAACGTATGACGACTTGTTCCAATGCGTCGCTTCGTCCATAGCGGGTCAGCAGATTTCCGGCAAGGCGCTTGAAACGGTGTGGCGGCGGCTCACGGGGCTTTGCGGCGGCGAAGTCACGGCGGAAAAGGTCGCGGAACTTTTGCCCGGAGAAATAAAATCCTGCGGAATGTCAATGAAAAAAGCCGCGTGGATAAAATCTTTCGCCGACGCTTTGGCGGGCGGAAAGTTCGACGCGGATTCCGTGGCCGGCATGAGCGACGGCGATGTCGTGGCGGCGCTGAGCGCCTTTGACGGCATAGGTCAGTGGACGGCGGAAATGGCGCTGATATTCGCTCTCAAAAGACCCGACGTTTTCAGTTACGGCGATTTGGGTATACGGAAGGGGTTGATGAAATTAATCGGTTCGGCGAGTATTGACAGAAAGATTTTTGAGGTTTACAGAAAAAAATTTTCTCCTTACGGAACGGTGGCGTCCTTTTATCTGTGGGCGCTGGCGTCCGGCGACGCCGTGATATAAGGGCAAAAAAAAAGACCGGCAAAAGCCGGTCGATTTTTTATTTTATCTGTCCATTACGCAGGTGACACCGTTAATCACGCCGCACACGGCAAGTAACCACGCGCCCACCGCCGGAGCAACGGTCACCGACATCTGAATCAAGTCGCCGCCGTCAGCGGAAGCGGAATAATCGCTGCCGTAAATAAACACGCACACGACGGCGAAAATCGCGAGCAGAACAGTCACTACGCCGACAATCATTTGCAGACTGCCGAATTTTTTGCCGCCCATGTTTTTGAGCACCGAAAGCACCAGACCCAGCGCGCAGAACACCGCCGTGGCGATTGCCGCTATGATGGAGAGAGTGCCCCAGGTTTCTTCCATATCGAAGAGCTTTGCGTATTCAGTGTGGCTTGAACCTGAACCGACCAGCCCCGAAGAAACCGAACCCGTTATGCCGAAATAATCTATGAAAAGACCGATTATCACGCCGACAAGGGTGGCGAGCAGCACGATGGTGCAAACAAGATTCGTCATACGCATTTTCTTTTTGGTTTTTGCCATAAGTATTGATTCCTCCTCCTTGAAAGGTTATAATTATTATAGCAAACACGGCATTCGGTTTCAATAGTTGAAAAATAATAAAAAATATTTCTTTTTATTTTTGAACTTGTTTCCGGATGGTGCCGTATACTGTTTACGTTATACCGTTTTGGAGATTGATGACATGACGGAAAAAGAAAAGATGATAAACGGCCTGCCTTACGATCCGAGAGACGCCGAGCTGGCGCGGCTCAGAAAGGCGTCAAAAACGGCGTGCGCCGCGTATAATTTACTGCCGCCCGACAGCGAGGGGATGGAAGCGGCGCTCAAGGCAATGCTGGGCGCCGTCGGGAAAAACCCGTGGATAGAACAGGGGTTCAGGGCGGACTACGGGTTCAATATTTTTCTGGGCGATAACGTGTTTATAAACTACAACTGCGTCATGCTGGACTGCGCGCCGGTAAAGATAGGAGACAATGTGTTTATCGGCCCTAACTGCGGGTTTTACACGGCGGTTCACCCGCTGAAAGCGGCGGAGCGAAACACGTGTTTTGAAACCGCAAAGCCGATTACCGTGTGCGACGACGTATGGCTGGGCGGCAACGTCACCGTGTTGCCCGGCGTAACGATTGGAAAAGGTGCCGTGATAGGGGCGGGGAGCGTCGTGACAAAAGACGTGCCGCCCGGCTGCGTCGCCGTGGGTAATCCCTGCGCGGTGATAAAGGAGTTGTTATGAAAGTTGCCGTAAAAGAAGCATTTGACTGCCTGGACGAAATAAGAGCGCTGTTTCTGGAATACGCGGCGGATTTGGAGTGCAGCCTGGATTTTCAGGATTTTGAAGCGGAAATAGCAAACCTGCCGTATAAATACGCCAAAGAAGAAGGCGGCTGTCTTTTCGTCGCCAAAATCAGGGGCGAAGCGGTGGGCTGCGTGGCTTATAAAGACAGGGGCGGCGGCGTGTGCGAAATGAAGCGGCTGTACGTCAGGCCGAAATACCGTCGGTTCGGCATAGGCAAGAAACTTGCGGAAATCGCCGTGTCGAGAGCAACGAAAGCGGGATACGCCGTGATGTATCTCGACACGCTGGACACAATGACAAACGCCGTGAGTCTTTACGAAAAACTCGGTTTCGAGCGGACGGAGCCGTATTATCTCAATCCGCTGCCAAACGTGATTTATATGAAAAAGACATTGAAAAAAGACGCCTGAGGCGTCTTTTTTTTGCGGTGAATCAGTTTTTGTTTGCCCATACAGGCGCCGGGATTCTGCCGCCCCTTGAAATAAATTTAGAAGGCGAAGCGGTGTTTATCGGCATTATAGGCGCCGTGCCCAGCAGACCGCCGAAATTCACGCTGCCGCTGTTTTTGCCGTACACGGGGATTACTCTCACCGCCGTGGTTTTGTTGTTTACCACGCCTATGGCGCATTCGTCGGCAATCATGGCCGACAGCACGTCGGCAGGGGTGTCGCCGCCCACGGCGACCATGTCCAGCCCGACGGAGCATATCGCCGTCATGGCTTCGAGTTTTTCCAGTTTGAGACAACCTTTGTTTACGGCGTTTATCATGCCGATGTCCTCGCTCACGGGGATGAAGGCGCCGCTGAGCCCGCCCACGTGTGAACTCGCCATTATGCCGCCTTTCTTGACGGCGTCGTTGAGCAGGGCCAGGCACGCCGTCGTGCCGTAGGCGCCCACGCATTCCAGACCCATTTCTTCCAGAATATGTCCCACGCTGTCGCCCATGACGGGAGTAGGGGCAAGTGAAAGGTCGATTATGCCGAAATTGGCGTTCAGTCTTTTGCTGGCTTCCTGCGCCACGAGTTGCCCGACGCGGGTGATTTTGTACGCCACTTTCTTGACCGTTTCCGCCACCTGCGTCAGGTCGCCGTCTTTAATCTGTTCCAGCGCCACTTTTACGACGCCCGGGCCGCTGACGCCCACGTTGATGACGACGTCCGCCTCGCCCACGCCGTGAAACGCGCCCGCCATGAAAGGGTTGTCCTCGACGGCGTTGGCGAATACCACGAATTTGGCGCAGCCTATGCTTCCCTGCTCTCTGGTGAGATAGGACGTTTCCTTTATGATTTCGCCCATAATTTTAACGGCGTCCATATTTATGCCGGTTTTTGTGGAGGCGACGTTTACCGACGAACACATTTTAGACGTGCACGCCAGCGCCTGCGGAATGGTGTAAAGGAACTCTCTTTCGAAATCCGTCATGCCTTTCTGCACCAGGGCGGAATATCCGCCTATAAAGTCAACGCCGACTTCCTCGGCGCATTTGTCAAGAGTTTTCGCCACTTCTATGCTGCCGCCCGTTCTCGCCGTGATGAGACTTACCGGGGTCACGCTTATGCGTTTGTTGACAATCGGAACGCCGAATTCCGACTGTATGTCATTGCCGACCTTAACCAGATTTTTGGCTTTGTCGGTTATTTTTTTATACACCCGCTCGCAGGTTTCCCGCGCCGTGTCGCCTATGCAGTCCAGAAGGGATATGCCCATTGTGATGGTGCGCACGTCAAGGTGCTGCGAACTTATCATGCTTATTGTTTCGAGTATTTCGTCTTTTGACAGCATGTGGCACCTCAGATTTTATGCATGGCGTTGAATATGCTTTCGCTTTGCATTCTTATGTCCATGCCGATTTCTTTGCCGAGTTTTTCCATTTCTTCCGCCATTTCGGTAAAAGACAAGCCGCTTTTGGAAGTATCCACCATCATAATCATGGTAAAATAGTTTTGCATGATTGTCTGCGAGATATCTTCGATGTTGATGTTCATCTCAAACAGTTTGCCGCTTACCTTGGCAATTACGCCCAGTCTGTCCTGACCAATTACGGAAATAATCGCTTTCATATCTTTCTCCGTGTGATTATAATGTTTGCGTCCATTATAACATCAAAAAAGCGTTTGAGCAAACAAACACGGGCGGCGGCGCCGCTTTTGTTGGCTAAAACTTTGTCGTTTTCTTTACTTATCGGCAAAATTATTTTATTATATGCGTAGGTGATAATTATGAGCAATCTTACTTTTTCAATCGAGGTTTTTCCGCCGAAGGACAGTACGGCGGTAGGCGAAATTTACAACACGCTGGAGCAGTTCGCGGCTCTGTCGCCCGATTTTATCAGCGTGACTTACGGCGCCGGCGGCACGGCAAGGGGTCTGTCCGCCGAAATCAGCGGGTATATTTCCGGCAGCCTTGCCATACCTGGCGTGGCGCACCTGACATGCGTCGGCGCCACAAAGGACAACATCAGGGACACTCTCTCCGACTTCAAGGCAAGGGGCGTAAAACGGATACTCGCCCTCAGGGGCGACCTTCCCGAAGGCGAAGCGTCGCTGGGCGACTTCCGCCACGCCGACGATTTAATCGCGTTTATAAACGATTTCGGCGGTTTCGAGGTTTACGCGGCGTGTTATCCGGAGGGGCACAGCGAAAGCAAAAATTTCGCCGCCGACGTGGAAGTCGCCAAACGCAAATACGATATGGGCGTGACCCGTTTCGTGTCACAGCTGTTTTACGATAACGAGGATTTCTACCGCATGCGCGACGCTTTCGCCGCGGCGGGCGTAAACGCTCCGATAAGCGCCGGCATCATGCCGATAACAAACGCCAAACAGATTTTGCGCATCGTATCGCTTTCGGGCAGCAAACTGCCTGCGGCGATAACCAAAGCGGTCGCGCGTTTCGAGCACAACGCCCAAGCGTTTTATCAGGCAGGCATAAATTACGCCGTGTCGCAGATAACCGATTTGCTGTCAAACGGGGCGGAAGGCATACATCTTTATTCCATGAACAGGCCTAAAACGGCGGAAGACATTTACAGAAATATCGGCAGTTTGCTTGAAGGTGCGAAAGAGTGAATATAGACATTAACGAAGTAAAAAGATATCTGCGCGTAAAAGGCGGCGGATACGAAGGGCTGGACGAAACTATTCGGCGCGTCGCCGACAAGGCGTCCGCCGAACTGTGCCCGAAGAGCATAATAAACAAATTCGCCGTCGAATGGACAGAAGAAGGTCTGCGCCTTAAAGGCACGGATATTGTTTTCGGCGGCAATCTGGTCAGAAAAACTTTCGACGGCTGCGACGAAATTTATATTTTCGCCGCCACCCTTACCCTCGAGTCGGAATTGTTCATGAAAAAGCAGGCCGCTCTCGGCGCGGTGGAGGGCATTGTCAGCGACTGCGTGCTGACAACCATGATTGAGAGCTGCTGCGACGACATAGACGGCGCAATAGCGGCGAGAGAAGCGGCGAGAGGCAGAAGCGTCACACGGCGCATAAGCTGCGGCTACGGGGATTTTCCGCTGGAATGCCAGAAAGATATTCTGGATATTCTCGGGGCGGGAAAAATACTCGGCGTCAAACTCAACGAAAACAATATGATGTATCCAAACAAAACGGTCACCGCCTTGATGGGCGTAAAAGACATGTCTTTCGAAACGGTGGGCGGCGGCGAGGCAATGGCGGACAAATGTTCCTCATGCTGCTCCTGCTGTGAGTTCAAGAGGTGATATGAGAGATTTTATAAGCCGCAGGATACGCTGCGGACGGTTTTATCTGGACGGCGGCATGGGCAGCACCCTGATATCAATGGGGTATTCCACAAACGGCGCGGAGAAACTCAACCTTTCTTCGCCGTCCGCCATAAAAAAGATTCACGACGATTATTTCGCCGCGGGAAGCGACATTGTTTATACAAACACTTTCGGGGCCAACAGGCTCAAACTGCCGGGTGAAAACCTCAGACAAATCATTACCGCCGCCGTGAAAACCGCGCGCTTGTCGGCAGGAGATGACAGATACGTCGGCTATTCGTGCGGGCCGCTCGGCGAACTGCTGGAACCTTTCGGCTCCATGACGTTTGACGAGGCTTACGACTGTTTCAGAGAGCAGGCGGAAATAGTGGCGAATCTCGACGTTGACTGCGTCGTGCTTGAAACCATAACCGATTTGAAAGAACTTAAAGCGGCGATTCTGGCTTTCAGGGAGCATACAAACCTGCCGGTCTGGGCGAGCATGTCTTTTGAGAGCAATAAACGCACTTACACGGGCGTCAGTATAGGCGGTTTTGTGCTGACGGCGCAGGGGCTAGGGGTGGACGCGCTGGGCGTCAACTGCGGCATGGGGCCCGACATGATGTACGAAAACGCTCTGGAACTGACCAAATACGCTTCCGTGTCGGTGTTTGTCAAACCGAACGCCGGCATGCCTTATTTCAAAGACGGAAAAACTTTTTACGACGTGGACGCCGACCTGTTCGCCGAACAGATGTCGAAAATAGCCGACCTAGGCATATCCATGCTGGGCGGCTGCTGCGGCACCACGGCGGAATATATAAAAAAGACCAAAGAAGCGACGGAGGGCAAACCGTACAGAATTTTCGGCAACATAACCGACGCCGTGTGCAGCGCGTCGAAAGTGGTGCCGCTGAGCCCGACGCTTGTCATAGGCGAAAGGATAAACCCGACGGGCAAACCGCGCCTTAAACAGGCACTGACGGACGGAGATTTCGACTATCTCGTGTCGCTCGCCGTTGAGCAGACGGAAGCGGGCGCGCAGATTCTGGACGTCAACGTCGGCATGGGCGGCATTGACGAAAAAGAATGCCTTGTCAAAGCGGTGGACGCGGTGCAGGCCGTGTCGGAACTTCCGCTTTGCGTCGACACCAGCAGAAAAACCGCGCTCGAAGAAGCGCTGCGCCACGCCGTGGGCGTCGTAATCATAAATTCCGTCAACGGTGAGGAACAGAGCATGGCTGACGTTTTTCCGCTGGCGAAAAAGTACGGCGCTTATGTGATAGGTCTGTGCCTTGACGGCGACGGCGTGCCCGAAACGGCGGAAAAGCGCCTTGAAATCGCCCGCCGCATTCTGGACGGGGCCGAGAAATACGGCGTCGAAAGAGATAAAATTCTCATCGACGCTTTGACCATGGCGGTCAGCGTCAACGACAATAACGCCGCCGTTACCGCCGAAACGGTCAGACGTCTGACTGAAATGGGGGTCAAGACGGTTTTGGGGCTGTCCAACGTGTCTTTCGGCCTGCCTAACCGAAACGTCATCAACGGCGAGTTTCTGCGGCAGATGATTGAAATGAAACTCACCGCCGCCATCATAAATCCGACGCTCAAACCGCGCGCCGATAAATACGCGCGAAAAGCGCTGGCGGGGCAGGACAAAGGCTGCGCCGATTATATAGCCAACGTGGGCGGCATAAAGGCGGAAGAAACCGCCTCCAAAGAAGTGGGCGTGTTCGACGCCGTGCTCAAAGGGCTCAAAGGCGAGTGCGGGCGGCTGTTTAAGGAAAAGATAAATAAAGACAACTTTATGTCCGTCATAGACGGCGACATTATACCGGCGCTCAACGAGTTGGGGCGCAGATACGAAGAGGGCAAAGCTTTTTTGCCGCAGCTCATCGCCGGCGCCGAAAGCGCGAAAGTTCTTCTTGACGAAATTAAAGCGTCGTACATGACTGAGTCGTCGGCGGCAAAAGCCGTCATGCTCATCGCCACCGTAAAGGGCGACGTCCACGACATAGGCAAAAATATCGTCAAAGCGGTGCTGTCCAATTACGGATACAAAATCATAGATTTGGGCAAAGACGTCGGATTTGAAAAGATAAAGGAAAATATCGACAAATATAAACCGTCGATAGTGGGGCTGTCCGCGCTTATGACCACCACGCTGGACAACATGGCGGATATCGTGAAAAAAATCAAGGCGTACGACAAAAACATAGTCGTTGCGGTGGGCGGCGCCGTCGTTACGCAGAGTTTCGCCGACTCGATAGGCGCCGACGTTTATTCAAAAGACGCCCAGGAAGCGGTGCGCAAACTCGAAGCCGTTTTCGGCAGGTAAGCGGAAAACAAAAAGACGGGTAATCCCGTCTTTTTTTATCCGCGTTTGAAAGGCAGCAGATCGTCGTCGCCGCATTGTTTGTCGGTTATGAAGTCAGAGCCGAAATAGTTCGCGCGCGAAATGGCGGCAAAGCCGTATTTTTCTCTTATCGTGTCCACGGCGTTTTCGAGTTTTTCCGCCTTCCTGCCGTCGTCGTATAAAAAGTCCTGCTGTTCTCCGCCTTCGCTGCTTTCCAGCCCCGAAACCGCTACCGTAATGGTGCGCAGCGGCAAATCGCTGTCGGGACGCCAGTTTTCTTTGAGCAGCGCGACCGCCGCTTTGGCGATATCTTTGGTGACGAAACTGTGCTTCGGCATGGGTTTCTGTCTGGTCAGGTGGTTAAGGCTGATGTCCCGCATATCCAGCGACACTGTTTTGCCTTTAACTTTATATCTGCGCATTCGTGTGGAAATCATTTCACACAGAAAATATATGATGTTCGACGCGTCTTCGTATGTGCCGACGTCTTTCGCCGCGGTAGTGCCGTGACCCACGCTTTTGATGTCCCTGTCTTGGTGGGAAAGGGCGACCGGCGTAAAGTCTCTGCCGTTTGCCGCGTCCAGAATTTTTATACCGTTCACGCCGAACAGGTCTTTCATCAGCCAGTCATCCGCTTTCGCCAGCTGCCCTATGGTGAATATATTGTATTTGTTGAGTTTTTCCGCCGTTTTTCTGCCTATCATAATCATGTCGGCCACGTCCAGATTCCACACCGTTTTGCGGAAGTTTTCCTTTGTTATGACGGTGGTGGCGTCAGGCTTTTTCATGTCCG
Organism: Candidatus Heteroclostridium caecigallinarum; assembly: GCA_904419725.1. Classification (GTDB taxonomy): domain Bacteria; phylum Bacillota; class Clostridia; order Christensenellales; family CAG-314; genus Heteroclostridium; species Heteroclostridium caecigallinarum. The sequence goes on along the minus strand of CAJFSP010000001.1, from coordinate 216,391 downwards.
AACCCAGTTTGGCGAATGATTTCGTAAACGACACTCCGACGGATATTGTGAGTCCCGTTTCTTTTTTTACCGTTTCCCTGATTTCGTCGGCGGTCTGTTTTCCGTCCTTGCCCAGAAGCGGCAGCGTGTCGGTCACGTCAATCCAGCATTCGTCGAGGCTGAACGCTTCCACCCTGTCGCTGTAACGGGCATAAATCTCCTTGACTTTTTTGGAATACTCCACATAGGCGTTGTAATGGGGCGGAACGCATATCAGGTCGGGGCATTTTTTGCGCGCCTGCCATATGGCTTCCGCCGTTTTGACGCCCATGGCTTTGGCTTCGTTGCTCTTGGCAAGCACTATGCCGTGACGCATGTCCTGGTCGCCGGTAACCGCTACGCAGTAGCCTTTGAGACACGGGTTGAGCAGGCACTCCACCGAGGCGTAAAAATTATTAAGGTCACAGTGCAGTATGCACCTTTCTTTTTTATCCACGTTAAAAATTGTAGTCATATCCCGCCAAAAGTCAACGGTATTCGGCGCAAAACACGCCGTTTGGTTTGTCAAGGATTTTCAGGCAAAAAAAGTTGAAAATATTTGGCGCGCATCCCTTGACTATCGGCTTGCCGTTATTTATAATGAATTACAACTTTTAGTGATAAAAGATGTCATGGCACACAATATATTGTGTATTTGACTGTTTTTTAACATAGATTGCTTAATTATCGCCGCAGGAGGAAATTTTATGCTTCAGGTTATCAAAAAAGACGGAACTCACGAGGATTACGACGTACGCAAAGTCGTCGTCGCGGTAAATAAATCGGCTTACCGCGCGCTGGTGTCCTTTACCAAAGAGGAAGAAGACGAAATATGCAGGCTTGTCGACGGCAAGGTCGCCAGCCTCGGCATCGACAAAATCCCTATTGCCACCATGCACAACGTGGTGGAAGGCGCGCTGGAACAGATTAAGCCGGAAGTCGCTAAAAGTTACAGGGATTACCGTAATTATAAACAGGACTTTGTCCGCATGCTGGACGACGTGTATAAAAAGAGCCAGGCCATTATGTACATAGGCGACAAGGAAAACAGCAATTCCGACAGCGCGCTTGTGTCCACAAAGCGCAGCCTTATATTCAACCAGCTCAACAAAGAACTGTACCAGAAGTTTTTCCTCAACAACAACGAGCTGCAGGCGTGCAGAGAAGGCTATATTTATGTCCATGACATGTCCGCCCGCCGCGACACCATGAACTGCTGTCTGTTTGATATAGCGGCGGTGCTAAAAGGCGGTTTTGAAATGGGCAATCTCTGGTATAACGAGCCCAAGACGCTGGACGTCGCTTTCGACGTCATAGGCGACATCGTGCTTTCCGCCGCCAGCCAGCAATACGGCGGTTTCACCATACCGCAGGCGGATAAAATTCTGGCGCCGTACGCGGAAAAATCTTACGTCATGCTCAAAGACAAATACATGAAACTCGGGCTGGGCGAAGAAGCGGCGGACAAGGCGGCTTTGGACGACGTTCAGGAGACGTTCAGGCAGGGCTTCCAGGGGTGGGAGTATAAATTCAACACCGTCGCGAGTTCCCGCGGCGACTATCCGTTTATATCGGTCACGGCGGGGCTTGCCGCCGACAGGTTCGGCAAAATGGCGACAATCACCATGCTTGACGTGCGCCGCGGCGGACAGGGTAAAAAATCCTGCAAAAAGCCGGTGCTTTTCCCGAAACTCATTTTTCTTTACGACGAAAACCTGCACGGCCCTGGCAAACCGCTTGAAGACGTGTTCGAGGCCGGCATAAGATGCTCCGCAAAAACGATGTATCCCGACTGGCTTTCGCTCACGGGCGAAGGCTATGTGCCGAGCATGTATAAAAAATACGGCGAGGTCATAAGCCCGATGGGCTGCCGCGCGTTTTTGTCTCCGTGGTATGAAAGGGGCGGCATGAAACCCGCCGACGAAAACGACAAACCGGTTTTCGTGGGGCGTTTCAATATCGGCGCCGTCAGCCTGCATCTCCCGATGATTTACGCCAAAGCGCAGAGGGAAAGCAGAGATTTCCACGAGGTGCTCGATTATTATCTCGAACTTATCAGAAACCTGCACCTGCGCACTTATGCCTATCTTTCGGAAATGCGCGCCAGCACCAACCCGCTGGCTTACTGCGAGGGCGGTTTTTACGGCGGACATCTCAAATACAGCGACAAAATCAAACCTTTGCTGGCTTCCGCCACGGCGTCTTTCGGCATAACCGCGCTCAACGAGTTGCAGCAACTTTACAACGGCAAGTCGATAGCGGAAGACGGCGAGTTTGCCCTTGAAACGCTTAAATACATCAACGACAGGGTCAACGAGTTCAAAGAAGCCGACGGCAGGCTTTACGCGATATACGGCACGCCGGCGGAAAGTCTGTGCGGTCTGCAAATCGAGCAGTTCCGCAAAGAGTTCGGCATAATAGAAAACGTGTCGGACAGACCGTATGTTTCAAACAGTTTTCACTGTCATGTCAGCGAGGATATCACGCCTATCGAAAAACAGGACAGAGAAAACAGATTTTGGAATCTGTGCAACGGCGGCAAAATCCAGTATGTGAAATATCCTATCGATTATAATATCGAAGCCATCAAATCGCTTGTGCGCAGGGCAATGCAAATGGGGCTGTACGAGGGCGTCAACCTTTCGCTGTCCTATTGCGACGACTGCGGTCACCAGGAACTTGACATGGACGTCTGCCCGAAATGCGGCAGTAAAAATCTCACAAAAATCGAACGAATGAACGGCTATCTTTCTTATTCCAGAGTCAAAGGCGACACAAGGCTCAACGCGGCGAAGATGGCGGAAATCAAAGACAGGAAGAGCATGTAATGAGATATCACAATATAACAAAAGACGATATGCTCAACGGCGACGGGCTCAGAGTCGTGCTGTGGGTGTCGGGCTGCACGCACGCCTGCCCCGAATGCCATAACCCCGTGACGTGGGACATAAACGGAGGGCTTCCTTTCGACGAAGCCGCGAAAAAAGAACTTTTCGCCGAACTCGCGAAGCCGTACGTTTCGGGCGTTACCCTGTCGGGCGGCGACCCGCTTATCCCGCAGAACGTGGACGACGTATCGGCGCTGATAGACGAAATAAAGGAAAAATTTCCTCAAAAAACCATCTGGGTGTACACCGGGTACGAGTGGAAAGACGTCAAGGATTTGCCGCTCATGAAAAATGTGGACGTGCTGGTGGACGGACCGTTTGTCAAAGCGCTCAAAGACACCAAACTTTATTGGCGCGGCAGTTCCAACCAGAGGGTTATCGAGGCAAAGAGAAGTATCGAGGAGGGCGGCATCGTGCTGCATTGCGACTGATATGCAAAAGATAGCGAAATTCGAAAAAGTCAGCAAAGAACGTTTTGTGAAAGATTATACAGGGTGTTTCGGCTGCGGAGAGGCCGAAGCCGCGCGCGTGTACGACGGCATAAAACTTCCGAGACGCGCCACAAAGGGCAGCGCCGGATACGACTTTTTTTCCACGGCGGACATCGCCCTGGAAGCGGGTAAAGGCGTAAAGATTCCGACCGGCATAAGGGCGCTTATAGACGACGGCTGGGTGTTGCAGATTTTTCCTCGGAGCGGTCTGGGGTTCAAATACAGACTGCAACTTGACAACAGCGTCGGCATAATAGACAGCGACTATTCTCAAAGCGACAACGAAGGGCATATATTTATAAAAATAACCAATGACGGCAAAGAGGGCAAAAGCCTGACAATCGCGGAGGGCGACGGGTTCGCCCAGGGTATATTCCTGCCTTACGGAATCACCGTTGACGACAGCGCGGAAGCGGAGCGTAACGGGGGGTTCGGCAGCACCGGTAAATAATAAAATTTCCGCGGCGTACGCCGCGGTTTTTTTGTAAAGAATGTGTAAGTTTTTGCCCCGACGACGCCAAATTGTTTGCCTGACCGTGAAAAATGATATAATAAAAGAAAAGCATTATACGGAGATTTTATGATTACGCTGGAAACACTCAAAAAGAACGTGGAAGTGCAGACACTGCTCAAAGCGGAGGAAAAGCAGTTGCAGGTGCTGGGTTACACCGAACACAGCCTCAGGCATATCACGCTGACGGCAAAGCGCGCGCGGGAAATTCTGACGAAACTCGGCTGTCCGCAGCGCGAAGTGGAACTGGGCGAAATGGCGGCTTATCTGCACGACATCGGCAACGCCGTGAACAGGATGAACCATCCGCACAGCGGCGCGATACTCGCTTACCAGGTGCTGACAAAACTCGGCATGGCGTACGACGAAGCGGCGGAAATAATGCTGGCAATCGGCAATCACGACGAAGGGTCGGGGCTTGCCGTCAGCAAAATTTCGGCGGCGCTGATTATAGCGGATAAATGCGACGTGCACCGCAGCCGCGTCAGACAGTCAAAACTGCTGCCGAACAAGCACCTGAAAGATTACACCGACATTCACGACAGGGTCAACTACGCCGTCACCGAAAATCAGCTGATAGTGGACGAAAAGAAAAAAGAAATTCTGCTTAAACTCACCGTCAACACCGATATCTGCTCGCCTATGGATTATTTCGAGATTTTTCTCCAGCGTATGCGCATGTGTCTCGGCGCCGCGCAGTTTATAGGCTATGCCTTCAAACTGGAAATAAACGACTATATGTTGCTGTGAGCCGTTGCGGCAAAAAATAAAAAACGGTTGTCAAAACCGCCGCTTTGTGATATCATCAATCAGTACCGTGCCGAAGTGGTGGAATGGCAGACGCGACGGACTCAAAATCCGTTGTTGGCGACAACGTGCGGGTTCAAGTCCCGCCTTCGGCACCAAAATAAAAACGCCGCAATATATTGTGGCTTTTTCTTTTTGCGCGGCGTCTGACACGCGGGAAAGATATAAAAAATTTCGCGGCAGCGATAGCTGCCGCTTTTTTGTTTTTCCTTTGCGACCAACTGCTCGCGGCGGTGCTGGGGCTTGACCTGCTGGCATTTATATATCCTACGGCTACGGCGTTCTCGGTTGCGCTTGGCGCGGCGATAAACGTTGCCGTGTGGTCGGCGCTGGCGTACCTGCTCAACAAAAAGAAAATACATCTCAAAATCTGACACGACGGGGCGGCAAAACCGCTCCGTTTTTTTTCGTTAGCCCGCGCTAAACGTTGTGCCGCTTTAATAACGGTGTTATTATAACGATGTTATCAATATGAAGACGAAAGACCAATCAATCAACCTTAAAATTCTCCAATGCGCCAAAAGCGAGTTTATGGACAAGGGTTTTGCCGACGCGTCCATGCGGCGCATCGCCGAAAAAGCGGGCGTGACGACGGGCATGCTTTACAGCAGGTTTGCCGACAAGGAAGAAATTTTCGCCGAACTGGTGCGCGATGGCGCCGACAAACTCTACGGCTTTTTTATGAACGCTCAAAACGCTTTTGCCGCTTTTCCGCCGGAAAAACAGCACAGCGAAATGCATTCGTATGTCGACAAAGAGATGGACGTCATGATTGACATCATTTACGACAATTTTGACGCGTTCAAACTCATTATCTGCAAAAGCGGCGGGTCGAGATATCACGACTACGTCGATAAAATGGTGGAGGTTGAAACCAAAAACACAAAGCGTTTTATAGAGTGTCTGCGCGAGTCCGGCGAGAAAATCAACAACGTGCGCGCAGATCTGAGCCATATGCTGTCCAGCGCCATGTTTAACGGCGTGTTTGAAGTGGTGGCGCACGATTTGCCCAAAGAAGACGCCGTTATGTATATCGGTCAGCTTATGGAATTTTTCAATGTGGGCTGGGATAAACTTTTGGGATTGTAAAAAATTTCGTCATATTGTTAGCATATGCTATCTTAAATATCAAAGGAGGTATATATGGGGAAAAGAGGTAATTTATCCGAACTGATGCGTTACGCCGGCAGGCGCAGATATCTGACATACTCGTCGTGGCTGCTTTCCGCAGTCAGCGCTTTGCTGGCGCTGGCTCCGTTTGTTTTCGTGTGGCTTATCGTGCGCGAAGTGCTGTGGGCGGATGGTGATTTTGCCGCGGTTGGCGGCGCGCTTGCCGTTTATGGCTGGTGGGCTGTCGGCAGCGCGCTTTTGTCAATGCTCGTCTATTTTGCCGCGCTCATGTGTTCGCATGTGGCGGCGTTCCGGGTGGCGGGCAATATGCGCAAAAGAGCAATGCGGCACATAGCGTCGCTTCCGGCGGGGTTTATGAGCGGGCTGGGCAGCGGCAGGGTTCGCCGAATCGTCAACGAATCCAGCGGAGCCACGGAAACGTATCTGGCGCACCAGCTCCCCGACATGGTTGGGGCGTTTGTTACACCGGTAGGCATGCTCGCGCTTTTGTTTGTGTTTGACTGGCGGCTGGGTCTGTTGAGCCTTGTTCCCACTGTGCTGGGCTTTATTATCATGTCGAAAATGACGGGTAAAGGCATGGCGGAAAAAATGAAAGAATATCAAAGCGCGCTGGAAGACATGAACAACGAGGCAGTGGAATATGTGCGCGGCGTGCCCGTCGTCAAAACTTTCGGGCAGACGGTGTTTTCTTTCAAGCGGTTCAAAGGTTCGATAGACAGTTATCACAAATGGGTCATCGCCTACACCAAAAGCCTTATGTGGCCAATGGTCGCTTTCACGACGGCGGTCAACTGCGTGTTTGTGCCGCTCATTATAGCGGGGCTTTGCTTCACCGCCGGCGGCGTTGACGGAAATTTTCTGCTCAACCTGATTTTTTACATTATCTTTACGCCAATCATATCCGTCACGCTGATGAAAGTCATGTTCATGAGCGAAAACAGTCTTATAGTAAGCGACGCGCTGAACAGAATACATTCAATTATAAATCTCGCGCCGCTGCCTGAAACCGGAAACCCGATTGAGCCGTCGGATAATTCCATAGAATTCAAAGATGTTGCGTTCCGCTACGCTGACGCCGTCGGCGACGCGCTTAAAGGTGTTTCTTTCAAGGTTGAGGCGGGGCAGACTGTCGCTCTCGTAGGGCCGTCTGGCGGCGGCAAGACTACGGCGGCGGGGCTTATCGCCAGGTTCTGGGACGTATCTCACGGCTCTGTCAGCGTGGGCGGCGTCAACGTTAAAGACATAGCCAAAAAAACTCTCAGCGACACAGTCGCCTATGTTTTTCAGGACAGCCGTCTTTTGAAGACTTCCATATACGAAAACGTGCTTATGGGCAGACCTGACGCCACAAGGGAAGAAGTGCTCACGGCGCTGCGCGACGCGCAGTGCGACGATATTCTTGCAAAGTTTCCGCATGGCGCCGACACGGTTATAGGCGGCAAAGGCGTGTATCTTTCGGGCGGCGAGCAACAGCGGATAGCCATTGCCAGGGTTATGCTTAAAGACGCGCCGATTGTGGTGCTTGACGAAGCCACCGCCTCGCTCGATGCCGAAAACGAAACGGAAATCCAGCAGGCGATTTCAGGGCTTATCAAAGATAAAACGGTGGTGATTATAGCGCACCGCCTGAGAACGGTGGAGGACGCGGACAAACTCGTGCTCATAAAAGACGGCAAAGTGGCGGAGCAGGGGACCCCCGCGGAACTGAAAGAAAATGGCGGAATTTATGCCGGAATGCTGGCTTTGCAGAAGCAAAGCGCCGACTGGCGTATCTGAAAAGTCAAAAGTTTTTCAAGAGCCGGCGCGCGGGATATCCCGCGCGCTTGTTTTTGCGCGAAAAGCGAAACCACGCGTTTAATTTACGGCGTAATACACCGATATAAGGTCGGCGAGAACTGAAATGAATTTGAAATTTGACATCTGTTTGCCCTGTCTGAAATAATCCACGCCGAAACGGCTGTTTAGATTTCCGATTTTGCCGCTTTCCCACGCTGTTTTCAGGGCGTGGTGAATGCCGCTGTTGACGTTGTTTTCGTTCGTGCCGAACTTTTCCGCCGCTATGCGGAACATCTCTTTGCTTTTATAGTTCGGGTTGACTCGTTTAAGGTTCACGCACACCCGCAGAAAGTTGTATCCCTTCAAATGCGCCGAAATGCCTATGTCGTTCAGCGTGTGCGAAATAAAAGCGTAGACATCGGCGTCTGAAATGCGCTGTGTGCCCAAAAATGCTGTTTCTGTTATCATTTGTACCTCGCTGGAAATTTATGGCAATATTCTAACATATTTATTTGTACAATAAAAGTATTTAAGGCAAATTAAATTTGATTTTGTACAAAAAAACGGACGGCGTTTGCCGTCCGTAATATTTATATAGTCTGTCATTCATGCGCTTTGTCTTTGACCCTTTTTTGGTTCGGTTGGATTTCACCCGCTTTCGTGAGAGCGATTTTGGTTATAATCGGACCGATGATGGCATAGACGAATATCGCGCACAGCACAACGGTGTTGATTTGCGCGCCTATCGCCGGCAGCGCCGCCATTGCGACCTGCGCCATGCCTATTTCCACGCCGGCCTGGGGCAGCAGCGTCCAGCCGAGATATTTCGTGACAACGGGGTTGGCTTTTGTCAGTTTGCACCCCGTATACGCTCCGACGTATTTGCCTATGGAGCGGGCGAGAATATATATAACGCCTATAACGCCTATCGACGGTATTACAGAAATATCCAGCTGCGCGCCCGAAATAACGAAAAACAGCATAAGCAGCGGGGTGGACCAGGCGTCGCATCTCGACAGCACTTCCGTTTCGTCGACGCACATATTGGTAAAAGTGGCGCCGACCATCATGCAGACCAGAAGTCCCGACATGTCTATTCCCCAGAGCGAAGAGACAAGCTGCACCAGCCCTGTGGCGGCGAAGACCACCAGAATCGCCGAAATAAGTTTGTTTTCGCCGAGTTTGAACCATTTGTTCAACAACCAGAGCGCGGCGCCCAAAATCAGACCCAGCGCGAGCGAGCCGATGATTTCAATGAGCGGCGTAACGAGAATCGACTGTACGGTCAGTTCCGCTCCGGTGGAAAAAACTCTCGCCAGGGCTATGGACACCGAAAACACGACAAGTCCGACGGCGTCGTCGAAAGCGACGACGGGCAGCAAGGTTTCGACGACAGGGCCGCTTGCCCTGTACTGTCTGATGACCATGAGCGTGGCGGCAGGCGCCGTCGCGGCGGCGATTGCGCCCAGCACCAGCGACAGACCAGTGTCGGCGCCGAATGCGATGAGCGCCACGTCGACGAGAGCCACTGCCAGCAGCGACTGGAACAGCGTGATGACGATAACTTTTCCGCCGAGTTCTTTAAGATGGCTGAACTTGAATTCCACGCCGATTGAAAAGGCTATGAACCCCAAAGCGACGTCGGAAATAATTGAAAAACTCGCCACGTCTTCGGCTGAAACAAAACCGCAGACGCTCGGACCTATTATAAGACCCGCTATCAGAAAACCCGTCACGTTAGGCAGGTTGAAAATCTTCATTGCCTTTGTCGCGAGCAGACCCCCGACAAAAGCGATACTCAGGCATAACAGAGTGTTCATAAAAATCCTCCGAAAAATATTTTAGTACCGGCTAGTTAAAAAGGCAACAAAATAGACCGTAAAAACCAAAGCGATTTGCTTTTTTTTACGCGCATAGTATTGCTTATAAACCGAAATTGATGTAAATTATTTTACGGGAAGGTTTTTTTATGACTGCTCGTGATTTCAGAAAAGATTTGCACAGGATACCTGAAATAGGGTACCGTGAAAACGAAACAAAAAAATACATTCTGTCTGTGCTGGACGGGCTCGGCTGCGAGATTTTTCACATCAAAGAAACGGGTATCGCTGCGTTTTTCGATTTCGGCCGCGACAGCGCGCTGTGTATAAGGGCGGATATGGACGCTTTGCCGATAAAAGAAGAAACAGGTCTGCCTTTCGCTTCGGAGCATGAGGGATTTATGCATGCCTGCGGTCACGACGGACACATGGCGATGGCGCTGGAAGCGGCGCTTTACACGGCGGAACTGAAAAAAAGCGGGGCAAAACCGAAGCGTAACGTCGTGTTTGTGTTTCAGCCGGCGGAAGAACTCGACGGCGGAGCGAGGTACATTGTGGGCAGCGGGGTTCTGCGCAAACTGAACGTGACCTGCGCTTTCGGCATACATCTCTGGCCGGAACTTACCAAAGGCGAAATTTTTTCCAAGAGCGGCGCGATGATGGCGAAATCGTCCGAAACGGACATCGTGCTGCGCGGCAAGGCAAGCCATATAGCCGACATGGGCAAGGGCGCCGACAGCCTTATGGCGGCGGCGGAACTTCTGCTTAAACTCAGGGATATCGAAGCGAAACGCTGCGGGCAGGAAAAATGCGTCGTGAAATTCGGCAAGATGCGTTCGGGAAGCCTGCGCAATATAATAAGCGACAATACCGTCATGCAGGGCAGCGTCAGGGTATTGTCGGAAAATATGTTTTCTTTAATCAAAGGGGATATCTCGGCGGCGGCGGAAGAAGTGTCGGAAAAATACGGCGTGACGGCGGAAATAAACATGGGCGAAGGATATCCGCCCGTCATAAACGACGGCAAACTGTTTGACATGGTGTGCGCCGTGTGCGATGTCAAAATCCTGCCCGACGCCGTAATGCAGGCGGAGGATTTTTCTTTCTACGCGAGAGTATGCCCTACGGTGTTTTTCTTTCTGGGGCTTGGGAGCGGCATGAAACTCCACAGCGAAAAGTTCGATTTCGACATGTCGGTGCTGGACGTCGGCGTGAATCTTTACAAACAACTGATATCGTCGTTATAAAGGAAAACAAAAAGACGGCTTCCGCCGTCTTTTTGTTTTATCGTTTCACCAGGTTTTTCACGAAAATTTCTATCCTGTCAAGCGCTTTGACGAGCACGTCGTCGTCGACGCAGAAACTTATGCGCACATTGCCTTCAGAGCCGAACGCCACGCCTGGGATTATGACCACGCTTTGTTCTTCCAGCAGACGTTTGCAGAATTCGTAAGAATCCAGCCCGAATTTTCTGATGGAAGGGAAGATATAAAACGTGGCGTCGGGTTTAATGACGTCAAAGCCCATTTTGACGAGTCTGTCGTAAACGTAATCGCGCCGTTTTTTGTACACCGCCACGAATTGGCTCGGGTCGAAGTCCAGCGCGGCAATGCCGGCGTACTGCACGAACGTGCCCGCCGAAACCGTCATGAACTGGTGCGCTTTCATGGCGTGTTTGATGATGTATTCGGGCGCCATCATGTATCCGAGACGCCAGCCCGTCATGGCGTAAGGCTTTGAAAAACTCTGACACACGATTATTCTGTCGCGCATGTCGCTGAAATTACAGAAACTTTTCGGCTTTTCGTCGGTGAAGACAAGTTGGTTATAGCACTCGTCGCATATGACGAAAATGTCTCTGTCTTTCACGGCGGCGCGCACGTTTTCCAGCGTGTCGGCGTTGAAAATCGTGCCCGACGGGTTGTTGGGCGAAGTGAGTATGATGGCCTTTGTTTTGTCGGTTATGTATTCGTCCAGCATTTTCTTTGAAATCTGGAAGTCGTTTGCCGACATATCCATATACACCGCCTTGGCGCCGGTGTAGGTGATAATCATTTCATACAGCAGAAACGCCGGCGTCGGGATTATCACTTCGTCGCCCGGGTTGAGTATGGTGAACAGGGCGCATGTCAGCGCCTCGGTGGAGCCGTTGGTAATCATCACCTCGTCGGGGGTGTAGTCGAGATTGTTTTTGCGTTTTTCGAATTCCGACACCTTTTCCCGCAGTTCTTTTATGCCGGTGTTTGGACCGTAGTGCGTTTTGTTCTGATAAAGAGCGTCGACGCACGCCTGTTTCACGCTGTCGGGCGTGTTGAAAGCCGGTTCGCCCAGCGTGAGAAAAAGTTCGGCGTTTTGTCTGACCGCCATATCGTTGAAACGGCGGATAAGACTTGTTTCGATTTTCTGGATGTTTTCATTGAGTTTAATTGACATTTCCGTATTACCTCGTATATTGAAACAAGCAGATTATAGCATAAACCGCGGCAAAATAAAATAATTTGCCACGAATTTGCCGTTTATTGTTTACAATTCCGGAGTTTTGGCATATAATGTCTGTAATTTAATATGATAGAGGCAGCGGTGCGGAAGATTAACCTGTCGAGACGGCAGTCAGCGAAGCAGGCGAAAGGCAATCACCGCCGAACGGAAAGGTCGGCAGATTTTTTCCGTGGGGTTATGGGAAACACCCATGACACTCCTACCGTAAGGTAGAGGCGCTATTGGTTTTGAGAAATAATATTGTTATACGCGCCCGTCCTTTATGGTTCGGGCGTTTTTTTCAGGGAACATGAAACAAAAGATTGATTTCGGCAAACTGGCGGACAAATTCGGCACACCGCTTTACGTTTACGACGTAAACGGCATGACGGACAAAATCCGCGCTTACAAAGACAATTTCAAATCAGACAGATTCGCCACAAAAGTGCTTTACGCTTCAAAGGCGTTTTCCTGTGACGCGATGATAAGGCTTGTTAAAGAAGAGGGGCTGTGTCTCGACGTCGTGAGCGGCGGCGAACTGCACGTCGCCGAGCGGGTGGGCTTTGATATGTCCAAAGTGTATTTCCACGGCAACAACAAGAGCCGCGCCGAACTTGAATACGCCTTGCGCCTCGGCGTCGGCACGGTGATTGTCGACAATTTCGGCGAACTGACTTTGCTTGAAAAACTGGCGAAAGAAAGCGGCAAAAAAGTCAAAGCGCTGTTCCGTCTCAACATAGGCGTGGACGCGCATACCCACAAATACATTTCCACCACGTTGTTCGAGTCGAAATTCGGCATGATGCCTGCGTCGGAAGAATTCAGAAACTGCGTCGCCCTGGCAAGACAAAGCGGCAACGTGGAGTTTGACGGGTTGCACTGTCACATCGGCTCGCAGGTTTTCGACACGGCGGCGTATAAACTGGCTGCGGAAAAAATGGCGGCGGTGCTGAAACAGTTTACCCGTCCGCTGACGCTGAATATGGGCGGCGGCTTCGGCGTAAGATATACGGCAGACGACACTCCCGCCGCGACTCCTGCGCTGTGCCGGGATATGGTTTCTTATGTCGAAAACGCTCTTGACAACGCCGGCGTGAAAATCAAGGAACTGCTCATAGAGCCGGGCCGCTCGATAGCGGGCGAGGCCGGCAGCACGGTTTATACCGTGGGGTTTGTAAAACATATCCCTACAAAGACTTTTTATTTTGTGGACGGCGGCATGACCGACAATATCAGGCCGGCGCTCTATCAGGCAAAATACGATTGCGACGTTGTCGGCAAAGAATCCGCCGAAAAGACCGTCAAGGTCACCGTAGCCGGCAAGTGCTGCGAGTCGGGAGATTTGCTTATAGAAGACATAATGCTGCCCGAAGCTGAAAGCGGCGACAGGCTGGTCGTATATACAACGGGGGCTTACGGCTATTCGATGTCAAGCAATTACAACAAAGCGTGCGTGCCCGCTGTGGTTTTTGTGAAAGACGGCATGGCAAGGCAGGTCGTCAGACGGCAGACTTACGCCGACCTCGCCGCCTGCGACACGGAGGACAGCGGTTATGAGGTTTTGTAAATATCACGGCTGCGGCAACGATTTTATCATTACCGATTACGCCGACGGGGTCGATTATTCAGCCATGGCGCAAAAGTGGTGCGACAGAAAGACCGGCATAGGCGCCGACGGGTTTATCGCCGTAAGGCAAAACCCGCTGGAAATGGTGTTTTACAACATGGACGGCTCCCGCGCGCCGATGTGCGGCAACGGCATAAGATGTTTCGCTGCGTACTGCGCGCGTAAAAATATCGTTGATTCCGACGAGTTCGACGTAAACACTTTGGCCGGCGTCATGAAAATAAAAATAACCGACAGGCGGGACTTTTCCGTGCGCGTCGACATGGGTTCGCCGGTTTTTGATAACAAGGCGATTGCTGCCGCCGACGATGAAAACTGTTTCGGCAGGGAAATTTCGGCGCTCGGCGTCACCGCCAAAATATATTCTTTTTTCATGGGGACGGTGCACACCGTGATTTTCGTTGATTCCGTCGGGTCGGTGAGCACGGAATACGCCGACGCGATATGCAACCACAGCCTGTTCACCGAAAAGACCAACGTCAATTTCGTGAAGGTTGTCGACGACAAAACGTTTGACGTCGTTACATACGAAAGGGGCGTCGGTTGGACATGCGCCTGCGGAACGGGCGCCTGCGCCGCGTTCGTGGCGGGGCGTGCAAACGGGTTTTGCGGAGACTATGTAAACGTGCGGCTGAAATACGGCACGTTGAAAATAGAAAAAAAAGACAAAAACATCTTCATGACGGGGCCGGCGAGTTTCGTCTTTGAAGGGGAAACGGAGGTATGATTTATGGCAAAAGAAATGGTAAAGGGTTCAATAGTCGCGTTGGTCACTCCTTTCAATCAGGACGGCAGCGTAAACTACGATAAACTCGGTGAACTTATCGAATATCATGTGGCAAACAAAACCGACGGTATCGTGCTTCTGGGCACCACCGGCGAATCGCCTACACTGACTTTCGAAGAAGAAGAAAAAATGCTGGAATACAGCGTCAAAAAGGCCGACGGCAGAATTTATATGATTGCCGGCAGCGGTTCCAACTGCTCGCGCACCGCCATCGAACGCAGCCACGCTTATTCCAGAACCGGTGTCGACGCCATTCTCGTCATCACGCCGTATTACAACAGAACAAACACCAGCGGCATGATCAAGCATTTCGAGGCGTGCGCCGACGCGTCCGCCGTGCCTGTCATTATGTACAACGTGCCTGGCAGAACGGGCTGCTCCATCAGCGAAGAAGCCGTTGCGGCGCTGTGCAAACATCCTAATATCAGGGCGATTAAAGAAGCAAGCGGCAACATCGGATATCTGTGCAAAGTGGCGAAATATCTCAGCGACGACTTTGTGATGTATTCGGGCAACGACGACATGATAGTGCCTACGCTGTCGATGGGCGGCATCGGCGTCATTTCCGTGTGGGCAAACATTATGCCGCAGACCAGCCATAAACTTGTTATGGACTATCTGAACGGCGATGTCGAGAGCGCCAGAAAATTGCAGACGAGATATCTCGACCTCATCAACGACCTGTTCCTCGAAACCAACCCGATACCTGTAAAGGCGGCGATGAACTACCTGGGCTTCGGCGTGGGTCCTTGCAGAATGCCGCTTGACGAAATGTCGGCGGGTCCTAAGGCAAAACTCATAGCCGAAATCGACAGGCTTAAAGCCGAGATAAAATAAGGCGAAATTAAAATAAAACCAAACGGGCAGCGGTCACGCTGCCCGTGTCATAAAGGAGACAAACATGAAAATCGTTCTTGTGGGCTACGGCGCAATGGGCAAAGTTGTGGAAAACAACGTTGGTGAAGACGACCGAATCATTGCCGTTGTCGCTCCCGAAAAAGGCGTGACCTTTGCCGATATCAAAGAAAAGCCCGATGTGATTATAGATTTTTCCCAGCCTGCCGCGCTGGACGGCATATGCGCTTACGCCGGAGCGAACGGCGTGCCGACCGTCATCGCCACAACGGGGTATTCTTCCGCGCAGATGGATGAAATCAAGGCGCTGTCCGCCAAGGTGCCGGTTCTGTTTTCCGGCAACTATTCGCTCGGCGTGATTCTGCTCAACAGGCTGGTAAAGGAAGTGACGCCTATTCTCAAAGACACTTTCGATATAGAAATAATAGAAAAACATCACAACAAAAAGGCCGACGCTCCGAGCGGCACCGCCAAAATGCTTATAAATTCCGTCAACGCCGACGGCGACATGAATATCGTCTACGGCAGGGAAGGACAGTGCAAACGCAAAAAAGGCGACGTCGGCGTGCACGCCGTCAGGGGCGGAACAATCGTCGGCGAACATCAGGTCATTTACGCCGGTACCGACGAAGTGCTCGAACTGACGCATTACGCCCACTCCAAGGCTATTTTTGCCAAAGGCGCGCTCAGGGGCGCTCATTGGCTTGTCAAAAAGCCCGCCGGTTTGTATAATATGGAAGACGTTTTGTTTAACTGAAAAAAGGAAAAATTATGGACGCGATTCAAATCATCAATTTTATAAGAGATTCCAAAAAAACCACGCCCGTCAAAGTGTACGTAAAAGAAAAACAGGCGGTTGACTACGCCGGCTGCAAAGTTTTCGGCGAGGGAAAGAGCAAAATCGTGTTCGGCGACTGGAACGCGGTCAAAGACGTTCTGGAAAGCAACGCCGACAGGATTGAAGATTTCGTCATCGAAAACGACTGCCGCAACAGCGCAATTCCGTTGCTTGACAAAAAGAATATCAACGCGCGCATCGAGCCGGGCGCCATTATCCGCGACCAGGTTGAAATAGGCGACAACGCCGTCATCATGATGGGCGCCGTCATCAACATAGGCGCCGTTATAGGCGAGGGCACCATGATAGACATGGGCGCCATACTCGGCGGCAGGGCCACCGTCGGCAAACGCTGTCACATCGGCGCGGGCACGGTGCTCGCCGGCGTGATAGAACCGCCAAGCGCCCAGCCCGTCGTTATTGAGGACGACGTGGTTATCGGCGCCAACGCCGTCGTTATCGAAGGCGTGCGCGTGGGCAAAGGTTCCGTGGTCGCCGCGGGCGCGGTTGTCATCGAAGACGTGCCGGAGGGCGTTGTCGTAGGCGGAATACCAGCCAGAGTCCTCAAAAAGAAAGACGGCAAAACTTCCGGCAAGACGGAACTTATGGACGCGCTCCGCGTGCTGTAAAAATCGAAATATCCAAAGAAGGTAAGATACTTTATGTTTGTTGTTACGAAATTCGGCGGTTCATCGCTGTCATGCGCGAAGCAGTTTAAAAAAGTCAGGGATATAGTGCTGTCCGACCCGATGAGAAAAATCGTCGTCGTTTCGGCGCTGGGCAAAAGGGACGCGAACGACAGCAAAATAACCGACCTGCTGTACATTCTCCACGCTCATCTCAAATATTCCGTGCCTTACGAAGACGTATGGAAAATTATTTACGACAGATACGTGGAAGTCAGGGACGACCTTAAACTCGATTATAAAATAGAAGACGAACTTGACCTTATAGCGGGTCAGCTCGACAAAAACATTCCGCAGGATTATCTTGTCAGCAGGGGCGAGTTTCTCGCGGCGAAACTCATGAGCAGATATCTGGGCTATGAGTTTCTCGACGCAAAAGACGTCATCGAGTTTAATTACGACGGTACCGTCAATTTCGACGCGACGGGCAGAAAGACCAAAGAAAAGGTCGCCCAACTCAAAAAAGTCGTCGTGCCGGGCTTTTACGGCGCGTACGGCAACGGCGTGATTAAATTGTTTTCCAGGGGCGGTTCCGACATCACGGGCAGTATAATGGCAAAATGCGTAAACGCCACCGTGTACGAAAACTGGACGGACGTTTCGGGCATTATGGTCACCGACCCGAGAATCGTCAAAAATCCTAAGAGCATAAAGGAAATCACATACAACGAACTGCGCGAGTTGTCTTATATGGGCGCCAACGTGCTGCATGAGGACAGCATATTCCCCGTGCAGGAACTCAATATCCCGATAAAAATTCTCAACACCAACGAGCCTGAATGCCCCGGCACCATAATCAGCAACGAGTGCAAGGATAACAGCCAGGCAATCACGGGTATAGCGGGCAAAAAGAATTTCGTGGCAATCACGGTTTATAAAGACCATATGTCCAACGAAGTTGGCTTTTTGCGCAAATGCCTGTCTATTTTCGAGAAATACGACATCAGCATTGAACATGTGCCTACCGGTATCGACAATCTCAGCATAGTGGTGGCGAGAGACCAGGTGGAAAAATGCCTTTACGAACTGATTGTCGACCTTAAACAGGAACTCGGCGCCGAGGTCACCCTGTGGGAAGACATCGCGCTCATCGCCGTCGTGGGCAGAAACATGGCTCACAAATGCGGTCTGTGCGGCAAACTGCTTAGCGTTCTCGGCGAAAACGGCGTCAACATGAAAATGATTGACCAGGGGCCGGACGAACTCAATATCATTCTCGGCATAAATAACTGCGATTACGAAAAAGCCATAAAAGTAATTTACGACAATCTTATGTAAAACAGCCGCGAATTCCTTTTCGCGCGGAGAGGCAAATGAAAGTCATCGGCAAGCAGAAGAACAGCAAAATGTGCGTTATTTGCGGCATGGACAACCCTTACGGTGTCAAGGCGCAGTTTTACAACATGGAAGACGGCAGCGTCAGGGCGCTGTTCCGCTTCCGTGAAGAACATCAGAGTTATCCCGGCAGGGTGCACGGCGGAATGATTGCCGCCATGCTTGACGAAATGGGTCTGCGCTGCTGCTGGACAAACGGCAGGGAAGTGTGGGGCGTCACCACGTCGATAGAAGTCAAATACAGAAAACCCGTGCCTTACGGCGTCGGGCTTACGGCAAGGGGTTCGGTCAGGAAAGAAACCGACTTGTTCGTGACGGTGGACTGCGAAATTTTAGGCGAATCGGGAAATACGCTGGCGCAGGCAAGGATAAACTATCTCAAACTGCCGACAGATAAAATCGCCGGAAAGGTAGACGAGCACGAGGAACTGTGCTATCTCATAGACGACGGCGTGACGGAAATCAATCCGTAAAAACAGCAGAGTAAAACAAAAAGCACGGCTAAAAGCCGTGCTTTTACATTGTTATATGTTCGATAAAAATTTTGAGGCCTATCGCGATAAGTATCAGTCCGCCGACAAGAGTCGCTTTGTCGGACAGAATGTCGCCGCATTGTTTACCGATGATTACGGCGACCACGCACAGGACGAAAGTGATTAAACCTATGACCGCCACGGCGAGAAAGATGTTGAAAGTTATGCCGACAAAACTTACGCCGACGGCAAGGGCGTCTATGCTTGTCGCCACCGCCTGCACGAGCAGCGTTTTCGCTGTGAGCGGCTTGCGTTCGGCTTTTTCGTCTTTTTTGCAGAAGAAATCGGCAACCATTTTTCCGCCGATAAACGCCAGAAGCAACAGCGCTATCCAGTGGTCGTACGCCTGAATGGCGTCGGCAAACAGCGAGCCGGCGAAATAGCCTATAAGCGGCATTACCGCCTGGAACAATCCGAAAGTAAAAGCGATGAGCAGCGTTTTTTTCGCGTCGGGGCGGGAAACTATGCCGTTGGATGTGGACACGGCGAAAGCGTCCATCGCAAGTCCCGCTCCTATGAGTATTATGTCAAATAAATTCATAACGTCTTTAAATATTATTCACGGTGAAGAAAAATCAGACATATTTTAACAGAACGGCGCCGCCGTGGCAAACAAATGGACGCATATTTACATGAGGGCGGCAAAGGTCGGTTTTGTTATTGTGAAAGTCTGCGTTTTGGGTTATAATGTAAAAAAGGTGAAATCATGAATTACAAATCTGTCATTATCGACGGCAACAGCCTGCTCAACAGGGCGTATTACGCCATACCGCCGCTCAACAACCATGAGGGCAAAAACGTCAACGCGGTGTTCGGCTTTATAAACATTTTGCTTAAAGCGCTCACCGAAATAAGGCCGACGCATCTTGCCGTGGCTTTTGACAAAAAGGGCAAAAACTTCCGTCATCAACTCTACGCCGACTACAAGGCCACAAGAAAAGGCATGCCAGACGATCTTGCGCAGCAGATGCCCGTGCTTTTCGACCTGCTCGGCAAAATGGGCATAAAAAGAGTGGAACAGGGCGGTGTGGAAGCCGACGACGTAATCGGCACTTTGTCCAAAAAATGCGATTTTCCGACCGTTATCGTGTCGGGGGACAGGGATCTTTTGCAGTTGGTGGATGAAAACACCGTCGTTCTGCTGACTAAACGCGGCATAACCGAAGTGGAAGAAGTCAATTCCGGCAACATAAAGACGCTTTACGGCATGACGCCGCAGCAGATTGTCGAGTATAAGGCGCTGAAAGGCGACGCTTCGGACAATATACCCGGCGTCATGGGCATAGGCGACAAGACCGCCATGTCGCTGCTTGACAAATACGGCACGGTGGAAAACGTATACGCGCATATCGGAGAAATAAAAGGCAGCGTCGGGGCAAAACTGCTGGCAGGCAAGGACATGGCGTTTTTGTCCAAAACGCTGGCGACAATAAAAACCGACGTGGACGTCGATTGCTGCCTTGACGACATGGTTTTCAGACCGATTCCGGCGTCGGTCAAAGACGACTTTGAAAAACTGGAGTTCCGCAGTCTGTTCAAAAAACTCGCGGAACTCAGCGACAACGCCGAAGAAATTACTTACATCGAAGAAAACGTGCGCGACACGCCGGTGACCTGCGCCGAAGAACTTGCCCGCGCTGTCGAAAAACTGTCGGCGTCGGAACTTGTCGGCGTTTATTATCTTGACAACCTGTATCTCAGCGGCGACAAAGACAGCCAGTATGTGGTGACCTGTGGCGAAGGTTTTACTTTTTCCGACGCGGCTGAAATAATGCGCCCGCTCATGGAAGGCGGTACGGCAAAAGCTGTTTATGACGGCAAAGAACTGCGCCACCGCTTTGACAACGCGGGGGTTTCGGTCAACAACATAGTTTACGACGTCGCTATAATGCAGTATCTGGTGGAATACAGGGCGTACAAAAGTTATCCGCAGCTCAAACAGGCGTATAATCTCAAATCGGAGTCGGCGGCGCTGCTGACGCTGGCTGAAATCCTGCGCGGCAAACTCGAAGAAAACAGCACTTTGCGCCTGTATGAAGAAATCGAACTGCCGCTTTCGCTGTTGCTTTTCGAAATGGAGCGCAGCGGTTTCAAGGTGGACGTCGCCGTCATGGAAGAACTCGGCGCGAAATACAAAAAGGAAATGGAAGAACTTACCGCCGAGGCGTACCGTCTCGCGGGCGAAAAGTTCAACATTCTCAGTCCGAAACAACTCGGCGCCGTGCTTTTCGAAAAACTCGGTCTGCCCGCGGGCAAAAAGACAAAAACTGGCTATTCCACCGAAAACGAGGTTCTCGAAAAACTGAGCGGCGCGCACCCGATTGTCAACGTGGTGCGCTCCATACGCAAGATATCAAAACTCCTGGGTACTTATATCGAAGGTTTCCGTCCGCTGATTACCGCCGACCATATGATTCACACAACCTTCAACCAGACCCTGACGTCAACGGGCAGGCTCAGCAGCAGCGAACCGAATTTGCAGAATCTGCCCGTCAGGGAAGACGACGGAAAAGAAATCCGCAAAATGTTTATACCGACGCTCGACACGCTTGTTTCCGCCGATTACAGCCAGATAGAACTCAGGCTGCTGGCGCATTTTTCAGGCGATGAAAATCTCATAGCGGCGTTCAACAACCGTCAGGACATACATTCGATGGTGGCGCAGGAAATTTTCGGCATCCCGCAGGAACTCGTAACGCCCAATATGCGCCGTATGGCGAAAGCCGTCAATTTCGGCATTATTTACGGCATAAGCGAATACGGCCTGGCGCAGAATCTGGGCACGAGCGCGGCGCAGGCGAAGCAGTACATCGCCAGATATTTCAACGGCTATCCGAAAATCAGGCAGTACCTGCAAAGCAGCGTCGATTTCGCGAAACAGCACGGCTATGTGGTCACCGTCACGGGCAGACGCAGACAGATTCCCGAAATTTCGTCGTCGAATTACCAGCTGCGTACTTTCGGGGAAAGGGCGGCAATGAATATGCCGTTGCAGGGCAGCGCCGCCGACATAATCAAAGTCGCGATGATTAACGTCGCGAGAGAACTCAAAGCCCGCGGCATGACCAGCAAAATCATTCTTCAGATTCACGACGAACTTGTTCTGGACGTAAAAAAGGAAGAAGAAGAGGAAGTAAAGCGAATTTTGCAGGAGCAGATGTCCGATTGCTTCGACCTTAAAGTAAAAATGGAAATCAATATCTCAAGCGGGAAAAATCTCTATGAGGCCAAATAAAGTAATAGCGCTGACAGGCGGCATAGGCAGCGGAAAAAGCGCGGTGGCGGCGATTCTGGAAGAATACGGCTGTTTTGTCGTGGACTGCGACGCCATAACGAAACAGATTTACAAAGACAGGGGCACGGCGGAAAGAGTGTCCGACGCCTTCGGCGGCGGTTTTATGACGGACGGCGGCCTGGATTTCAAAAAACTCGGGGCGTATGTCTTCCGCGACGGCCAAAGAGTGGCCCGGCTCAACGCCATCACGCACCCGCTTATTTTCGGCAGACTGAAAGAAATTCTGGACGGTTGCGGCAAAGACGTGGCGTTTGTGCAGATACCGCTGCTCTTCGAAACGGGGCGGCAAAACGACTTTGACGAAATCTGGCTTGTCACCGCCGACAAAAAAACGAGGGCGGCAAGAGTGTCCGCCCGTGACGGCATAGACGGACGGCAGGTGGCGGACAGAATAAAAAATCAACTTCCGGACGAAAAAAAAGCGCCGTTTGCGCATACTATTATAAAAAACGACGGCACTTTGGACGACCTGCGCGCGCAGGTCAAAGCCCGTCTTACGGAGTTGAAAATTGTCTGAACACACAAAAAGCAAAAAAACCGCGGCGATTTTTATCCTTATTGTCGCGGTTTTGTGTTTAATCGGGTTGTCATGGCAGAGATTTTTCTGGTTTGACCTTTCGCTTAAAGAAACCGTCTCCGCCGCCGGCGTCAGGTACGGCGTCGACGAATCTCTGATTTTCGCTGTAATCAAGGCGGAAAGCAATTTCAATGAGCGCGCGGTTTCGCCCAAAGGGGCGCGGGGTCTCATGCAGATTATGCCGTCCACGGCGCTGTTCGCCGCCGAAAATATGGGCATAGAAGAAATCATGCCCGACGACGCCGGTCAGAACATAAGCATGGGGGCGTGGTATCTCGCCTATCTCGCGGAAAAATTCGGCGACGAAAGGGCGGTGATCGCCGCGTATAACGCCGGAGAAAACACGGTGTCCGGATGGCTGGCGCGGGGCGCCATGCTGGACGACATTCCTTACGCCGAAACAAAAAACTATGTTGGCAGAGTGGAGTTTTTCAAAAAGGTTTACGCCGCTTTGTATAAATAAAACACCCCGAAGGGTGTTTTTTTATTTGCCGAGTCTTTTGTTGTCCTGTTCCCTGATTTGTCCGCGCTTGATTTTGCCGCTGGATGTTTTCGGAAGTTCGTCCACAAATTCAATGACTCTCGGATACTTGTACGGCGCCGTGCTCACTTTAACATGGTTCTGCAATTCTTTTTTGAGATTGTCGCTCGGGAGATAGCCTTTCGCCAGTACGATTGTGGCTTTGACGACCTGGCCTCTTATTTCGTCAGGAACGGCGGTCACGGCGCATTCGAGCACGGCAGGGTGGGTGAACAAGGCGCTTTCCACCTCGAAAGGCCCGATGCGGTAGCCGCTGCATTTGATTACGTCGTCGCTTCTGCCCACAAACCAGAGATATCCGTCGCTGTCGCGCCACGCGGTGTCGCCCGTGTTGTACATGTTGTTTTTGAAGGCTCTGGCGTTGGCTTCCGGGTCTTTGTAATATTCACGGAAAAGACCGACAGGCCGCTTAACGTCCGTATTGCGCACCACAAGGGCGCCGACAACGCCGTCTTCGCACGAGTTTCCGTTTTCGTCGACTATGTCGATATCGTAAATAGGGGCGGGCTTGCCCATGGAGCCGGGCTTGACGGGCGTAAAGTCGCAGAAATAGCCGACCAGCACCGTCGATTCGCTCTGACCGAAACCCTCGTTGATTTTTTTGCCTGTCAGCGCCTGGATTTTCTCCTGTACTTCCGGGTTCAGCGGTTCGCCCGCGGTCGAAAAGTGCTTTATGGAACTGATGTCGTATTTTGACATGTCTTCTTTGAGCAAAAATCTGTAAACGGTAGGCGGGGCGCAGAATGTGGTCAGTTTTATGCGCTGAATGAGTTCCAGCATCTGCGGAGCGTGGAATTTTTCGGTATCGTAAGCAACGATGGTCGCGCCCACAATCCATTGGCCGTAAATTTTTCCCCAGCCGAATTTCGCCCAGCCCGAATCTGAAACGGTGAGGTGGTATTTGTTTTCTTCCACCTGGTTCCAGAATTTGGCAGTCGTGATGTGCCCGAGCGGATATGTGAAATCGTGCATTACCATTTTCGGCATGCCCGTCGTGCCGGACGAAAAATAAATAAGCATCGGGTCGCTGTTCTGCGTCGGCATTTTTCTGAATTTCTCGTCGGCTTTTTCTATCTCGGCGCGCCAGTCGATAAAGCCTTCTACCGGGTGTTTGCTCACCATGGCGATTGTGTGCACGGTAGGGCACTGTTTGACGGCGCTTGTCACGTTGCGGATGATGTCTTCATGGTCAACGCCGATAATCATTTTGATGTCCGCGCTGTTGCAGCGGTAAACTATGTCTTTTTCCGTCAGCTGATATGTGGCGGGAATGACAATCGCGCCGATTTTGTGAAGCGCCAGCATGCATATCCACGCTTCCGGGCGCTGCATGAGCATAAGCAGCACAACGTCGCCTTTGCCTATGCCTCTGCCGAGAAAGGCGTTTGCCGCCTTGTCGGACAGACGCTTCATGTCGGCGAAAGTAAAGAGTTTTTCTTCGCCGTCGTCATTGCACCAGTAGAGGGCTTTTTTGTTGGGTTCGGTTTTCGCCCATTCGTCCACGATGTCATACGCGAAGTTGAAATTGTCCGGAACGATTATCCTGTAATTCTTTTTAAAGTCGTCATAGTCTTTATAACTGAACCTGTTAATAAATTTCTCAACCATTTTTTTTCAGCCTCTGTGCTTCGCGGAAATTTCATTGATGACCGCCAGAAAAGTGGCGGTAGGGGTCACGGCGCTCTGGCTGTGCCTTATCGTGCTGTTAAAATAAATGCTGTCACCCTGATTCAGTTCAAAGACCTTTGAGCCGATGTTGACTTTTATCGTGCCCTGTAAAACGTAGTTGAATTCCTGGCCGTTGTGCTGGACGATTTCCACTTCTTTGACGTCGTTTTTGAGATACACCAGCATAGGCTCCATATCCCTGCCGGCATAGTTGGCCGCAAGGGAGGAAAAGGTGTATCCCTGATGTCTTTCGAGGTCTTCGCCCTGACCGTTGCGCACGATGGTATAGAGACCCATTTTCGGCGTTTCGCCGGTAAGCAGCGCCGTCGGGTCGATTTGCAGCGCCGCCGCTATGCTGTACAGGTCGGATACGGTGATTTCAATGTTTCCGTTTTCATAGTCGCAGTACAAATCTTCCCTGATGCCGGCGAGATTGGCTACTTCCGCCGTCGTCATGTCCAGAATTTCCCTGAGTTCGCGCACGCGTAGGGCGATTTGTTTCATCTTCTCGTTCATAATATCCTCCTGACAGTAAATAAAAATTAAACTTATTGTACGCTTATCGGCGTCAAAAAGCAACAAAAACAGTAAAATTTCAGGCGGCTTTTTCAAGCGCCGCCGAATTTTCTATAAGCAGGACATATCTGTAATAATCAGTGGTGCG
Source organism: Candidatus Heteroclostridium caecigallinarum (assembly GCA_904419725.1). Lineage (GTDB taxonomy): Bacteria > Bacillota > Clostridia > Christensenellales > CAG-314 > Heteroclostridium > Heteroclostridium caecigallinarum. The sequence continues at coordinate 191,065 of CAJFSP010000001.1, read as the reverse complement.
CTTGCCTCCGCCGCTGACCATGACCTGCTGCGTGTTGAATATGCTACCTTCGGCGTCAAGACGGAAAAGGGTCATCGCCGACGGCGAGTTGCCGTAGTTGTTAAACTCTTTTTCATACAGGCTTTGTTTTATGGAAAACTCTTTGCCGCCTGCGAAATCGGCGGCGGCGCTGTTTTCGTAACTGTATTTTATCACGCAGACTTTTCCGCCGAGCGACGCCCATGAATCAATCTGCTGCGCGAACGTGCTGTCCGCGTCCGCCGAATTCATGGTGGCGAGATACACATGTTCCGCCGCCATCTGGCCGAAATACAGTTTTGCGGGTTCGGCGTCATAAAAGATTTTAAAGTTTGTGTAAAAAAGGTTTTCGGCCGCCTGCGCGCTTTGCGACGAACTCATATCCGCGGAAGCGGCGGATATGCTTTCGGCAAGCGTATTGACAAGGCAGTGATAGTCGGCGGCATTGTCGCCCAGGGCGGCGTAAACCGTGTTTTTCGCGAGCGACAAATCGGCGTTCATCGCCCCGAACAGCGCGGCCAGCGTCTGGTTTGAATAATTCTGTGTCGTATCGAGTTCGGCCAGTCGCCGCCAGTTTTCGTTTACGCGGTCGGAAGCCGTTTGCAGCCCCGCGGTCATTTCCTGCAGCAACGCCACGGCGTTTTTGACGGTTGTGTCGGACAATTCCTTTTCAAGCCCCAGCAATTTCAGTTTTCCGTTTGCGTCAAGCCCGTCGTTGAAAGTTTTGAGCGCGACAAAAAATTCCCGATAAGAATCGCTGTTCATGAAATAGTCGTCAGGCATGGCGGCGAATACTTCGTCGAGGATGGTTTCGTCGCCTCCGTCAAGATATCTGTTGAGCGCCACGCAGCACGAGTGGGGCAGTTCCAGCAGAATTCTGTCCACACCGTAATCGCCGTAAAGCATTTTTATCATGGCGAGCTGGGCGGAAGGGTTTTTTTCTGTTCCGCGCGTTTCTCCCGCGAGAAATACTTTGTATCCGTCTTCGATGATATTTCCGTATATGTTGTCGCCGTCCGATGTGATATAGGCGTGATTGTCCGCCAGATAAGAATTTATCTTGTCTTTGGTCACGAAATAGTCTATCGTAAACAGCAACAAGGCGGCAAATAAAGCCGAAGCGATTATCACGCATATGCTGATTATGTAAATTTTTCTCTTTGCCATGGAGTGATTATAACATAATTGCCTGAAATGGAAAATTGTTTTGAAACAAAAAACGGAGCGATGTGTCCGCTCCGTTTCCGTTATTTGTTTCCGCCGCAGCCGTGCTTGTCTTCGCCGCAGTTGTGTCCGCAGCCGTGGCTTTCGTCATGTTTGTGGGCGCATTGAATATCGGGCTGATATTTCAGGCTGCCGTCCAGCAATGCCTTGACGGCGTCTTCGCAGCCGCCGCTTACGCCGGGGTACAGCGATATTCCTTCATCGGACAGCGCGCTTTTGGCTCCCGCGCCTATTCCGCCGCAGATTAGAGCGTCGGTTCCGTGCGCTTTGAGAAAACCTGCCAGGGCGCCGTGCCCGCCTTCAGTCGGGCGTATTGCAACGGCGGATACTATTTTGCCGTCGGTCACGTCATAAAGCATAAATTCCTCGGTGTGGCCGAAGTGCTGAAAAACTTGTCCGTTTTCACAGGTAACAGCTATTTTCATGATATTCACACTCCTTTGCATATATTATACACCCTTTGCCGCAGGTGTAAAGCCCCGAAATTATTGCGCTGCGGCGAAAGGTGGTGTAAAATGACGTCGGAGGGAGTTATGAGAAGAAAAGACAGAGAAATGGACAGAAATTTCGCTCTTTACGTCGCTGACAAATGCGAGTGGGCGACGCTTGCGCTTGTCGACGGCGATAAGCCTTATTGCGTGCCCGTAACCATTGTCAGGATTGGCGGCTGCGTTTATTTTCATTCGGCGAAAGCGGGCAGAAAAATAGATTTGCTGCGCAAAAATCCGTCGGTGTGTCTTTCCTGCGTCGGGGATACATACAGAACTCCCGACAAATTCACCACCGAGTATGAATCGGCTGTTATCAAGGGCACCGCGACCGAAGTAACCGACGACGCCGAAAAGATTGAGGCGCTGCGCGCGCTTTGCGAGAGACATACGCCGACAAACATGGCAATGTTCGACAGCGAAGTCAACAGAAGTCTGGGCGTCACGGGGGTATGGAAAATATCTATTGACGAAATAACCGGTAAACGGAAAAAATACGATAAAGACGGCGTGGAGATGAAATACGGCAGAATGTCGTAATCCGCCGTTTTGGCTTGCGTTTTATTAAACAGAAACAGCTTCTTGTAAAAAAGCGTGTTTTATAATATAATAAATCCGTAAAAGAGGATTTACCGATGAAAGCACTGATTCTCACGATGACTTGCGGAGAAGGGCACAACAGCATAGCGCGCACGATATCCGGATTTCTGACCGAAAAAGGCGTTGAAAGCGAAATCATGGATATTTACCGTGGCCATAAATTCAGCGGCGCCTTAAACAACAAGGCTTATTTGTTTTTTTGCAGACATTTTCCTAAACTATACGAAAAACTTTGGCTAAAAGTAAAATATGCCGACGCCGATAAGCGCAGGTATAAAAACTCGTTTCAGGCCACGATAAAATGTTGCCTCAAAGACGTTGAAAAAGAAATTGCCGAATTCAAACCCGATTTTATAATATGCACCCATTGCAATGCAGGGGCCGTGGTGGACAGGCTGCGCAGAGAAAACAGAATCGACAGGAATATCACGTTGTATTCGTTTCTCACGGATTTTTATCCTCATCCCAACTGGGAAGACAGCGTCTGCGTGGACTATGTATTTTTATCGCATATATGCGCGAAACAGCAGATGCTCGACAAAGGCTTCAGGGAAGAACAGCTGGTGGAAACGGGTTTTCCGGTCAATCCGGCGTATTACACCGAAATCGACAAAAGGCAACTGCGGCTGGAACAGGGGTTTGCCCCCGATATGTTCACCGTGCTGATTTCAAGCGGCGGTTTCGGCATCGGTCGCAATGAAAAGGTGCTGAAAAGGCTGGCGGCATGTAAACTGCCGCTGCAGATTATAATCGCTAATTCCCGCAACAGAAAAAGCCTGAAAAAATGCGGCAGGGTCATCAGAAAATACAAGATGGATAACGTGCATAATTTCGGCTTTGTCAAAGATATCGTATCGGTGATATCTTCCGCTGACTTGTCGATATCGCGCGGCGGTTGTTCCTTTTTGTGTGAAACGCTTACAAGGCGGATACCTACAATCGCGAGAGAAGATATCATAATAAACGAAAGCGAAAACGTCGATTTTTTGCGTGCCAGGGGTTGCTGCGCCAGGCTTAAATCAATAGACGAAGTTACAAGCATTGTGGACGGACTCAACGGCGACAGAGTCAAATTTGACAAGATGAGAGCGGCGTGCGAAGGAATAATCAAACCAAACGCCGTTGAAAATATGTATCGGTTTATTATGGCCAACGAACAAAAGAAGGTGGAAAAATGATTTTTGCCAGAGCGCCTTTCAGAGTGAGTTTTTGCGGCGGCGGCAGCGATATTTCGTCTTTTTACGAAAATCACGGCGGTTGCGTTATCAGCACTACGATAAACAAGTATGTGTATCTCAGCGTGCACCCGACTTTTATGAGCCAGAATATTATACTGAAATATTCGCAGAGCGAAGTGGTGCGTGATCCGTCTGAAATAAAGCACTCCATTTTCAGACAGGTACTTTCCGATATGGATATCAGGGGCGTGGAGATAGACTCGCAGGCGGATATTCCTACCGGAACGGGGCTTGGGTCTTCGTCGTCGTTTACCGTGTGTCTTCTGCACTTGCTTAACGCTTATCGCGGCAAACTGGTGTCAAAAGAATACTTGGCGAGCGAAGCGTGCAACGTCGAAATAAACAAACTCAAAAACCCGATAGGCAAACAGGACCAGTACGCCGCGGCGTACGGCGGAATGAATTATTATAAATTCAACAAAGACGGCACCGTATATGTCGAACCGCTGCTCCTTACGGGCGACGACAGAAAATATCTCGAAAGTCATATAATGATGTTCTACACCGGCATGACGCGTTCGGCTTCGGATATTTTGAAAGAACAAAAAAACAACATAGCGGCGGGCGGCGGCGCGAAAGAGCGAAACCAGCTTGAGCTTTGCCGGCTTACCGAACAGCTCAAAGACTATATCATAAATAAAGATTTCGACAAACTCGGCGAAATTCTTGATGAGAGCTGGCGTCTCAAAAAATCGCTCGCCAGCGGAATAAGCAACCCGGAAATCGACGAAATGTACGGCGCGGCTCTTGACGCCGGCGCGATGGGCGGCAAACTTCTCGGTGCCGGCGGCGGTGGTTTTCTGCTGTTTTACGTCAAACCCGACAACAGGGAGAAAATCAGGTACGCTCTCCGAAACCTGCCGTGTATGCGCTTCGGTTTCGATACAAAAGGCTCATGTATTCTGTATGTGGGCGACAACTTCCGCTGGGAGGAAAATCAGTGATAGCCGTAATAATGGCGGGCGGCAAGGGGACGCGCCTGTCCGCTTTGACAAAAGACGAAATACCCAAGCCGATGATGCCTGTCTGCGGCAAACCTCTGCTGCTCAGACAGATAGAAGCGCTTAAAGAAAACGGCATAAAAGAATTTGTCTTAATCATCGGGCACCTGGGCGACGTCATCAAAAATTATTTCGGCGACGGCAAGAATTTCGGCGTTAAAATTTCTTATATAACCGAAAATCAGCCGCTTGGATCGGCAGGGGCGCTGTTTTATCTCAAAGGACGGATTTCCGATGACTTTCTCCTTGTTTTCGGCGATACGGTGTTTGACATAGACATCGGCAGAATGACTGAATTTCACAAACGCAACGCCGCCGAAATCACTCTGTTCGCCCATCCGAATTCCCATCCGTATGACAGCGATTTAGTCGAATGTTCTCACGACGGCAGGGTCACGGCGATTATAGGAAAGGGAGAGAAAAAAGGGTTTTACCGCAATCTTGTCAACGCTGCGTTTTTCATATTAAATCCGTCGGCGCTGGATGTTATCGGCGAGCCACGGAAACTCGGCTTTGAAAAAGACGTTGTCTGCCCGCTTATCGCTCGGGGCAGGGCGGTGTATTGTTACCGCAGTACCGAGTATATCAAAGACGCGGGGACGGTTGACAGGATAGCGGCCGTCGCCGAAGATATCGAAAACGGCGTCGTGACGGCACGAAACCTCAAAAATAAGCAGAAGGCCGTGTTTCTGGACAGGGACGGCACAATCAACGTGCATATACCGTTCATCAGCAGGCATGAAGACGTCGCGCTTATCGACGGCGTCGCCGATGCGATAAAAAGGCTCAACCGCGCGGGGTGGCTTGTGTTTGTGGTTACAAATCAGCCGGTCATAGCGCGCGGTGAGTGCACTTTTGAAGAACTTGAAACCATCCACAGGGTGATAGAGATGAAACTCGGTGAAAGCGGCGCTTATATTGACGACTGGGAGTTTTGCCCGCACCACCCGCACGGAGGTTATGAAGGTGAAGTCGCCGCGCTAAAAATCGATTGCCCGTGCAGAAAACCCAAAACCGGCATGATAGACAAACTAGCCGAAAAATATAACGTCGATTTGCGGCATTGCTGGCTTGTGGGCGACACAACAATAGATATTCAGACGGCAAAAAACGCGGGTCTGCGCTCAATACTTGTCAAAACGGGCATGGGCGGCTCCGACAATAAATATAATGTTCAGCCCGATTTCGTCTGTGCCGACCTTTCAGCGGCGGCGGATGTGATTTTGGAGAAATGATTATGGATTTTACCGGTAAAATCAGGAGTTATTACAAAACATTGATAAATATAATTGAAAATCTCGATGTCGGTCAGCTCAACGAAGCGATGAACGTTTTGTACGACGCTTATGAAAGAGAAAGCGACGTGTATATCTGCGGCAACGGCGGCAGCGCGGCAACGGCGTCGCATTTTCAAAACGATTTCAATAAAGGCGTCTGCTATGATTTGCCTAAGAAATTTCACTTCCGCTGTCTCAATGACAACGTGGCGACGATGATGGCGATTGCCAACGACGATTCTTATGAAAAGGTGTTTTCGAAACAACTTGAAGGCAACATAAAAAAGAACGACGTTTTAGTGGCAATCAGCGGCAGCGGCAACAGCAAAAACATAATAGCGGCATGTGAAGAAGCAAAAAAAGCTGGAGCAAAAATAATAGGCGTTTCAGGCTATGACGGCGGCAGGCTTTACGAGCTCAGTGATTATCACATGCATTGCGGCATAAAAAATATGCAGATAGTGGAAGATGTGCATATGACGTTTGACCATATGATGATGAGCGTCTTTTGCGAATTGCTCAATAAATAAAAAAATAAACGCCGCCCGTAAAAAGGCGACGACCTAAAGCAAAAAAAACAAACCACCGTTAAAACGGTGGTTTTTTGGTGCGAAGAGCGGGACTTGAACCCGCACGGTAAAACCATACGCCCCTCAAACGTACGCGTCTGCCAGTTCCGCCATCCTCGCGCAAGTGTTATTATATGCAAAAAGATTTGCCGTGTCAACTTTTTTTGCGCAAAAATCCGTCAAATAAGGTTTATTCGACAAGCAGGTCATATATGGTGGAGTAAACCTGCGTTGCTTTTTCCTTCCATTTCTGAAAAATCCATTTTGCCGTGGTTCTGTTCGGCACATTTATGTTTATTTCCAGAATAGCCTGCGTCGGTTCGAGAATTTTAAGTTCGACGTCGTATGTTCCGTCGGCGTTTTTGTGATAGTCGGAAAAATATTCCTGCCGCCTGCGGTAACTCATGCGGTTTACTTTAATGTTTTCGGACACGACTTCGCGCAGGCTGGAAGGTATGCGGACAAAAAAGTGCGCAAGACAAACACGCCCTTCGGGAGTTATGGTGAAAAGCGGCTCCGACGAAGAGTTGTTGTTGATTCTGTAAATAAAACTCGCCTCAATAAGCTGGGCCAGAGCCTGTTTGCAGTCAATATAACTTATCCAGTTGTTGGTGTGGCAACACAAATCGAGAATCGTGTCTTCCGACAGAGGGATTTCCATCTTGTCGAAAACAAACAAAAGCAGCAATTTGTTTTGCGTGCTGTCAAGCGTCATGGCGTTGGCTCCCGTACACAAGGAAAATGTAATCTTATTATAATACAAGCGGGCTGACAATTCAACAACAAAAGCGCAAAAAAGTTTCAAAAGTTGTCAGTTTGGTTTAATTTTCAGATTTACCGTTTCACAAACGGCGTATGTGTGCTATAATACGGTTATGGAAGAAATTACGTTAAACGCGTCGCGCGAGAACGAACTCGCCGTGTTCGACGAGCGTGTAAACGCACTTATCGAGAGCAAATATATCCTTGCCGACAAGCGCATAGCGTCGCTTCTCAAAGGCATAGTTTCCGGCTCGTATTTGATGAGCGTGGTGGAAGAATCGCTCAAAACATTTTCTTACGCGACGGAATTCGCCCGCAACAGGCTGCTTGTCTCCGACGGCGACGGCGTAAAGGCGCGAATGACGCTGCCCGTCGACAAGGTGCGCCTTTTCACCTTTGTGTTTTGCCTGCTTGCCGAAATCGACGCCGGCAAGAGAGATTTCACCAAGTTTCTCACCGAATATTTCGGCGAAGAAACCGCCAACGACAGTTTCAGGCGTTTTTGCGGCGAAATAATCGTGCCTTTCAAAAAGGCGGGGGAGTCGCTGCTCAAAGACACCGACAGCGACGCGCAGGAAAAGGAGGAAGAGCGCAAGGGCGCCATGTATTTCGGCGCCGAAACGGTTTATATCTCCGCCGCGGTGACCGACGCCGTTTCTTCCGCCTGCGGAAGGATAAAGACCAAACTCGACAAAGATTTTCAGGGCGGCGGCGAACAGCGCGCCGAATGCATGGAACTTGTCGACGCCTTTTTGAACGCCGTCATGTCGCGCAACCCGAAACTCATACGCATAGTGTGGACGGGGCTGAAATATACTCTCAGAAGCGTGAGGGGGTTCGAAAGGGAAATCGCCGCCGTCAGAAACGTCCTGGTCGACGGCAATCTTATCTGACGTTTCGCGCAACTTGCGGCGCCCCGCGCATATATTTATATAAATAAAGAGACTTCCGCGCTGTCCGCCGCGCGGATTGTGAAGTTTTTTGGCAAAAATTCAAATTATTTTTGAAATTGATATTGACAATCATAACAACAAGTTGTATGATTGTTGTGTCATATAGGGCATATTATGACGTTTTAACAAAATTGACTTTACTGCTGAGGCGTTAAATCAGTTAAATAGGTTGCGTCAAGGCATTAAAGAATATATTTTTGGAGGAACATTTATGTTCGCTAATGCTTTTACATGGCTTGGCCTTGTAATCTTGATCGTGATTGTAGCGTGCTACGTCGGCGTCTACTTCATGGGCAAGAAACTCAGCTTCGGATGGTGGATGTTCGGCGCCCTTGTTCTCGGTTTGGTTATCGGCGCGGCAATCCAGCTCATCTTCGGCGTTGGTTCTGCTGATACGCTGTTTGCGTTTGAAGTCGCAAATATCGTAAAAGACGCTTATACCAACCTGTTGCAACTTATGGTTATGCCGCTGGTTATGGTCGCCATCATCACCGGTATCACCAAAATCGGCACCGGTGACCAGGCCGGTGGCAAAAACACCGGTAAAGCAGTCGGTATCACCATCGCTACTCTGCTCATCACCTGCGCGATTTCTGCGTTGATTTCAATTTTGGTTACATCCATTTTCAACGTGTCATCCGCAAACCTGGTTCCTGATCAAGACGTAAACAGAGAACCTTCGTATTTGACCACGACCATCGCATCAATCTTTGCCTCGAAAAACATTCTTGCTGCTTTGTCTGAAAACTCGGTACTTCCGATGATTTTCATTGCAGTTCTGTTCGCGTTCATCATCCGCGGTATGAGAACCGAAAGTCCTGAAGCGGGCGCTAAACTCGAAGGTGCAATCGACGTTATCTATGAATTCGTTATGGGTCTCGTTGATATCGTTATCGGTTTCGCTCCTTACGGCGTATTTGCTCACATTCTCAACTTTGCTGCTAACACCAGCTTTGCTGACTATGCGACCCTCGGTATCTTTGTTCTCATCTCTTACGTCGCGATGATCGTTATGTTCGCTATCCACATCCTCATCGTATTCCTGATGGGTATTGGACCAAAACGTTATTTCAGAAACGCTGGCAAAGCTCTCATGATCGGCTTCACGACTCGTTCGTCCATGGCTACTCTGCCTGTCACGATTGAATCGATGAGAAACATCGGTGTTGAAGACTCTGTTGCTTCCTTCGCCGGTACGTTCGGTACCTGTGTAGGTCAGAACGGTTGCGGCGGCGTATATCCTGCAATGCTTGCGACCATGGTTTACAATACTTTTGCGCCACGTTATTTGTTGACTCATCCAACCGAACTTATCATGCTCATCATCATCGTTACTATCTGCTCGCTCGGTATAGCCGGTGTCGGCGGCGGCGCTACGATGGCTGGTCTGATGGTATTCGGTGTGCTTGGTCCTCAATTTAACGTTGCTTTGATCGCTGTGCTCTTCTCGGTTGAAGCGCTCATCGATATGGGTCGTACCGCTCTTAACGTCAGCGACGGTATCGTTTCCGGTATCGTGGCGGCAAGATTCTCCGGCAATATGGGACCTGAAAAACACGCTGGTCACCATGACGAAGAAGGCGGCGAACCTGCTCCGGCGGCTGAATAATCTTCCAAAGATATATTCGGTAATTCTTAATTGATTATAGTGGCTCCCGGCTTTGCCGCGGAGCCATTGTAATAATTTGATATTTTTGTTATTCAAGGAGAAAATTCTGTTATGAAAATCGAAGCGTTTTATGACATAAGCTGCAGCTGGTGCCGCGTCGGCAAAGCAAACCTGCACAAGGCTATTGATAAGCTTGTAAAAGCCGGTGAAATCAAACCGGAAGATATCGAGATTATTTTCCGTGGATATGTTATTCACCCTGAGGTACCGGTAGAGGGCGGCGACTACAAAGCCATGAAGATAGCGGACGACGACACCGCGGATTGGGACCCTGCTAAAAACACTCCTATTCACCGTTGGGCGAAGAGAGCCGGTCTCAATTTCAATTTTGACAGAATCACCGTTAATCCTAACACTTGGAAAGCGCATCAGCTTCTGTATCTTGTAAGAGATATCAAGCCTGAAGCGTTTGAGCCGCTTCTGGCTGACATGCAGCAGGCGTTCTTCGAGGACGGCCTCAACGTAAACGACCTTGACGTACTTTGCGCTTTGGCGAAGAAATATGTCAACGACATTTATCCGCTCAGAGAAAAAGTGTTGGCGGGCGAAAAACTTAAAGACGTAGAATACGATACTTACGAAATAGCCGAAAAGAAATACGATATTGACCTGTGCCCGATGTTCGTGTTCGATGAAAAAGTCAAACTCGACGGCGCTATTCTGCAAAGCAAATTTGAAGAAGCGCTTCTCGGCAAACTCGAACCTAACGTTTGATGCTTGTTGATAAAGACCGACATCCGTCGGTCTTTTTTTTACTCTGCTTTGTAAGATGCATTCCGCGTGGGCAAAGACCCACGCGGATGTTTAATTATAGATGAAAAAGTCGCAGTGACACAGCGTGGGGGTACTGACCCACGCGGATGTTTAATTATAGATGAAAAAGTTGTTGTGCCATAGCGTGGGTCTTTGCCCACGCGGATGTTTAATTATAGATGAAAAAGTCGCAGTGACACAGCGTGGGGGTACTGACCCACGCGGATGTTTAGTTACAGATGAAAAAGTTCAGGCTTTAACGTTTGATGCTTGTTGATAAAGACCGACAGATGTCGGTCTTTTTTGTTATTGATGTTTCGGAACGGAAATTATCAAAGCCATGGGGTATTTATAGTATTTTCGGTATTGACACCCGCTGTGACGGCATGCTATACTCATTATGTTGATTGACAGACATATTTAATATCAGTGTCGCCGCGGAGTTTTGCGGCGGAGGTGCTGCCGCACATTTGAATTTTATTGAGATATCACAGCGGCAAGGAAATAAATGCCGTGCCGTTGAATTTGATAAAAGGAGAAGAAGAAGTATGAAAGTGGAAGTCTTTTATGACACTCTGTGCAGTTGGTGCCGTGTAGGCAAAGTCAATCTGCACAAAGCAATCGACAAGTTGGAGAAAGAGGGGAAAATCAAACACGAAGACATCGAGTTGGTTTTCCGCGGATATGTTATTTATCCGGACCTTCCTGATGAGGGCGGCGACTACAAGGTGATACAAATCGCTAATGACGATACGGCAGACTGGGACCCTGCAAAAAACACGCCTATTCACCGTTGGGCAAAGAGAGCGGGACTCAATTTTAACTTTGACAGAATTACCGTAAAGCCAAACACTTTCAAGTCGCATCAACTTTTGTATCTTGTGAGAGACATCAAACCTGAAGCGTTTGAACCGTTGCTCAACGATATACAGCAGGCATGGTTTGAAGACGGTCTTAACATAAGCGACCTTGACGTGCTTTGCGCCCTGGCGAAAAAATATGTCAACGATATTTATCCGCTCAGGGAAAAAGTGCTGGCTGGTGAAAAACTTGAAGACGTTAAACGCGACACCTTTGAAATCGCTGAAAATAAATATAACATCGACCTTTGCCCGATGTTTGTATTTGATGAAAAGGTTAAACTTGAAGGCGCTATACTTGAAAGCAAATTTGAGGAAGCGTTGCTCGGCAAACTTGAACCAAATCTTTAATAACTAAAAAAAAGACCGACGTCAGTCGGTCTTTTTTTTACACTGCTTTGTAAGATGCATTCCGCGTGGGCAAAGACCCACGCGGATGTTTAGTTACAGATGCAAAAGTCGTAGTGCCAAAGCGTGGGGGTACTGACCCACGCGGATGTTTTATTACAGATGAAAAGGTTAAACTCGAAGGCGCTATACTTGAAAGCAAATTTGAGGAAGCGCTGCTCGGCAAACTTGAACCAAATCTTTAATAACTAAAAAAAAAGACCGACTGACGTCGGTCTTTTTTATTTGTTGTTTGGGGCGACGGCTTTAATTCAGAGCGGCGATACGCTTTGCCGCGCAAAGAGAATAACAGGCAAAAACCGCCGCGCGAGCTGGCCTTTGCCGGCCCCAAGTGCAATTGAGTTGATGCATAATACAGGCGCGAAAGGCATAAAAAAAAGACCCTCAAACGAGGGTCTTTTGAATAAGTGTGTCAGATGAGTCTGGCTCTGGCGACTCCGTCAATGGCTTCAAGAGCGCTTACAAGGCTTTCATCGGCTTTCTTGTCTATGTCGATAAGCGCCGCGGAAGTGGCTTTGCCGCTCTTGCAGGACGAGTTGACGACTTTTGCGCCGGCTTTGGCTATTGCCGCTTTGACTTCGTCGCATTTAGGTTCGGCAACGTTCATCAAAACAACAACTCTCTGTGCACCCGATTTTTCCATCGAAACGTCAGGGTAGTTGACACTGTTCACGATGTTGCCGTTTTCCACAAAGTCAACGAGTTCTTTGCCCGCCATAACAGCGCAGTTGTCTTCCGCCTCAGGGGTGGAAGCGCCAAGGTGAGGAATCGGGATTATGCCGTCAACGCCGAGTACGTCGTCGCTAGGGAAGTCAACGACATATCTGTTGAGTTTGCCGCTGGCGAGAGCCGCTTTGACATCGGCCACATTGACCAGTTCGCCGCGGGCGGCGTTCACGATGCTGGCGCCGTCGTTGAGTTTGGCGATGGTGGAGGCGTTGATGCACTCTCTGGTGTTGTCTTTGAGGGCAACATGCAGAGATACATAGTCGCAGCCTTCCAGCATTTCTTCGAAAGAGCCCGCCAGTTTGATTCTTGGGTCAAGTTCTTTTTTGAGTTCTTCACGCACGGTGCGGTTGTAAGCCACAACTTCCATGCCGAGAGCGGCGCAGGCGTTGGCAACCAGTTTACCGATTGCGCCGAGACCGTAAATACCTATTCTTTTACCGAAGATTTCACCGCCGACAAAGTCTTTTTTGCCTTTTTCAACGGCTGGACCTACTTCGTCGCCTTTGCCTTTGAGGGACTGCGTCCAAGCAATGCCCGGAATTATTTTTCTGCCGCAAAGCAGCAGGCTGAGAATTACCAGTTCTTTAACGGCGTTGGCGTTTGCGCCCGGAGCGTTAAATACGACAATACCTTCGTCGGCATATTTGTCGCAAGGGATATTGTTTACGCCCGCGCCCGCGCGGCCTACGCACAAAACCGATTTAGCCGGCTCATAGTCGTGCATTTTGAAACTGCGAACCATAATGCCGACAGGGGCTTCCGACTCGGCTACGAGTTTATATTTATCGCCGAAAACCGTGTCGATAAGCGGACTGATAGGATTTAATCTCAAAACTTCTTTCATTTTTTCACCTTACAAACTTTTTGTTTTTAAGCGTTCGTCTCAAAAGACTTATTTGTTTTCCGCCGCGAATTTCTTCATGAATTCAACCAGTTTCTTGACGCCTTCGATTGGCATAGCGTTGTAGATGCTGGCGCGCATACCGCCGACAAGTCTGTGACCTTTGATGGATACGAGGCCGTTCGCGGTTGCTTCTTTGACGAATTTGTCGTTGAGTTCGGCGCTAGGAGCGACGAAAGGAACGTTCATCAGTGAGCGGTCTTCTTTTCTGACAGGGGATTTATAGAAATCCTGGCTGTCGATGAAGTCATACAGGATGGCGGCTTTTTCCTGGTTGTATTTTTCCATGGCTTTCACGCCGCCGAGTTTTTTGAGATGTCTGAACACCAGCATAGCCATGTAAGTCGAGAAGCAAGGAGGGGTATTGTACAGGCTGTGTTCTTTACCCTGGGTGCTCCATTTGAGCATGGTAGGGGTGTAAGGCAGGCACAGTTCAGGGTCGTCAACCAGCGATTTTTTGGCGATGACGATGGTAACGCCCGACGGAGCGATGTTTTTCTGCGCGCCGGCGTAAATGACGTCATAGTCGTTCACGTTGACTTCGTGCGACAGAATGTCACTCGACATATCGCTTACCAGCGGAACGCCTTTGGTGTCAGGAACCCAGTGATATTCGGTACCGAAAATAGTGTTGTTGTTGGTGATGTGTACATAAGCCGCGTCGGCTCTGATGTCGAGGTCCTTAGGGATATAGGTGTAGTTGTCTTCCTTGCTGGAGCTCGCGATGTGCACGTCGTCGCTGAAAATCAGCGCTTCTTTATAGGCTTTGTTGGCGAAGTTGCCGGTTACGCAGTAGTCGGCTTTTTTGTTTTTGCCAAGCAGGTTGAGCGGTACGGCCGCGAACTGTTGAGACGCGCCGCCCTGCACAAACATAACGTAGTAGTCTTCCGAGATACCCATCAGTTCACGCAGAAGTTCTTCGGCTTCCGTGTTGATGTCCATGTACCATTTCGAGCGGTGGCTCATTTCGCAAACGCTCATCCCGGAACCGTTGTAGTCCAATAATTCCGCTTGTGCTTGTTTCAATACTTCTTCCGGCAGCATGGAAGGGCCGGCAGAAAAATTGTAAACTCTACTCATAATAATCACCTCTTGTTTTAAGTCCCATTCGGACTTTTTTTCATTATACTTTTTTTGGAAGCAAAAATCAAGGGGAGTATAATTATTTTTTGCGCATAATGACGGTTTTTTGCAAAAATTTCCAAAAAAGAGAGGGGAATCGGCGGGCTTTTTAAGTTGTTTTTTTCATCAATCTGGGTTATACTTTAAACAGTTATAATGGTAAGTTTTTTAGTTTCTGCAAGTGAAACTGTAAAAATATTTTAAGCTGAATTATTGTGACGGCTCATTCGTGACGCCGCGTTCAACGGAACCGCCGCTGCGGGTAAGGCAGAGTTCCGCTTTTAGGCGCGCGTAATACGCCGTCCCCGACGCGTTAAGGAGAAAAAATGAAAAAAACCAAAAATCTGAAGGTGATTTTTCTGGGCGGCGTCGGCGAAATAGGCAAAAACATGACGGCGTTCGAATACGGCGACGAAATAATCGTCGTGGACGCCGGGCTGGCATTTCCTACCGCCGACATGCCGGGCGTTGACCTGGTCATTCCGGATGTCACCTATTTAAGACAAAACAAAGACAAAGTAAAAGGGCTTATACTGACTCACGGGCACGAGGACCACATCGGCGCGGTGCCTTATATTCTCAGAGAGTTCAAAATTCCTGTTTACGGCACAAGACTGACGCTTGGCATGGTGGAGCATAAATTGCAGGAACAGCATATCACCGACGCCGAACTTATTCCGATATCCAACAAATCGGTGGTGCGCCTCGGCAAGTTTGTGTGCGAATTCGTGCACGTCAGCCACTCGGTGGCCGGCAGCGTTGCGGTGTCAATCACGACGCCCGTAGGCGTGGTGTTCGTAACCGGCGATTTCAAGGTGGACTATACGCCGCTGGGCGGGGAAATAATGGATCTCAACAGAATAGCCGAAATAGGCAAAAAAGGCGTTCTGCTCTTGCTCAGCGAATCCACAAACGTCGAGAGAGAGGGCTATACCATGAGCGAATCGGTCGTGGCGGCTTCCATCGACAGGATATTTATGGAAGCGCGCGACAGGCGTATTATCATTGCCACTTTCGCTTCCAACGTTGACAGATTGCAGCAGATTATCGATATTGCCGTCAAATACAAACGCAAGGTCGCGATAAGCGGCAGAAGCATGCTCAACAATATCGAAATCGCGAAAAAAGTCGGCGCTATAAACTATAACGAAAAAATCATTGTCGATATAGACAAAATAAGCGGCATCCCCGACAAAAATCTGCTTATTCTTTCAACGGGCACACAGGGCGAGCCGATGAGCGCCCTTACCCGAATGGCAAACGGCGGCTTCAACAAAGTCAAGATAGGCAAAAACGACACGATAATAATTTCCGGCTCCACAATACCCGGCAACGAAAAGGACGTCTATTCGGTCATAAACAATCTGTACCGTCTCGGCGCGCAGGTTATTTACGACAAAATCGCGGCGATTCACGTTTCCGGACACGCCTGCCGGGAAGAACTCAAACTTATACACACCCTGCTTAAACCAAAGTTTTTCATACCCGTGCACGGCGAATACAGACATCTCAAACAGCACGCCGACCTGGCGCATATGCTGGGCATGAGTTATGACAATATGGTGATTCCCGACATCGGCGATATCGTCGCGGTAACGGGCAGGAAAATAGCCAAGGCGGGCACGGCGCGCGGTGGCGGCGTTCTTGTGGACGGGCTGGGCGTGGGCGACGTCGGCAACATCGTGCTTAAAGACAGGCTGGAACTGTCGTCGGAGGGCATTCTGCTCATCGTGCTCGGTATGGACAGGACGAGCGGCACCATTTCCAGCGGCCCGGAAATAATAAGCAGAGGCTTTATTTACACGGGGGCGGAAACCAGTTTCGAACTTATGGACGAACTGCGCTCCGTAGTGCGCAGCGCCCTTAAAAACATTGACTTCAAAGATTTTTCCATGAATCAGGTCAGGGTGTCTATTGTCAAAGCGGTACGCGGATACCTCGGCAGAAAAATCAAACGCAGACCTATGGTGCTGCCTATCGTTTACGAAAGTTGACCATGAAAGATTTTTTTTCATCGCTGTACTCTCTTTCGCCACGCGGCGGTCGTTTTGAGGAAATGCGGCGCTATGCCGAAGCCAACGGCGTGCCCATAATGCTGCCCGACACCGAGCGGTTCATGCGGACAATAGTGGCGCTCGGCAAACCGCGCGCCATTCTGGAAATAGGCACGGCGATAGGCTATTCCGGCTGCGTCATGCTGGACTGCTGCCCGTCGGCGAAACTGTACACGATAGAAATGGACGAGGAAGCGGCATCCGTGGCGGCGGAAAATTTTTCGCTGTTCGGCGTGGCGGACAGGGTTACGCAGTTTTTGGGCGACGCGCGCGAAATCGTCCATAAAATGACGGGCTGTTTCGATTTTGTTTTTCTGGACGGTCCGAAAGGGCAGTATGCCGACTTTCTGCATTACATAAAAAACATGCTGGCAAGCGGCGGGGCGCTTCTCGCCGACAACGTGCTGTTTCACGGCTATGTGGAAAATCTGCCCGACAAAAAAGACAGGGCATACGGAATGGCAAACAACATGAATAAATTTCTGAAAAGTCTCTTCTCCGACGGCGATTTCGAATCGGTGATTCTCGACGTCGGCGACGGACTGTCGTTATCGGTGAAAAAATGAGTGTCGGAAAAAAGGCGGAACTGCTTGCTCCCGCCGGCAACAAGGAAAAATTTTATACCGCTCTGCGTTTCGGCGCCGACGCCGTCTATCTCGCGGGCAAAGATTTCGGCCTCAGGGCGTATTCCGACAATTTCACGAACGATGAAATAGCCTGCTGCGTCGATTATGCCCACAAACTCGGCAAAAAGGTGTATGTAACGGTGAACATTTACGCAAAAAACGCCGACATGAAAAAACTGCCTGACTATATATCCCGTCTTGCCGACGCCGGCGCCGACGCCGTTCTGGTCAGCGACCCGGGCGTGTTCGCCGTTACGCGGAAAACCGCTCTGGGAATGCCCGTCCATATTTCCACGCAGGCCAATACCACAAACGGCGACGCCGTCGCTTTCTGGGCGGGGCTGGGCGCTTCGAGGGTGGTGCTGGCACGCGAGCTGAATATCGCCGAAATAAAAGAAATATGCGACCGTTTCGGCGGCAAGCCGGAAATCGAAACCTTCGTGCACGGGGCGATGTGCATTTCCATGAGCGGCAGATGTCTTCTGTCCGACTATTTCACCGGCAGGGGCGGCAACAGGGGCGAGTGCGTCCAGGCTTGCAGGTGGGAATACGAAATAAACGAGGTCGGCAAAAAGGGCGGTGGGCTCACCGTCGCCGAAGACGCACGCGGCACTTATTTTCTCAACTCGAAAGACATGAATCTGCTGGCGCGTATAAATAAAGTGATAGAAGCGGGCGTCGACAGTCTTAAAATAGAAGGCAGAATGAAATCGCCTTTCTATGTCGCTTCAGTCGTGAACGCTTACCGCAGGGCGGTCGATTCATATTACGCGGCGCCTGACGGCTGGGCGGTTTCGTCTTTGCTGGAAAACGAACTCAGACTGACAAGCCACAGGCAATACACCACCGGGTTCTATTTCGGCGATTACGACAGGCAGCGCTATGAAACGTCAAAGCCTGAGCAGACGGGCGTTTTCGCGGCTTCGGTCATTGAAAGCGGCGGCGGTTACGTCCTGGCGGAGCAGCGCAACCGTTTCAAAAAAGGCGACAGACTGCAAGTGCTTTCGCCTACGGATGATTTTCTCAAAGAGTTTGTCGTGGAAGAGATGTTCGACGAAAACGGCAGCGCCGTTGACGACGCTAAAATAGTTCAGCAGAAACTCAGGATAAAGTGCCCTTATAAACTTGAAAAATACGACATTCTCCGCAAATGACCTTTCGCTTCGGCGAAAGGTTTTTTAACGTAATGCCGCGCCCGTGTAAAAATTGTCTCAAAGGGTTGATATTACAGGCAAAAAATGGTATAATAACTAAAATTTCCTTATGGGAGGGGGTAAACGAATTGACGTCGGTAAGATTTCTGTTGATTGCGCTCGCGGTATTCTTCATCGTTTCCGTGGCCGACAAACATAAATCGTTATTGCGCCGCGGCGGTAACACGCTTGCCGCTGTTTTTTTGCTGTCCCTCAACGTAGTGGCGGAAATGAAGCAGATTTCGCCGCTTGCCCCCCAGTTGCAGAATCTGAGCGCCGATAAACTTTCTTTCATGGTCAGAGACTGGTTTGCCGCTTTCGGTTTTTCACAGTCGATGATGATTACGGCGCAGATGTATCTCATTTCGCTCATAACGGTTTTCGCGCTGTTCTGCAAAGACAACGCTTTTGTGCCGTTTTCGTCTGTCGGCGGCGTTTTTTCGGTTCCGCTTGACATCAAAGACAATGACGTAAGACCTGTTTCCCTGACTTCCGTCCGCGGAAGCCTTTTGGCTTGCGTCAAAATGCTTAATTAAAACAGAATAGGGCAAATCACGGCAAAAAGAGTTTTGCTTATTTTTCGCTCGCTTTGCGCATACTTACGATAAACACTTTTTGCCGCCGCAGCGCGGCTTGTGCCGGCCGAAAATTTTCGGTTTTTTCCGGCGCGTTCAGTATGCATGCCGCGCGTCCGCCTGACAGGCGGGTGATTTGCCTTTTACCGTCCGATTTTTCACCAAAGAGAAATCGGATTTTTTATTGGAGAAAATTATGGTTCAGGTTTGCGTTTTGCTTTCCGCCGCCTTGCTGGCTTTTTGCGTTATCTGGTTTGCCGACATAACGAGAAAGAAAAAAGGCGCGGACGAAGAAAAAACAAATAATAACAAAAGCACGGCGCTCAAAGTTTTGTCCGTGGTTCTGGTGGCGGTGTACGCATGCCGCCTGTTTACCGTGGACGTAATCAGAGACGTCATAGGGCTTGTCCCGACGGAACAGCTGTCCGGGTTTTCGCCAGCCGCGCTGGCGCTCATGACCGTTTTGCGCATGCTCACAAACGTGGCGGTGATTGCCGCCATGATGGCGCCGTGGTATAAAATTTCTTTCGCCAAAAACCTGGCGTCGCTGTATGTGCCGTTTGTCTATCTGCTCAACGTCGTGTTTTTCACCGCCAACGTGCAGACTTTTGTGGGGCAGGACGCCGCTTCCGGGTTTACATGGCGGGCGTTGCAGTTCGGCGCCGAATGCGCGCTGGCTCTCGCCATAAGCGCCGTGTTTCTGTACGACAAAATAAGGAAACGCGATTTCGACAAAAAACAGATTTTGACCATGCTGGGCGTGCTGCTGCCCATGATAATGGCGGTGCTGCCGCTGGAAGCGCTGCGCACCCTGTTCGGCACGCCCGACATCGTAGCGGATGATTTTTCGCTGACGCACAGAATCGTCATATACATCACGTTCATAGTGCCGGCGCTTCTTTATCTGCTGCTTAAAGACAGGGAATACGGCGTGAGGGATTTCGCGCTGACTTACATCGCCGTCTGCGGCTTCGTCACTTACTATTCGCTTGTCGGCACAAACTTCACGGTGTCCAACGTGCCGCTGCACCTTTGCCACACCGCGATTATTCTCATGCTGCTGAGTTTTGTGTTCAAAAGCAAAAAGTTGTTTTATTTCAACTACTTCGTCAATGTGCTGGGCGCGCTTGTGGCGGTCATCATCCCGGACGAGGCGGGCAACTTTTTCAACCCGAGCACAATGCAGTTCTGGTACAACCATATTTACGCCGTGTTCCTGCCGATACTCGGCGTGGCGCTCAAAATATTCCCTCGGCCGAATATAAAAATGATGCGCAACTCCATTGTGGTGTTCAGCGTTTATTTCGTGTTCGCCGCGCTGATAAACACCTGGTTTGCCAACTACGACCCTAACGTCGACTATTTCTTTTTGCGGCAGGACCATATATTGGAGTTTTTCACCTTTGCCTATCCGCTCAAATATCAGTTCACCTATGTTTGGCAGGTGGGGAATCTCACGTTCACATTCTACCCGCTGTACTGGCTGGGTGTGTGGGTCGGCTTTATATTGCTGATGTTTCTGGAATGGCTTGTGTACGCGGCTCTGTTCAGAGTGTTTGACGATTGGGGGCTGCTGTACCGCAAAAAACGCATGCTCAAAATGGATATGCTTGGTCTGAAAAAGGAAATGGACGGGCGGCCGCTCAGCGAGCCGCTTCATCCAGAAGGAGCAAATATGATTAAAATTTCGCACTTCTCAAAAAAATACGGCGGCAGCGACAGATTCGCCGTCAAAGATTTCAACCTTGAAGTTTACGACGGAGAGGTTTTCGGTTTCATAGGGCACAACGGCGCCGGCAAAAGCACTACGATAAAATCTCTCGTCGGCATCCAGTCCATCACCGAGGGCACTATGGAAATTTGCGGCTATGACATAGAAAAGCAGCCTTTGCAGGCTAAACTCAACATCGGTTACGTTTCAGATAACCATGCCGTTTACGAAAAACTCACCGGCAGGGAGTATATAAATTACGTCGCCGACCTGTATCTCGTCTCCAAGGAAGACAGAACGCGGCGCATGGAAAAATATGTCGGCATGTTCGGGCTGGAAAACTCCATTGACAACGAAATCAAAAGTTATTCGCACGGCATGAAACAAAAAATCGTAGTCATAGCGGCGCTTATACACAACCCTAAAGTCTGGGTGCTGGACGAGCCTCTGACCGGGCTTGACCCGACCAGCGCCTATCAGATAAAGGAGTGCATGAAAGAGCACGCCAAAGCGGGCAATATAGTGTTTTTCTCTTCGCACGTTATTGAAGTAGTGGAAAAAATCTGCGACAGAATCGCCATCATCAGCCACGGCGAACTCAAAGGCGTGTACGACGTGAAAGAACTCACCGCTAGCGGCAAATCGGTGGAAGAACTTTATCTCGGCTTTGCCGCGGGCGGCGCCGGAATCAAAGGAGCGGCGGCAAATGTATAATCGCATTAAAACGCTCACGCTCATGCAGTTGGGCGGCAAATACAGTTTCCGCGGGATAACCGACAAAAAGAAATACGCCCTCAGGATTATGTTCAGGGCGCTGTCTGTCATCGCCGTTATTTTCGCCATGTATATGCTGCTGTCGATAATAAAAGGCGTGATTTTCCTTCCGACCGGCAGAACGACGTTTTTGTTTCTGCTGTTCATAAGCCAGATTATTTCTGTTCTGGCTTGCACCGGCGGACTTATGACGGCGCTTTATTACGGAAAGGACAACCCGATTCTCATGAGTTTCCCCGCGAGACATTATGAGGTCTTCGCCAGCAAACTGCTTGCCTATTACATCGGCGAATTGATAAAAAACCTGTATTTCGTCTTTCCGATGTTTCTGGCATTCGGGTTTATAAACGGAATGGGCGCGCTTTATTATGTTCAGTCTGTCATACTTACGGCGTTGCTGTCCTTTATACCCGTGCTGCTCGGCGCTTTTCTGTCAATACTTGTCATGTTCGCCAGACAGCTCATGAAAAAAACGCAGTGGGTCGGCATTTTGCTCACCGTTGCCGTTTACGCCCTTCTTGTGATAGCGGTGGAAGGCATACTCGGCGGGCTGGAAAGGCCTATAAGGCTTATAGAAGTTTACAACAATTTCGTGCAGCAGGCAGTGCTGTTTATGCAGCGGTTCAACGGTTACGCCCTTATATACGGCAATATTGTCGGCGCCGCTTTCGGCGACAACGTGGCCGTTAATTATCTCATATTGCTTGGCACAATCGTCGGTCTCGCCGCCGTGGTGATTTTAACCAGCATGCCGCTGTATTTCCGCATGGCGAGTTACGGCAGCGAGCACGCCGCCGTCAAAAAGCACAAGCACGGCAAAGAAATGAAACGCAGGGGGATTTTCGGCGCGTTTTTCAGAAAGGAAAGTCTCATCGGCGCGCGTGACATAAACGGTCTTATTTCCGATTATCTCCTGACGCTCGCCTTGCCGCTCATGCTGTATCTTACCAACGGGTTCTATTGGGCGATGGCTCCGTCGGTGACGGGCAGAAATATGATTATATGTTTCAATATCATGCTCTCGCTCTTTTTACTCACTGCGGGAAATACCCGGTCGGCTTCGGCTATCAGCAGTGAGGGCGGAGAGTTTTCGCTGATGAAAACGGCGCCGGCGGACACTGCAAAAATGGCGTGGGCAAAAATCCTGGGCAATTTCATTGTGTCGGTAGTCGTCATCGCGGCGTCAATGCTTACGCTCGGACTGGTGGAAAACGTGACGGGCTATGACCTGTGGCAGACGGCGCTCACGCTTCTGCTTGTCAACGGCGGGCATATTCTGTGGTCTTTCCAGTTGGATTTGCGCAACCCGCAGTTGCAGGAATATAACGAAAAGAAAGACGGCGCGGAAAATGTCAATAAATCCCGAGCGCTTATTTCGGGCATTGTAATGGCGGTGCTGATGGGACTGGTCGCGGTGTTTTTCCTGATGGACGGCGGCGGAGCCTGGTGGAGAATCATCGGCATCGCGGCGGGCTTCTTCGCCCTGCGTCTGGTGCTGTTCGTCAACAACCTTAAAGTGTATTTCAGAGAGATAGAGATGTGAGGCGGTTATGAACAAAAAAATTGTAATTATGCTCGCCGCCGTCGTGGCAGTCGTGTCGGTGATACTTGTCAGCATTTTGGGACAGATACCAAATTTCGAAACAAATATTCTGGTTAAAGAGATTGTCATCGAGGGCTATCTTGACGAAAACAACAATTTGATTCCGTGCAAAATAAACGCCAACGGCGATAAAATCATTTCGCTTGACGAAATTGAGCCTGACACGATTCTCGTGCTGAAAGTCAGCGTTAATCCCGACAACGCGAACAATCCCGACGTGCGCTACGCGATAGATGTGGCCGACGGCAGCGTAATGGTTTCGTCGCAGGGGATAGTGACGTTCAACAGCGCCACAAGAACAAGCGCCATTGTGACGGTGTCTGCCGTTGACGGAAGTCTCGTGTCCGACAGAGTAATTATCACCAAAAAAACCGGAATGGACAGCGGCGATTTTGTAGGATAACAACACGGCGGCATACACCGCTGTGATTGATATATAAAACAAGAATTTTATGGAGGAAATTATGAAAAAATTTGCAAAATGGAGGGCGGTTCTGTTCACCGTGTTGCTATTGAGTTTGTCGATGCTCTTTGTTGCCTGCAACAAGGACATTGTCATCAGTTTCGAAACAAACGGCGGCACCGAAATAGAATCCATGGTCGTTGACGACGACTTTGAAATGCCGTCAAACCCGACCAAGAGCGGTTATGTTTTTGACGGCTGGTATACAGACAAAGATTTAACCCAGCCTTTCAAAGTGGCGGAAATCTCCAAGTATACCGAGTCTTTCACCATTTACGCGAAGTGGCGCGATGAGCAAACCACTTTGGCTAAACCCGAAAATATCGCTTTTGAAGACAATGTCGTGACATGGGGCGCGGTTGACGGCGAAGGCAGTGAAATTTCGTACTTTGTCAGTGTTGACGGCGGCACGGCGATGGAGCAGTCCGCTACTTCTTTCAACATGGGCTTTTACGCCGACGGGCAGCACACCGTTTCCGTTTACGCGGCGTTGGCAAACAACTCGGCTGTGCGTTCCGAGGCCGTTACGACAAGTGTGACGTCACAGGCCGCGAAAGATGATTTGGACATCACCGAAAACACGGGGCTGTATTACAGAGTTACGGAAGACGGTGAGAGAGCGTACGTTTTCCTTACCAACTCCGAGATAGGCATGGGCTCGACAGAATGGTCGGCGACGGGCAATCTCGTCAGCGAAAAAACTGACGGCACAAACGGCTTTATTGTCGGCGGCAATGTAGGTTCATTTGACTTCACCATAACCGAAAACGGTCAGCCAAATACTTATAAAGCGTATGTCAGACCAAACGTGAAAACTTTCAGCGTTGACAACCAGGACAGTTTCAATCAGAGAGCAACTTATTACAGACAGACCGAGTGGTCTTATAACGACAGTTCTTACTTTGTCGGCGTGGGTAACGCTTTCCGTTTCAATATCACGGCAACCGATGTCCTTGATGAAAGCATTTCCAATTTCAGCATTCCGCTTGTCTATACTGTTAAAAACGGCGGCGTAGTTGTTGATGAGGGGGCGGAGACATATCAACTTGTCGGCAATTCCATTGATTTTGCCGAAGAAATGATTGGCAAAACCGTTACCGTTGAAATCCTGCCAAAATACTATATCGAAAGAAAGGTAAATCAAATAGCGCCTTATTCGATAAACGTCACTTTGACCGACGGCGTCAATGTTTATGACAACGAAGGTTTCAAAGAGGCGTTCGGCGATTTGTCTGTGAATACCATAAACGTGCATTCAAACATCACCGTGGAATATAACGACAAGCAGGTATACGAAACTCAACTCAACGGCAAAGATGTGGCGAAGCATATTCATCCTCAGAATATTACTGCTGACAACTGGGATGAAAATGCCAATGTTTATGTACGGTTCGGTAATGCGGTGCAAGACAATTTCACCATCAACGGCAACTATTTCAATTTCAACGCGGCAAATCTCCCGCTGTTGCAAAAAGATGAAGAACTCGGAATCAATTCCGCAGGAAGCGGACTCGGGTATCTTGGTGTTACGGATATGGGAGCTTATTCGCAACAGTCGGCAATTTTCTGCGTTACTTACAGAAATTCTCCTAACGCCGTCGTCAATATCAGCAATCTGACGTTGCGCGGCAATCTGGACCTTGAAAGCGAACCTATCGAAGACCCTGACGCTTCCGCCGCGTTTATATTGGAACAGAGCGGCGCGCTCCACGGCTTTGTGGCAAACGGCTGCACTGTGGAAGCGAACAATATCATGCAGCAAAACAACATGCAGGCATGGCAGATTGTGTCAAATGACGAAATCAGTGTGGATAGCACGACAAAAACTCAACTGAATATGCATTATTGCTCGACAAACAACAGTTTTTATTCGTCAGTTTACGGCTGGGGCTCCATTGTCAAGGTTGACCACTCTTATTTCGGCAACAGCGGCGCGGCGTCCATCAACATGCCTGACCGCCACAATGTGGGTAAACAGCCGGATGACAACAAAAAAGGATTCCCGTTTGACCCTGAACTGTATCTCGACGCGTCAAACGTCTTTGAAAACTGGGTTGTAGGCACAGAGCCGTATTACGCCACAGTTGAGGGTTTGGGCGCAGCTATTGTCAAATTAAAAACAGAGCTGAACGCTCCGCTCAGTTCCCAAATGGGTGTTTCGGTTTTGAAACAGCGTAACGGTGAAGCCTTCAACTTCATCTTCATGAACAACGGCGGCGTTTCAAATGACGGCTATGCCCGAATCAAAATGGTGTTTACCGACATGGACAGCGCCAGCGGCGGCGACATGACAGCCACGGCGCAAAATACCGTGTACAGAGACGCCAATTATCCTCGCACAAATTCCGATGACCGAAGAGTGACATTGATTAGTAACTTGGGTATTTTAGATACTTTTCTTGCGCCTCTCGGCTCATTGTCCACGAAAGAAGCGTATAAACAATATTATTCCGCGCTTTCCGGAATGAGTCTGGACGACAATACGATTTACGGCTCTACATGGATTGAAAATGACCTGAATGCGGACTATAATAAGCTTTACACTTTTGGCGGAAGCGCTAAAAGAAATATGGCAGAGGTTGTTGCCGGATTCCCCGGCGCGGGCACTCTGACAGTTATTGTCGAATACGGCAGCACAACCGCGCCTGACAGCGACTGGCTGACTACAACGCGGCCTGCCGGTTAAAATCCAAACCAACAAAACCCCCGATTTCGGGGGTTTTTCTTTTGCGTTTTTTGTCTTTTTTCGGCGTGTTCCGGCATAGAATTTAAGGTGAAAGGGGGTGCGCAATGCTTTCCGCAGTGTTGGAATTTCTGAGCAAGGTTTTTTGCTTTTCGTCTTATGTGTCAAACAAGGCGTCTTATCCGCAGCCGCTGTCAGCGGAAGAAGAAGCCGCCGAACTTGAAAAGTATAAAAACGGCGATATGACCGCCCGTGAAACGCTCATTAAGCACAATTTACGGCTGGTGGCGCACATAGCCAAAAAATACAGTCATTCCATGGATATCGACGACCTTATTTCCATCGGTTCCATAGGGCTGGTAAAGGGTATTTCCACATTTCAGACAAAAAAGGGCACGCAGCTCGCCACTTATCTGGCGCGGTGCATAGAAAACGAAATTCTCATGGCGCTGAGGGCCAACAAGAAAAACCGCTGCGTGTTTTCTTTGAGCGACCCGCTGGGCGTCGACAACGACGGCAACGAGTTTTCGCTCATCGACGTTCTGTCTGTCAATCAGGACAGCGTTTTCAAACAGGTGGAAAGCGAAATTCTGTCGGAAAAACTCGACGGGATAATGCGGCAGTGCCTTACTAAAAGAGAATACGATATTTTACGCATGCGTTACGGACTGGGCGGCAGACCGGCGTATACGCAGCTCAAAACGGCGGAAATTTTGGGTATTTCGCGCTCTTACATATCCCGCATAGAAAAAAAGGCGCTCGCTAAAATCAGGGCGAGGCTGGAAAAGGAAGATTATATAATAGATTAAAGCCGCTTTGCGGCTGTGCGCCGAAAAGCGGCATAAAGCAATGAGACCGGTCTGTAAGCCGAGTTCTGTATTTGACGG
The DNA here is from genome assembly GCA_904419725.1 of Candidatus Heteroclostridium caecigallinarum. Lineage (GTDB taxonomy): Bacteria > Bacillota > Clostridia > Christensenellales > CAG-314 > Heteroclostridium > Heteroclostridium caecigallinarum. Next base: position 163,924 of record CAJFSP010000001.1, on the reverse strand, counting down.
CCATCTGTCTAGGCCTGACGTTACCGCCAGGCTCAAGCGATTTTGTCGGACGATGCCGGGTCAGCATTTTGCCGTCCTATCTTGCACCAAGTGGGGTTTACATGAACGCGTTGTCGCCAAAGCGTCTGTGAGCTCTTACCTCGCATTTCCACCCTTACATCATAAGATGCGGTATATTTCTGTTGCACTTTCCTTGAAGTCGCCTTCACAGGGTATTACCCTGCACCCGTGCCCTGCGGTGCTCGGACTTTCCTCGTGTTTCCACGCGGCCGTCTGGCCGGCTCATTGCGCTATATTTTAGCATATAGAGCGGCAAAAAGCAAACGGTGAGGACGCTTGAAGCATATTTCCGCCTTTTTTGTCAAAAATCACGTTATGAAAAGCGATTACTATTTTATGCTTGACGGACCGTCAAAAAGTGTTGGGGAACTGAAATCGCACCTCAGACTGCTGAACGCGCTGAACCCGAAAGGCGTCTATTTCCGTGACGATACCGCCGGCGCCGTCGCCCGGCTTTACAAAAAGTTCAAAAGAGCCGCGAGGCGCGGGAGAAACGACGCGCTGTTTTTGTCGGTTATGGACAAGTTTCAGAGCGTGCATTACGCCGCCGTCAGGCTGTGCAGGGGAGAGAGAAAAGAAAAAGCCGAAAGAGCCGCTTTTGAAATATGCCGGCATACATTGATGGCGCTTGGCGACGGCGAGATTCTGGCACTGTGCGCCGATGTTTTCGGCAAAGACCTGCCGTTTCTCGCGGCATTGCGTGACGAGCTCGAAATCAAAAAATGTCAGCTGTTTTGTCTCGCTGCGTGGCATATACTTTTCGGTTCGAAAACGTCCGCCGAAAAATATCTGTCCGCGATTCTCTGCGGCGAAGAGGCGACGGAACTTTCAGGGACGCACCGCTCGGCTGAAACACGGCGCGGCGAAACGTCGTGCCGGATATATTCCGGCGGAAATTTCACGCTGTCGCTAAACGGAAGGGATGTTTTGCTTGACGAAAAAAAATTTGTCATGTCAAATGGCGTCAGATTCTGCTTTGCCGAAAACGGCGTAACGCTGGGCGAGAAATTCGTCGGGGCGGATTTCCGTAAAAAAAGTTTTGTCTGTGTAAAGGAATGCGGCGCGCTGTCATTCACGCAAAAGAGTTTTTTCAACGAAAACGGATTAGTGTGTTCTTTCAGTGTGTCCAACGGCGGGCAGAAAGCGAGAAAAATAAACATGCTTGCGCTGGCGGATTTCGCCCGTACGGCGGACGACGCCTTTGTGCAGAACGGTGTTTGCGTGTTGCGTTTTTCAAAAACGTGGTTTTGCGCCGCGTGCGACGTTTTCTGCCAGGCGCTTGAAGACGAAAATCTCCGTCTGCTTGCCGAAATCAAGTGCGCCGCTAAAAGCGAGGTTCGTTTCAACTTTTGTTTCGGCGTGTTCGGCACGGCGGCGCAAATGAAAAGGTTTGTTCACGGAGCGGGGCGCGCGGGGTTTTACCGCCGTGATTTCGTAACCGATTCTCCCGCTGAAACAAGCGTGATTTTCGGCAAAACGCCGTGTACGTCCGGCGGTCTGCCTTTGTCTGAAAAACTCGCCTGCGAAAGGCGGACCGCTCTTTCGCGCGGCTCGCTGACGGCGGTCAGCGGCTACAATACGGACAGTTTTGTTTCCGCCGCCGGCGACGTGTTTTCCGTCGGCGACAGGCTGTTTACGTCTCCGCGTTTCGGCGGCGAAAGGGTGTTTGTCCGCGTCGACGGAAAGACGTATCTTCTTAACAGCGGTGAAATCTCGCTGGCCGACGACAAAATCGTGTTTGCCAAACAAACCGCCACGGCGAAACTGACGTTGGAAATCAGCCATTTCGGCGTCAAAAATTATAAAATAACTTTTGAAGGGTTGCGGGGGAGAAAGACCGTTTCAGTGATTTTGTGCCTTGATTTGCCCGACAACGCCGATTTTCGCAGGCGTGGCGGCGATGTCGTTATCGGGGATTACGTTCTGACATGTCCGCCGTGTTCCGACGTTACGTCTGCGTTTGACAAGTTTCGACCCGATTTTTCTTTCGGTGGCGATGTGCCGAGCGGCGTGTGCGCCGTAAAGTGCGGCATGACGGCGGAAAACATGTGCGAAATTAATTTCACCCTGGCAAGAAAAATGCCGGGCGACGCCCCCGGCGATGTTTTTGCCGTGGATGACTGCGCTTTCTGGAACGGAAACGCCATGGCGCTGTCGTCGTCGCTGATTCACGCCGGACTGAAAGAAATATCGCTGTTTTCGCTGCCGCCCGTCGCTTACACCGGCGGACGTTATCTTAAAGACATTCTGGCGGCTCTCAAAAAAGATTTGGCTTACGACGTCATGACCGTGTCAGGCGTCAGACGAGCGAAAGCCTCCGTGTGGGCGTATTGGCTGGGCGCCGCGTGGTTTGTGTGCATGTATCCCGATGACGAATTCTCGGCGCTGCTTTCAGAAACTTTCGGTGAAATGCTTATGACAAAACCCGCCACGGCGGCGGAAAAAACAGCCAAGGCGCTGGCGTGCCTTAAAATCTGTCGCCATGTAAAAGACAGGGCAGAGTGCCTGACCGTTGCGGAAAAACTGAAAGACTACGCGGCGACACTAACCGGGAGCGCCGCCTTGCTGGCATACATGTGCGGACTGACCGGCGGCAAAGTCGACGGTGTGGGTTCTCTCGGCGGGTTGTACCGTTTCGCCCGTGAAAAACTGCCGCGCGTCGACGGCGGATTTCTGTCTGTAATGATTCTGGAAAATTTTGCCGGCATCACCGCCGACGGCGGGGAAATTCTGCTTTCGCCCCGGTTCGACGGAAATATAGGCAAAATACGGGGCAGGTTTTTCGGCAAAACGATGGAATTCGACTTTCGCAAAGGGGAGCCGTCGGCGGCGCTGAACGGCGGAAAAACTTCCGGACGAATCTCGGCGAAAGGTCTGGGTGACCGCAGTTTTTTCAGCGTCGGGTATTAAAAAACGGGGACTGTCGCTCAAACCGTTGAAAAAGCCGCCGTAATTTGGTAAAATATCGGCGATGAAATACCGTCAGGAAAACACATTGTTCGATTTCGAAATAAAAAAAGCGGCTCCGCTCGCGGAAAGGATGCGTCCGCAGGTGCTCAAAGATTTTGTGGGGCAGAAGCACATCGTCGCCGAAGGCTCTCTGCTTTGGCGCGCCATAAAAGCCGACAGGGTGGGCAGCTGCATATTCTGGGGGCCGCCCGGTACCGGCAAGACGACGCTTGCCAACATAATCGCCAACAGCACCGACAGTCATTTCGAAAAACTCAACGCCGTGGCCAGCGGCGTGGCTGACGCCAAAAAGATTATAGACGAGGCTGAAAAAAGGCTGGCGTCGGGCAAAAAGACATATCTGCTGCTTGACGAGTGTCACCGCTGGTCCAAAGCGCAGTCGGACTGCGTGCTGGGCGCGGTGGAACAGGGCATAATATTGTTTATCGGCTCCACTACTGAAAATCCGTATGCCGCGCTTACCTCCGCGATTGTGTCCAGATGCCGTGTTTTCGAGTTTTCGCCGCTTGACGAAGACGACATAAAAACCGCTTTGAGGCGCGCGCTGACCAGTCCAAACGGTTTGCAGGCGCTTGGCGTCGAAATTACCGACGACGCCCTGTCGCACATGGCGTGGGCAAGCGGCGGCGACCTGCGCACGGCTTACAACGCGCTGGAACTGGCGGCGCTCACTACCGAACCGAAAGACGGCAAGGTGTTTATCGACAAAAAGACGGCGGAAGAAAGCATCCAGAAAAAGGCTTTGTCCGTTGACGAAACAAGTTATTACGACATGATTTCCGCGTTCTGCAAAAGTCTCAGGGGCAGCGACGAAGAGGCGGCGCTGTTCTGGTTTGCCAGGCTTGTGTCCGCCGGGTGCGACCCGATGCTGCTCGCCCGCAGACTTGTCGTGCACTCCGCCGAGGACGTGGGGCTTGCCGACAGCGACGCCCTGGTGATTTCCGCAGGCGCCATGCGCGCGCTGGAAAAAATAGGCATGCCCGAGGCCAGAATACCGCTTGCCGAGGCTATTATGTACGTTTGCAGGGCTAAAAAAAGCAACGAGGTCGTCATGGCGGTGGACAAGGCGTTTGACGACGCGAAAAAATACGCGGACGCTCCTGTCCCTAACCATCTCAAATACAAAGCGTACAGGCGCAGCACCGACCAGCAGGACGCCGAATATCTCTACCCGCACGATTACGGCGGTTACGTCGAACAGCAGTATCTGCCCGACGTGCTGGAAAAACGCCGCAAAGACAAAAAATAAAACTCTTACCGCTTGACAAATTCGTCAGGGGGGGGGGATATGCTCTTTTATATAAAACAAAACGAGGAGTCAGACTTATGCTTCAACTTGAAAATCTGTCCAAAACTTACGCCAAAGGCAAAGTCAAAGCCGTAGACGGCATAAACCTGCGCGTCAACGACGGTGAAATATTCGGCTTTCTGGGACCGAACGGCGCCGGCAAAAGCACGACAATCAAAATGATGACCGGTATTTTGCAGCCCGATGAGGGCAATATAGTGCTTAACGGCGTCAATCTGCGCGCCGAGCCGTATGTATTCAAACACAATATCGGTTACGTTCCTGACAACCACGCCGCTTATGACAAACTCACCGGTATGGAGTATCTCAATTTCATGGGCAGCATGTACGACGTGCCGTCGGCTTCGCTCAAAGAACGCGCCCAGGAGTTTATAGAAAAATTCGGTCTGGCGGGCGCTATTAACGACCAGATTAAATCATACTCGCACGGCATGAAGCAAAAACTCGTCGTCATAGGGTCGCTGCTTCATCAGCCAAAGTTATGGATACTCGACGAACCGCTCACCGGGCTTGACCCGCAAAGCGCCTACGAACTCAAAACGTATATGAGAGAGCACGCCGATAACGGGCACACCGTGTTTTTTTCAAGCCACGTCATTGACGTCGTGGAAAAGGTGTGCGACAGAGTCGGCATAATCAAAAACGGAAAACTCATCGCCGTGGGCACGGTTGACGAACTTAAAGACAGGGCGGGCGAAAGTCTGGAAGAATTCTTCCTGTCGGTTACCGCCGGCGAAAACATCGGGGGCTGACTATGAAAGATTTTTCGCTGCTGTTTACCGCTCTTTGCAAACAGAGTTTCCGTTTTGACAGGTCAAAGCAGACAGGCAAGACAAAATGGTATATTTTCGCCGTATACGGTCTGCTTGTTTTGGTCTGCCTGCCTTTGCTCGGGCTTGTCGCTTACCTGATTTATCAGCTGGGCGCACTGGCGGCTTCCGCCGACGCCGTGCCCGGCTTTCTGACATGCATTTTTTCGGCTATCCAGCTGGTCGTGCTGCTGTTCGGCATAGCGACGGTGCTTAACACCATTTATTTTTCAAAAGACAACGAAATGCTGTTGTCATATCCCGTAAAGCCTCAGACGGTCTTTGCCGTCAAACTGACTTTCGCCTATGTGCTGGAACTCATCACCAATTTCGTTCTGTCGCTTTTCGCCGTGATACCGTTCGCGATAGGCGCGGGCATGCCGTTTTCGCTGGGACTGGTGTTTTCTTTCTTCCTGGTGCCGGTGCTGCCGCTGCTTATAGCCACCATCCTGGCGATTCCGCTTATGTACGTCATCTCTTATCTGAAAAACAAGAGCGTGGTGTCTACGGTAGCGCTGCTGGTGCTGGTCACGCTGCTGTTTGTGGCGTATTTCCTCGTGATAAATTCCATCAGCATGGCGGAAGAGTCCACCGACATAGAAGGCATAATACTCGCCATGGTGGGGCAAATCAACGCCATAGCCGACATAATGCTGCCTAACAAATTTCTGGCGCTGTCAATGGTGGGCGGCCCGTTCGGAACAGCGTTGCTTAACTTTTTGTACGCCTTCCTGATTGACGCGGCGCTGGTGGCGTTCGCCTGCCTGATTTCCGCGCTGGTCTATAAACGCAGCGTGTCAAGACAACTTGAAACGCCTAAGTCGTCCGCCGCTAAAAAGCAGAAGTATGAAACGGGCGGGAAGATTTCCATGTTTATCAGAAAGGATTTCAAGGAAATAATCCGCTATCCGGCACTGGCGTTTTACTGCCTGTTCGAGATAATAATCGGTCCCGTCGTCATGCTTGTTCTGGGGCTTAACCTGGGCGGCATGGTCACTGCCGATATTGAGGAAATCGGCATGAGTTTTGCCGAACTTATGGCGCAGATGCCGCATATCGTGGCGCTGGTGCTCATATGTTTCATCACGTTTTTCGTGTTTGCCACCAACTATACGGCTACGACGGCGTTTACCAGGGAAAACCGCAATTTTTATATTCTTAAAATAATACCGATGAGTTACGGTAAGATTATCGACGCCAAAGCCATACTGTCTTTTATCGTCAACGAAATAGGCGTGGTGCTCATGGTCGCGCTGGCGCTGGCGCTCATCAAGGTGCCGCTTTTGTCGGCGCTGATTACCCTGGTAGTGTGTACGGTCATCGGGCTGGTATTTTCTTACGCGCAGGTATATATGGATTTGCGCAACCCGCGGCTTAACTGGGACAATATTTCAACGGGGCTTAAAAACAATTACGCCAGTTTGTTCTCGCTTTTGCTGTCATTCGCGCTGATTGTGGTTTTAATAGGGCTTTATTGGCTCTTTTCGCTTGCGGGAATTGAAATTATGATGTACATTTATTTTGTCGTCGTTGCGCTGCTGTCGGCCGTGGCGGCTGTGTACGCCAGAAAGGTGGCGGTGAAAAACGCGGCGGCGATGATAGAAAATATTACGTTGTGATTACAAGGGAAGTTATGGGCAGAAACGTATTTGATATTCTGAAAGAGAGAGATTTCATCAAACAAGTCGTTTTCGAAGACGAACTTTACAAAAAACTTGGCGAAGAAAGCGTTACCTTTTATATAGGTTTCGACCCGACGGCGGACAGCCTGCACGTCGGTCATTTCGTGCAGCTTATGGCAATGGCGCACATGCAGAGAGCGGGGCACAGGCCAATCGCGCTCATCGGCGGCGGAACGGGCATGGTGGGAGACCCGTCGGGCAGAACGGACATGCGTTCGCTCATGACGCCTGAAACGGTCAGGCACAACTGCGAGGCCTTCAAAAAGCAGATGTCCCGGTTTATCGATTTCTCCGACGGAAAGGCGCTCATGGTCAACAACGCCGACTGGCTGCTCGGGCTCAATTACATAGACTTTCTGCGCGACGTCGGCTCGCTGTTTTCCGTAAACAGAATGCTGACGGCGGAGTGCTACAAACAGCGGCTGGAAAAGGGTCTCACCTTTCTGGAATTCAACTACATGCTGATGCAGTCTTATGACTTTCTGGTTCTTTATGAAAAATACGGGTGCAGCCTGCAACTCGGCGGCGACGACCAGTGGAGCAACATACTGTCAGGCGCCGACCTCATAAGAAGAAAACTCAACAAACCGGCGTTCGCGCTCACTTTCGCGCTGCTCACCACGAGCGAGGGCACAAAGATGGGCAAAACGGCGAAAGGCGCCGTGTGGCTGGACGCCGAAAAAACCAGTCCTTACGACTTTTATCAATACTGGCGCAACATCGACGACAACGACGTGGAAAAGTGCATGAAACTTTTGACTTTCATGCCTGTCGAGGAAATCAGGGAGATGACCGCGCACAAAGACGAACGCATGAACAAGGCGAAAATCCGTCTGGCGTACGAAGTCACCAAAATCGTGCACGGCGAAGAAATTGCCGACAGCGTGCAGGCGCAGGTAGCGGCGTCCTTCTCCAACGACAGCGAAAATATGCCTAAGCGCGAAATATCCGCGGGAACAGACGACATCTGCGACATTCTCGTGTCAGTGGGTCTCGCCAAAAGCCGCGGCGAAGCGCGCCGTCTCGCCGAGGGCGGCGGCGTGCGCGTCAACGATAAAGTCGTTGAAGCCGGTTACCAACTTGACGACGGCGTAAAAGCCGACGGCAAATTTGTGCTCCACAAGGGCAAAAAAGTTCATTTGCTGATTGAAATAAAATGAAAGATTTTCTGACAATACGGGACGGAATATTCCGGCACGAATTCGTCGTTGAAAAATCGCGGTTCATTTCTTTTGCCTGCCGGGTTTCGACTGTCGAGCAGGCGAATTTTTTTATAGCCGATGTTTCCAAAAAGCATTATGACGCGACGCACAACTGTTACGCGTTCGTCACGGCGGAGAGCCGCAAATTCAGCGACGACGGAGAGCCGCAGGGCACGGCCGGGCTGCCGATTCTCGGCGCGATACAAGGCAAAGGACTGGAAAACGTCGCCGTGGTGGTTACGAGATATTTCGGCGGAATAAAACTCGGCGCCGGCGGTCTGGTCAGGGCTTACGGAAAGGCGGCCGCTGAGGTTCTGGAAGAAGCGGAAAAAGTGCGCGTTCTGGCGTGCGTAGCGGCAGAAATAAAATGCGACTATTCTCTCGTGTCGGCGGTGGAGACCGTCTGCCGCGACAAAGGAAAAATACTTTCGCGCGATTACGGCGCCGAAGTTGTTTACAGAGCGGCTGTTCCCGAAAAGCGGGTCGACGCTTTCGTAAAACAACTGAGCGACATGACGCAGGGCAGGGCGCTGTGTGAATTTGTTGGCACAATCATGACGGAGTTCTGATTGACGGATAAATGGCACCGCCGCGCCGGTTGCGGCGCCGGCTGTGTTAAAATAAAGGTACTTATGGCAATTGTCACGCAAGTAAAACAAAACGCGAAAAACAAAAACAAGGTTTCTGTTTACGCCGACGGCGAATTTCTGTGCTCCGTTACGGCGGAGAGCGCCGTCAAACTCGGCGTGAAAGCGGGCGCCGAAATCGACGGGGCGCGTCTGGGGCTGCTGCTGGAAGAGCACGACAGGGAAACGGCTTTTTCAAAGGCGGTGGAATGCGTGTGCCGCTCGATGAAAAGCCGCAGCCAGGTGGAAAAATATCTCAGGGACAAGGGCTTTTCCGATGAAATAATAGCGCAGACTGTTTCCAAAATGACGGAATACAGGTATATCGATGACGCCGAATACGTCAGGGCGTATGTTTCGGCGTACGGCGGCAAAAAGGGCGCGCGCAGGATAAAATACGAACTGTCGCAAAAGGGAATCGGACGCGAACTTATCGACGCCGTGGACGATATGCTTGGCGGGCAGGAAGAAACCGCCGCGGAACTCGCCCGCAAGTTTATGAAAAACAGGGCGCGCGGCCGTGACGGGGCGAAAAAACTGTTCGCCCATCTGGCGGCAAAGGGTTTTGAGTATTCCGTATGCGCCGACTGCGCTTCAAGATACCTTGATGAAGAAGACTTTGAGGTGTAATTATGATACACGGGTTTAAGATTGGCCATTATTCCGATTATGAGGGCGGCACGGGTACGACGGTTATCATTGCCGAAAACGGCGCCGTCGGCGGCGTGGACGTGCGCGGCAGCGCGCCCGGCACCAGAGAAACCGATTTGCTGAAAGGCTGCAAGGCGGTGGAGAAAATAAACGCCGTTTGCCTTTCGGGCGGCAGCGCTTTCGGTCTCGAAGCGTGCGACGGAGTCATGCTTTGGCTGGCGGAGCATGAAAAAGGCTATTTCACCGGCACGAGATACGTGCCTATTGTGTGCGGCGCGGTGATATACGACCTCGATTACAAAGCCTTTGCCTATCCCGACAAGAAAAGCGGATATGCCGCCTGCGCATGCGCGGCGGAGTCTTTTGAAACGGGGAGCGTGGGCGCAGGCGTGGGCGCCACTGTCGGCAAGATTTTCGGCATGGACAACTGCTGCAAGGGCGGAGTGGGCTACGCCGAAATCAGCGTCGGCGAAGCCGTCGTCGGTGCGATTGTAGTGACAAATTCGTTCGGAGACGTCATCGACATCGAAAAGGGCGGTTCGGTCGTCGCCGGCGCGAAAAAAGACGGCGTGTTCGTTGGTACCGCCGATTATATTCTTAAAAACGCCGTTTCAGACCTCAAAGGCGGCGTCAACACGACGATAGGCTGTGTGTTTACCGACGCCGTTCTGACAAGAGAGCAGGCAAACAAGTTGGCGGAAGCGGCGCATAACGGGCTTGCCTTGTCTGTTTCGCCGGTGCACACAATGCTGGACGGAGACACTATGTTTGTGATGGCAGGCTGTGAAAAAACAGCCGATTTCACGGCGCTGACATGCGCGGTGCCTCTCGCCGTGAGGAAAGCGGTGCTTTCGGCGGTGAAAAAATGATAGGCGTGGATATTGTCAGCGTGGAGCGAATCGCCGCTTTGGATTTATCGGCATTTACCGACAAAGTGTGCACTCCCGCCGAAAAAGAATATATATTTTCCAAAGCCGGCCGGACGGAATGCGCCGCGGGCGTGTTCGCCGCCAAGGAGGCTGCCGTCAAGGCGCTTGGCTGCGGGTTTACAGGCAAAGTGACTTATAAACAGGTGGAAGTCGCCCATGACGAAAAGGGCGCGCCGTTTCTTCGCCTTCACGGCGAGGCGCAAAGACTGCTTGCCGAAAGGGGAAAGGAAATTTTTCTGTCGGTTTCGCACGACGGGGGATACGCCGTCGCTTTCGCCGTAATAAAATAAAACAGCCGTTAGACGGCTGTTTTCAGTTTTCTTTTGCTTTCGACGAGTTGTTGGTGTAAAATCCGAGACTTATCAGCAAAGCGGTGTTCACCAGATTCATTGTCTCGGGCGGCAGTTCGCCGATATAGTCGAGTAATCTGCTTTTGTCCAGCGTTCTTATCTGTTCCAGCAGGACAATGCTGTCTTTGGGAAGACAGTATTTGTCTTTTTCCAAAGCGATATGCGTGGGCAGTTTTGCTTTTGTGAGCCTGCTGGTTGTCGCGGCGGCTATGACAGTCGGGCTGAACTTGTTGCCTATATCGTTCTGCAAAATCAGCACGGGGCGCACGCCGCCCTGTTCGCTGCCCACTACGGGACTTAAATCGGCATAATATAATTGTCCTCGTTTAATCATTTCAATCACTCCGTAAATGCCGATACAGTTTATCTTATGTCGGCGCGCGGCGCCGGTGTGTATGTATCGGTATGAAGTGATTGTTGCCATGAGGGTGAAAATTAAACGAAAAAGGCGCCGTAAAGGCGCCTTTATTTTTGCTGGTTTTCAGATTCGTTGTTTTCGTTTTGCCCGTCAGGTTGGTCTGACTGTTTTTTACGGCTGAGCCTTGCGCCCAGATTAGTCACGAAACTTTCGATTTTGTCTTTATATTTAAAAGAAAGTATAATCGCCGCGATGAGCAGCACGCCCAGCACAATCCACACCGGAATGCCCCAGCCGCTGAAAGGAATCAGCTGACCGCTTGTAAGGAAACACATTGTAAAGCAGGATATGATTACCGTTATTATGTTGGCGGTCAGATAGAACGGCCAGGTTATCGTGGTTATGCCGGCGATGATGCAGAGGATGTCGTCCGGAAAGGCGGGAAACAGCAGCATGAGAAAGTAAGTGTATTTGCCTCGTCCCAGCACCTGCGACCATTTTTCGGCGTCGTCCTGACCGACCATCCATTTGACGAGCGGCATGCCGAATTTTCTGCCCAGCCAGAAAGCGAATATCCTGCCCAGCATAATCGCGGCTATACTCATGAAAACCGTTTCCCACGGGCCGAACACCAGCGTGCCCGCTATTGTCGTGAGCATTGCCGGCAGGGGGACGAAGGTCACCTGCAAAAATTGCAGAACCATGTATATTACCCGGCTCCACGCGCCGCCTGACAGGATAAAATCCCGTATTTTCTCGGCGGAGTCGAACTTTTCCAGAACGCCCGTGTATTTCAGGGTAAAATATACCGCGGCGACGACCGCCGCTATTATCACGGCGATGATGATTATGCGCCGTATTTTTTTCTTTGTGCTGAAATTCGCGTTTTTGTTTTCCATTTTTATATATGATAATTTTTATCGTTATTATTGTCAAATAAAAGTTTTGTTTGCATATCGTCCAAATTGTGTTACAATATATGCTATGATAAATTCGATTTTGGCGGCAAATCCGCATATTACGATATTCGGTATCGATATTTATTATTACGCTATAATTATCGTATCGGGCATCGCGATAGCGATTGCTCTCTTCGCTTATTTTTTGAAGAAAAAGGGTTATGACCCTTATGACGCCGTGGATTACGCCCTGTGGATTATTCCACTGGCCATTCTCGGCGCCAGACTTTATTTTTTTCTGTTTCCGTATGACGGACAGACCAGCAACTGGGCGAGATTTTGGAACTTCCGTGACGGCGGTCTCGGCATATACGGCGCCGTAATCGTCGGTTATGTTGTGGGCTATATCGTCGCGCGCGTCAAAAAGCAGAATTTCTACCAGATATCCGACCTGATAATTCCGGGGCTGCTCATCGCCCAGTGCATAGGCAGGTGGGGCAACTTTGTCAATCAGGAAGCGTTCGGTAACATCGTAACCGACCCGTCGTGGCAGTTTTTCCCGTTCGCAGTGTATATCGACAGGCTGGGCGGCTGGTATCAGGCGACTTTCTTCTATGAGTCGCTGTGCACGGGCATAGGCTTTGTCATCGTTATGTTTATGCTGCGCAGCAAGCATTACCGCACGGGCTGGCTGGCGAGTTTCTACGGCGTTTATTACGGCACCGTAAGGTTTATCATAGAGGCGCTGCGAAGCGACAGCCTGTATCTGTGGGTGGGCGGCTTCAACACCGGCATCAAGATATCGCAGGCGGTGGCAATATTCACGATTTTGTTCGGGCTGTACAGGCTGTGTTATATTTACCGCAAAGAATTGTATGCGAAGTACAAGTCGCTGTTTTCTTCTTCCTATAAAGAAACGGTGGCGTCGCTCGCCGTGCTCGGCGGACTGATCGGCGTGTCCGTTGTTACGTCCGTGATACTCTTTGTCGTCGGCGAAGCGAATCTTGTGCTGGTCGGCATAACATTGCTTGTCGCCGCTTTGCTAATGGGGTGCGGCGTGGCAATCAATATTGACAGGCTAAGACGTTTTTGCAAAGACACGCATGAACCTGCCGTGTGTACGCAGGAAGGCAAAACGGTGAAATGCGTCTGTCCGACGTGCGGTAAAGAATGGAGTTTTACCGCAATGGACTGGGCGCGCGCCGTGTTCAAAGACAGACAGCCGCCTGAAAGACTGCCTGTGGCGGTGGAGAAGCCCGAAAAAGCCAAGGAGCTGTAAAATGGATAAGAACCTCACTCTGCTTACGGATTTTTACGAACTCACAATGATGAACGGCTATCTGCAAAACGGTATGGCGGATAAGGTCGCCGTGTTTGATTTGTTTTTCAGACAGGGCAATGAAAGCACCTTTTGCATAGCCTGCGGACTGGAACAGGCGATTGATTATATCAAAAATATTTCTTTCGGCAAGGAAGAAATAGAGTATCTGCGGTCGCTTGGGACATTCGGCGAGGATTTTCTGTCTAGGCTTGCCGGTTTCAAATTCAAAGGAGACGTCAGGGCTTTGCCTGAAGGCACCGTTGTGTTTCCGAACGAGCCGCTCATGGTCATTAAAGGCTCGGTATTCGAAGCCCAGCTGCTGGAAGCGGCGCTGCTCAACATCGTCAATTTCCAGACGCTCATCGCCACCAAGGCTGCAAGAGTCGTCAGGGCGGCAAGAGGCAGAGGAGTGCTGGAATTCGGTCTGCGCAGGGCGCAGGCACCGGACGCCGCTGTTTACGGTGCGAGGGCGGCGGTCATAGGCGGATGCGTCGGCACCAGCAACGTGCTGGCGTCCATGCTTTTCGACACCGACCCGAAGGGGACGCACGCGCACAGCTGGATTATGTCCTTTGACGACGAACTTTCGGCTTTCAGGGCGTATGCCGAATTGTATCCGACAAACTGTCTGCTGCTGATTGACACCTATGACACGCTGAAAAGCGGTCTGCCAAACGCCATCACCGTGTTCCGCGAACTTAAAGAAAAAGGTTATAAGCCCGTCGGCGTGAGACTTGACTCGGGCGACCTGGCGTATCTCACAAAAGAAACCCGCCGCGTTCTCGACGAAGCGGGATTCCCCGAAGCGAAAATATTCGTGTCCGGCGACCTGGACGAATACACTATAGAGTCGCTTTACATTCAGGGCGCGAAGATAGACGTTTACGGCGTCGGCACCAGACTTATCACAAGCCACAGCAATCCTAGCCTCGGCGGCGTGTATAAAATCGCCGAATTCGACGGCAGACCGAAACTCAAAATTTCGGATAACGCCGCTAAAATCACCAACCCGGGAGAAAAGGAAATATACCGTATTTACGACGGCGCGACAAAAATGGCGGTAGCCGATTTGATTTGTCTTAAAGACGAAAAAATAGATTTCACCGCTCCGCTTACGCTCACGCACCCTACTGACAGGTGGAAAAAACTCACCCTCACGGATTATTTCGTCAGGCCGCTGCTTGTGGATGTCATGAAGAACGGCGAAGATATTCTGGAGCGCAAAAGCGTCACGGAACTGCGTAGCAGATGCAACGCCGGACTCAACGAGTTTTGGAGCGAGTATAAACGCCTTGACAAACCGCAGATTTACAAAGTGGACTTGTCGGACGAACTGTATAACCTTAAACAGGAACTTCTGGCGAAAGGCGGTAAGAAATGAAATTTCAGACAGTAAGGAAGGGTTATGACCCGTCTGCCGTGGACGAGTATATAAAAAAACTCGCCGATGACGACAATAACGTCATCACGGAGCAGAAAGCGGCGATAGAGCAGCTGAAAAAACAAAACCGTGAACTTGAAGAACGTCTTGCCGGTTATGACGGCAGAAAAGAAGAGATTTTTTCGGCGTTTGTGGAAGCGCAGGAAAGTTCGGCGTCGTTGAAACGCAAAGCGGAAAGACTGTTTGAGGAAGAAATAAACCGCGTAAAAACTTTTCGTGACAAGTGGACGGCGTACGCGGCGGAAGTAGTGAAAACCATGGCGCCGTCGGAAGCGGAAAAATTCGCTTCTCTGTCGGAAAAATTCGACGCCGCTCTCTATCGGTACGCCGAAAAAGCCCCGAAAGCGCCGCAAAAAAACCGGAGAAGAGACGAAGGGGAGTTTTCGCCGCTTAAAAAAGTGGCGGATTTGCTTGACAAGTTCGAAAAGGAAGAAATCCTGTCGGCTGCCGCCGATACTCAGTCCGCCCAAACCGCCGACGCTGACGGCGACACGGAAATCTGCGCGGATATCTCCCAGGCGGAAATCATCAACGTGAGCGAATCGCTTGAAGACCTTTGCAAAGAACTCGGTATTCTGGACGACTGATATATTTGCTGAAAAACAAAAACCCCGTCAAACGACGGGGCTTCTATTTACTGAAAAACAAAAACCCCGTCAAACGACGGGGCTTCTATTTGCTGAAAAACAAAAACCCCGTCAAACGACGGGGCTTCTATTTGCTGAAAAACAAAAACCCCGTCAAACGACGGGGCTTCTATTTGCTGAAAAGCAAAAACCCCGTCAAACGACGGGGCTTCTATTTGCTGAAAAGCAAAAACCCCGTCAAACGACGGGGCTTCTATTTTCGGAGAAACTTCGAATATAAGAAACTTATAGACGTGTTCGTCTGTAAGAAAGGTTATCAGTACATTTCACCGCCGCCGGCAGGAGCCGCCGGAGCCGGAGGTTCAGGCAAATCCACAACGATGCTTTCGGTTGTCAGCATTGTGGACGCCACGCTCGCGGCGTTCTGCAACGCGCTTCTCGTGACTTTGGTAGGGTCGATGATACCGGCGTCTATCATGTCCACGAATTTGTTGTTGAGAGCGTCATAGCCTCTGTTCGGATTTTTATTTTTGAGCAGTTCGTAAATAATGATGCTGCCGTCCACGCCCGCGTTGTACGCGATTTGTTTGATAGGGGCCTGCAAAGCGGCAAGCACGATTTTGGCGCCGGTCTTTTCGTCGCCGTCAAGAGTTTTGACGAATTTTTCAACGGCGTTGTATGTCGCGAGCAGAGCCACGCCGCCGCCAGGGACGATACCTTCTTCAACCGCCGCTCTCGTGGCGTTGAGAGCGTCCTCGATACGGAGTTTTCTCTCTTTCATCTCCACTTCGGTGGCGGCGCCGACTTCTATTACGGCAACGCCGCCCGCGAGTTTGGCGAGTCTTTCCTGCAATTTTTCTTTATCGTATTCGCTGGTGGTTTCGGCGAGTTGGTTTTTGATTTGGTTTACTCTCTGCGCAATGGCTTCGCTGTTGCCCGCGCCTTCCACGATGGTGGTGTTGTCTTTGTCGACTTTAACCTGTTTGGCGCTGCCAAGCATATCGAGGGTGGCGTCTTTGAGTTCATAGCCCAGTTCCTGGCTGATTACGGTGCCGCCCGTCAGAATGGCGATGTCTTCGAGCATCGCTTTTCTTCTGTCGCCGAAGCCCGGCGCTTTTACAGCCACGCAGGTAAACGCTCCGCGCAGTTTGTTGAGAACGAGGGTGGCAAGCGCTTCGCCTTCAACGTCTTCGGCAATGATGAGCAGTTTTCTGCCGGTTTTAACAATCTGTTCCAGCACAGGCAGGATTTCCTGGATGGAGGAGATTTTTTTGTCCGTGATGAGAATGTACGGATTGTCGAGTTCGGCAACCATTTTGTCAAGGTCTGTCGCCATGTAAGCCGAAGCGTAACCGCGGTCAAACTGCATGCCTTCAACGACTTTGAGTTCCGTCTTCATGGTTTTGCTTTCTTCAATGGTGATGACGCCGTCGTTGCCGACTTTTTCCATCGCCTGGCTGATGAGTTCGCCGACCGATTCGTCGCCCGCCGAAATGCTGGCGACCTGGGCGATCGCGTGCTTATCGGTTATAGGCTTGCTGATGTTTTTGAGTTCGTCGACGCATACGTCAACGGCTTTGGCAATGCCTTTTTTGAGAATGATAGGGTTGGCGCCCGCCGCAACGTTTTTGCTGCCTTCATTGATAATGGCCTGCGCCAGCACAGCCGCGGTAGTGGTGCCGTCGCCGGCGACGTCGTTGGTTTTTGTGGAAACTTCCCTGATAATCTGCGCTCCGAGATTTTCGCAGGCGTCTTCGAGTTCGATTTCCTTTGCGATGGTCACACCGTCGTTAGTGATGAGCGGGGTGCCGAATTTTCTGCCAAGTACAACGTTTCTGCCTTTAGGGCCGAGGGTTATTTTTACGGTATCAGCCAGGGTGTTTACGCCCGTTTCCAGGGCTTTTCTGGCTTCCGCGCCGTATTTGATTTGTTTAGCCATATATAATCATCTCCTTATTCCATAATTGCCAAAATATCGCTTTGGCGAATGATAACGTAGTCTTTGCCTTCATATTTGAATTCCGAGCCGGAATATTTGGCGTAAAGAACTTTCTGACCGACTTCAACCTGCATGACGACGTCTTTGCCGTCAACCACACCGCCGTTGCCGACGGCGACTATAACGCCGATTTGCTGTTTTTCCTGAGCGGTGCCCGGAAGCAAAATGCCGCCCTGGGTTTTTTCATTAGCCTCGACCGGTTCGAGGACAACTTTGTCAAACAAAGGTCTGAGTTTCATATTTACCCTCCTTAATGATTATCTGAATTATATTGCTAGCACTCACTATCTTTGAGTGCTAATGTTATTATAAAACATATTTGATTTTTGTCAATCAAAATTTACCAGAAAATTCCGTTAATTTTCCGCCGCCGCGCGCGGACAGTCGATTTTTGGCGAAAGATGTCCGCCGCGCCAAATTGTGTGTTGATATTTTGCCGCCGATGTGCTAAACTGTGTTTATTCAAGGAGTTTTTACTATGGATAAGTGGGACGGCAGATTTATGGACATGGCTAAACTTGTCTCGACATGGTCAAGTTGTTATCAGGAAAACAGGCAGGTAGGCTGTGTGATTGTCAAAGACAAGAGAATCATCACCACAGGATATAACGGCGCTCCCAGCGGCGTGCGCAGTTGTAAAGAAAAGGGGGAGTGCCTGAGGCGCAAACTCAATATCCCCAGCGGCACTCACCATGAAATATGCTATGCCGTGCACGCCGAGCAAAACGCCATAGTGCAGGCGGGCAGGCTCAATGTCAACATAAAAGACGCCACGATGTACGTTACGCATCAGCCGTGCAGTATATGCGCGAAACTCATTATAAACGCCGGTATAAAAAAAGTCGTGTACAACGAAGGATATCCCGACACTTTCTCGCTGGAGATGCTGAGCGAAGCGGGTGTCGAAGTAGTCAAATTCGGCGAATAAAGATTTTCAGCCGTCCGTGCGGACGGCTTTTTTATTTGCCCGCGGCATATATATAAGGATATGCAAGGCGGAAAGTACCTTTATCGTTCATACGGTGCGGACAAAAGACGCGCCGGGCGCCGCGGCGGAAGTTTTTCGGTCGCGGCCGCGGTGGCGGTCGTCTGCGTTTTTTCGGTGATTGCGGTCAACGCGCTGTCGCCGTCGGATTTGTTGATATATATGCCGTGCCGCCCGTGTTACGCGGTATGCATGGGCGTTTTCGATAACGGCGAAGCGGCGGAAAAATTCGCCCTGCTGCTTAAAGAAAGGGGCGGCGCCGGCTATGTGTTGTCTGACGGCGGTCGTTTTCTCACGCTTGCCGCGGCGTATGGCAGCGAGGCCGATGCCGTAAAGGTGAGCGACAGACTGAAAGAGGAAGGCGAAAACGCTTCCGTAATCGATTTGTCGCTGAAAGCGGAAAACATTTCTTTCGGCGGAGAGGCGCGGCTGGCGAAACTGTGCGCCGGCGCCGCCGATATGATTTACCGCGCGTTTTTGAAATTAACCGTGATTGCGGATAAAATTGACGCCGCCGCGTATGATGGCGGCGATTTGGAAGATATCGCCGCCGGAGCGGAAGGAATCGCCGGGGCGCTTACGGGAGCGGCGGAACCGATGGCGGACAAACTGCGCGGTCTTGCGGAAATCTGTTCGGGACTTTCGGGCGAATGTACGTCTTCCGATGTCAGGGCGGCGTCTTTTGACGTTTTTTTGTCGTTGAAAACCGATTTTCGTTAAAAATGTGCCGTACCTCGTTAAAAACAATATTTGCGCAAAAAATTTTTTTATTTATTGAAATGCGGCTAATGGTATGGTAAAATTAAAAAAACTATATTTACGAGGATACTTATGAAAATTTCCCGGTTGGCAGAAATTATCGAAGCCGAATTCGTATGCGGCGAAGAACTGAAAGACACGGAAATAAAAAGCGCGTTCGGCTGTGACCTTATGAGCGACGTGCTTGCTTACGTTAAAGACGGCGAAGGCGCTTTGCTGACGGGACTGGCGAATCCGCAGGTTGTGCGTACTGTCGCGATGATGGATATGCGCTGTATAGTATTTGTCCGGAACAAAAAACCCGACGACAAGACGATAGAACTTGCCCAGCAGAACAACATAGCGGTTTTGCAGTGCAAATACAACATGTTCACTGCTTGCGGAATGCTTTACGAAAGCGGTCTGAGGGGGGAGGAGAGCAAATGAACCCTCTCGAATGTATGAAATTTTCTTACATCGTGGACGGCGACAACTTTGACGGCGCCGGCGCCGCCAGCGAAGAGACGAAAGCGAAACTCAAACGCCTCGGCGTCAACAAAGACGTGATACGCAAAGTTGCCATAAGCATGTATGAAGCGGAAATCAACATGGTCATACACGCCAACGGCGGCAGAGCCGACGTTCTGCTGTGCCCGGATAAAATTACCGTTACCATGACAGATACCGGCAAGGGGATACCTAATATCGAGCAAGCCATGCAGGAAGGATATTCCACCGCCAGCGATAAAGTGCGTTCGCTGGGCTTCGGGGCGGGCATGGGACTGCCGAACATGAAGAAATACAGCGATAAATTGACTATACGGTCGGAAGTCGGCGTCGGCACTACCGTGATTATGGAGTATCTTATTTAGATGAAAGAGGCGGGGAACAATTCATATCAATCCATATTGGTAGACAAAGAGGCCTGCATAGGGTGCATAAACTGCATTAAACGCTGTCCGACAAAAGCCATCCGCGTCATGGACGGCAAAGCGCAGATAGATTCGTCAAAATGCATCAACTGCGGCGACTGCGTCTTGGTGTGCCAGAAAAGGGCAATGCACCCGAATTTCGACGGCATCGACATTATTAACAATTTCAAATATAAAGTGGCTTTGCCCGCGTCTTCTTTTTTCGGACAGTTCCGCAACGCGGACGATGTGGATAAAATACTTAACTCTCTGTTGTACATAGGTTTCGACGATGTGTTTGAGGCGGCGCGCGGCGACGATATTCTCAGCGGAATCGTAAAGAAGGCGCTGGCGGAAGGGAAACTTGCAAAACCGCTTATAAGCGCGGCGTGCCCGGCGTGCGTCGAACTTATACTGATGTGTTTCCATAACCTGAAAAACAATCTCGTGCCTTTTGTGCCCGCTTCGCACATAGCGGCTAAACTCGCCAGAGAAGAGGCGGTCAGAAAAACAGGGCTTGCCCCGGAAGATATCGGCGTGTTTTTCATTTCGCCGTGTCCGGCGCACGCTTCGGCCATAAAAACCGATTTGTATAAAAGCGGCTGTAAAATAGACGGCGTGCTGTCTGTCAGGGAAGTCAGCCTCAAAGTGATGAACCTTAAATTCGACGGGGTTGAAGTAAAAACCCGCTTCAAGGCGGGAACCACCGGCATAAGGTGCGCGGTTACTGGCGGAGAAGTCAAAAACGTCGGCAGCAGCAGGGCGCTTGCCGTCGACGGAATGGAAAACGTCATCAGCGTGCTTAAAGAACTTGAAGACGGAAAACATCCCGAACTCGAATATGTGGAACTCAACGCCTGTCCTAGCGGCTGCGTGGGCGGGGCGATGAATCTCGAGAACGCGTTTTTCGCGAAAAGCACCATAATGAAACTGCGGCGCGAAGTCGTCAAAGAGCGCGAAAACACCACGGACAAGGCTGACAAGCCGTTGGATTTTTACATACGGCCGGAGCCGTGGCAGGTTAACAACGCTTATTATCAGCTGGACGAGGATTTCACGCAGGCTTTCATCAAAATGCGGAAACTCGAAGAGGTGCGCCAACAATTGCCGGGTCTTGACTGCGGCATATGCGGGGCGCCAAGTTGCAAGGCTTTCGCCGAAGACGTGGCGAAAGGCAGGGTAAGCATTACGCGGTGCATCAAATTCGGAAATATAGACAAGAAGGGCGGAGGAGCGATGACGGTATCCGAAATGATAGAAAAACTCGGACTTGAGGTGTTTAATCTGAGCGACGGCGGCGCCGTGATTGAAGACTATTGCGCGTCGGATTTGTTCAGTTACGTCATTTCCAAGGTGAAAGAAAAGTGCTGCTGGCTGACTATTATGTCCAACGTCAATATCACGGCCGTCGCCAAACTTTCCGAAATGTCGGCGGTGGTGCTGTGCGACGGCGTCAGACCGGACGAAAATCTCATCAATAAAGCCAGGCAGCAGGAGATAACAATACTCGGCAGCAAGTTGCCTATTTTTGAAACTTGCGTCGCTTTGTCTAAAATTATATGAAGTTTAAGTACGATTTGCACGTACATTCGGTTCTCAGCGGATGCGCGTCGAGGGAAAACACGATACACAACATATTGAATATGGCCAAGTTGTGCGATATAGACTTTCTGGCGATAACAGACCACAACGCCGGGCTCAACGCCATTGCCGCGCGCCCGCTCGCCGAAAGGCTCGGCATCGTGCTGGTGCCGGGGGTGGAAGTCGCCACAAGCGAAGATATTCATGTGCTTTGTTATTTCAAATCTTTCGACGTGCTGGGCGTCTTTTGTTCGGAACTTTACGACCACATGTACAAGATGCCTTTCAACACAAAACTGTACTATACGCAAACCGTGCTTGATTCCGACGATAACGACATCGGCTGCGTAAGGAGTTTTCTCGGCATAGCGACCGATGTCGATTTGTATACGCTTGAAGCGGTCGTGGAAGAAAAAGGCGGCGTAGTCATTCCCGCCCATGTGGACAAGGACGCGAACAGCATGATAGCGACGCTGGGCTGCGTGCCTGAGGATTTCAGGTGCAAGGCTGTGGAAGTGACAAAATTCTGCGATGAAAAACTCAGGCGAAAACTGGGCGAAAAATATATGATTTTCACAAATTCCGACGCTCACACGTTGGAAGCGATGGTTCTTAACGACAACCGCATGGAACTGAGAGAAAAATCGCTTGAAGCGTTTTTTGAGTTATTCGGCAAATAACGGAGGTAGATATGAAAGAAAACAACGGGTTCTGCTTTACCGAAACACCCGAGCAAAAGGCTAAAATGGAAGCGTTGCTGGCGGAATACGGCGGTGACGAGACAAACCTGCTTGTGGTTTTGCAGAAGGCGCAGGATATTTACGGATACCTGCCTATTGAAGTTCAGAAAAAAGTGGCCGACGGCATGGGAGTGTCGATGGAAAAGGTTTACGGAGTTGTTACCTTTTATCACTTTTTGCGCACCGACCCGCTCGGAAAGTTCAATTTCAGCGTGTGTATGGGTACTGTCTGCTATGTCAAGGGCGCCGGCATGATTAACGAAAAACTCAAAGAAGTGCTGGGCATTGACGACGGCGAGTGCACGCCCGACGGCGTTTTCGCCATACAGCCGACAAGGTGCATAGGCTGCTGCGGCCTTGCTCCCGTAATGTTCGTCAACGACGACGTTTACGGCAACATCTCGCAGTATGACGTGGAAAATATCGTGGATATTTACCGCAAACGAGCCAGAAATTTATGAGAGAAATATCGCTTCACATTCTGGACATCTTGCAAAACTCTGTCGCGGCAGGGGCGGATGTCATCAGAACCGACATTTGTTTCGACAGCGGCAGCGGATTGTTGAAAATTGACATTACCGACAATGGTTGCGGCATGGACGAAGAAACGCTGGCGCGCGTTACAGACCCGTTCATGACGTCGCGCACGACAAGAAAAGTCGGGCTGGGCATTCCGCTTTACAAGTTTTACGCAACGCTTACGGGCGGCGGTTTCGACATTCGGAGCAAACCGGGCGAGGGGACGAAAGTTTCCGCGGTGTTCAACACCAAAAGTATCGACTGTATGCCCGTGGGCAATCTTACCGACGCGATACTCACAACCATTTCGTCCAACCATGACATACGGTTTATTTTTACTTTTGCGGTAGACGGCAAAAGTTTCGAATTCGACACCGACGACGTCAAAGACGTCTTGCATGACCAGAACGGATATTGTGATTTGACGGTGTATTTCCACATAAGGGAGTTTATAGCAGGCAAAATCAAAGAAGTAAACGGAGGGAAATTGCAATTATGAAAAGTTTGGCCGAACTCAACGCCATAAAAGAAAAGATATTGAAAGAAAAGGCGGAAAAAATCGACAAGGGCGAAGAAATTAAAGTGCTTGTCGGCATGGCGACATGCGGTATCATGGCGGGAGCCATGCCCGTCATGACGGCTTTGATGCAGGAAGTGGAAAAGAGGCATCTCAAAAACGTGGTGGTTTCCCAGACCGGGTGCATAGGACTTTGCAACTATGAGCCGATAGTGGAAGTGCTCGTGCCTAACATGCCGAAAGTGACTTACATCGACGTCACGCCGGAAAAAGCCGTCAAAATCATTAACGATCACGTCGTGAACGGACAGGTTGTCAAGGAGTTCACGATAGATAATATGCGCTGGAATAAGGAGTAAAAAAATGTACAGATCTCACGTTTTGGTAAGCGGCAACGAAGAATCCGTCATTAAAAAAATCGTTGCCGATTTGAATGAATTGCTCGTCAAGCACCGCCTTCAGAACGACGTCAAGGTGCTGGTGACTTACTCCTTGAACGATGATGACAAAATTTCGCTCATCATCTATCCGGAAGGCACGCAGTATTACGACGTGGAAGGCTACGACAAACTCGAAAAAATAGTTTCGCGGCATCTCGCCGAAGGCGTAATCGTCAAAGAACTGCTCGCTAAAGGCGAAGAAAAAACCGACGAACAGAAAGAATCCGAAAGCGAGTTTATCAACAGACAGTTCAGGGTCGTGCTGAAAAACAGCGGCATCATCGATCCGGAAAGCATCGACGAATATATCGCCCAGGACGGCTATCAGGCGCTGGGCAAGGCGCTGACGCAGATGACGCCGGAGCAGGTGGTGGAAGAAATCAAGGCGTCGGGGCTGCGCGGTCGCGGCGGCGGCGGATTTCCTACCGGCAAAAAATGGGAGTTCGCCTGCAAATCTGACGACCCGATAAAATATATCTGCTGCAACGCCGACGAAGGCGACCCGGGCGCGTTT
This sequence comes from Candidatus Heteroclostridium caecigallinarum, assembly GCA_904419725.1. Taxonomy (GTDB): domain Bacteria; phylum Bacillota; class Clostridia; order Christensenellales; family CAG-314; genus Heteroclostridium; species Heteroclostridium caecigallinarum. The sequence goes on along the minus strand of CAJFSP010000001.1, from coordinate 139,786 downwards.
ATGGACAGGTCGGTTCTCGAAGGCGACCCTCACGCCGTCATCGAAGCTATGGCGATAGCGGGTTACGCTATCGGGGCGCACAAAGGCTATATTTATGTACGCGCCGAATATCCTCGCGCCGTTTCGCGCCTTGAAATAGCAATCGCGCAGGCAAAAGAATACGGGCTGCTCGGCAAAAACATTTTCGACTCCGGCTTTGATTTCGATTTGGAAATCAGGCTGGGCGCCGGCGCTTTTGTGTGCGGCGAAGAAACCGCGCTGCTCACATCCATAGAGGGTAACAGGGGCGAGCCTCACCCTAAACCTCCGTTCCCGGCGGTAAAAGGTCTGTTCGGGCATCCTACCGTGCTCAACAATGTGGAAACATTCGCCAACATTCCTCAGATTATTCTTAAAGGCGCCGACTGGTTCAATTCAATCGGCACAGAGAAATCGAAGGGCACAAAAGTGTTCGCGCTGGGCGGAAAGATTGAGCATGTCGGTCTTGTGGAAGTGCCGATGGGCACCACTTTGCGCAAAGTCATTTACAAAATAGGCGGCGGCATACCGAACGGCAAAAAGTTCAAGGCGGCTCAGACGGGCGGTCCGAGCGGCGGCTGCATACCGGCGGAATATCTCGATATTCCTATGGATTACGACAATCTCATCGGTATAGGGTCGATGATGGGCTCCGGCGGACTCATCATTATGGACGAAGACAACTGCATGGTCGACATGGCAAAATTCTTCCTTGAATTCACCGTCGACGAATCATGCGGAATGTGCACGGCGTGCCGTGTGGGCAATAAGCGTCTGTACGAACTGCTCACCAAAATCACCGACGGCGAAGCGACCATGGAAGACCTCGATAAACTTGAAGAGTTGTGCTACTACATAAAAGACAATTCGCTTTGCGGTCTCGGGCAGTCGGCTCCTAACCCGGTGCTTTCAACGCTCAAATATTTCAGAGACGAATATATCGCCCATATCAAGGACAAGAAGTGTCCTGCGGGCGTATGTAAAAATCTTATCACTTTTGAGGTTTTGCCTGACGAATGCACGGGCTGCGGCGTCTGCAAGAAACTTTGTCCTGTCGGCGCTATAAAGGGCGAGGCGACCGAAGCGCACAGAATCGACAAAGACAAATGCATAAAGTGCGGGCTTTGTATGGAAAAATGCAAATACAACGCCATTGTGAAGAGGTGAGTCATGGCTGAAAAAGTTACAATCAAAATAAACGGAAAAGATTATCAGGTGGACGGCGGCATAACCGTTCTCGAAGCCTGCAAGCAGGCGGGGATAAAAATACCGACGCTGTGCTATCTGAAAGACGTCAATGAAATCGGCGCGTGCAGGGTCTGCGTTGTTGAGGTCAAAGGCGCGAGAAACCTTGTGGCATCGTGCGTTTATCCGGTCAGCAACGGGCTTGAAGTGTGCACCAACAGCGCCAGGGTAATCAAGTCCAGAAAAACCACGATAGAACTGTTGCTTTCCAACCATAACCAGGAGTGCACCAGCTGCGTCAGAAGCAATAACTGCGAGTTGCAGAAACTTGCGTATGAATACGGCTGCGACGGCCATAAATACGAAGGTGAAAAACAGCGTTTCGAAGAAGACGTCACCGACTATCTCGTGCGCGATAATTCCAAGTGCGTATTGTGCAGAAGATGCATATCGGTATGCAAAAAACGCCAGAGCGTGGCGGTTATAGGCGCAAACGACAGGGGCTTCAATACAAACATAGGCTGCACGTTCGGCAAATCGCTCAACGAGGTGCCTTGCGTCGCCTGCGGTCAATGCATCAACGCCTGCCCGACGGGCGCGCTGCGCGAACGCGACAATATCGACGACGTGCTGAAACATGTGTTCGACAAAGACAAATTCGTCGTTGTGGCGCCTGCTCCTTCCGTAAGGGTGGCTTTGGGCGAAGAGTTCGGAATGCCTATCGGCACAAATGTCGAAGGCAAGATGATTGCGGCTCTCAGGCGCATAGGTTTCGACAGGGTGTTCGACGTGAACTTCGCCGCCGACCTTACCATCATGGAAGAAGGCACGGAGTTTATACACAGGCTCACCGAAGGCGGCGTTCTGCCGATGATCACAAGCTGCTCGCCGGGTTGGATAAACTATATAGAGCAGTATTATCCTGAATTTCTGCCTAATCTTTCCACCTGCAAATCGCCTCAGCAGATGTACGGCGCGACCGTAAAGGCGTATTACGCGTCTAAATTCGGCATTCCGCTCGATAAACTGGTTGTTGTGTCGATAATGCCTTGCGTGGCGAAGAAAAAAGAACTCAAACGTCCTTACCAGAGCGCGGTCAAGAGTCATAAAGACGTCGATTATTCGCTCACCACAAGGGAACTTGCCCGCATGATTAAGCGTATGGGTATAGATTTCGTCAATCTGCCTGACGAAAAATGCGACAGCATTCTCGGCGAAGCGTCAACTGCCGGCTTCCTGTTCGGCGCGACGGGCGGCGTTATGGAAGCGGCTCTGCGCACGGTTAAAGAAGTTGTGGAGAAAAAGCCTCTCGACAAGATAGATTTCGAAGCGGTCAGGGGCACCGAGGGCATAAAGAGGGCGACTGTAGAAGTCGCCGGCAAGCCTGTCAGGGTTTGCGTGGCAAGCGGCATAGCCAACGCGAAAATTATCATGGAAGAGATGAAAAACGGCACCGCAGCTTACGATTTCATTGAAATCATGTGCTGCCCTGGCGGCTGTGTGAACGGCGGCGGACAGCCGCAGCAGCCGGCGTCTGTTCAGAACAGCGTGGATATCAGGGCACTCAGGGCGAAAGCGATGTATACCGCCGATGAAAAGGGCGTCATCAGGAAGTCGCATGAAAACCCTGAAATCATAGCGCTGTATAAAGATTTTTACGGCGAACCGAACAGTCATCTAGCGCATGAGTGCCTGCATACAAAATATATCAACCGCAAAAGATAAATTATTGTCTTAAATTTGACAAAACTTGATTGAAAATCATTTCTTTTTTACAAGAATTGATGTAAAATAACCTATAAGGGTTAACTATGAATTTTTTCGACTATGTAATCGACAAGTTTCAGAACTTCGCTTGGACGGACGCGGTGCAGATACTGTTTTTTACGTTTATCTTCATTTTCGCGTTCGTCACCATCAAGCGCTGCAACGCCGTATGGCTGGCGCACTCGATAATCGTCTATTATGTTGTGATTATCGCGCTCAGCATTCTCGGCGTACTGCCTAAAGAAGCGACGCTTATCTTTATAATAATTCCGGTGTTTTTCTGTTTCATCATATTCACGCCGGAGCTGAAACAAAAGATTTTGCGCTATTCATGGCGTTCGCAAAGCGTCCATAAACACGAAAACGTGACGCTCGACCTCGAACAGACCGAAGAAACTATCGCCCAGATTGTCAAAGCGGTGCAGAAAATGGCAAAACAGGACGTGGGGGCTCTCATCGTCATGGTGCCGGACAAAATTTCGGGCTATATTCTTGAAAGCGGCACGCAGCTCAACGCCGATGTTTCGGCTGAACTCATAGAGGCTTTGTTTGTGCCTAAAACCCCGCTGCACGACGGCGCCATTATAGTCAAAGGCAACAAGATTCTGGCTGCCGGGTGCTATCTGCCGCTGTCGCAGGCCAACAACCTGCCTAAGGAACTGGGTACGCGCCACAGGGCGGCTGTCGGCATAAGCGAAAGCGACCCGACGGTCACCGCGATAGTAGTGTCGGAAGAAACCGGCATTATCTCGGCTATGCACGACGGTAAATATAAGAGATATCTTGACCCGGAAACGCTCACGGCGGTGCTCAGGGACGCTTATTCGCTGGGCGGCGGCAAGACTGACGGCAACTTGTGGAGAATAGAGCAGAATGAAGAACAAGACTGAAAGCAGAACGAAAAGATTCGGCAGATTTTTGAAATATAATTGGTTTTTTATTATCGCCGGGCTGGTCATAGCGATGTTGCTGTGGCTTGCCTTGGGGTACAGTTTATAAAAAGGAGAAAAAGGTTATGACGAAAATTTCTGTAAAGGTGCCTGACATACTCCTGCCAAACAAATCGGTGGATATGTCTAAATGGGCGGTGGTCGCCTGCGACCAGTACACTTCCGAACCGGAATATTGGGAGGGCGTAAAGAAAGCCACCGAAGGCAGTCCGTCGGCGCTTAACGTGATTTTCCCGGAGGTTTATTTGTCCAAAGACAACGCGCCTATTATCGAGTCAATCAATAAAACCATGTATGAGTATCTCGATACCGGCGTCCTGCAAAGCATTGGCGAAGGTTTTGTTCTTATAGAGCGCAGCACGCCGATTACCCCGAAAAGGCTCGGTCTTGTGATGGCGGTTGATTTGGAAGATTACAGTTTCGTCCGTGAAGACAAAGCCAACATCAGGGCGACGGAAGGCACGGTTGTGGAAAGAATTCCGCCGCGCGTTAAAATTCGTGAACACGCTCCTATCGAACTGCCGCACATCATGTTGCTTATAGACGACAGAAATAAAAGCGTCATAGAGCCTCTTTACGAAAACAGGGACAAACTCACCAAACTTTACGATTTCGACCTCAACATGAACGGCGGACATCTCCGCGGCTGGCATGTTACCGACACGGCTCCGGTGGAAAAGGCTCTTGCCAAACTGCTTGACGAAGACGTGCTCAAAGAAAAATACGGCAGCACCGACGAAGTCATGTTGTTCGCCGTGGGTGACGGCAACCACTCGCTTGCCACAGCGAAAGCGTGCTGGAACAATCTCAAAGCAACCCTGAGCGCGGAAGAGCAGAAAAACCACCCTGCCAGATACGCTTTGGTTGAAGTAATGAACCTGCATGACGAAGGTCTTGAATTTGAACCTATTTTCCGTTCGGTATTCAATGTCGACACGGCGGATTTCCTTGACGGTCTGTATAAAGCCGTTAAAGACAGCGGGCTTAAATGCGACTATAAGTGCTATACTTACACAACGAAAGACGGCAGAAAAGACCTTATGCTTCCGAGCAACGCCGCCGTCGCTGTGGGACTTGTCCAGGATTTCATCGACGCGTACATCAAATCGCACGCCGGCAGCGAAGTTGACTATGTTCATGGCGAAGATTCGCTCAAACAGGTTACCGACGCGGCTCCTAACCGTGTGGCGATTACTCTTCCGCCGCTTGCCAAAAACGATTTGTTCGACTATGTTCTCAAAGTTGGCGCCTTCCCTAGAAAGACTTTCTCGATGGGCGAAGCGTTTGAAAAGAGATACTATGTTGAAGCCAGAAAAATCATAAAATAAAGAAAAACTACTGTTGTTGCGGGGCGAAAACCCCGCAACAAAGTTGTTTACGGAAAAATCACGAAATGTGGACGCAAATAGATAAAATCAGAAAAGAACGAATTACGCCCGACGATTTCGTGGCTCTCATAGAAATTACAAAGGGCAGCAATAATAAGTACGAACTCGATAAAGAAACGGGGTATATAATTCTCGACAGAATACTTTATACGGCGACTCACTATCCCGCCAATTACGGACTTATTCCGCGCACACTGTGCGACGACGGCGACCATCTGGACGTGCTCGTCATCAGTTCCGAGCCGATAACGTCCAATACTCTTGTGAGATGTTATCCCATCGGTATGATAAGCATGGTTGACCAGTCCATGGCGGATGAAAAAATAATCGCCATACCTTTTAAAGACCCCGCTTACCAGACGTATAAAGATATCAATCAGATGCCCGAACATCTTTTCGAGGAAATGAAACACTTCTTTCAGGTGTACAAAACGCTTGAAGGCAAAGTCACTTCGGTAAACAAAATAAGCGGTCCCGAAGAGGCTAAGGACACAATAAGACGTTGTATGCGTGAGTTTACCCGCGTCAACGGCGAGCAACCGCGAGAATAAAAAATCAAGTTCCTTCTAAAAAGGGACTTTTTTTAAGAGGCGATATGTCAAAAGTCACATCATTGGAAAAAGCGATAAGCGTTATCAAAAGCGGAGACAATATAGGTATAAATTCGTTTTTTACCATAGCAAATCCGATAAATCTTCTGGAAAAACTCAACGAACGCATACAGCATAAACACGACCTCAAGGATTTATCCGTTTATATGACGGCGCCTATGGGCAACTGGGACGAAAACTTCGCGGCGGAAAGATTTCTCGCGACCGACGCTGTCAAAAAGATAGTATGCGGCCATTATTCCTCAATGCCTACGGCTTGCAGAAGAATTGCCGCCAACGAAATAGAGGGCTACAATCTGCCGATGGGCATACTCAGCCATCTGTTCAGGGCGGCGGCGCAGGGCGAAAGAATTCTGTTCTCAAAAATCGGACTCAATCTTTTTCCCGACCCGTCTGTGGGGAAATACGGTCTGAACGATATTTCCAACGAAGTGCTGGTCGAAAAAGTAAAAATGCGCGGGGAGGATTTTCTGGCGTATAAGGTTCCGCAGCTTGATGTTGCGATTATACGCGGCACTTACAGCGACGTCAACGGCAATATTTCTTTTGAAAAAGAGTATTCCGTCGTGGACGCGTTGTCCATGGCGCAGGCGACAAAACTCAACGGGGGAACGGTCATCGTGCAGGTCGAGAAGATGGCGCCGGGGCACAGGCGTCCGTGGGACATCGTAATTCCCGGAATGCTGGTCGATATGGTCGTGCTTTGTCCTGACCAGGAATCAAAAACCAACCCCGAGTATGATTCGCGCATGAGCGGCGATGTTAAACCGACGGCGGAACAGCTCATCAATTACGTCATAGAAAACACGAAAAAACTTAACTCCGAAAACAAAGGCAGGGGGCTGGGCGCCGAAATCATATGTAAGCGCGCCGCCCAGTGCCTGCGCCCCGGCGATAACGTCAATATAGGCATAGGCGTCGGCGAGGGCGTCGCGTTTCAGGCTGTACAGAACGGTATGCTGGACAAAATAACGCTGCTTGTGGAATCAGGCGGCATCGGCGGAGTGCCTGTCGGAGGCAAAGGTTTCGGCGCTACAATCGGTGCCGATTCGTATCTCAGCATGACGCAGATGTTTGATTTTTATCACGGCGGCGGCATAGACAAGACGTTTGTCGGCTGCATGGAAGTGGACGAAAAGGGCAGGGTCAACGCTCACGGCCTGAAAGACAAGATTGTCGGCATCGGCGGTTTCGCCGATATCACGCAGAACGCCCGCAATATATATTTCTGCACGACATTTACGTCGGGCGGCCTGGAAATCTGCCTCGATGAAGACAAAAACTTAAAAATCATCAAAGAAGGCAAAAACACAAAATTTGTCAAAAAAGTTCAGGAAGTGAGTTTTTCCGCCGCAAACTGCGATTTGACAAAACAGAAAGTTTACGTCGTTACTGAACGCTGCCTGTTCAAACTCGAAAGCGACGGCTGGCATGTGCTCGAAATAATGCGCGGCGTGGATTTGAACAAAGATATACTCGATAAAATTCCTTTCAAAGTGCACGTTGAAAAAGACTTGAAGTTCATGGAGATTTGACGGTATGAAAATTGCCATTGTGGGCGGCGGCGCCGCCGGGCTTATGGCGGCGTCTGTCGCTTCCGAAAAGCATAGGGTGGTTTTGTTTGAAAGACAGAGCAGGGTCGGCAAAAAGATATCCGCAAGCGGAAACGGCAAATGCAATCTTTCAAATTCATCGCTCGCGGCGGAAAGGCTGGCGGAAGCCGAAGCGCGCGATGTTTACAACCGCCGCGAGGCTTACGGCATTGTCTCACGGTTTGATTACACCGCGCTGATGAAATATTGCGGTGAAGTTCTCGGGCTTGAAACATATGCCGACGCCCAGGGCAGGGTGTATCCGCGCACCGAAAACAGCGGAAGCGTCATTGACGCTTTCAGGCTCAGATGTCAGAAAAACAACGTAAAAACAGTGACCGACGCCCCTGTCGTGAAAATCGAAAAAAGTTCCAAAGATTTCAGAGTGTGGCTGGGCGACGGTCAGTACTATCACTTTGACAGAGTGATTTTTTGCGTGGGGAGCAATATTCAGACAAGGAATTTCACTTCTTTTGACTTGCTTAACGGTTTTGATATCGCTATAACGCCCACGCAGACTTCGCTTGTGCCCGTCAAGACAAAAAAAGTCTGGCTTCCGCTCAACGGTACAAGAGTCAAATGCGGAGTTTCGCTGCTGAAAAACGGGAAGAAAAGGGCGGAAGAACGCGGTGAAGTGCTTTTCAGGGACTACGGACTTTCCGGCATTGCTGTGTTCAATCTTTCGGCATATATAGCCCGCAGCATAGTCATGGGTGAAAAAGCCGATTTTTCGCTGAGCATGGATTTGTTCCCCGAACTGTCGGAAGAAGAACTTGTCTCGAAACTTACGGCAAGACTTGATGTCATGGGCGCCGATTCAAAGACCTTTTTCGTGGGTTTGCTGTGCAACAAACTTGCCGAAGCGATTATAAGAAAGAAAAAACTGCCGCCTGCGCTTGCCAAGTCCGATATCAGTGGTCTTGCCGCCTATATGAAAAATATCGAATTTCAGGTATCCGAACTTTGCGACGCGGAAAAGGGGCAGGTCATGTGCGGCGGCATAGATATGTCTGAAATCGATGAAAACATGCAGAGCAAAAAAGTCCCGGGACTGTATTTCGCGGGCGAATGTCTTGACGCCGACGGGCTTTGCGGCGGGTTTAACCTGCATTTCGCTTTCGCGTGCGGCTATATAGCGGGGAGCGCGGTATGATTTATAAAACCAGGGATATTTCGCTTTCGCCCGATGCTTTCCGCAAACAGTCGCAAGACGCGATTGTGGCGGAATTTCTCGGCGTCGATGCCGGCGCGATTTCAAATGTCAGGATTTTCAAAAAATCCGTGGATGCGCGCAGAAAAAACAACGTGAAATACGTTGTTTCTTTTGTTTTTGAAGCCGGGTTTATTCCGCCAAAAAATAAAGCGGAACCGTTGCCGGTTTTTATCGATTTATTCGATGAAATCCAAAAGACAGCTTCGAATGAAAGAATCATCGTTGTAGGCGGAGGATGTGCCGGCCTTTTTTGCGCATGGTATCTGGCTAAAGCCGGGCTGAAACCGCTTCTCATCGAAAGGGGAAAAGGCATAGCCGAACGCCAGAAGGATATTGATTCGCTTTGGCGTGACGGCGTTCTGAATCCCGAAAGCAACGTGCAGTTCGGTCTCGGCGGAGCCGGAACTTTTTCCGACGGAAAACTTACTTCCACCGCGCATAATAAATATGTTTATACGGTTTTCAGCCGCTTTGTCAGCTGCGGCGCCCCGCCTGATATAATGACCGACGGAATGCCGCATATCGGAACCGATAATCTCAAAAAGACCGTTACCGCGATGGCCGTTGAGATTCAAAAACTGGGCGGAAATATTATGTACGGCACAAAATTGACGGATATAAGCGTAAGCGGCGGCAGGGTGAACGGCGTCACTGTTTTGTCGAGCGGCGAGGAGAGGCGTCTTTCAGCGGACAGAGTAGTGCTTGCCACGGGGCATAGTGCGAGAGATGTTTTTGAAATGCTTTTCTCGAAAGGCGTGTCGCTCAGCCGAAAGCCGTTTTCAGTCGGCGTGCGGGTGGAGCATAAACGCGAAATGATAAACAGGGCGCGGTACGGCGACAATTATGATAAAAGTCTTCCCGCCGCCACATACAAAATGTTTACCCATCTTCCTGACGGAAGGGGCGCCTATACCTTTTGTATGTGTCCTGGCGGCAGAGTGGTTCTGGGCAGCAGCGAAAGCCATTCGATTGTCACCAACGGAATGAGTTATTTCGCGCGTGACGAAGAAAATTCAAACAGCGCCATTCTTGTCAATGTTTTTCCCGGGGATTTCGACGGCGATTCGCCTTTGGCGGGCATTGAGTTTCAGCGGGAAATGGAGCGTTCCGCTTACAGGCTCACCGGCTGTTACGGCGCTCCCGCTCAGAACGTGGCGGACTTTTTGGCCGGCAAGGAAAGCACCGTGTTTTACGACGTCAAACCAAGCATTATGCCGCGCGCTGTGCCGTCCGACCTGAGGCGGTGTCTTCCGCTTTTTGTGGCGGAAGGCATAAAAACCGCGCTGTCTGTTTTCGGAAAGTATATAAAGGATTTTGACAAAAAGGGAGTGCTGACCGGCGTGGAAACAAGGTCGTCGTCTCCCGTGAAAATAAACAGAGAGGCGGATTACTCTTCGTCTTTGCCGAATTTATATCCGTGCGGCGAGGGCAGCGGTTATGCGGGCGGAATTGTTACCTCCGCGATTGACGGCATAAAATGTGCCGAAAATATAGTAAATATCATCAAAAATGCTTGATACACGATATATTATTTCACGCATAGTAATTAAAAAACGGGCAAAAAGCCCGTTTTTGTTTTTATTTATATTCGCGGCAGGAAATTTTCAAAAATTATATTGTCACACGCGTCCTTGCAGTTTTCCGCTTCGGGGGCGCTGTCGACCGTCCAGAACAGAACGGGGAGTTTGCCTCGCAGGTTTTTCAGTTTTTCGAAATCTCGGCCGTCATGGTATTCGTAGGAAACGAAATCGGCTTTACAGTATTTAAGCAGAACGAGATTTTTCAGCAGCGCTTTTTTCCATGACGCCATGGGCACGTTTTTGAAAAAGGAAGACAGCGCTCCGACCGGGTATAATGTGTTTTGCTTAAACCACCTTACGATAAACGGATTGAAAGACTGCAAGGCGATGTCGCCCTTGTAGTCGCCAAGTGTTTCTTTGATGATTTCTTCGGCTTTGCCTATGTTTTTGTGGTCTTTGACTTCCAGCAAAACGGGCGTTCTGCCGTTCACGAAATCCAGGAATTCCGACAGCAGGGGGATTTTTTCTTCGCTGCGGCGCAGAGTGGCGTCGCAGATTTCGTTGAAATTTTTTTCTCTTATATCGCCTTTGAGTTCAGTCATGCGTTCAAGGCTGTCGTCGTGAAAAACAAGCGGCACGCCGTCTTTTGTGACCTGAACATCCATTTCTATGGCGTATCCGTGTTCTATGGCTTTCGCGAAAGCGGACATTGAGTTTTCCGGTGAAATGGCGTCATGCAGACCTCGGTGCGCGATTGGTATTTTTGTGAGCCAACTGTTCAGCATTGTTTCTTTTTCCTCGTAAATTAATACTGTTATTATAATGTACTTTCACGGCAAAAACAAGCGTTGGTTTGTTTTTTTCGCGCGGGGCGCGGCGTGTGCCGATTGTGTTTTTTCCGGGTTATGCTATAATAAAATATAAATATTGCGTTAAGCACGGAGGAGCGAAAATGTGGGGAGCGGTTGCAGGCGATATTATCGGCAGCAGATTCGAGTTTTTGTCTTACAAGAGCAAGCAATTTGAGCTTTTTACGCCGCGTGACAGTGTGACGGACGACAGTCTCATGACGATTGCCGTGGCAAAAGCATTGACCGAGCACGGCGGCGAGGACGACATCGCTCTGTCGACGGCAGTCGTTGCCGACATGAAAGAAATAGCGTTGAAATATCCCGATTCCGGGTGGGGCAACCGGTTCAGGCACTGGCTGTTTGAAGACTCCGCGCCTTACCGCAGTTTCGGTAACGGCGCCGCGATGAGGGTGAGTCCCGTCGGTTGGTACGCCGCCACTCTTGACGAAGTTTACAGGCTGTCGTTTATTGTCACGTCGGTGTCGCACAACCACCCCGAGGGGCGCAAGGGCGCCGAATGCGTCGCCGCGGCGATTTTTCTGGCGAAACGCGGATATGATAAACGGGATATACTGAATTTTGTCGCGGAAGAGTATTATCCGCGGGTCAGGGATATGCGGGTCGACGAAATAAGAAAAACTTATTGTTTCGACGAAACATGCCAGGGTTCGGTGCCGCAGGCTTTGGCGTGCTTTTTTGAAGGGCGTGATTTCGAGGATACGGTGCGCAACGCCGTGAGTCTTGGCGGCGACGCCGATACGCTGGCGGCGATAGCGGGCTCTGTGGCGGAGGCGTATTTCGGCATTTCCGACAATATTAAGACCGCCGCGCGGAAATATCTCGGCGCCGACCTGTTGAAAATCACCGACGCGTTTGAAAAAGTCAAAAAACCGTGAATTCGTGTATCGGCGGCGTAAAGCGGTTTTAATTGTCAAAAACGGCAAAGTAGGCTAAAATCTACTTTGAGGAAAATTATGGAGCATAAACTTGAAAATATAAGAAACTTTTGTATCATAGCGCATATTGACCACGGCAAGAGCACATTGGCGGACAGGCTCATCGAAACAACGGGTTCCGTGGCAAAAAGAGACATGGAAGCGCAGATTCTCGATTCGATGGATTTGGAAAGAGAAAGGGGCATAACCATAAAACTTACGCCTGTCAGGATGAATTTCAGCCACAACGGCCGGGATTATATTCTTAATCTCATTGACACGCCGGGGCACGTCGACTTTACTTACGAAGTCTCGCGTTCGCTCGCCGCGTGCGAGGGCGCGGTGCTTGTCGTCGACGCGTCGCAGGGGATTGAGGCGCAGACTCTCGCCAATGTGTATCTCGCGCTGGAAAACAATCTTGAAATTTTGCCTGTGATAAACAAAATAGACCTGCCGTCCGCCCGTCCCGATGAAATCAAAAAAGAAATCGAAGAGGTCATCGGGCTTGACGCCGAAAAGGCTCCGCTTATTTCGGCGAAAGAGGGCAGAAATATCAACGACGTGCTTGTCGATATAGTTGAAAACGTGCCGCCTCCCGTGGGCGACGCTTCCGCTCCTTTGAAAGCGCTGATTTTCGATTGCTCTTATGATAATTATAAAGGCGTGATTATTCTGGCGAGGATTTTCGACGGCGAAGTGAAAGTCGGCACAAAAATAAAGATGTTTCAGTCGCCCAACACCTTTGACGTGACCGAAGTAGGTATTTTTGCTCCCGGACTCCGCCCGACGCTGAAACTGTCCGCCGGCGCCGTGGGCTATATATGCGCCAGCATCAAGACGGTGAGGGACACCCGTGTGGGCGACACTATAACTGACGCCGAAAACCCGGCGTCAGAACCGCTGCCCGGATACAAGAAAATTCTCCCGATGGTTTATTGCGGAATATTTCCGGCAGACGGCGCTAAATACAACGACCTTAAAGACGCGCTTGAAAAATTACAGCTTAACGACGCTTCGCTTACTTATGAGCCTGATACAAGCGTCGCGCTGGGATTTGGTTTCCGCTGCGGCTTTTTGGGGCTGCTGCACATGGAAATCATTCAGGAACGGCTTGAAAGGGAGTTTGACCTGGATTTGGTTACCACCGCTCCTACGGTGTCATATCACGTTTATACCACAAACGGGGAGATGAAAGAAATCGACAACCCGACAAAACTGCCGCCGGCGACAAACATACAGCGCATCGAGGAACCTATTGTCGACGCTTCTATTTACACCCCGCCGGAATATGTCGGCGCGATAATGGATTTGTGCAGGGACAAGCGCGGTGTTTTTGTCGATATGACATATCTGGACCCAAAACGGGTCAGACTGAGTTATGAAATGCCCCTCAACGAAATCATATATGACTTTTTCGACACGCTGAAATCGAGGACGAGAGGTTACGCCAGTTTTGATTACGAAATAAAAGGATACAGGCAGTCGCGCCTGGTGAAACTCGACATCCTTCTGAACGGTGAAGTGTGCGACGCTCTCAGTATAATCGTGCATGAAGACAAGGCGTACGCCCGCGGAAGAGGTATAGCGGAAAAACTGAAAGAGGCGATACCGAGACAGATGTTCGAGGTGCCTATTCAGGCGGCCGTCGGCAACAAAATCATCGCCCGCGAAACGGTAAAGGCCATGCGCAAGGACGTGCTTGCCAAATGTTACGGCGGTGATATAACCAGAAAGAAAAAACTGCTCGAAAAACAGAAAGAAGGCAAAAAACGTATGAGGCAGGTCGGCTCCGTTCAGGTGCCGAGCGAGGCATTTATGTCGATTTTGAAGATAGATGATAAATAACTGCGGACTTTATGTTCATATACCTTTCTGCCTGTCAAAATGCGTGTACTGCGATTTCGTTTCTTATACGGGGCGGGAAAATCTGTTTGAACCGTATGTCAGGGCATTGATAAAAGAAATAAAACATCGCGCGCCGCGGTTTTCCGGCAGAGTTTTCGACACGGTATATTTCGGCGGCGGCACGCCGACGCTTTTGCCGTCGGCGCTCACGGCGGATATAATGTCGGCATTAAAAGACAATTTCGCCGTCGCGGCGGACGCCGAAATCACAACCGAGGCGAACCCGGCGACAATAGACGGTAAAAAAGCGGAAGTTTATCTCAATGCCGGCTTTAACCGTGTCAGCGTCGGCATGCAGAGCGCCGACGACAAAACGCTGGCGTTTCTCGGCAGAGCGCATAATGCCCGACAGTTTGAGGAAACCGTAAAAACGCTGAAAACCGCCGGGTTTGACAATATCAACACCGATTTTATGTTGGGGCTGCCGGGTCAGACGCAAGCGGCTGTCGGCGAAACCGTCGATTATCTCGACCGGCTCGGAGTCAGGCATATCAGCGCCTACTCGCTTATACTGGAAAAGGGCACTCCGCTGTATTCCGACGTGAAAAAAGGGAAAACAGTTCTGCCTGACGACGATTTTACCGTTGATTTATATGACGCGTTTTTTAGCGCCGCGCTCCGGGCGGGTTTCGGCAGATACGAAGTCTCAAACTTCGCGAAAAAAGGGTATGAATGCAGGCACAATCTCAACTGCTGGAAATACTCCGACTATCTCGGTTTGGGCGCGTCGGCGCACTCGTTTTTCGGCGGGCGACGCTGTTTTAACGTGAAAAGTCTAGAAAAATATATTCAAAAAGCGTCGTCAACAGGCAGCGCGATGTCCGGAAGCAGGAAAATCCCGAAGCGTGAGAGAATGTTCGAATATATCATGCTGTCGCTCAGGACTGCCGACGGGCTTGACGCGGCTGACTTTGCCGACAGATTCGGCGAGGACTTTTTTGAACTGTACGGCAATATAATAAAGAGACTGGTGAGCGGCGGATGCGTGGCGGCGGACGGCGGCGGCATCAGAATCAGGGAAGACAAATTTTATATACTCAACTCAATCATCACCGAATTTATTATTTGAGAAATTTATTGAAAAACATGGCAACAATAATTGACAAATAATATGTTTGGTGATAAATTATACTCAAAGTTTGGCACTCATACAATTTGAGTGCTAGCACTCAAAACAAAAGCAAAAAAGGAGGTTGATGGGAGTTGACTCTTTCCGACAGAAAAAAGAAGATACTTTATTCGCTTGTGGACGATTATATCGTCACTGCCGAGCCGGTAAGCAGTAAAAAAATTCAGGAAGAGCATCTGCCTGATTATTCCAGCGCGACAATCAGAAACGAACTTTCGGCGCTGGAAAGCATGGGATATCTTGTTCAGCCTCATACTTCCGCGGGGCGGGTGCCGAGCCAGAAGGCTTTCAGGTTTTATGTCGACCAGCTTATGGTTACGCCGCTCACGCAGGACGAGATTTCCGCTATAGAAGGGCACTTTACCGACAAAGTTTCATCGATGCAGGAAGTCATGCAGAAAGTCGCCGAAGTTATAGCTGAAGTCACGCATTACACTTCCGTGGCGGTAGAAGACGCGGTGGACAAAGAAATTGTCCAGAAAATCAAACTGGTCAAACTGTCGCAGGGTAACGCTTTGGTGCTGGTCGTTTCGGACAGAAACGTTTTCAAAGACCACATCATAGACATTCCGTCAAATCTGACGGAAGAAGACCTTGAAAAAGTAAACGGCTGGCTCAACAAACTGTTCACTCCTAAAAAACTCGAAGAACTGAAAAGTCTTGACCTCAACGAGATTCTCGACGACGAACTTTTGGCTCTCAGGGGGCTGTTTGCGGAAGTGCTGGATATTTTGAAGGAAGTATCCAATAAAAAACAGGAAATCATCACGCAGGGCGCGTCGCAGATACTGGACTATCCCGAATACAGCGATAAAGACAACGCCAAACAGTTTTTGCAGACGATAGAGCAAAAGCAAAAGCTGGCAAAAATGTTTACGTCGCAGGGAGACGGAATGGAACTCAGCATCAAAATAGGGCGCGAAGAAGACGTTAATTTGCCTGACGGCTGTTCGCTCGTCACGGCGAAAATCGGGCTTAACAACAGCAGTTACGGCAATATAGGCGTTATAGGTCCGGTGCGTATGGATTATAAAAAAGTCGTTTCTGTGCTTGACCATATGGGGCGGCTTATTGAAAAACTGCTGAGCGAGGAGGAATAAATGAGCGAAGAAAAAACCAGGCTGTGCGATGACGCGCAATGCGACGCCGATTGCGAAAGTTGCGAAAAGGCGGCAAGCGGCATCGACATAGACAAACTCAACGAAGAAGAGCTGAAAACTCTGTGCAGAACGCAGAGCGATTTGGTCAAAGCGCTGGTTGACGAAAACGAAACGCTTATTAAAGAGCAGGAAGAACTCAACAAAAAGATTGAAAAGGGCAACGGTTATCTCGACCAGCTGGCGCACATGAAGAGCGACTTTGAAAATTACAAGCGCCGTACCAACGCCGCGAAAGACAATTCGAAAGACGAGGGTAAAATTTTTGTCATAGAAAAGATTCTTCCCGTTCTGGATACTTTCGACAGGGCGAGAGAAAGTCTGGAAGGAAAACCGGAACTCGACGCGTTCAATATGGTTTACCGTCAGTTCGACAAAATCCTTTCTGAAATAGGGCTTGAAGAAGTTGACGTTCTCGGAGAAGCGTTTGACCCGAATTTGTCGTATGCCATTGCCAAAGAAGAAGCGGGCGAAGACAATGTCGGCAAAGTTGTGGCGGTTTTGTCAAAAGGATATAAATTCAAAGATAAAATAGTGAGATACTCACAAGTTAAAGTAGGTTGTTAGGAGGTAAAAATATATGGGAAAAATTATCGGTATCGACCTTGGTACCACAAACTCGTGCGTGGCGGTGCTTGAAGGCGGTGAGCCTACCGTTATCGCCAATGCGGAAGGCAACAGAACGACTCCGTCCATAGTGGCGTTTACCAAAGAGGGCGAAAGGCTTGTCGGCCAGGTCGCCAAAAGACAGGCGGTTGTTAACAGCGAAAGAACGATAATGTCCATAAAGAGGGAAATGGGCACGAATTACACCGTTGACATAGACGGCAAAAAGTATTCGCCTCAGGAAATTTCGGCAATGATTCTGTCAAAACTCAAAGCCGACGCCGAAGCGTATCTCGGAGAAAAAGTTACTCAGGCGGTCATTACCGTTCCTGCGTATTTTTCCGATTCGCAGCGTCAGGCGACTAAAGACGCCGGCAAAATCGCCGGGCTTGAAGTTTTGCGTATAATCAACGAGCCTACCGCCGCGGCGCTGGCGTACGGTCTCGACAAAGGCGAAAACAAAAACCAGAAAGTGCTTATTTACGACCTCGGCGGCGGCACGTTCGATGTCTCCATTTTGGAAATAGGCGACGGCGTTTTTGAAGTGCTGTCCACAAACGGCAATACTCGCCTTGGCGGCGACGATTTCGATAACAAAATCATCGAATATCTCGTAAACGAATTCAAAAAATCCAACGGCATAGATCTTTCAACCGACAAAATGGCAATGCAAAGGCTGAAAGAAGCGGCTGAAAAGGCGAAAATCGAGCTGTCCAGCACGATGAAGACCAACATCAACCTGCCGTTTATCACTGCTGACGCGACAGGCCCGAAACACCTGGATATCGACCTTACCCGTCAGAAATTTGACGCGCTGACGGAAAATCTCGTCAAAGCAACAATGGAACCGACGAACAAGGCTTTGCAGGACGCGGGGCTCACGGTCAACGACATCAACAGGGTGATTCTCGTCGGCGGTTCTACGCGTATACCTGCCGTGTGCGAGGCGGTCAAGAATCTTATCGGCAAAGAGCCTTATAAGGGCATCAACCCGGACGAATGCGTGGCAATCGGCGCGGCGATACAGGCCGGCGTGCTTGGCGGTGAAGTCAAAAACGTGCTGTTGCTGGATGTTACGCCGTTGTCGCTCGGTATCGAAACTCTGGGCGGCGTCTTCACGAAACTTATCGAACGCAACACCACGATTCCTACCAGCAAATCGCAGATATTCTCGACCGCGGCAGACAATCAGACTTCCGTTGACATTCATGTTTTGCAGGGCGAGCGTGAAATGGCGCGCGACAACAAAACGCTCGGCAGTTTCAGTCTGACCGGTATTCCGCCTGCAAGAAGGGGTATTCCGCAGATTGAGGTTAAATTCGATATAGACGCCAACGGTATAGTTCATGTAACGGCGACCGACCTCGGCACCAAGAAAGAGCAGTCCGTCACTATAACGTCAAGCACCAATTTGTCGGAAGCGGACATCGAAAAGGCGATTAAAGACGCCGAGCAATACGCCGAGGAAGATAAAAAACGCAAAGAAGAAGTCGACGCCAAAAACGGGCTTGACCAGATGATATTCACTATCGAGAACTTCCTGAGCGAAAACGGCGACAAAGTCGACGCGGCCGATAAGGCGACGCTTGAAGACGAAGTGAAAAAAGCAAAGGACGTGCTTGCCAAGGGCGACAAGGAAGAAATCAAAAAGACGACCGACGACCTTGCCAAAGTGTCCAGCGGTATTTTCCAGAAGATGTACGCCGCGGCGCAGCAGCAACAGCAACCGGGCCAGGATAACAACGGCCAGGGCGGAAACGGCGGCGATGACAATATAGATTTTGACGTGAAAGACGCCAAATAAGGAGAGTTATGCCTTCAAGGGATTATTACAAAATACTCGGGGTGGATAAAAACGCCAGTGAAGCCGACATTAAGTCGGCGTACAGGAAACTCGCGAAACAATATCACCCCGACCTCAACCCAAATAATCCTGAAGCCGCGGAAAAATTCAAAGAATGCAACGAGGCGTATGAAGTTTTGTCCGACAAGGACAAACGCGCCCGTTATGACCGCGGGGAAATGGACTTTGACGGCAATTTCGGCGGATTTAATCCGTTTGGCGGGGGCGGCGGTTTTTCGGCCGGAGGGTTTGACGATATATTCGATATATTCTCGAACTTTATGGGCGGAGGCGCCCGCAGGGAATCCGCTCCTAGCGGCGGCGACATCACTTACAGAATCAATCTGACTTTTTTGGAAAGCTGCAAGGGCTGTACAAAGGAAATTTCTTTCAGTCGTATGGAAAAATGTCCGACATGCCACGGGACGGGCGCAAAAGATGACAAAAGCAGCAAAGTCTGCGATAAATGTCACGGCAGCGGCAAAGTGCAGTTTGTGCAGAACACGATTTTCGGCAGAAGCGTGAGCGTAAAGACGTGCGACGCCTGCGGCGGCACCGGCAGAATAATTACCGACAAGTGCAAAGACTGCAAAGGCACGGGGCTTGTAAATAAAAACAAAGTCATGACCATCACGATACCCGCGGGTGTGGAAAACGGTCAGGTGCTTACGCTGAGAAACGAGGGCAACGCTTCTAAATTCGCCGGCGGCGTCAACGGCAATGTGCTTATCGTGGTTGCCGTGGAGCCGAGCAGGGTGCTGCGCCGACAGAATCTTGATTTGTATGTCGACGTGCCGGTTTCGTACGCGCTCGCGGTAAGGGGCGGCGAAATAGAAGTGCCTACGCTAAACGGAAAGTATGTGCAGAAAATTCCCGAAGGTACGCAGAACAACCAGGTGTTCAGGCTCAAAGGCATGGGCATCAAAAACAGGCGGGGAGCGTCGGGTGATTTGTATGTGAAAGTCGTCATAGAAGTTCCTAAATCCGTGTCGAAAGCGGAGAAAGAGGCGATAATGAACTTTGAGGCTAACATGTCGATGCGCAACTATCCTGAGCAGCAAAAGTATAACGAAGAAATTACCAAATTGTATAAATAAAAGGCGGAAAATCATCCGTCTTTTATTATTTTTTGGGCAAATATTATTTACTATTACAGACATATATGTTAAAATAGTCAAAAAAACAGGTTTCGGAGGCTTGATATGCAGGTTATTTCCAGCGATTTATTGCGCGGACATATTGACGCTTTTGTGCTCGCGGCGCTGATGCGCGGCGAAAAATACGGCGCCGAAATTAAAAACAATATCGCAGCGAAAACAAAGAATCTTTACGTTCCGAACGAACAGTCGCTTTATTCCGCTTATCACAGGCTGGAGCGAGACGGTTTTATCACCGGCAAATGGGGCGACGAAAACGTCGGCGTCAAACGCAAATATTACAGGATAACGGAAGAAGGCGAAAAATATTTCCGCTCGCTTAAAGGCGAGTGGCAAAACGCAAAAATTCTTCTGGATATTCTCATGAACGAGGAAATATGAAATACACAGAAATAGCCGTCAGCACAACCGAGGCGGCGGCGGAAATCGTCGCCGACATTCTCACCGAACTGACAGGTGAGGGCGTTGCCGTGTATGACAAGAAAGATTTTCTGGAAGCCGATTGGGACTATTGCGATGACGACGTGCTCAAAGGACTTTCGGACGACGTCATCGTCAAAGGTTTCGCCAGAGAAGAGCAAACGGCGGACGTCCTTGCGCGGCTTCACGACAGATTCCGCGTTTTGGCCGAAAGCACGGACGCCGGCAAACTTACAATCGCCACAAAAGTGTTTGACGACGGCGAGTGGCTTATTTACAGGAAAAAGTTTTTCAGCACGGTGCGCGTCGGGAGGATAGTTATTTGTTCCGCCGATGAAAAACCCGCCGTCAGCGGCGGAGAAATTCCCGTTGTCATGGATATAGGCATGGCGTTCGGCACCGGCGAACACGAAACAACCAGAATGTGCCTTTCGCTGGGGCAGATGCTGGACATATGCGGTAAAAAAATCGCCGACCTCGGCTGCGGAAGCGGTATTCTCGGCATCAGTTTTCTGAAATATGGCGCGAAGGAAGCCTTTTTTGTGGATTACGACAGTCAGGCGTGTGAAGCCACCAAGAGAAATCTGGCGCTCAACGATCTTGAAGGAACGGTTGAGCAGGGTACTCTGGACAAATTCGGCGGGAGTTTCGACGTGGTGTTTGCCAATCTTACGGCTGATATAATCGAAAAATACATTGACGATATCCTGCGTTACACCAAAAAGGGTTCGGCGATTGTTTTCAGCGGTATTCTGCTTGAAAGAGAAAGCGATATCCTGTCTTTGTGCTACGAGAAAAACCTCGACGTTAAAAAAATCATACGCCGCGGCGAATGGACGGCGATGTTGGTCGGGGTGTGACATGGCGGAGTACAGAAGATTTTTCGTGCCGCCGGAATCGACGGACGCTGACGGCCGCGTTATTGTTGACGGCAATGAATTCGCTCATCTGAAAAAAGTTTTGCGGATGAGAGAAGGCGATAAAGCCGTTGTTTGTTTCAACGACGGTCTGGACAGATTTTGCGAAATCGAAAGGATTGAAAACAACCGCGCTCTTTTGCGCGTGGTCGAAACACGGCTAAACGCGGCGGAATTCGGGTCAAAAATAACGCTTTACCAGGCTCTTATGAAAGGCGATAAATTCGACTTTTGCGTGCAAAAAGCCGTTGAACTCGGCGCGGGCGAAATCGTTCCTTTTGAAAGCCGTTTTACCGTGGCAAAATGGGACGTTAAAAAAACCGACAGATATCGCCGCATAGCCTTTGAGGCGTCAAAGCAATGCGGCAGGTCAAGACTGGCCGGGGTGGAAAACTGTGTGGGCTTTGAAGAACTCATTGAAAGATTGCGCCGTCATGAAACGATGATTTTCTGCAACGAGACGGAACGTGGCAATAAACTGCTTAAAGCGCTGGACGCTATTTCCGTCCCGAAAGACATGGCGGTTGTCATCGGCAGCGAAGGCGGGTTTTCCCCCGAAGAAATCGGGGAGATAAGCCGCTTGAAAAACGCGGTTTCCGTCAGTTTCGGCAAAAGAATTCTGCGTGCCGAAACCGCTTCCGTTTTTGCCCTGTCGGTCATTTCGGCGTGGCTTGACGGTTTGTCGGAGGAAAACTGAATGGACGTTTGTGTTTATACTTTGGGCTGTAAAGTCAACCAATACGAAAGCGGAGTGATGGTGGCAAAACTAAAAAAAGCCGGACACAACGCTTTTGAAGGGCTTAAAAAGGCCGACTGCTATATTCTGAACACTTGCGCCGTCACGGCTGAGGCCGAAAAGAAGTCGAGGCAGGCGGTCGCGAAAATGGTGAAACTGAATCCGGAGTGTTCGGTGTATATCGTCGGGTGCGCTTCGCAGAACAATGCCGCCCAGTTTGACAGATTCCCGAATGTCAGGTTTATCAAAGGCGTCGCCTCAAAGATTGACATCACCGATGTAATCGGAAGCGCCGCCCAAAAGACAAAAGACATTGAAGAGTTGCCGACGTCGTATCAGCAAACCCCGTTTGCCGAAACGGTCAGAACCCGGCAGACTATTAAAATTCAGGAAGGCTGCGACAATTTTTGCAGTTATTGTCTTGTGCCGTATCTGCGGGGCAGGAGCCGCAGCAGAAGTGTTGACGACATCATCGCCGAAGCGAAGTCGCGCGACGGGATTGTCAACGAAATCGTGCTGACGGGTATAGATATCAGTTCTTTCGGCAAAGACACGGGCGAAAGTTTGGGCGGGCTGATAAAACGTCTTTCGGGGCTGAAAGCGAGGATAAGGCTGGGCAGTCTCGAAGCGAATATTATCGACGACGGTTTTCTCGGCGTTTTGACTGAAAATAAAAATTTCTGTCCGCATTTTCACTTGTCTTTGCAAAGCGGAAGTGATAAAGTGTTGAAAAAGATGAACCGACATTACACCACGGCGCAATACATGGAAAAAGTGCGGCTCATCAGACAATATTTCCCCGACGCGGGCATAACTACCGACGTTATTGTCGGTTTTCCGGGGGAGGACGAAACGGCGTTTGCCGAAACGGCGGAATTCGTGTCGGCGGTTGGTTTCAGCGACATTCACGTTTTTCCTTATTCGGCGCGCAAGGGGACAGTCGCCGCGGGGTTTGCCCAGGTGCGCGACGAAGAAAAAAAATCGCGCGCGGAAAGGCTCACCGAAATCAAATATCGGCTGAAAAACGCCTTTTTGCAAAAACACGTCGGCAGCGTCATGAAGATACTTGCCGAAGAAATAGACGGCGGCCTGATTGCGGGTTATACCGAAAATTATATCAAAATTTATATCGATAAAAACCGCGCGGAAGAAAATTCCTTTCACACAGTCAAAGCGAAGGAACTGTTCCGCGACGGGCTTATCGGGGAGGTTGTTTTATGAAAGATTGTTTGTTTTGCAAATTCGTCAGCGGCGAACTTCAGACCGCAAAAGTATATGAAGACGAAAATATGATTATCATCAGAGACATTGAGCCTAAGGCGAAAAATCATTTTTTGATGATACCGAAAGAGCATTACAGATTGCTTGAAGACATGACGGACGAACAGGCTGAAAAATTTCTCAAATGCGTCAGAAAGCTCAAAGAACTCAAAAAAGAACTTGAACTGGACGACGGTTTCCGCATCGTTATCAATCAGGGCGAAAACGGCGGCCAGACCATTCCGCATGTGCATGTGCATATTCTGAGCGGCGAAAAATTGCGCTGGGAAAAGAACTGATTTTTCTTGACAAATCCGCCTCCTCGGGTATAATAATTGTGTTAAAAATTTTACCGTTCCTTGGGAAGGAGGCGAAACAGAGTGTCCACAATCAGAGTCGGCGAAAACGAAACTCTCGACAGCGCGCTGCGCAGGTTCAAGAGAAAGTGTGCCCGTGACTGCATCATAAGCGATATCAGACGCAAGGAACATTATGAAAAGCCTAGCGTAAGACGTAAAAAGAAGTCCGAAGCGGCCAGAAAACGTAAATCCAAAATTTAACGAAAGTAAATTGCTTGCCCGAAAGTGGCA
Organism: Candidatus Heteroclostridium caecigallinarum; assembly: GCA_904419725.1. GTDB lineage: Bacteria > Bacillota > Clostridia > Christensenellales > CAG-314 > Heteroclostridium > Heteroclostridium caecigallinarum. The sequence continues at coordinate 116,036 of CAJFSP010000001.1, read as the reverse complement.
AGCAATTGTTCTATACGGGGCTTTCGACAAAAATTTACAGAAATCGAGGTGACTTTATGCCTACAATCAAAGAGTACGCCAAAGAAGCGAAAACTCGCATGAAAAGCGGTTTTTGGGATGATGTGAAAACCAAAAGGCAATCGGACGTTGAAACCGCGGCGATTCAGGGCAAAAACACCGACGTTGTTTTTTGCGAGTATCGCGAAGTGCTGAAAAGAAAGATTTTCGACACCGACAGCAAAGAGGACGAAGAATTGTACAGAAAAGTGTGCGGGCTGCTTTCACAGAATTCGGTGGTGATAAATCCAATCGGCGCGCTCGCCGACAAAGAAAAAATGCGCGCCATGAGCGAATCGGCGAAACAGCACTATATATTCGAGCTGTCTAAAAAGTTCAAAGAAATGAAAGAGAGATATTATAAAGAGAAAGAACTGCGATACGGCAAATAAAAGAGATTTAACCGCCAAAAAGGGCGGTTTCTTTTTTTATGCGTCGTACGTTAATAGCTTTGCTTTTTACGCTCTGTTTTGATATCATATTACAAAAGAAACATAAGGCGGACAAGATGATACAACTTAACGAGGCTCAGGCGCGAGCCATGGAAACCGAAGGACATATTCTGGTGCTGGCGGGCGCCGGCAGCGGAAAAACAAGAGTGCTGACGCAGAGAATCGCCAGGCTTGTGAACGAACTCGGCGTAAAGCCGTGGAATATTCTGGCAATCACTTTCACAAACAAAGCCAGCGCCGAAATGAAGAGCAGGCTTTCAGAAATAACCGACTGCGCCGACAAGATGTGGATTTCGACGATACACAGCATGTGCGCTAGGATTTTGCGCGCCGAAGCGCACAGGCTCGGGTACACAAGCGGATTTTCGATATATTCCGACGTCGACAGCGAAAGACTGGTCAAGAGGATTGTGGCGGAAATGAATTTCGACGAAGACAACAACTTGGCTAAAAACGCGGTGTGGAACATTTCCAAAGCTAAATCGGAGGCGCTTTCACCGGAAGATTACAAAAAAGTCTACGCGTATGAGCGCGACGCTGACGTTTACGCCGCGATTTATGTCAAATACGACGAAATGCTAAGACGCGCGAACGCCATGGACTTCGACGACTTGTTGCTCAACACCCTGAAACTTTTCAAAGAAGACGGCGAAGCGCTGGAAAAATATTCCGACAGGTTTCAGTATATTTCAGTGGACGAGTTTCAGGACACAAACTCCGTTCAATATGAAATTTTGAAGTTACTGCAAAGCAAACACGGCAATTTGTTTGTAGTTGGCGACGACGACCAGTCTATTTACGGTTGGCGCGGGGCGGTTGTCAGAAATATTCTGGATTTTGACAAGGATTTTCCCGACGCGAAAGTTTTCAAACTGGAACAGAATTATCGTTCCACAAAAAAAATCCTTAACGTCGCCAACGAGATTATAGGCAAAAACAAAAACCGCCGCGACAAAACGCTGTGGACGGAGAACGCCGATGGCGTGAAAATAGAAACTTACTGCGGCTATAATGAAAGCGAAGAGGCGTATTATGTCGTTTCGCAGATAGAAAGCCTGGTTCGTTACAGCGGCATGAAATACGGCGATTTCGCCGTGCTGATGAGAGTCAACGCGCTTTCACGCTCTTTTGAGCAAGAGTGCGCAAAATACGGAATACCTACAAAAGTTTTTGGCGGGTTTAAGTTTTTTGATCGCAAAGAGATTAAGGATTTGATATCTTATCTCAAAGTCATAATCAATCCAAGTGATGACGAATCTCTTTTGCGAGTTATAAACGTGCCAAAACGCGGTATAGGCGACACCACGGTAGACAAACTTACCGCTATAGCTGATGAAAAGGGCGTGCCTATTTTGCAAATCATTACCGATGAGGATTGTCTGTCCGCCTTTAACAAAGGCGTGCGCAACAAACTGTTCGGCTTTGCCCAACTGTTGGACGAGTTGTTTGTGTATGAAAAAGACCATACAGTGGAAGAATTTGTAAACTACGTGATATCTCGCACTGCGTACAGAGAAAGTCTGTCCGACAAAGAAGCCGAAATGGACAGATTGATGAACCTCGACGAGTTTATGAATTCGGTAGCGGAGTTTGTGTCGCAAAACCCGGGTTGTTCCGTAAGAGATTATGTTGAAAGTACGGCACTTGATTCAAGCAGAACGCTTGACGACGATAGCGACTATGTTACTCTGGCAACCGTTCACGCGGCAAAGGGGCTTGAATTCAGAGTGGTGTTTGTTGTCGGTCTGGAAGACGGGATATTTCCTAATTCCCGCGCGAGATACGACGATGACGAAATGGAAGAAGAGCGCCGCCTGATGTACGTTGCCGTGACAAGGGCGGAAGAAAGGTTGTATCTCACAAGAGCGCGCAGCAGATTTATGTACGGCGTTAAAAAGCCGACCATGCCTTCGGTGTTTTTTACCGATGTGGAAAATTACCTCAATCCTAAAAAAACTGCGGAAAGCATCGCGCCTTCGGTAAACTGCGGCGTGAAAAACGCCAATCTTGGAAAATTCAAAAAAGGGCAGCGTGTCAGACATAAGGTTTTCGGCGAAGGTGTTATAATTTGTATTAACGGAGAAAACGCGGACGTTGTTTTCAGCGGTATCGGCGTAAAAACGCTCGCGCTGAAATTCGCTCCGCTGGAAGTGGTGGAATGAACGATTTGCAGTCAAAGCGGATGGAAGAACTGGTTGAAACACTAAACGACTGGGCTTACAGATATTATGTATTGGACGAGCCCGCCGTTAGTGACGCCAGATACGATGAATTGTACGGCGAACTTTTGGCGCTGGAACAGGAAACGGGCACGCGGCTGCCGTCGTCGCCCACAAACAGGGTTGGCGGCGAGATTCTGAAAGGTTTTGAGCAGCACAGGCATCTGGGCAGGCTTTACAGTCTTGACAAGGCGCAAAGTTACGGCGAACTCGAGGAGTGGTACGGCAAAATAAAAGCGCGGTTTCCCGAGGCAGTGTTTACCGTTGAATATAAATACGACGGCCTTACAATAAACCTGACATATGACGGAGGCAATCTTGTGCTTGCCTCGACGCGCGGAAACGGCGAAGTAGGTGAAGTTGTTACGCCCCAGGTGAGGACGATAAAAAGCGTGCCGCTTACCATCAATTATAAAGGCAGAACCGAAATCCAGGGCGAAGGCATAATGAAACTGTCGGCGATGGAGGCTTTCAATAAAAAGCATCCTGACGAGCAGCTGAAAAACGCGCGCAACGGCGTTGCCGGGGCGATAAGAAATCTCGACCCTAAAATAACAGCGGAACGCAATCTTGACCTGGTGCTTTACGCCGTCGGTTATTGCGAAGGGCGGAAGTTTTCGGGGCAGGACGATATTGTCGGTTTTCTTAAAGAAAACAAATTTCAGACAAACGCATTTTACAAAAAGGCCGACGATTTTGAAACGATAAAGAAATATATAAAAGAAATAGAGCAGACGCGCACGTCGCTCGATTTTCTCATTGACGGGGTGGTTATCAAAGTCGAACAGACTTATATAAGAGACGAACTCGGATACACAAGCAAGTTTCCGAAATGGGCAATCGCCTATAAATTCGAGGCGGACCAGGCGGTCACCCTGCTGAAAGAAGTTGTCTGGCAGGTCGGCCGCACGGGGAAACTCACCCCGATAGGAGTGATGGAGCCGGTGGAACTTTGCGGCGCCACGATACGCCGCGCGACGCTCAATAATTACGGCGACATCACCCGCAAAGACCTCAAAACAGGTTCCCGTGTGATTATCAGAAGGTCAAACGACGTGATTCCAGAGGTGCTGTCTGTAGTGGAGCACACTAAAGACAGCAGGGATATTCCTGTGCCGTCGGTATGCCCGGCGTGCGGAAGCAAACTCGAAGAATTCGGCGCGAATCTGTTTTGCGTCAATTCGTTGCATTGCGAACCGCAGATAGTCAATAAAACAGTTCATTTTTGCAGTAAAAACGCCTGTGACATAGACGGCATTTCGTTAAAGACAGCCGAAGCTCTTTACAAAGTGCTGGGCGTGAATAACGTCGCCATGCTTTATGACCTGACGGCTGAAGATTTGCTCAAACTTGATAAATTCAAGGATAAAAAAGTCGGAAATGTGCTCGAATCGATAGAAAAGAGCAAAAAAGTGAGTCTTGACAGGCTTATTTTCGCTCTCGGTATAGACAATGTCGGGCAGAAAACCGCGCGCGACCTGGCCGCTAAATACGGCAGCATCGACAAACTCGCGTCCGCCACGGCGGACGAACTGACCGCGATGCCCGATATCGGACCGATTGTCGCCGAAAGCATTCTGGAATATTTCGCCAACAACGACAACCGCGTCATAATCGAAAGGCTTAAAAACAAGGGGGTCAACCCCGTGTATGTGGCGGCGTCTGGGAAATTCAAAGGCAAAAATGTGGTTCTTACCGGCACTTTGGAAAAATTCGGCAGAAGCGAGGCGTCGGAAATAATTAGGAACATGGGCGGCGAAGTGCAGTCGGCGGTAAGCAAAAACACCAACCTGGTCATTGCCGGGGCAAACGCCGGGAGTAAACTCGCAAAAGCGCTGTCTCTCGGCGTAGAAATATGGGATGAAGACAGATTCGTCAGGGAAATATCGTGAACTATAAAGTTGTTTTTTGCCAAACATTGTGATATAATTATTGTTCAATAATGAGGTAGTGTTATGTTCAGTATGACCGGATACGGAAAAGCGGTGAAAGAGGAGGAAGGACGCAAACTTTCCGTCGAATTGAAAGCCGTAAATCACAGATTTTTGGATTTGAACATCAAAATGCCGAGGATTCTGAATCCGTGCGAAGACGCCGTCAGAAAAATTATTTCGGAAAATGTTTCGCGCGGACACATAGACGTTTATCTCAATTATTCGGACAACAGCGACAAACTGAAACAAGTCCGTGTGGATATCGGTCTTGCCGACGGATATCTCAAAGCGGCGGCGGAGTTGGAAGACAAGTTTTTTATCGACAACAATTTTTCGCTTGCCGAACTTATGAAAATGCCCGACGTACTGAAAACAGAAGCCGAGGAAGAGGACGAAACCTTGCTGACGCACATTGTTTCGGAAGCCGTCAGGTCCGCTTGCGATAATCTCAACGCGATGAGGCGTTTTGAAGGCGAAAAAATAAAGGAAAATCTTTCGCGCCGTATCGATAACGTTGAAAAGTTCGCCGTGACAATCAAAGACGCGGCTCCGTCCGTCACAAAAGAGTACGCCGATAAGCTGAAAGAGCGCATTTCTGAAATGCTTGGCGACGTTCAGTATGACGAAGCAAGGTTTTTGAACGAAGTGGCGTTTTTCGCGGATAAGTGTAATATCGACGAGGAAATTTCAAGACTTTTCGCACATATAGCGCATTTTCGCAGTATCATTGCCGAAGACAATGCCGCCGGCAAGCAGCTTGATTTTCTTGTGCAGGAACTCAACCGCGAGACAAACACGATTTGCTCCAAATCAAACAGCGCGGAACTGACTTCTGTGGCGCTGTCGCTCAAAAACGAGATAGAAAAAATCCGCGAGCAGGTGCAAAACGCCGAATAACTCGCCGAGGAACATCAGATGAAAGGGAAATTGTATATTCTGTCCGGACCGTCGGGAGCCGGCAAAGGCACCGTGTGCAAACAGCTGATTAAAGAAAGACCGGATATTGTGCTGTCGATATCTATGACGACGAGACCGCCGCGAGCCGATGAAAAAAACGGCGTAAATTATTTTTTCACCGACAAGCAGTCTTTTCTCAAAATTAAAGAAGAGGGCGGTTTTTTGGAGTGCGCCGGTCATTTCGACAACTATTACGGTACTCCGCGCGCTTTTGTCGTCGATAATCTCGAAAAGGGCAGGGATGTTCTCTTGGAAATAGAACCTGTCGGCGCGCTGCAGGTAAAAGCTCAGATGCCGGAAAGCGTTTTGATTTTTCTCACTGCTCCGTCTAAAGACGACTTGATCGCGAGGTTAAGGTCGCGCGGCAGCGAAACGGAAGAAACCATCGCCAAGCGCATGGCGAAAGCCGAAACCGAACTGAGTCAGATGGATAAATACGATTACGTTGTATTAAATGACACGGTGGAAAACGCCGTGAAAAAAATAGAAAAAATTATGGGAGGCAAATAATGGTAACAAAACCACCTATCGATGAATTGACTGAAATAGCCGGCAATAAATATGTGCTTTGCTGCGCACTGACGAAAAGAGCGAAACAACTCAATCAGATGCAGGCGAACGACGAGATATCGACCGATGTCAAAACGATATCTTTCGCCGCGGAAGAATTGTACGAAGGTAAAATAAAGCTGGTAAGAGAATAATTATGTCAAAAAACGTAGTGCTTGGCGTGACGGGCGGCATTGCTTGCTATAAAGCCTGTCAGCTGGTGTCATCGCTTAAAAAGAAAGGTTACTCGGTAGATGTGATAATGACGAAAAACGCGTGTGAATTTGTGTCGCCGCTTACTTTCGAAACATTGTCGGGCAGACCCGTGGTAGTCAGTACGTTTGACCGCAACCACCCGTGGGAGGTCGAACATATTTCGCTTGCGAAAAAAGCCGATATATTTGTCATCGCTCCGGCGACGGCCAATATCATCGGTAAAATCGCGTGCGGCATAGCCGATGATATGCTTTCCACTACTGTTATGGCGACTAAAAGTCCCGTGCTCGTCGCTCCGGCGATGAATACAAACATGTATGAAAATCCCGTCGTCCGTGAAAATATCGCCAGGCTGAAAAGTCTGGGATATTTGTTTATTGAGCCTTCCGTCGGAAGGCTCGCGTGCGGCGACGTCGGAAAGGGCAAGATGGCGGAACCGTCGGAGATTGAGGCTGAAATAGAAAAAATTTTGTTTCCCCAAAATGATTTCCGCGGCAAAAAGGTGCTTGTCACCGCGGGCGGAACGGCTCAGCCGATAGACGGCGTCAGGTGCATCACGAATTATTCCAGCGGAAAAATGGGGTGCGCGGTAGCGTCGGCGGCGGCGAAACGCGGCGCCGAAGTGACGCTGGTGCTGGGGCTGCATTCCTGCGAAACGCCGTCGGGCGTAAAAATAATAAAAGCCGAAACAACGGCGGAAATGTTTGAAGCGGTAAAAAAGGAGTATTCCGAAGCGGACGCGGTTATAATGGCCGCGGCTCCAAGCGATTACAGACCGTCGGAAAAGATTTTTAATAAAATCAAAGGCGATGAAGTTACTCTGAAACTTGTTAAAAACGACGATATCGCCGAGTTTGTCGGTAAAAACAAACATGGCGACGCTGTTCTCGTCATTTTTGCCGCCGAAACCGAAAATCTGATAAAGAACGCTGAAGCCAAACTGGCAAAAAAACACGCGGAACTCGTTGTGGCTAACGACGTCACGAAAGATGGCGCGGGGTTCGGCACCGATACAAATATTGCCACGATAATAGGCGGCGGCATAAAACGAGAATGTGAAAAAATGTCCAAGGAAGAACTTGCCGACGTGATTCTCGACGAAATCAAGAAGGTGCGCGGATGATTTTCGAGGTAATAGTCGATATAGCCAATTCTGAAGTGGACAGGGTTTTTGACTATGTGGGCGTCGACGGCGTTTTTGTCGGTTCCCGTGTTCTGGTGCCTTTCGGCGGCAGGAAAATCGAAGGCTTTGCGATAGGCCAAAAAGAGCACAGCGATATAGACGACAGTAAATTGAAATCAATCGTCGCGCCGCTGGACGATTTTGTGGCCGTCACCCCGGAAATGCTCGAGCTCATGCGTTTCATGATCGGGCGTTTGCATATAAGACTTATTGACGCGCTCAGGCTTTTTGTGCCTGCACAGATGAGGGGCGGCAGAATAGGAGAACTAAAAAAAAGAGTCGTGTTTCCGGTTTTGCCGCTTGACGAAGCTGTCGAAAGACTTTCAAAATCCGCAAAGAATCAAAGGGCGCTTTTGGAGTTTCTCGCTTCGGAGGAGAAATCCGATTATACATTACTCGGAGAAAAATTCGGGTTCGGTACCGTCAAAAAACTGGCAGAAAAGGGGCTGCTGACTGTCAGTGAAGTAAAAAAGGGACGTGTTCCTTACAAAAACCTTTGCGGCGAAAAACAGTCGTTCGTTCATACCGATGAGCAGAGATCTGCCATAGAAACCATTATTAACGGCACTGAAAATGAGTTTTTGCTCTTCGGTGTAACAGGAAGCGGCAAAACAGAGATATATATGTCTGTAATAGATTATTATTTATCTCAAAATAAGACGGCTGTTATGCTTGTGCCTGAAATATCGCTCACGCCGAACATGCTCAGACTGTTTCGCAGCAGGTACGGCGAACAGGTTGCCATGCTGCACAGCGGGCTTTCGGCGGGCGAACGGTTTGATGAGTGGCTGAGGCTGAAAAGAGGCGAGGCGAAAATCGCTTTGGGCGCGCGCAGCGCGGTTTTCGCGCCGCTTGAAAATGTCGGCGTAATTATCATCGACGAAGAGCATGACGCAAGTTATCAGAGCGAATCCAATCCCAGATATATCACGAGCGAAATCGCGCGGTTCCGGCGCAAATATAATGGGGCGAAACTGGTTTTCGGTTCGGCCACGCCGAGCGTCGAAACTTTTTACAAGGCGCAAAACGGCGAAATCAAACTGATTACGCTACAAAATAGGATAAACAAAAGGCCTCTTCCGGAGGTTGAAATTGTCGATATGGCGATGGAACTCAGAAACGGAAACAAAAGTTTTCTGTCGGACAGGCTTTATGATGAGCTGAAGTCGACAATCAAGGAGGGCAATCAGGCTATTTTGTTTCTCAACCGCAGGGGTTTTTCATCTTTCGTGATGTGCACAAAGTGCGGTTATACCGCCAAATGCGAAGATTGCGACGTCAGTTTGTCTTACCACGCCGACGAAAATCTGCTTAAATGCCATTATTGCGGCAAGCGGTACAGAATGTTTGATTTGTGTCCCGAATGCAAAAGTCCTTTTATAAGGCAGGGTAAAATCGGCACCGAGCGGGTAGTTAATGAACTTAAAAAGTTGTTTCCGGGCGTAGGCGTTTTGCGCATGGATTTCGATACCACGCAGAACAAAGAGGCGCACTTAAAAATAATAGAGGCTTTTGCCAACCATGAGGCGCAGATACTCGTCGGCACGCAGATGGTGGCAAAAGGCCACGATTTCAAGGATGTGACATTGGTCGGGATACTCGACGCTGACCAGAGCCTGCATTTTGAAGATTTCAGGGCGGGTGAAAGAACGTTTCAGCTGCTGACGCAAGTGAGCGGCAGATGCGGGCGGGATGTAAAAAGCGGCAAAGTTATTCTGCAGACGTACTCGCCGAAACATATCGTGCTGCGTCTGGCGGCAAAACAGGATTATCTCGGTTTTTACGCGAAAGAAATCAACATAAGAGAAGCGACTGATTTTCCGCCGTTCGCGACAATTGTCAGAATTTTGTACAGCGGCGAAAACGAGCAGAATACCATTTCCACGCTCAACGCGCAATACGCGATGATTCAGGAACTGCGCAAAAGCAGAGACGATATTTTATTTGCCAATAAAATGAAAGCGCCTGTTCGGCGTATCGAAAAAAAATTCCGTTATCAGATTCTTATGAAAATAAAGGGAGACATGACGGACGAACTTTCGGATAAAATTTTCGCGGTTTCCGACATGAAACAACATAAAGACGTGGGCGTTTTTGTGGAAAGAAATCCGCAGAATATGACATGAGGTAAAATTTATGGCAACCAGAAAGATAATAAAAGAAGGCGACCCTAATTTGCGAAAAGTTTGCCGTCCGGTCGAAAAGTTCGACCAGCGGCTGTGGGATTTACTCGATGACCTGAAAGACACGTTGCATGAAGTGTCGGGGCTGGGGCTTGCCAGCCCGCAGGTTAATGTTTTACGCAGAGTCGCTATAGTAGAGTATGACGACGTGCTGCTTGAGCTGGTAAACCCCGTCTTGCTTGAAAGCGAAGGCGAATGCCTTGACAACGAGGGCTGTCTCAGCGTTGACTCGTGCAGGGGGATAGTCAAGCGTCCGCAGAAAATTAAGATAGAGTATTTTGACAGATTCGGCGAAAAGCGCCGCTTTGAGGCGGAAGATTACTTCGCCAGAGCCATTCTGCACGAGATGGACCATCTCGACGGCATATTGTTTACCGACAAAATGGTTAAAAGAATCGAACTAAAAAGAGGCAGATGAAGATAGTATTTCTGGGGACGCCGAAATTCGGCGCCGATATTTTGAACGGACTTCTGGACGCGGGGCGCGAAATTGTCGCCGTTGTCTGTCAGCCCGACCGCAGAGGCAACAGGAACAAAACCGAAGCGTGCCAGGTGAAGCGTGTCGCCGAACAGCGCAATCTGAAAGTCTTTCAGTTTGAAAAAATTTCTTCCGACGGCGCGGAAGACTTGAAAAAACTTTCAGCCGACGTATTTATCACCGCCGCGTACGGACAGATGCTTTCGGAAGAAATTCTATCCATTCCGAAATTCGGTGTGTTTAACGCCCACGGTTCTTTGCTGCCCAAATACAGAGGGGCGGCGCCGGTGCAGACCGCAATCATGAACGGCGACGGCGAGACAGGCGTCACGATAATGAAAACCTGCCTTGCCATGGACAGCGGCGATATCGCCGCGCGGCGGAAAGTGGACATTGCCGCCGCCGACACCGCCGGCACATTGCTTGACAAATTGGCGGTTCAGGCGGTTTCCGCGCTGGAAGAAGTGCTTGATAAACTTGAAAACGGAAGTTTGTCTTTGGAAAAGCAGGATGAAAAATCGGCGACTTACTGCGGAAAAATAAGCGGTGAAATGGCGGAAATCGACTGGAAAATGTCCGCGGAAGACATTTCCAACAGGATTCGGGCTTTTAATCCGAGTCCGATAGCGTCTACAACGCTCAACGGCGTAAATTTCAAAATTTATCAGAGCGAAATCGTCGACGGGCACGGTGGAGCGCCCGGAGAAATCGTCATGTGCGATAAAAACGCCGTAGTCGTCTGCTGCGGCGTCGGGTGTCTGCGCCTGGTTTCCATGCAGTTGTCCGGCGGAAAAGTTCTCGGTTACAGAGATTTCGTAAACGGCAGAAAAATAAAAACAGGCGATATTTTAGGAAAATGAGAGAAAGTTTTTTGGCGGCTTACAGATGTATTGACGACGTATACCGGAAAAAAAGTTTTTCCGGAGTCGGACTGAATAAAATTTTGTCGGGGCTTTCTCCTTCCGATAAACCGCTTACCGCAAAATTGGTTTACGGCGTTATCGATAAAAGTATTTTTTTGACTTATATAATCAGACAATATGCCAAAACGGTTAAACCATCGGTTTTGCCGATTTTACAGATAGGAGCGTACTGCCTGTATTTTTTATCCATACCCGACGCAGTCGCGGTCAATGAAAGCGTTGAACTGGCAAAGGCGGCGGGAAAAGGCGGCGCCGGAGGATTTGTCAACGCGGTTTTGAAAAATATCGCTAAAAATAAAACCGATATCCGATATCCGTCGGATAAAATTCAGCGTCTTTCGGTTTTATATTCATATCCGCAGTGGGCTGTCAGGCGGCTTATCGAAGATTACGGCGAGGAAACAGCGGGGCAAATCATAAGTTTCGAGCCGAAAAGCGATTTTTATCATATAAGAAACAATCCGTATATACTCACCCGTGCCGAACTTGAAAAACAGCTTGACGGAAACGGTGTTGAATATAAAAAAAGTGACGGCGGTTTTTTTGTGAAAGGCGCTCTTGACGGCGTGGATAAAAAAGCTTTCATAATTCAGTCGCTGTCATCGATATTTGTCTGCATGGCGTCGGGCGTAAAAAAAGGGGATAGAATTCTGGATTTATGCGCCGCGCCCGGCGGAAAAAGCGTGTTTTGCGCCCAGCTCGGCGCGGAAGTCACCGCGTGCGACATTCATCCCCACAGAGTTTCCCTTATTGAAAAATATGCCGCTTCATTAAACGTTAAACTTTCGGCAAGGCTTAACGACGCAACGGTTTTTAACAAAGAATTCGAAAACGCTTTTGACATTGTCTTGTGCGATGTTCCTTGCAGCGGTTTCGGCGTTGTTTCGTCAAAACCGGATATAAAGTTATTCAAAACCGACGCGGCGATTTCTTCTCTCGCGCAAACGCAAAAGAAGATTCTGGAAACGGCATGCCGCTATGTTCGGCGTGGCGGAAGGCTCGTTTATTCCACATGTACTTTGTTTAAAGCGGAAAACGGCGACGTGGTAAACGAATTTTTGTCTGCGCACGGCAATTTCGCCGTGGAAGAGATATGCCTAGATTATCCTAAAACAAAAGAAGGTTATTTGCAGTTTCTGCCGCACAGGGACGGAACGGACGGCTTTTTTATAGCGTTATTAAAAAGGGAGTATTAATGAAACTATTGGCGGATATGAGCCTTGAAGAAATAACGGCGGATTTCCTTGCGGAGGGGCTGCCGAAATACAGGGCAAAACAAGTTTATAAATGGGTCATGCGTGGAGTCGGTTTTGACGGAATGACAGATATAGATAAAGCCACCAGAAGCCTTTTGTCCCAGAAGTATATTGCCTGCCCGTTGACAATTATAAAAAAACTCGTGTCCTCCGACAAGACGCAAAAATATCTGTACAGACTGCATGACGGCAATGTGATAGAGGGCGTTTTGATGAATTACAAATACGGCAATACTTTGTGCGTTTCAACGCAGATAGGATGCCGCATGGGATGCAAGTTTTGCGCATCCACGCTGAATGGGCTTGTCAGAAACCTTACGGCGGGCGAAATTCTCGCGCAGGTAATTACAGCCAACGCGGAAAACGCCGCTCAGAACGAAAAAAGAGCCGTTACCAATATTGTGCTCATGGGCAGCGGCGAACCTTTCGACAACTTTGACAATGTCGTCGGTTTTTTGAAACTGGTCAATTCTCCCGAAGGTCTCGGGGTTTCTTACAGGAATATTTCCCTGTCTACATGCGGACTTGTTCCCGAAATGTACAGGTTTGCCGATTTGCGTCTGCCCGTCAACCTGACGGTTTCGCTGCATTCGCCGATTGATGAAAAACGGCGTGAAATTATGCCGATTGCCAACAAATATTCCGTCAAAGAAATTATAAACGCCGCAAGATATTATTTTGAGCAGACCGGCCGCAGGGTGATTTTCGAGTACACTCTGATTGAAGGACAAAATGACACGGAAAAAGACGCGAAAAACCTGGCGGGTGTGCTGAAAGGCTTTCCCGCCCATGTCAATCTAATACGGCTGAATCCTGTCAGGGAAAGAAATCTGTCGGCGACCAAGAACAACCAGGCGCAGAAATTTTTGGGTATGCTGGAATCGTTGGGCGTTTCGGCGACGATAAGGCGCCAAATGGGCGTGGATATCAACGGCGCGTGCGGGCAACTCAGAAATGATTATCTGAAAAATGAAAGTTAAGGGTAAAGTAATTAAAGCCGTGGGCGGGTTTTTTTATGTGGCTCACGATCATAAAGTGACCGAGGCGAAAGCCAGAAAAAAGTTGTCGTACAACAACCGCGAGATAATGGTGGGCGACAACGTCGAACTGTCATTTGACAAATACGGCAAAGCTTCCGTCGAAAGCCTGCTTCCCCGCAGAAATTTTCTCACCCGCCCGTCAGTGGCCAACGTGGATATCGCCGTCATCACGATTGCTTCTCTGCCGGCGCCTGACTTTGTGCTGGTGGACAAAATCACGCTTAACTGTTATATTCAAAATATAAGACTCGTGCTTGCGGTCAACAAAAGCGATATAAACGGCAAAGATTTTTTTGAAAAGATTTGCCGGGAGTATTCAGACGCGGTATATGAAATAATCAGTCTCAGCGCCGAACAGGATATCGGCACCGACGCGCTGAAAGAATGCATAAAGGGCAGTACTTCGGTTTTTTGCGGCCAGTCGGCTGTCGGCAAGACGTCGCTTCTCAACAGATTGGCCGAAGAGGCGCAGAAGACGGGCGGTTTGTCCGCAAAGAGCGGACGGGGCAAGCACACGACGAGACACAGCGGAATTTTCGATATAGGAGACGATACTTATATTGTCGATACTCCGGGGTTTTCGTTGCTGGATATCGATATTCCTTCGTCGGAGCTGCGGCTTTATTATTCCGACATGGTGGCTTTGCAGGATAAATGCAAATATCACACATGCACGCACACAACCGAGCCGCAGTGCGGCGTGAAAGCCGCCGTGGAAAGCGGCGTGTTCAGCCGCGGCAGATATCAGCGTTACCTGGCGATATACAACGAGTTGAAAGAAGCGGAAAAGAACAAGTTCTGAGAGAGGATTGCAAATGAAGGAAATAATAGTTTCACCGTCTATTCTGTCGGCGGATTTCACAAACATTAAAACGGCGATTGAGGAAATAGAAAACTCCGGCGCGCAGTGGATACATTGCGACATCATGGACGGGGTTTTTGTGCCGAATATTTCTTTCGGGCAGAAAATGGTGGGCGATGTCCGCAAAAACACGAAACTTGTCGTCGACGCCCATCTCATGATTGTTAATCCCGGCAGATATGTTGAGGAATTTGCCAAAAACGGCGCCGATTACATAACCATTCATTATGAAGCGTGCGACAACGTATCCGAAACGCTTTCTCTCATTAAAAAATGCGGCTGTAAGGCGGGGCTGGCGATTAAACCGTCCACCGAAATAGACGTGGTGGCGCCGTTTCTGGACAATATGGACATGATGCTTATTATGAGCGTTGAGCCGGGGTTCAGCGGTCAGAAATTCAAACAGGAAACTCTCGGCAAGATGCGCCGATTTATCAATATGCGCGGCGGCAGAAACATTGTGATTCAGGGCGACGGCGGCATAAACGGAGATAACGCGTCGACTATCATCGGCGCCGGATGTGACTGTCTTGTTGCAGGAAACGCGTTTTTTAAGTCTGCCGACAAAAAACAGACAGTCGCGCGGCTTAAAGGTTTGATATGAAAGGATTTTTGCTTCTTAACGGATTGCCTCCGGAGTGCATAGACGTCAGCGGCGGATTTTGCGTGTGTACCGACGGCGCGTATGTCTGGGCTAAAAAAATGGGGATAAAGCCTGATTTGGTCGTGGGGGATTTCGACAGCCTCGGTTTTGTGCCCGATGACTGTCAGACCGTTGTCTACCCGGTCATGAAAAACGAAACCGACGGTGAAATCGCGCTCAGGCTGCTTAAAGAAAAAGGCTGCGACAGTGTTGATGTTTACGGCGCTTTCGGTAAGAGGACGGACCACTTTCTGGGCAATCTCGCGCTTCTCGGCATAGGCATGGATTTGGGCGTCGGTGTCAGGCTGGTTGGCGAGGGGGAAATCATATTTCTCGGAACAGGGCAGGTTGACCTCGAAACCAGAAAAAACAGGACAATCTCACTGGTACCTTACGGAGATACGGCGCATATTATAGACTCAAAGGGACTTCTCTATCCGCTTAAAGACCTCGTTCTCAAAAGAGACGACACGAGAGGCATTTCAAATGTGGCAGAAAGCGAAAAAGTCGGTTTTTTTGTAAAAGAAGGACGGGTTTTGGTGTTGGAGTCGTGGAGGGATGAATGAAAAAAATCGTCTGCATAAACCCGCCCGGGTTTATCAAATGCATTTTGCGGCTGATTTTTTCACGAAAGATTATAAAATAAAAACTCTTTGGCTTTTGCCAAAGAGTTTTTTATATTACCATCAGCACAAGAGCCGTAACAAGTATGCTCCCGAGCGCGACGATTATAAGCCGTTTTTCCCAAAGAGACAGGGCGATTGCGACGACAGCGCCCGTCGCCGAGGCGATTACGCTGGACGTCGCGAAAAATATCGCGGGGAAAATCATCGCGCCAAGCACGGAATATGGTATATAATTCAGAAATGAGTTGAGAAAGCGAGATTTTATCCGTCCTTTCGGCAGCAAAAACGGAATCGCTCTCGGCAGAAAAGACGCCAGGCTTATCGCCGCGACGGCAAGGATTATGTAAGTGACTTCATTCATCGGAGTTTTCTCCTTTGACATCGTCGCTTTGCTGTTCTTTCATCGGGAACAGCCACGCGCCTATCGCCGCGGCCAGAACGGTTGGAACGATTATGTTTATGCCGGACGGAAGCGCCGCCAAAACAGGGATGAACCAGAACAGGCACGAAACCGCGACGGAAATCGCTGTGACAATGGCTATCGGACCGCTTTTTTTGACGGCGGGCAACAGCAAACCGCAAAACATGGCGTAAATCGTTATGCTGAGCGCCTCCTGAACAATTGACGGCAAAATCTGAATTACAAGCGCCCCGACGAGAGTGCCCAGCACCCAGCCTGAAAAAGACGTCAGAATAAGGCCGGCAAAGAATGAAAATGAAAGTTTTCCAACATAAAGCGAAGCCACTGTGAAATTTTCGTCAGTCATGCCGAAGGCTATAAACATCTTTTTCCAGAAGGGCATTTTTTCTGTTATACGCTGATTCATCGAAAGACACATTACCAGATAGCGGGAGTTGATTACCAGATTAACCAGAAAAATAGATATTATGGACGCCGCCTGAATCATCATTTGTATTCCGGCCATCTGTCCCGCGCCGGTAAAAGACAACAGGGACATTACGGTGGGCACAATGAAATTGTACCCGCCGTTGATTGCCAGCGTGCCGAAAGAAAACGCTAGCGGAATATATCCGAAAGCGATTGGAAGCCCGTTATATACGCCTTTTGAAAAATCGGATTGTCCTGTCTTTTTCATGACAGCGGCATTATAACATCGCGGACAAAAAGAAGCAATAAAAAACCGCCCGGAGAGGGCGGTGAGCGTCTAAAATTTCAGTTTGGCGAATAACATCGGATAAAGACCTATTCCGCAGAAAGCCATGACGGCGTATCTGATTAAAGTGAGATAAAGCGACCCCGGAACTATAAGGTTAAATAAAAGCTTCAGCCCTTCTTTCAGAATCAATATCACGGCGATGCCGCCGGCGAAGCGTATGAGTTTTTTCCACCATATAACGTCGTAACCGAAGTTGACAAATCTGCTTTCAAACAGAAATCCGAAAAACGCGCCGAGCATTAGCCCGAAAGTGGAAAAATAGTCGTCTGTTTTGCAAAAAAACAATCCGACGGAACAAATCAGCAGAGTAACGATATAAAGCAGGTATTTGTCTTTAACTTTTTTATGCAGATAGTAGCAAAGAAAAGAAAAACCCACGCCAAGCGCCAGACCCGCGATTACGTCGGTAGGGAAATGCACGCCGAGATACAGTCTTGAAAAAGCGACAAGCAGTGGGACTATGATGGCGATGACTGTCATCCAGCGCCTTTTGAGCCATATTGCCAGTGAGGAAAACAGCGTGGCGCTGCCTTGCGAATGTCCGCTCGGGAAAGAATACCCGCCTGCCGTATCTGGCTTTTTATTTTCTATCTGCCAGTCGTCGCTTTGAAAAGGACGGTCTCTCGTAACGACGTTTTTAATCAGACCGTTGACGACCGTGGATGTCAGCAGGGAGTAGCCCATATATTCGGCGAATTCTTTGTTGAAACACCAGTAAAGCGCGCCTATGACGCCGACCATGATGAGTTCCTCGCCGAACATGGAAACAACCGACCACAGGAAATCAAAAAAAGCGTTTCCGTTTTGTTGCAGGAATGTTATAAATTGAA
Source organism: Candidatus Heteroclostridium caecigallinarum (assembly GCA_904419725.1). GTDB lineage: Bacteria > Bacillota > Clostridia > Christensenellales > CAG-314 > Heteroclostridium > Heteroclostridium caecigallinarum. Next base: position 98,450 of record CAJFSP010000001.1, on the reverse strand, counting down.
ATTCCCAGACCATGGTTTCTCCTTATTATATATAAGAAAAAAGCCCTCTTGAAAAAGGGGGCGTAAATAATCGCTCAGTCGTTGTTTTTGTTGGCGGTGCGCAGGCAACGTGTGCAAACGTATTGGCTGGATTCTTTTCCGTTGATTTCGATTTTAACTTTCTGAACGTTTGCGTTCCAAGTGCGATTTGATTTTCTGTTAGAGTGACTGACTTTGTGACCGGTCATTCTGCCTTTACCGCAGATAGCGCATACTCTGGACATTGATGTCACCTCCCGAATGAATAATTTAACTGTAAAATCATATCATCAATTTGATTTTTTTGCAATGAATTTTGAGCATTTTTGCTTTAAATTTATTAAAAAAGACAAAAAGACATCTTAAAAACCGCAATTCGGTTGTAAAAATGGCGGATATGTTGTAAAATACATAAAGCAAATCATGTTTAGGAGGAAAACAAATGGCGCTCAGAACATCAAACGGCTATGGAGCAATTACCGTTTCGGATGAGGTCGTCGCGTCAATCGCGGGGAAACTGGCTCTCGAATGCTACGGCGTTGTGGATAAGGTTCCGCAAAAATTTTCCGATTCCGTCGCTGATTTGTTCCGTAAAAAAAATGACGGCAGAGGTGTGCGTATTACCACCAAGGGTGGAAGAATAAATATCGATATATACGTTATTTTGAAATTCGGTCTGTCGATAGAAGCCGTCAGCGATTCGCTTCGCAGCACGATAAAATACGGTGTCGAAAATTTCACGGGCATGGTCGTGAATACCGTCAACGTGCACGTTGCGGGTATCAGAATTTAGTTTGCGAGTTTTCAGGAGAATATATGACAGCACGAATACAGGTGGATAAGACTATTTCCGCGCCGATGTTTAAAAAAATGCTCATATCGGGCGCGAAAATGCTCGACGTCAACAAAGCGCAGGTGGACGCGCTCAACGTCTTTCCGGTGCCGGACGGCGATACGGGCACAAATATGTCGCTTACACTTAATTCAGCGATAAAAGAAATCAATATGGCGTCCTCGAATTCAATGGAGGACATAACCAACGCTTTGTCCAAGGGCGCTCTTAAAGGGGCAAGGGGCAACTCGGGCGTTATACTATCACAGATACTTAAAGGCGTGGCGACAACCATAGGCGGCAGTGAGACAATCGACGCCAAATTGTTTGCCAAGGGGCTTAAAGCCGGCGTCGAAATCGCGTACGGCGCGGTCGTGAAGCCGAAAGAAGGCACGATCCTCACCGTGGCGAGAGTCACGGCGGAATATGCCGTAACCGTCGCGAAAAAATCGGTAAGCATTATTACCTTTTTTGAAAATCTAATATCAAAAAGTGAGGAAATCCTGGCGCAGACGCCTGAAATGCTTGACGTTCTCAAAAAAGCCGGCGTCGTTGACTCGGGCGGATACGGTTTTGTCTGCATACTGAAAGGTTTGCTTAAAGGCTATCTCGGCGAGGAAATCGAAGGGGCGGAGAATATAGAAGCGCCGTCGCTTCAGACGCCGATTGTAGATGACCATGAGTTTGCCCCGGATATCACTGCTCTGGACGACATCGAATACGGCTATTGCACGGAACTTTTCGTAATAAATATTTTCAAAAAGACTACGCTTGCCGATATCGACAGATTCAGGGAATATCTCAACACCGTGGGCGACTCGGTTATCGTTATAGGCGACCTTGAACTTATCAAGGTTCACGTACATACGAATAAACCGGGCAAAGTATTGTCTTACGCGCTGAATCTCGGCGAACTGGGCAAGGTTAAAATCGAAAATATGCTCGAGCAGTTCAGAGAGCGCAAAGCGCAATATGAGGCAAGCAAAAAGCCTCTCGGCGTACTGTCGATTTGCGCCGGCGACGGTTTCGCCGCGATATTCAAGGATTTGCTCGCCGATCAGGTTATAGAGGGCGGCCAGACAATGAATCCGTCGGCGGACGACATCGCGCAGGCGATAAACAGAATAAATGCCGAATCTGTCATTGTGCTGCCTAACAACAAAAATATCATTCTCGCGGCGGAACAGGCAAGAGCGCTTGTCTCTAAAAGGAATGTTTACGTTGTGCCTAGCAAAGACGTTCCGCAGGGATTGGCGGCGATACTCGCCTATAATTCTCAGATAAAAATCGACGTTAACCTCAAAGCGATGAACGACGCGCTGTCCACGGTGCGAAGCGCCAGCGTGACGTACGCCGTAAGAAACACGTCGATAGACGGGATGAACCTGAAACAAGGGGACATCATCGGTCTTGAAGGCGACAAGATTACCAGAAAAGGGAAAAAGGCGGAAGACGTCGCGTATAATCTTATAAAAGACCTTATAAATGCCGATACCGAACTGATTACGCTTTATTACGGTCAGGACACCACCGAGGAAAAGGCGTCTGCGCTTGCCGAAAAGCTTGAAAATGAATATCCCGACGTGGAGTTTATAACCCAATATGGCGGACAGCCGCTTTACTATTACATTATTTCGGCCGAATAATTAAAAATATTGTGTGATTTTAATTGCCTAATTTGTGTTTTTTTGGTAACATAAGTAGGCAATGCGCGGGAGTGGCTCAGTGGTAGAGCGTTGCCTTGCCAAGGCAAATGTCGCGAGTTCGAATCTCGTCTCCCGCTCCATTCGGCACCATAGCCAAGCGGTAAGGCAGAGGTCTGCAAAGCCTTTACGCCCCAGTTCAAATCTGGGTGGTGCCTCCATTAAGCTTGAATCGTCGGATTCAGGCTTTTTTAACAAATTCATTCTGCCGGAGTGGCGGAATAGGCAGACGCAAGGGACTTAAAATCCCTCGACCCCAAAAGTCGTGTCGGTTCGAGCCCGACCTTCGGCACCAACAAAGCCGCGGTAATTCCGCGGCTTTGTTGGTAATTGTTTGGTATTGTCTAAATTGAAATTTACTATTTCACGCATAATACTGTCAAAATCTCTTGTTCAGGCAGTTTAACCGCCGAAACAGGCGGACGCGGACAGGCGTACGGCGTTTTATTTGACAAATCAAATTAATTGTGTTTTAATTGGTCTAAAGTTTTTTCGGTATATAATAAGGATAATAAAAAGTATGCTAAAACTGATTGGGATTAACAAGATTTACAAAGCCGGCGACATGGAGGTTCACGCGCTTAAGAATATCAACCTGGAATTTCGCGAAAGCGAACTCGTGGCTGTGCTGGGACCTTCCGGCTGCGGGAAAACTACAATGCTCAACATTGTCGGCGGGCTGGACAAATATACTTCCGGCGATTTGATAATCAACGGAATTTCAACAAAAGAATACGTCGATTCCGATTGGGACGCTTACAGAAATTCTACCATAGGCTTCGTCTTTCAGAACTACAACCTGATTTCTCACCTGACCGTAATCGAAAATGTGGAATTGGCGTTGACGCTGAGCGGGGTAAGCGCCTCGGAGCGCAGAGCCAGGGCGGAGCAGGCGCTGAAAGAAGTCGGGCTGGAAACACAGTTCAACAAAAAGCCGAATCAACTTTCGGGCGGACAAATGCAGCGCGTCGCAATAGCCAGGGCGCTTGTAAACAATCCTGATATTGTCCTTGCCGATGAACCGACCGGCGCACTGGACAGCGTAACCAGCGTTCAGATAATGGAATTGTTGAAAGAAGTAGCAAAAACCAGGCTTGTTATAATGGTGACGCATAACGGCGACCTCGCCGACAGATACGCCAACAGGATAATCAGGCTGCTTGACGGTGAAATTATTTCCGACACGAACCCTATTGACAGCGAAACTCTGACTGAAAACGTCGCCAGGCGGCCTAAAAAGACTTCGATGTCGTTTATCACCGCTTTCAAACTTTCGCTGAAAAATCTGTTCACCAAAAAATTGCGTACTTTCGTCACGGCTTTTGCCGGAAGTATCGGCATAATCGGCGTGGCGTTGATTCTGGCTCTTTCATCGGGATTCAGCGCATATATAGAAAAAATGCAGACCGATACGCTGTCGAGTTTTCCGCTGACAATCACTTCGTCGGCGTTTGATGTAAGCAACCTGATGTCTATGCTTCAGGTTCCTGACGCCGAAGAGTATCCCGAAGCGCACGAGATTTATGTCAATAAGGTGATGGACAAATTATCGGCTCTTTATCAAAGCAACGATATCACAGACGAGTACGTCGAAGAAGCGATAAAAACCATCGACCCGAGCCTGACGTACGGAATAGTTTATACAAACGGCATAAATTTCAATATCTTTACAAAACAATCGTATTCCGGATTCAACCGCATAACGCGAATCGGTTCCGAATGGGTGCAGCTTGTCGACAATAACGACTTCATAAATTCGCAATATGATGTGCTGGCCGGCAAACTCCCGACGGCATATAACGAACTGGTGCTTTGCGTGGATGAGTATAACCAGGTTACCGACGTCGAGTTGCTACAATCTCTCGGCATACTGTCGGGAAAAGATTCGTACACATTTGACGAAATAATGAATCTGGAATTCAAACTGCTGACAAACGACGCCGTTTACAGCCGCGTCGACACGGGAGAGAAAACATATTTTTACGAACCAGACTCATTGCCTGAAGACGAATATAATGAAGGCATCACTTTGAAAATAGTCGGAATCGTCCGTGTGAATCAGGATACCGCTACGGGCTCCATATCGGGCACGGTCGGATATCATAAAGATTTGCAGGATTATGTCTTGCGGTATGAAACGGAAAATCCGTCGGAAATTGAGACATGGCAGAAAAACAATCCTGATATAAACTGTTTTACGGGCAATCTGTATCTCGATGAGGCGCGCGAAGAAAACCCGACAGCTTCCGACAACTTTTTGCAAAAAGAAGCCGACAAGGCCAGGGTAAGCAACCTGGCGTCGCTGGGCGCGGTAAGCACACCGCAGGCAATAAGCATTTATCCGGTGGACTTTGAGTCCAAAGAACTTATCAAAGCGCATCTTGACGCGTATAACGAAACGGAAGGCAATACCCCGGTATATTATTCGGACATGATGGGGCTTATGGTGGAAGCAATGAATGTCTTGGTCGACGCCATATCCTATGTGCTGATTGCCTTTACTTCGATTTCGCTTGTCGTGTCTTCCATAATGATTGGCGTCATTATTTCGGTATCCGTTCTGGAAAGGACAAAGGAAATCGGCATATTGAAGGCGATAGGCGCGCGGAAAAAAGATATTTCCCGTGTATTCAACGCTGAATCGCTGCTGGTCGGTTTTGCCGCCGGGGCGCTTGGCGTGATAATCACGCTGCTGCTGTCCATACCGCTTAATATTCTGCTTTCGTCTCTCACAACGATAAACGGTCTGGTGGCGCTCAATCCTTGGCACGCGTTGCTGCTTGTGGCGATAAGCATGCTGCTGACGTTTATAGCGGGGCTGGTTCCGTCGAGAAGCGCCGCCAAAAAAGACGCGGTGGTGGCTTTGCGTTCGGAGTGATTTCAAAAATTTTACTGGCAGAAAAAGGAAGCGAAAAACGCTTCCTTTTTTTTCATGCCATGATGTAAAAACGTTCTTTCAAGCATACACTAGCAATATCGGTGCATCGGGGGAAGATATGTTTGAAACGACGTTGAGTATTGATATCGGAAGAAAAAATTATCTTGATTATGTATATAACAGACTAAAGCCTCATATCAGACTTACCGATTCGGTAGTGGCCAGCAGCGTGAACACAGACAGATGTTTTTTGTCTCTGGCATGCGAGGACGAATACCGTGAGGCTCTTCACGGCGAAATAGTGGAAAGTCTTTGCGATGTTTACGCGATGGGATTCAAATATGACTATCTGAAAAAGAAACTGAAAATCAACCGCGAAAATCTGCTGATAAAAACTTTGCTGAACACAATGACGGTATTCGACAGCAACAACGACAAAAGAGCGATACGCAAAGAACTTTACGGTCAACCGATAATTGCTATAGACGGTTTTTTCGATTTCAGACTCAGGGCTGTAAGGGAAAAGTGGGATGAAATAATAAATCTTACAAACGAAAACGCCATAGTATTTTCCGACGACAAAATATCCGGGGAATTCCTGATGTTTTTGCTGGACGCGTTGCCGCAAAGCCTTGACGGAGTGAAGATTTGCGCCAACGGAGACAGGGCGGAACTGTTTGACAAAAAGGGCAGAAAAATAAAAATGATAAAGCCTGTCGGCAGGAGCAAAACCGAGGAGGAAACCATTTTATTTAATCTGATATGTCTTGCGCCGAAAAAGGTGTTGATTGCCGACGAAAAACGCTTTTCGGACGAATTTATGTCCATAGTAAGGCAATTTTTTTGAGCGGGCGCCTGCCTGTCGAAAAAAACTGATTTTGTTTTTAAAAATCGTTGACTTTTGCGTTTTATGTGCTAAAATATTTTCAATAACAGAATCGTAAACGAAAAGACAAGTAAGTGTCGGCAGAAGTTGCAGAGAGCGTCCGGTCGGTGAAAGGACAAACGGAGTCGATTACCCAAACCGCTTTTTATAAGGTTTACGCGCTGGCAAGCGAATTTGCAATCAAGTGGTCAGTTTTGACAATTAAGGTGGAACCGCGGATAAGTATTATTCGTCCTTAAGTCGGAATTGGCTTTATTTTTTTGTATGGGGGTTTTTATGGCGCAAATTAAAATTACTTTGCCTGACGGCAGCGTTAAAGAAGCCGAAAAAGGCGTATCGGCGGCTGAAATCGTCAAATCAATAAGCGAAGGTCTTTACAGAAACGCCGTCGCCGTCAAGATTGACGGAGAAGCGCGCGATTTGAATTGTGTTCTCGACGCCGACTGTGATTTCAAAGTGCTGACTTTCGCCGACGACGAAGGCAAGCAGGTTTATTGGCACACCGCCAGCCACGTTCTGGCGCAGGCTGTGAAAAGAATTTTTCCTACGGCTAAACTGGCAATCGGACCGGCAATCAAAACTGGCTTTTATTATGATTTCGAGTTCAAAACCGGCATAACCCAGGATGATTTCGCAAAAATAGAAAGCGAAATGCAGAAAATCGTCAAAGCCGATTTTGTTATCGAAAGAAAAGAAATGAGCAAAAAGGACGCCGTCAAATACTTCGAAAAACTGGGCGAGGAATACAAGGTTCAGCTTGCCGAAGATATCGGGGACGACACGGTTTCTTTCTATACCCAAGGTGAATTCACCGACCTTTGCCGCGGACCGCATTTGCCGTCAACGGGCAAAATCAAGGCTTTCAAATTGACGCAGCTCGCCGGCGCTTATTGGAGAGGCAATGAAAACAACAAGATGCTGACCAGAATTTACGGCACGGCATACGACAAGAAAAAAGACCTCGACGAGTATCTTGCGAAAGTCGAGGAGGCGAAAAAGCGCGACCACAATAAAATCGGCAGAGAACTCGGATATTTCATGACCGATGAAAATATAGGTCAGGGACTTCCGCTGCTTATGCCGAAAGGCACACAGCTTTATCAGACGCTTACCCGCTTTGTCGAAGACGAGGAAAGGCGCCGCGGATATGTAAGGACAAAAACGCCTTATATGGCGAAAAGCAATCTTTATAAAATTTCAGGCCACTGGGACCATTACCTTGACGGTATGTTTGTCATCGGCGACGAGAAAAAAGACAAAGAAGTTTTCGCTCTCCGTCCGATGACGTGCCCGTTCCAGTATACCATCTACAACAACGGGCTTAAAAGTTACCGTGACCTGCCAATCAGATACGGCGAAACTTCCACGCTGTTCCGTAACGAAAGCAGCGGCGAAATGCACGGGCTTATCAGGGTTCGCCAGTTTACGATAAGCGAAGGTCATATCGTTTGCACGCCGGAACAATTGGAAAGTGAATTCAGGGGCGTTCTGGACCTTATTAAATATGTCATGAGTTGCGTCGGGCTTTACGGAGATTTGTCTTTCCGTTTCTCCAGGTGGGACCCGAATAATAAAGAGAAATATATTTATGAACCTGAAGTATGGGCGAAGGCCGAAGCCACACTGAAACAGATTCTCGACCATATCGGACTCGATTATGTTGAGGCGGTGGACGAAGCGGCGTTTTACGGGCCGAAACTCGACATACAGATTTCAAATGTCTATGGTAAGGAAGATACTCTAATAACAATACAGATTGATATGTTCCTTGCCAAAAACTTCAACATGACGTATGTCGATGAAAACGGTGAAAGACAGCATCCTTATATAATACACCGTACGTCGATAGGGTGCTATGAAAGAACAATCGCTCTTCTGCTTGAAAAATACGCCGGCGCGATGCCGTTCTGGCTGGCTCCTACGCAGGTAAAAGTTTTGAGCATAACCGACAGGGCCGCGGAAAGAGCCAATGAAATAAGAGATTTGCTCGAAGAAAACGGCATCCGCACCGAAGTCGACAACAGAAACGAAAAAATAGGTTATAAAATAAGAGAAGCGCAGCTTGAAAAAGTGCCGTATATGTTGATACTCGGCGACAAAGAAGTTGAAAACGGCGTCGTGTCCGTCAGACATCGTAAAAACGGCGATCTTGGGCAGATGGATATAAACGAGCTGCTCAAAATTATGCTCGCTGACGTAAAAAATAAAAATCTCGAAGTGTGACGAGATAAATTCAATCAAATTGCTTCAAAACCGTTGACATAAGTCGGCGGTTTTGTTAGTATATTTCAGTCAAAGCAGAGTTTTCCGCTCTCACCATACGAATTTTGTTTTGTCTGGTAAACTGAAATGAATTTTCATCATCCGGTGATGGTTTGTTTTTATGCGGAAAATTCTTCCGCATATTTTTTTTGAGAGGAGGACAGACTCATTAAAGAACTTCAAATCAACGGTCAGATTCAGGACAGAGAAGTCCGTCTGATTGGTGCGGACGGTGAGCAGCTCGGCATTATGCCTGTCGCGAGAGCTCGTCAGATTGCCGACGAGCAGGAACTCGACCTTGTTAAAATAGCGCCGACGGCGCAGCCGCCTGTATGCCGCATTATGGATTACGGCAAACATCGCTACGAACAAATCAAACGCGAAAAAGAAGCCAGAAAAAACCAGAAAGTAGTTGAAATCAAAGAAGTCCGGCTGTCGATGACTATCGACGTCAACGATATCAACATCAAGGCGAAAAACGCCATGAAGTTTTTGAAAGAGGGCAACAAAGTCAAAGTCTCACTCAGAATGCGCGGAAGACAGACTTCCTTCGCCAGCCACGGCGTTGAAGTCATGAACAACTTTTTCGAAAGTCTGGGCGGAACGGCCGTTATGGAAAAGAAGCCAGCGACTGAAGGCAGGAGCATTATTATGATTCTCGCTCCGGCCAAACAATAAAAAAATATCACATTGGAGGACATAAAGATGCCAAAAGTCAAATCTCACAGCGGCGCCAAAAAGCGTTTCAGCGTGAAAAAATCAGGTAAAGTAAAAAGAGCGCAGATGGGCAAAAACCACATTCTGACCAAAAAGACCACTAAGAGAACCCGCGGTTTGCGCGGACCTGCTTACGTCGACAAAACACAGGCAAAAACCGTGAAGCAATTGCTTCCTTATTAATAGCGAGGAGATAAAAGGTTATGAGAATTAAAAGAGGCGTAAACGGCGTTAAAAAACGCAGAAAAATCATAAAACTTGCCAAAGGTTACTTTGGTCTTAAAAAATCCAACTACCGCATCGCCCGTCAGGCGGTCATGAAATCGCAGAACTATGCTTATGTCGGCAGAAAACTCCGCAAAAGAGATTTCCGTTCTTTGTGGATTACCCGTATCAATGCCGCCGCCAGGGAAAACGGCATGTCTTACAGCACGCTGATGCACGGTCTTAAAGTGGCGAACATTTCACTCAACAGAAAAATGCTCAGTGAAATCGCCGTGTCTGACCCTAAAGCTTTCGCCGAACTCGCGGCGACCGCAAAAGCGGCAATTAAGTAAAAACAAATTGAGCCTTCTCGCGAAGGCTCTCGTCATTTATAATGATAACTTCAAAAAGCAACGCGACGGTGGTTGCCGCCGCGAATCTCAAAGACAAAAAAGGAAGACGCGAACAGGGGAAATTTCTTATAGAAGGCCGCAAACTTATCCGTGACGCGGCGGCGCGCGGAGTGACTTTCGACAGAATTTTCGTGACGGAAGATTTTTCAGGCGATTTGCCGCCGTGCGACGTTGCTTGCGTGTCTGAAAGCGTTTTGAAATGCATCAGCGACACAAAAACAAACCAGGGCGCGGTGGGCGTCGCGTATCTCCCTGAACAGGCGGTTTATGACGGCGAAAAAGCCTTGCTGCTTGACCGTGTTCAGGACCCGTCAAATATAGGGTCGCTTTTGCGGACCGCCTGCGCCGCCGGATATAAAAACGTGTTTCTTGTTGACTGTGCCGATGTGTTTTCGCCTAAAGCAATCCGCTGCGGCATGAGCGGTCAGTTCAGTCTGAATTTTTTTGAAGTTTCCGAAGAGAGTTTTTTGTCCGAACATGGCGGCGAATGGATTGTGTGCGCCGACATGGACGGCGAAAATGTCTTTGAGGCCGCCTGTCCCGAAAAACATATTCTGGTTCTTGGCAATGAGGGGCAGGGAGTATCTGAAAATCTTATGCGGGCGGCAAAACAAAAGGTAAAAATACCTATGCAAAACAATCTCGAATCGTTAAACGTCGCGGTCAGCGGTGGCATTATAATGTATCAGCTGAACCGCCGTCAATGGAGGTAACAATGTCAGGACACAGCAAGTGGGCAAATATTAAACATAAAAAAGGCAAGAGCGACGCCATCAGGGGAAAAATATTCACCAAAATCGGCAGAGAAATAGCCGTCGCCGTAAAAGCGGGCGGACCTGACCCGAGCATCAACTCGAAACTTTACGATGTAATCGTAAAAGCCAGGGCAAACAATATGCCGAACGACAATATTCAGCGCAGCATCAAAAAAGCGAGCGGCGAACTCGGCAGCATCAATTACGAAAGCATGATGTACGAAGGTTACGGAATAGGCGGCTCCGCCGTTATTGTGGAAACGCTTACCGACAACAAAAACCGCACGGCGGGAGATGTCCGCTGCGCTTTCGATAAATGCGGCGGCAGCATGGGCACTACAAACTGTGTGTCGTTTATGTTTGACAGAAAAGGCGTCATTACCTGCAACAGGGACGGTGGTCTCGGCGAAGATGAAATTTTCGAAATGGCGTTGGAATGCGGCGCCGATGACGTGAGGGTGGAAGACGACATGTTTGAAGTGCTGACCGCCCCGGCGGATTTTTCGGTCGTGCGCAAAAGCCTTGAAGACAAAGGCGTGACGTTTATCAACGCTGAAGTTGAATGGATACCGCAAAATACCGTTACTCTTACGGCCGAGCAACTGGAAAAATTTGAGCGTATGCTCGACATGTTTGACGACAACGACGACGTACAGAACGTGTATCACAACGTCGAACTTCCGGACGACGACGAATAACAACGGACAGACAAAAGACGGGCATGCCCGTCTTTGTTTTTGCCTTGACGAAAATCGTGTTTGAATTTATTATGTATTATATATGCGGGTATTAGGTATAGATCCGGGTTACGCCACAATAGGATACGGCGTAATCGACACAAACGGCAACAGGCACAAGGCCGTTGATTACGGAGTCATTACGACGCCTAAAAACGAAAATATAGCGGTACGGCTCGCGATGATTTACGATTCGATGACGGAAATAATAAACAAATTCAAACCGGACGAAATAGCCGTGGAAGAACTGTTTTTTGTGCAGAACGTAACCACGGGTATCAATGTGGCGCATGCCAGAGGAGTCATCCTGCTTGCCAGCGTGCACGCTTGCGGCAGATTGTACGAATACACACCGTTGCAAATCAAGCAGGCTATGACTGGATACGGAAGGGCGGAAAAGCGGCAGATACAGGAAATGGTTAAGATTTACCTCAACTTGCCGAAAATTCCGCGCCCCGACGACGCTGCCGACGCGCTGGCGATAGCGCTCACGCACGCGCAAACTAACAGGCTGGCTGACCAGTTTTCTTTGTGAGGTTTTATGTTCAATTTTATTTGCGGCGAAGTCATGTCTGTCGATGACGAAACGGTTGTTGTCAAAAGCGGAAACATCGGTTTTGAACTTTTTGTTTCGGGATATACCGCGGCGCAGTGCGCCGTGGGCGGCGAAGTTTGCCTCTACACTTATCTGCAGGTCAGAGAAGACGGGTTGTCGCTTTTCGGGTTTTACACCAAAAGAGAAAAGCAGCTGTTTTCGCAGCTTATCACCGTCAGCGGAATAGGATGCAAGACCGCTATGTCGGTGCTTTCATATTGCGGCGCCGACGACCTTGCGGCGGCCATTATTACGGGCGACACGAAACGTCTCGCGGGTGTAAAGGGTATCGGTAAAAAATCTGCCGAGCGTATAGTTCTGGAACTCCGTGAAAAAATAACGCCGCCGGAAAACATCCCGACGGCGGCTCATGCCGAAATCGGGCTGAGCGGAGAGCAGGCAGACGCCGTGGCCGCACTTGTTATGCTGGGGCTTCCGCAGAACGTCGCCGAAAGCAAAGTTAAACAGGGCGCCGAAAACGGAGCGGGCACTGTGGAAGAACTTATAAAATTCGCTTTGAAGAAGTAAGGTTGACAATGGAAGACGAAAGACTTATCACCAGCACCATGCAGTTTGATGACAATGAAGTGGAAAATGTATTGCGTCCCAATACGATGTCCGCTTTTGTGGGGCAGGATAAAATAAAGAGTAATCTGGAAATATATATTCAGGCGGCAAAATCAAGGGGCGAAGCCCTTGACCACGTCTTGCTGTACGGCCCGCCTGGACTCGGCAAAACTACTTTGGCGCATATTATCGCCGCCGAGATGAACAGCCGTCTTACAGTGACAAGCGGACCGGCAATCGAAAAACCCGCCGACCTCGCCGCGATACTTACCAATCTTGAAAAAAACGACGTATTGTTTATAGACGAGATTCACAGACTCAATCACTCTGTGGAAGAGATACTTTATCCGGCGATGGAAGATTACGCTCTCGATTTTATTGTGGGCAAGGGGCCGAGCGCCAGGAGCGTAAGGATTTCCATAAACCAGTTTACGCTTGTGGGCGCCACGACAAAGGCCGGCAAACTCACTTCTCCGCTCAGGGACAGATTCGGTGTGCACGCCAGACTCGAACTGTATGACAACGAGCAACTGTCCAGGATAGTGTCGCGTTCGGCGCATATGCTGAAAACCGAGATAAGCGACGACGGCGCGTACGAAATAGCGCGGCGCAGCAGAGGAACGCCGAGGATTGCCAACAGACTGTTAAAACGTGTAAGGGACTTTGCCGTTGTTAAAGGCGAAGGAAAAATTACCAGGGAAATCGCGGATTACGCTCTCACCACAATAGGAGTGGACAGCCTTGGGCTTGACAGCGTCGATATAAACGTTCTCACCGCCATGATAGATAAATTCAACGGCGGGCCTGTGGGGCTGGACACGATAGCGGCTTCAACGGGCGAGGACGCCAATACGATTGAAGACGTTTACGAGCCGTATCTTTTGCAGTTGGGATTTATCGCCAGAACGCCGCGGGGGCGGGTATGTCTGCCGCAGTGTTACGGACATCTCGGCAGAAAACTGAGCGAACAGAAATGCCGTCAACTCGACATGTTCGCCGGAGATAATAATGAAGACAAGTGATTTTTTTTACGAACTGCCGGAAGAACTCATAGCGCAGACGCCTGCCGAGCCCAGAGATTCATCAAGGCTGCTTATTTACGACAGGAAAAACAAGACAATAACGCATAAGCATTTTTATGATATCGTCGATTATCTTCACGCCGGCGATGTTTTGGTCATCAACAATACCAAAGTTTTGCCGGTGAGGCTTTACGGGAATAAAGAAAAAACAAATGGCAAAATAGAGTTTTTGCTTCTTAAACGCATTGACCTTAAAACATGGCAGGTGATTCTTAAACCGGGCAGAATAGCGAAACCAGGCAGTAAATTTCATTTCGGCGACAGACTGTCCGCCACGGTGAAAGATATTATCGACGGCGGTATGCGTGTGGTTGAGTTTGAATATGACGGTGTTTTTGAGGATATTCTCAATGACATCGGTGAAATGCCTCTTCCTCATTACATAAAAAAGCAGATTGAGAATAAAGAGAGATACAATACGGTTTACGCCGAGTACAACGGTTCGGCGGCGGCGCCGACGGCGGGGCTGCATTTTACAAAAGAACTGATGCAAAAACTGCGGGACAAGGGAGTGATTTTTACCGAAGTTCTGCTGCATGTCGGGCTCGGGACATTTCGTCCCGTAAAAGCCGAGGATATAACCGAGCACAAAATGCACAGCGAATACTATGAAATCAGCGCCGACGCCGCCGAAGAAATAAACAGGGCCAAGAGAGAGGGGCGCAGGGTAATTGCCGTGGGCACAACCAGCGTCAGGGTGCTGGAAACATGCGCCGACGCCGACGGAATGTTTAAGGCCGGGTTCGGCGAAACGGATATTTTTATTTATCCCGGTTATAAGTTCAAGGCGGTCGACGGGCTGATAACAAACTTTCACCTGCCCGAAAGCACTTTGATTATGTTGGTGTCTGCTTTCATGGGGCGTGAGGAAGCGCTGGAAATGTATAAAACGGCTGTAAAAGAAAAATACAGGTTCTTCAGTTTCGGAGATTCCACATTTATTATCTGACTATGAAATTTTCTTTTGAAATAGAAAAAAAAGACGGGGCGTCTTTGGCGCGAAGAGGACGGTTTGTCACTCCTCACGGTGTAATCGAGACGCCCGCTTTCATGCCCGTCGGCACTTTGGCTACGGTAAAAGGGGTTATGCCTTCAACGCTTCACGAGATAGGTGCGCAGATTATTTTGTCGAATACCTATCATCTCTATCTACGTCCGGGGCATGAAACGGTACGCAAGGCCGGCGGTTTGCATAAGTTTATGAACTGGGACAAGCCTATTCTTACGGATTCGGGCGGTTTTCAGGTTTTTTCGCTTGGTGACCTCAGAAAAATAACGCCGGAAGGCGTATATTTTTCGTCGCATATTGACGGTTCGAAACATTTTTTCTCGCCTGAAAAAGTGATGGATATCGAAAGCGCTTTGGGCGCCGACATCATAATGGCGTTTGACGAATGCAGCAATTACGGGTGTGACAGAAATTACGCGTATGACGCCATGAAGCGTACTTTGAGTTGGCTTGACAGGTGCGCCGTGCATCATAAAAATCAGGAGCAGATGCTGTTTCCGATTATTCAGGGTAACCTTTATAAAGATTTGCGCGTTCAGAGCGCAAAAGAAACGGTGCCATACGCCAAAATGGGTATAGCCATCGGCGGTCTTTCGGTCGGCGAACCGAAAGAAATAATGCTTGACATGCTGGACGCGCTTGCGCCGTATTATCCCGAAAATATGCCACGGTATCTGATGGGCGTCGGGTCTCCCGATTATATCATTGAAGGCGTTTTGCGCGGCATCGACATGTTTGATTGCGTGCTTCCGACGAGGATTGCCCGCAACGGTACGGCAATGACTTCAAAGGGTAAAGTTGTGGTGAGAAATTCGGTTTATAAAGAAGATTTTTCGCCGCTTGACGAAAACTGCGATTGCTACTGCTGCCGGAATTTTACGAAAGCGTATTTAAGGCATTTGGTGAACACAAACGAAATTCTCGCCGCGGTGCTGCTCAGCATTCATAACATCAAATTTTTGCTTGACCTTACAAAAAATATCAGAAACGCGATTTCGGAAGGGGTACTGTCTGATTTTGTCGAAGAATTTTATGCGGGATATTACGGCAAGCGTTAAGTTGCGTTAATGAAATAATTGTGATATACTCGTAAAAAAATAAATAATAAGAAAGGAGATTGCATCTATGGATATTGCATTGATTATAGTAGTCGCCGTGCTGTTTGTAGGCATGATTGTTATGCAGTTTATCTCAACCAAGAAAAACAGAAAAAAGCAGGAAGAAATGCTCAGCAAAGTTGTTGTCGGCGCTGAAATAATGACTATCGGCGGCGTTATCGGAAAAATCGTGGCGATAGACGGCGCTAAAAACACCATTACGCTCTTAACGGGAAACACTGAAATGGTCTTTACGCAAAAAGCCATACACAGCGTGCTGGCCGATTCGCCTGTCGCTTCGGTGCCTGTTCCTTCCGCTGAAAACGAATCCGTCGATCACGTTGAGGAAAACGCGGAAGATAAGGAATATAAGTAATAAATAAGACAACCTCCGAGTATAAATATAACAAATACTTCGGAGGTTTGTTTTATGTCAGCGGAAATTAAAAACAGAAGCGCACTGCATGAAATTTTGAAAGGCAGCCTTGTCGCGACGCTGCTTTCGGTGCTTTTCGTGTTGTTGTTCGCGCTTATCGCGCGGCTTGCCGGGATAGCCGTTGAAACCGTTCCGGCGGTAAATACGGCGATAAAAATAATAAGCGTGTTTCTTGCCGTGATGTTGTCTGTAAAAACGCCTGTCGGCGGTTATCTCAAAGGGCTCGGCATCGGGTTGGGCTTCGCTGTTTTGTCCAACATTATTTTCGGTTTGCTGGGCGGAAGTTTTTCTTTCGCCGGACTCATCACCGACGTGGCGATTGCCTGCGCGGTGGGGCTTGTTGCGGGCATAATTGCCGTAAACAGAAAAAAACAATGAAATTTCTTTACAACGGACAGCAAGATATAGTATAATATCCTTGTAAACGGAGGGATATTATGAAACACGTAAAAACAATAGCCAAACCGGAACTCAACAAAATCGCCAAAAACAGCGGTTGCGGTGAATGCCGTTCCAGCTGCCAGTCGGCTTGCAAAACCAGCTGCACGGTAGGCAACCAGGTTTGCGAACAGAAAGTTCTGATTAGAAATATAGGCAAATAAGGTATATTGTAAAATAAAGAAGAGTGGGTTTTGCCTGCTCTTTTTGAGATTGCCGAGAAATCGGCAATTTTTTTTGGTACATTATCGGAAACAATTATGATACACGCATTTAATTTTAAGAACGAGTATTTTGTATATGACGTGGAAAGCGGATCTCTGCACGAAATCGACAAAATTATATACGACATTTTGCGGGGCGGGGATTTGTCGGCTTATGACGAGGCGGAAATCGCTGAAGCGAAACAGGAAATCGTACAGTTGAAAAGTCAGGGGTTGTTGGACGCGGAGGCGCCCGAATATAAGCCGCAGGAAAAAAGACTGGACGTAAAAGCCATGTGCCTTCATGTGTGCCACGACTGCAATCTGCGTTGCGGGTATTGCTTCGCGAAAGAGGGTACTTACAGCGGCGCGCGTGAAATGATGAGTTTCGAAACGGCAAAAAAAGCCATGGATTTTCTCATCGACAACAGCGCCGACAGAAAAATTCTCGAGGTAGACTTTTTCGGCGGCGAACCGCTGATGAATTTTGATGTGCTCAAACGCACGGTTGAATACGCGAAAAAACGCGGCGGTGAAAAAGGCAAAATCTTTAAGTTTACGACAACTACGAACGGCGTTTTGCTCAATAAGGAAACGAGCGATTATCTCAATGCCGAGATGGACAATGTCGTGCTTAGTCTTGACGGAAGAAAAGAAGTCAACGACGCTGTCAGAAAAACCGCCAACGGAAAGGGCAGTTTTGATTTGATTATAGATAATTTCAAATATTTCAGGTCGATAAGGGGGGACAAGAGTTATTTTGTCCGCGGGACATTTACCGCTAAAAATCTTGATTTTTCCAAAGATGTTTTATTTATGAACGATTTGGGTTTTGACCAGATTTCAATCGAGCCCGTTGTTTTGCCTGAAGAGCATCCGCTCGCGATTCATGAAAGCGATTTGCCGATTATTTTCGCTGAATACGAAAAACTCGCCGAAGAATATATCAAACGCAGACAGACGGACAAATGGTTCAGCTTTTTCCATTTCGTGCTGCACCTGGACGACGGTCCGTGTTACAAAAAGAGGCTTGTCGGCTGCGGGGCGGGCAGTGAATATCTCGCGGTGGCGCCTAACGGCGATATTTATCCGTGCCATCAATTTGTGGGTGAAAACAAATATGTCATCGGCAACGTAAACGGCGGCGCGCTCAATGACGACCTGCGTCATGCTTTCGCGCGCAGCAGCATTTTTACTAAACCTGAATGTATGAATTGCTGGGCGAAATATCATTGCAGCGGCGGCTGCAACGCTAACGCCGTGCACGCCAACGGCGATATGAACAAGCCTTACAGGACCGCGTGCGAAATGATGAAAAAACGCCTTGAATGTTCCATGTATATTTTTGCCAAAGAAAAGGCGGGCGACGTTTTTTGAATATCAAATAATTGACGAAACCGGTAAAAAATTATATACTAGACAAGGTTATACTATCAGGAGGCCGATTAATGTCAAAAACAAAATCAATCATTTGCCTTTCTGTTTTGGCCGTAGTTATGTTGTTTCTCGGAGTGTTTTCCGTAATACCATCTTTTCAGGTCGGCATTTACGATTATAACTCTCCGCTGAGTCAAATAGAACTCGGGCTCGATTTGAAAGGCGGTGTTTCCGCTACGTTTGAGGTCGACGAAGAAAGCGCGGAAGGGCTTTCCGCGGCAGCCTTGGACGAGGCTATTGAAAATACCGTAAATACCATGAAAAGCCGTCTTGACGCGCTGGGGATTTCCGACGCGACGGTTGCCAGAGTGAGCGGCAGCGGGATGAACGGCGTGAAAGTGGAAATACCGCAATCTGACAACGTCGACAATATACTCGATGTTTTGTCGAGTAAAGCGGAACTTGAAATCAGGTTGCTTTCCGCCGACGGAGAAATTATTACAGACGCATCAAACATAATATCGGCCGTCACCGTTTCCGACCCTAACAACGCGGGTTATTACGCGATTCAGCTGCAATTCAACAGCGACGGCAGAAACGATATGGCGGACGCGACGTCGGGATTGAATTACGGCACTGACAGCATTTATTTTTTGCTGGACGGTGAAGTTATCAGCCAGGCTACCGTGAGCGAGCAGGTTGACAGCGAATACAGCCTGATTTCGGGTAATATGTCTTATGAAACGGCGCAGGCGATTGCGGTTCAAATCAATTACGGCGCTTATGACGTGGCGTTTTCAAAACAATTCGACCAAAACACGATAAGTCCTGTCATCGGCGACCAGGCGTTGCAGTTTATGCTCATAGCGGCGGCGGTGTTTATTGTCGCGGCCATTGTGTATATGATTGTCGTGTACGGAATGTACGGCGTGGCGTCCGGTCTGTCGCTGCTTGTGTACACAATCCTTACGATTCTGGCGCTGGCTTATCTGCCGTTTGTAAAACTCACAATGGCGGGTATAGCCGGTATCGCGATGGGGCTGGTTCTCGCTGTCGGTTCAGACATACTTATCATGGAGCGTATCAGAGAAGAGTTCAGAAGCGGAAAGTCATTCCGCAGCTCTTATGAAAGCGGATTTAAGAAATCGCTGCCGTTGCTGATTGATATACACGCCGTGGCGCTTATCGTAACGGTTGTGCTTTGGGTGTTTGTCGGTTCAATCACCCAGGGTTTTGCCGTGACCATGATATGCGGAATTGTTCTTTCGCTCTTTGCGTCGCTTGCGGTTACAAGAATGTTTGCCAGACTGTTTATGCCGGTATTCGGCGAAACTCCGTCTCTTTATAAACTTGAAAAGCAGGAGGTGGAGCAATGAGCGGCGTTATTAAAAAAGAAGGAAATATCTTCGGGCGTTTCAAGATTTTTGCTATAGTTTCGCTTGTGATAATTGTTTTGGGCGTTGTCGCTTTATGCTTCGCGGGATTCAACAGCGGCATTGAATTCACGGGCGGCGCGGAAATTTCCGTTGATTTCGGTTCCGGCGTGACCGACGAGCAATACGGCGATATTGAAAGCGGATTGAAAGATTATCTCGCTTCTGTCGGCGCTGAGGTGTCGGGTACGGCTAAAATTACCGACGGCGAAAACGTAAGCGGAATAGTAGTGTCTTTCGGTTCGGAAATCAATTCGCAGGGCGCGGACAAAACCGCTATGAACGCGCTTGTGAATATGCTTGGCGTTGGCGGCAATAATATTTCGGCGGACGAAAGAGCGTCGCTGGAAGATTATCTCGGCAGCGACTTTAATTTCGGAAGTATCGTTTCCGTGTCCGACAGGGTGACAAGCCTTGGCGTGGCGGATGCGGATGTCAGTGTTTATACAGTGTCGCCTACAATCAACAACCAAGGTTTGGTTCTGTCGGCAATTTCGTTGGCGGTTGCTTTTGTGGCAGTGCTTGTGTATGTTGCCGTAAGATTCAAGACCGTGGCGAAAGAACCTAAAATGTCTGACGGGCTGAAAGTGGCGCTTGCGGTCGGTATCGGTGTCGTGCATGACGCTCTTGTAACGCTTGCGCTTATGCTGTTTGCCGGCTGGTTGTTTAACATTGAAATAACCGCGTTCTTTACCGCGGTATTCGCTCTGATAATCGTTTATTCCGTTTACAACGCAATTGTCGTGTTTGACAGAATAAGAGTCAATAACGACCGCTATGCGGATTTGGCCGGCAGCGCCGAAGTAGTTGACAAATCTGTCAAGGAAGCGTTTAAGCGCATTGTGCTTACGTCTGCGGCGATATTTGCGGCGGTTCTGATTGTGGCGATATTTGCTTCGCCTGCCGTGCGGTCGTTTGCCATTCCTGTATTGTTCGCGCTGGTTTCCGGCACATACTCATCGCTGTGCGTGACTCCTTGTCTTTGGAAAATGTTTAACGGCAAAAACGATGGTGGCGCCGAGCGGCAATCGGCAGAATAAAAAATTCTTCGCAGCCTTCTTCGGAAGGCTGTTTTTATTGGTAAAATTCATTATTGTCTTAAAGGGGGCCGGATGAAGAAGAGATACATTCAAAGGCAATATAATTGTGATGAAAACGACATTAAAATCGTTGCCGAAAAATTCGGCATTGACAACAACGCTTTGTTTTTGCTGAAAAAGTATAACGTAACGTCACAAAACGCCGAAAAATTCTTTTCCGACGGAGAAGACGGTTTGCTTGACCCAAACCTTATGTCTGGCATGTCCGCCGCCGCGGAGAAAATCAAGGCCGCCGTGGAGAGCGGAAAAAAGATATTGATTTTCGGCGACTATGACGCCGACGGGATTTCGGCATCGGCGATTTTGAAATTATATTTTGATTCGGTCGGGGCTGACAGTTTTGTTTATTTGCCAAAACGCAGCGAGGGCTACGGGTTAAAAATCGAAACAATGATGAAGCTGAAAAATAACCCCGGCTTTGACCTTGTTGTGACTGTCGACTGCGGCATTACCGCTGTCGATGAAGTTGAGTTTGTCAGAAAAATTCTGAAAACGGATATTATAGTCACTGACCATCATGAACCGGGCGATAAACTCCCCGCCTGCGTGTGCGTAAATCCTAAATTAGGTTATCCTTTCAGAGATTTATCCGGCTCCGGCGTGGCGCTGAAAGTGGTTCAGGCTTTGTCTGACGAGGAAACTGCCAAATATTTCTGCGACCTCGCCTCAATCGGTACCATAGCCGATATTATGCCGCTTGAAAGCGAAAATCGCGCGATTGTCAAACTCGGATGCGCGCATGTCAGAAATAAGGGGCTGGCGTCGCTTCTGCGTGCCAATAAAATAGCGGCCGAAAGTGTTGATTGTTCGTCGATGGCAATGAAAATATGTCCGAAAATCAATGCGGCGGGCAGGGTTGACGCGCCGACGGCGGCGTTGGATTTGCTGCTTGCCGACAACGCGGCTGACGCTGAGACGAAAGTGGCGGCGCTTATGGACGCCAATGCCAGGCGTCAGGCGCTTACGGAAAAATGTTTTGCCGAAGCACTGGATTATATAGACAAAAACAATCTGTCGCTTAGACCGGCGATTTTTGTGTACGGCGAAAAATGGCAACATGGTATTCTCGGTCTTGTGGCAAACAGACTTGTCGAAAAATTTAAAGTTCCTGTGGGGGCGTTTATGCCTGACGGAGACAATATCGTCGGTTCTCTCAGAACGCCTGAGGGAATAGACCTTTATGCAGTGGTATCCGAACTGAAAGGGCGCCTGCTGCGTTTCGGCGGACATAAAATGTCGGTCGGCGTGACGTTATTCAAGGATTGCTTTGAGGCTTTTTATTCGGATTTTTGCGAAAAGATATCGGAGCACATCAGAGATTCCGCGGAATATTTTTACGACGCGGTTTATGACGAGGCATATCTCGGCGACAGATTCACGGCGCAACTCAAAGCTTTTGAACCTGTGCAGTCGAATAACAAGGTGATTTTTTACGGTGAGTTTGGCGTAAAAGCCGTCAATGTTTTTGGTAAAAATAAAAATTATATCAAAGTGCTTACGCAAAACGGTTTGCAGCTCAAAACTTTTGGAGACTATACCGAATTTTTACCGGCGCTCAGGCAAAACTGTAATATCGAGTGTTTATTCGGTCTGGAATATGACGATTTTGAAAAGAAGTATATCGGAATGATTATCGACATGAATATTATTGACTCGATATCTTTTGACGATATTTATCTCAGAAACTATATAAGCAGAATCTCTTTTGACGGTAATAATGATGAACGCGAAATAATTGACGTCGGTCATGTGGGTTATTATGCGCAAGAAGGGGGCTGCTGCTGCGTTTTCGGAAGTATGCTGGAATTCGAAAAGATGAGCAGGCTCGTTGATTTTTCGGATTTCTATCTGAATTTCTTTTTTCCGCGGCAATTTTCAAACACCGTGCTTATCGCTCCATCAAAAAACGTGGATTTATCAAAATATATGTCTGTAATAATATTCTGTCATTATAATTTTGACGTGGAAGATTATTCGTTTTGCGAAAATCCTTTGTTTTGCGGAGATAAAGCGGAAGTTCCGGCGTATCTGTACGGGCAGAAAATCGACAGGAATTGCTGTGTGGGGATATTCAAGGCGATAGTCGGCAATCGTGCGGGGTGCATCGATATGAATGAGCTTTATTTGCGCTGCGGCGTATTTGAATACTCAATCGGTACATTTGAGTTTGTCGTGAAAATTTTTGAGGAACTCGGAATCTTCAAGGTGTACGAAGAGCCTTTTTCGGTTGTTTACAATAAAGACGTCAGGACAGAACTTGCTAAATCCAAACTGTTTAATATGATTGCAAGCGATTGACAATGAAGATATAATATTATTATGGAAGAAATTTACAAAGAGCCGGCCGAAATCACCATTGAAAACCTGGTGTCTAAAATCAAGCACTATTATCCGAACGACGCGGATACGATTTTGCGCGCTTTCAAACTTGCGCAGGATGCGCATGACGGGCAGTTTCGTGCTTCAGGGCGCCCTTATATTACCCATCCGTGCGTCGTGTGCGATATATTGATTGATCTCGGCCTCGATGTGCCTACGCTTTGCGCCGCGCTGTTGCATGACACGGTGGAAGATACCTATGTTACAGACCGGCAGCTTCGTGATGAATTCGGCGATGAAATCGCGAATCTTGTGGCGGGTGTCACCAAACTCGATAAATTGCAATTTGCCAGTAAAGAGGAAGAACAGGCGGAAAATATCAGAAAAATGTTTTTCGCAATGGCGAAAGACATAAGGGTAATCATCATTAAACTTGCTGACAGACTGCACAATATGCGCTCGCTTCAATATCTTTCGAGAGAACGTCAGCTCGCGATGGCAAAAGAAACGATAGATATCTTCGCTCCGCTTGCCGGCAGACTGGGTATTTCGCAGATAAAATGCGAGTTGGAAGATTTGTGCCTGAAATATCTTGACCCGGAAGCGTATGAGTATCTGTCAGAGCATATCGCCATGAAACAGGAAGAGCGCCAGTCGATGGTGGATTCTGTAATTGCTGAGCTGAAAAAGATTCTTAAAGAACTCGGCGTTGACGGAGAAATATCGGGCAGAACCAAGCATTTTTACAGTATATACAAAAAAATGAAGAATCAGGGCAAAAGCCTTGACGAAATTTACGATATGACCGCCGTGCGCGTTATTGTTGACACAGTAAAGGATTGTTACAATGTGCTCGGCGCCATTCACGCCGTGTGGAAACCTATCCCGGGGCGAATCAAGGACTATATTGCGGTGCCTAAGCCTAACATGTATCAATCTCTTCATACTACGGTCATTACAAATCTCGGCGCTCCTTTTGAAATTCAGATTCGCACAAAAGAAATGCATCGGGTTGCTGAATACGGTATCGCGGCGCATTGGAAATATAAAGAGGGCGCGTTTGAAAAGGATATCAGCGACAAAATCAGCTGGATAAGCGATGTCATCAGTTATGACGGCGAGCATAAGGATTCCAGAGAATTTCTCGATTCCATAAAGAAAGACGTTTCTATAAGCGACGAAGTTTTTGTGTTTACCCCGAAAGGCGCCGTCAAAAACCTGCAAGCCGGCGCTACCGCTCTTGATTTCGCTTATGCCGTCCACAGTGAGGTCGGTAACAAATGCGTAGGCGCGAAGGTGAACTCTAAGCTGGTTCCGCTCGGTCATATTTTGGAAAACGGCGATATTGTGGAGATACTTACCTCGGCGAACTCGAAGGGTCCGTCGCGTGACTGGTTGAAAATCGTCGTTACGTCCAGCGCAAAAAGCAAGATAAGGCAATTTTTCAAAAGAGAACTTAAAGAAGAAAATATCAAAAACGGCAAAACCATGCTGGAGCGTGAGGCGAAACATCGTGGTTTTACGTGGGCGCAACTCGCTCAGCCGAAGGCGCTGGATACGGTTTTTAAGCGATATATGTTTAATGACACCGATGAGATGTTCGCCTCCGTCGGGTACGGCAGTATATCGACAAATCAGGTTTTGCTGAAACTGATTGATTACTATAAAAAGCATGTCGAAAAAGTCGTTATTGACGGCGAAGTTGTCTACAAGCCGAAACAAAACGGAAAATCGGGCAGCGTCATAATTAAAGGATACGACGATTTGCTTATTCGCTTTTCAAAGTGTTGTTCGCCTGTTCCGGGGGACAAAATCGTCGGATATATTTCGCGCGGGAGGGGCATTACAATCCATCTCGCGGACTGTCCGACGGTAAAGCAGCTTGAAAAAGAGAGACTGGTTGAGGCGGAGTGGTCGCAGACCAGCGCCGGCGCTAGTTTTGCCGCCAGTTTGCAGGTTTTGTGCGAGGACAAAGGCGTTGTTTTTGCCGATTTGACAAAAATCATAACAAATCAGGAGTTGCCGATACTGTCTTTCAGTGCCAGAAAAGACAAGAACCATAATATCGTGGCGGTTTTTTCGGTGGAGATAAAAGATCATCAGCAGCTTAATCAGCTGATAGAAAAAATCAGGTCATATCCTAACACGCTGGATGTGTTCAGAACAACAATATGAGTATGAAATATAAATTGTATACATTGGTGGGCGGTGCCGTCGGTACTAATTGTTATATTCTCACCGGTGAGGACGGCGGGGCGATTGTGTTTGATATTCCTGACGGCTGCGGCGGCAAAATCGCCGATTTTTGCGCAAAACATCAGATAGTGCCGCTTGCTGTTTTTCTTACGCACGGGCATTTTGACCATTGCGGCGGTGTTGCCGAGTTTTTAAGACATTTTGGCGTCAAGGTGTATGGCAACGCGAACGACGCTCCACTCGCGGCGGTTGCGGCGGCGAACAGGTACGGCGTTAAGGCGGAAAATTGCGAAATAACGGATTTTGTCGGCGACGGACAAACAGTGAATGTCGGGGGTTTTTCCGTGGAGGTTTTGTTTACGCCGGGTCATACCAAAGGCAGCGTGTGTTATTTTATTGAAGATATGATGTTTTCGGGGGATACGTTGTTTCACGGTGATATCGGCAGAACCGATTTTCCTGAAAGTGATAGCCTTGCCATGGAAATCAGCCTGAAAAAGCTTTCCGCAATAGAAAAGAATTATTTTGTCTATCCGGGGCACGAAGAATCTACCACGCTGGATGCTGAGAAGAGAGAAAATCCTTATCTGAAATGAATTTTTACACTAATTGTGAATTTTCCGCGGATATAGCGGACATATTGCGTGAATATTTTCCAAATGAAAAATTACAGCCGACTGATGTTCCCGAAAATGGCCGGCTGGTTTTTCTTGTGGAAAAACATGGGGGTACCGAGTATTATACATGTTTTTTTGACGGTCACTCCCAAAAAGAGTCGTTGGAAATATGTTCCGAATGGTCCGATATAGAAAAAAAGAGATACGTCAAAAGAAAAATCAAGCTTTGCGCCTATAAATGTTTGAAACAGGCGTTGAATAAGCCGCTGGCATGGGGCGCGCTTACCGGAATCAGACCGACCAAACTCGCTTATGACCTGATTTCATGCGGGCTTGACGTCAAAAGCCAGTTTGAAAATGTTTTTCTTGTTCCGCCTGAAAAAACACGGTTGGTTATTGAGATTTTGAATAACCAAAAGGGGCTTGTCGAACATGACGACAAGTATGCCGACTTTTATATAAATATTCCGTTTTGCGTGAGCAGGTGCAGTTACTGTTCGTTTGTGAGCGGAGATATATATCAGCAAGGGCGGTTTGTTGAGCTGTATATCGAGTCTTTGATAAAAGAAATGGGCGCGGCGTTTGAAATCGCCGGCCGCGGCGGATATAGGTTAAGCCATTTATATATAGGCGGCGGCACTCCTACATCGCTTTCAGCCGCTCAGATAGAGAGGATATTGGCAGCCGTTGCTTTTAAGCCGCGGGAGTTTACGGTGGAGGCTGGCCGGCCGGACACTATTGATAAAGATAAACTTGACGTTTTTAAGGCGTTTGGTGTGGGCAGAATTTCGGTAAATCCGCAGACTTTTTGTCAATCTACTCTCGATTTAATCAATAGAAAGCATACTATTTCTGACATATATGATAAATTTGACCTTGTCAGGAAATACGGATTTGACATCAATATGGATTTGATTGCCGGCTTGCCGGGCGAAACAGAGGAAAATTTCCGCTACAGTATCGACTGCGCCGTGCGGCTTGCTCCTGAAAACATCACGGTTCATACATTGGCGTTGAAATCAGGCTCGGCGCTGAAAGAAAAAAGCGGCGTCGCCGATACCGAAAAGGAAATCGCGGCGATGCTTGAATACGCGGCGGAGCGTCTTTGCGCCGCAGGATATTCTCCTTATTATATGTATCGGCAAAAATACATGGTGGGGAATTTCGAAAACGTCGGCTATTCGCTTAAAGGCAAACAGTGCCTTTACAATATAGATATGATGGAAGAAGTGGCGGATATATTCGCGTGCGGCGCGAACGCTATTTCAAAACGTGTTATCAGAGCGCAAAACAGAATAGAACGCGCTGCCAACGTAAAAGATTTTTCAAACTATATAGGGCGTACGGACGAGATGATTGAAAGAAAAAAGCGTTTGTTTTTGGACTAAAAAATCAGTTTACAAACAAATATTTTTATGTTATCATTTTTCGGTACCAATGCTTGGTTGGACGTGGACTCCGCCGTCCTGCTCAGTTTTGGCGAATTAATTTAACGGAGGATTATAATTATGGCACAGTACAGCAAGTCTGAAATCATCGCAAAGTTCGGACGCAAAGAAGGCGACACGGGTTCGCCTGAGGTTCAAATCGCTCTTTTGACGGCTCGTATCAATCATTTGACCGAGCACCTTAAAGCCAACAAGAAAGACCACCATTCCAGACGCGGTCTTTTGCAGATGGTTGGTAAAAGACGCGGTCTTCTCGATTACCTCAAAAGCACCGATCTTGAAAAATACAGACAGATTATTGCCGAATTGGAACTCAGAAAGTAAAAAAACGGAGGCGGAATATTATTTTCCGCCCATTTTTTTGGATAAAACGGGTAAGGTAAGGTAGGTAAGGAGAGAAAAGAATGACGAAATTTGAAAAACACGAATGTCAAATCGGAAACAGAAAGTATTATGTTTTCGAGACCGAACTCGGCGGAAAAACATTGTCGGTTGAAATCGGCAAGTATGCCGAGCAGGCAAACGGCTCATGCATGGTGAAAATGGGTGAAACCGTTGTTATGGTTAACGCCACTTTGGCTAAGTCCCCGAGACCGGGTATTGATTTTTTCCCGCTGGGGGTTGATTATGAAGAAAAAATGTACGCCGTGGGCAAAATCCCAGGCGGGTTTAAAAAGAGAGAAGGTCGTCCGAGCGACAAGGCGATACTCGTTTCGCGTCTTATAGACCGTCCTATACGCCCGCTTTTCCCTAAAGGCTTTTTCAATGATGTTTCGGTAGTGGCGACGCCGATGTCGGTTGACGGAGACAATTCTCCGGAAGTGCTGGCAATGATAGGTTCGTCTGTCGCGCTGACAATTTCCGATATTCCTTTTGCCGGTCCTACGGGCAGCGTAGCGGTCGGTATCGTCGACGGTGAATACGTTATCAATCCGGACGCGAAGCAGAGAGAAAGAAGCACCCTTACGCTGAATCTTGCCGGCACGAAAGACGCTATTATGATGGTGGAAGCCGGAGCAAATGAGATTTCCGAAGAAGAAATGCTTGGCGCGATTTTGTTCGGTCATGAAGAAATCAAAAAAGAGTGCGAGTTTATCGAAAGAATAAGAGAAGAAGTCGGCAAAGAAAAAATTGTTCCGGAACTTCATCTTGTTCCGCAGGATATTCAGAATGAAATCAAGGCCTACGCGAGCGAAATGCTGGATAAGGCGCTTGACACTTTCGACAGGGCGGAAAGACAAAAGAACGAAGACGAAGTCAACGCGAAAGTCACCGCTTATTATGAAGAGACAAATCCAGACTATGTGCCTTATGTCGGCGACGCGCTTTACTCTCTCACGAAGGAAAAAGTCAGAGCGAAAATCATCAATCACGGGATAAGGCCTGACGGCAGACGTCCTGATCAGATAAGGGAAATCTGGTGTGATGTCGGCGTCATGCCTAGAGTGCACGGCACGGGCGTGTTTACGAGGGGTATGACCCAGGTAATCACCACGGCTACGCTCGGAACCATTTCCGACGTGCAGAAACTCGAAGGGCTTGACGACGACACGTTCAAGAGATATATGCACCATTATAATATGCCGGGCTATTCCACCGGCGAAGCGAAACCTATGCGTTCGCCGGGCAGAAGAGAAATCGGTCACGGCGCGCTTGCGGAAAGGGCGCTGGAACCGGTGATTCCTAGCGAAGAAGAATTTCCTTATTCAATCCGCACGGTTTCCGAAGTCGTAAGCAGCAACGGTTCGACTTCGCAGGCCAGCATTTGCGGCTCTACGCTCGCTCTTATGGACGCAGGTGTTCCGATTAAAGCGCCTGTCGCCGGTATAGCCATGGGTCTTATGAAAGACGAAGAGCACGGAAAAGTCGCTATTTTGTCGGATATTCAGGGGCTTGAAGACTTCCTCGGAGATATGGACTTTAAAGTTGCCGGCACGAGAAAAGGCATAACCGCCATACAGATGGACATAAAAATCAAGGGCATAGACAGAACCATTCTCGAAACGGCTCTTGAACAGGCCAGAAAAGGCAGACTGTTTATTCTTGATAAAATGGCCGCGGTGCTTGCCGAACCGAGAAAAGAGTTGTCCAAATACGCGCCGAAAATTATTTCGTTTGATATCAATCCTGATAAAATCAAAGAAGTTATCGGCAGCGGCGGAAAGGTCATCAACAAGATTATTGAAAAAACCGGCGTTAAAATCGACATTACCGACGAGGGCCGCGTGTTTATCGCCACGCCTGATTCTGAAATGGCTGAAAAAGCGAAACAGCTTGTTCTCAATATTGCCAAAGACCCTGAAATCGGCGATGAATACACCGGAAACGTAGTGAGAATTATGGATTTCGGCGCGTTTGTAGAACTCGCTCCGGGCAGAGACGGAATGATTCACATTTCGAAACTCGCGAAAGAGAGAGTCGAAAAAGTCACCGACGTGGTAAATATCGGCGATTTGGTAAAAGTCAAAGTCATCAAAATCGACGAGAAGGGCAGAATTGACCTTAAACTTATCAAAAAACTTTAAAATCAATTTAAAAACCGGCGTTAGCGCCGGTTTTTTTATTCATAGACAATGTCGGAAGCACATAAATATTTTTGAGGTTGTTTATGAAAAAAATCAGCGAAAAGTTATTTATAAATATATTCGCAAATGTTATAATATGTTTGGTTATCGTTGCTGTGTTTTCTTTCAGTCTCGGGGGAGATATATTCACAACGGCGAGCGCCGACGGCGAAAAGCCTATTTACAACGGCAATCGCGGCGGCAAAAGCGTGAGTCTGATGTTTAATGTGTATCAGGGCACGGAGTATATCGACGGAATTATAGAAACGCTGGAATCTCACGGCGCCAATGCCACGTTTTTCATAGGCGGAATATGGGCGGAAAAAAACGGCGATGCCGTGCAAAAGATTTTTGACAGCGGCAACGAACTCGGCAACCACGGGTATCTTCATCTTGACCAGAATAAACTCGGCATTGAAAAAAACCGTCAGGAAATCGAACTGTGTCATGAACTTATTAAACAACTCACAGGTTATGAAATGACGTTGTTTGCTCCGCCTGGCGGCGCGTTTTCATCAGCTACTCTGACGGCGGCGAAAGAACTCGGCTATAAAATGATTATGTGGTCGAAAGATACCATTGATTGGAGAGACCATGACAGCGAAATAATTTTCAGCAGGGCGACAAAAAACGTCGCCGGCGGCGATTTGATTTTGATGCATCCCACAAAAGAAACTCTCGGAGCGTTGGACGATATATTGACTGAAATCGAAAATCAGGGGTTTGAAATCGTCACCGTAAGCGAAAACTTGAAATAAAATGAGGTACAAAATGGAATTTACAAAGAAATATGAAAACGGACTTAAAATAGTCGTCAAGGAAATGCCGGGGCTTTATTCACTGACAGTCGGATTTTGCGTCGGCGTGGGCAGCTGCCTTGAAGATAAAAGCAATAACGGTTTTTCACATTTTATCGAGCATATGATGTTCAAGGGCACGCCAAAGCGTACCGCGTTTGAAATATCCGATTCCGTGGACAGAATCGGCGGTCAGATTAATGCGTTTACGTCGAAAGACATGACTTGTTACTACGCGAAAGTAGCGTCGGTTTATGCCGAGCAGGCGGTTGAAATTTTAAGCGATATGCTGCTTAATTCTTTATTTGACCCGCAGGAACTCGACAGAGAGCGTAAAGTTATTTTGGAAGAAATCACAATGGGCGAAGACCAGCCTGACGAAGTCTGTCACGACCTTATTGCCGAGGCTCTTTACGGCGACAAGGGGCTCGGGCAGACGATAATAGGGACCAAAGAGCTTATTTCAAAGGCCGGACGCGAAGATTTGCTGAAATTTATTGACAGATTTTATACATCGGAAAACATCACAGTAGCTTTTGCGGGCAATATTAAATTTGA
Source organism: Candidatus Heteroclostridium caecigallinarum (assembly GCA_904419725.1). Lineage (GTDB taxonomy): Bacteria > Bacillota > Clostridia > Christensenellales > CAG-314 > Heteroclostridium > Heteroclostridium caecigallinarum. The sequence continues at coordinate 67,209 of CAJFSP010000001.1, read as the reverse complement.
AGAGGCCTGCGCTTACGTCGAAAAATATTTTTTGCCTTATTTGGACAAGCATCACAAAGTCGCGGAACTTTCCGCCCAGGAATGCCGCAGCGATTATATTTTTAAAGTTAAGGATATCGAGCAGGCGCATATCTGCATCGGTTTTGAGGGGCTGCCGTTGGATGATCCGGACAGCGACGCTTACGCCGTGTTTTCAAGCATATTCGGCAGCGGGATGTCCAGCAGATTATTTCAGAAAATAAGGGAAGAATATGGGATGGCTTATACGGTATATGCATATCCGTCGTACTACGTCAATAACGGCTATCTGGAGATTTACGCCGGAACCAACCCTAAAAACATCGAAACCGTCATGTCACTTATAAAAGAAGAAATCGACAACATACTTTCAGGCGGCGTTACCGACGCCGAATTTGAAAGGGGCAAGGAACAAAGAAAAGGGGGGACGCTTCTCGCACAGGAGAACAGCAGCGTTGTTATGACAAATATCGGCAAATACTATTTGTTGCTTGACAAAAAATATACCGTTGAGGAAAAAATCGCCGCGATAGACAGAGTGACGAAAGCCGACGTCGAGAGAGTCATGCGGAAAGTGCTCGACAGAAGCAGAGCGTCTTTGGCAATCGTGTCCAGAAGCAAGCCGGCAGAAGATTTGCTGGAAAAATTTAAAGCCTGATTTATGTTGAAAAACACGTGAAAATGTGCTACTATTATCTGTAAGGAAAAAGGTAGTATCTGATGAAAAACAAAAGCATGAAGAAACAACCTATAGACGCAAGAAAGGCAATAGGCACGGCGACGATTGTCGTGAGTGCGTTTTTGCTCTTTTGTCTTATAACCGACAGAACTATTCTGGGGGTTGTCGGTGGCGCCGTCGCGGACTTTTTTCTGGGACTGTTCGGCATAACCGCTTATGCCCTGATGCTTGCCATCCTGATTGTCGGCGTTATGGTATTGTGCGGCAGGAAGATTACTTTGCCGAAATTGCAGGTCGCTAATTTCGCGGTGATGTTTTTTGTCGTCATTTTGCTTGTGCATCTTATGACGTCTCAGCGCAGCGTGTCGGCAAATGATTACGGAGCGTATTTGTCCGCATGCTATAATTACGCTACGATGAGCACGTTCGGCGGGGCGTTTGCGGGTCTTTTTGTGTGGCCGCTGTGCAACGCTATTACCGTTTTCGGAACGTATGTTTTTATCATTGCGCTTCTTATTTTGACGGCGTTTATATGCGCTGAATACTTTTTCAAATTGTCAAAAATCAAATTTGAAAGAAACGAGGAATTTATCACCGAAGAAACTCATATAGAACCGCAATTCCCTGGCAATAAACTGTTTGTTGCGACTATCAACGAAAGCAGACCGCAGCGCCAGCAAGCGCCGGCACCGCAGACCGTCATGTCGCCAAAACCGACGAGAGACCCGCTGGACGAACTCTACGGCGTTTCCAGGGAAGCGTCGGCTCCGACTACTTACAATTCGGTTGAACGTCCGGCGGCTCAAAAATCTCCTATGGACGAATTATACGGAGATTTTCTCAAAAAAGACGCCGCTTCGGATGATTTTTACGCTTCTTTCGGCAGTATGCCTGCGCCGAGAAGAACGCCGGATACAAGCTATACCCGTGATTACGAGAGCCGCTATTCAGCTCCGAAAAGCGTTGAAAATATTTCTTCGGCGCCGATTTCGAAATTTAACGGGGCGTTTGAGGAACCGCCTGCCATTTTGCACGGCGATGACCAGTATACAAGCGACACTCTGACCAATATTCCGAAGACCGACGAGTTTTTGGAGGAAATTAAATCCGACAAGAAAGACGTTAACAAGGAAAGCGCGAAGAAGGATTTGTACGCGCTTAAAGGGCAGATGAAGCCTGACACTTCCTTGCCGCCTATTGTGAACGGAGATGAGTTTTCCGAACAGCTCAAAAAGAAAGCGAAGTATGAAGAAACGGCGGCGCAAACGTCTGCCGATACTTTCGCTCCACGGTCAAAGCCGTCGTCGCCTGTCTTTACGACTCCGTCCGTCGAACAGACATTGAATCACGCCCAAAGGCAGGACAACGAAATTAAAGAGGATGTAGCGTCTGCCGGTAAAGAACCTGAGACGATATCCACGCCTGCGTTTATCAAGGTGGACAAAGAACCTGTAAAAGATGTTTCGTTTGTCGAAAATGCCGAAATGCCGCGCGCTGAAACTGCTGAGCCGATTTTTGAGCAGGATTTGCTTTCCGACGATGAACTTAAAGATATTTCCATAGCGGAAGCGATAACCGAACCGAAAGAAGAGGCTGTAAGCGTCGCCACGCCGGAAGTAGGTTTTGTCGAAAAGCCTTTTTCGCAATTCAATTCAAAAACCGAGGAAAAAGGTTTTCAGGTCGGTCTTGCTGCCGTCGTCGGAAAGAAAGAAGAAGAGCAGCCGAAGCCCGTGCATAAATATGAAAAATATGTTCCGCCGAGTCTGCAACTGCTTGACGACGCCGTGTTTGACCCGAGCGTCGCGACGGATGATTATGATGCGATAGGCAAAAATATCGAAAGGACGCTGGCGCAGTTCAAGGTGGATGCCACGTTTGTCAACTATGTGCACGGTCCGACAGTCACCCGTTACGAATTTGAAATGGCGCCGGGCATATCGGTTAAAAGAGTGGCAAGTCTTGCCGATGATATCGCGATGGTTGTCGCCTCCAAATCGTCGGTGCGTATCGAAGCGCCTATTCCGGGCAAAAGTCTGTTCGGCATAGAGGTTCCTAACAAAAAAGTCGCGAAAGTGCCTTTGCGTTCCATACTTGAATCGCCTGAATTTCAAAATACTAGCAAAGGTCTTACCTTTGCTTTGGGTATTGATATCGGCGGACAGAAAATCGTTTCAGACCTTGCCGACATGCCGCATCTGCTTATAGCCGGTTCGACGGGCAGCGGTAAGAGCGTGTGCGTAAATTCGCTTATTATCAGCATGCTGTACAAATACAGCCCGGAAGAGTTGAGATTTATTCTTGTTGACCCGAAACAGGTTGAGTTTACTCTCTACAATAAAATGCCGCATCTCATGATAAACGAAATAATATGCGAGCCTGAAAAGGCTATCAGTGTGTTTAACTGGCTTATCAAGGAGATGGAACGTCGGTTTACCATGTTTGCTGAATACGGCGTTAGGGAAATAGAAGGATACAACAAAGCGATAGACACGGAAACAACGCAGAAACTGCCTAGAATTGTCATGGTTGTTGATGAGGTCGCCGACCTTATGCAATACAACAAAAGCGAGATTGAGCAGAGAATCCAAAAACTTGCCCAAAAGGCCCGCGCGGCGGGAATACATCTCGTGCTCGCGACGCAAAGACCTAGCGTTGACGTTATAACCGGTGTAATCAAGGCAAACTTCCCTGCGCGTATAGCGCTGAGAGTTACCAGCGCGGCGGACGCGCGTACGATAATGCAACAGGGCGGACCTGAAAAACTTATCGCGAAAGGCGATATGCTTTTCCAGGCCGGCAATATGCCAGAACCGATAAGGCTGCAAGGCGCGTTGGTGCTTGACGATGAAGTCAGGGAAGTTGTCAATTTTATTGCCGCCAACAATGAAAGTTATTTTGATGAAGACGTCAAAAACGCGATTTTTAATGCCAAAAAAGGCAATGCTGCCGGCGGCGGCAGTGATGACGACGATTTGGACGATTTGTTCTATGACGCGCTGAAATATGTCATAGAAACGGGGATGGCGTCTATTTCAATGCTGCAAAGGCGTTTCAGCATAGGATACAACAGGGCGGGCAGGCTTATCCAGGATATGGAAGAGAAACATTTTGTTTCGCCGTTTGAGGGGGCAAAACCTCGTCAGGTACTGATTACGGAAGAAGAATACAATCAATTGTTTGGAAACTGATGGCTAAAGTTGGAGTAGTGTCGCTTGGCTGCGACAAAAACAGGGTTGATTCCGAAATAATGCTTTATAATCTGCGCAGGGGCGGGTTCGAGATAACTAACGACCCGTCAGAAGCGGAGATTATCATTGTGAATACCTGCGCTTTTTTGGAGTCTGCGCGTCAGGAAGCCATTGAAACAACGCTGGAAATGGCTCGGTATAAACACGGAAAATGCAAAAAACTTATAATGACCGGTTGTTTGCCGCAGCGTTTCATTTCAGAGATGTTTGACGAATTTACCGAAGTGGACGGCTTTTTGGGCACTAACGATTACGCCGACGTCGTTTCTTTTATCCGTGGTCTGGACAAGCGTTGCTATAAAGTGTCGCCTAACACATCGCGCATTGAGGAAGGGCGGCGCATTGTGACGACTCCGGGGCATTACGCTTATCTGCGCGTGGCCGATGGTTGCGATAATTTTTGCACATATTGTCTGATTCCGTCGATAAGGGGAAAATACCGCTCAAGAACTATTGAACATATTGTCGAAGAGGCGAAAGACCTTGTCGCCGCGGGCGCGAAAGAACTGATACTTATTGCCCAGGATTTGACGAAATACGGGTTTGATTTGTATGGTAAGACGTGTTTGGTCGGATTGATAAGGGAATTGTCTAAAATTGATGGTCTTGTCTGGATACGGTTGCTTTATTGCTATCCGGAGTTGATTGACGGCGAACTTATCGACGAAATAGCTTCAAACGACAAAGTCGCAAAGTATCTCGATATTCCGCTTCAGCACAGTCAGGACGCCGTTCTGAAACGCATGGGTCGCAAATCCACCCGCGAAAGCCTTGAAAAACTGTTTTTCGCATTGAGGTCAAAAGTACCGGATATTTCTTTGAGAACCACGTTTATTCTTGGGTTTCCGGGAGAAACACAGGAGGACTTTAACGGTCTTTGCGATTTTGTGAAGACACAGCGCATGAATAACGTAGGCTTTTTTACATATTCGCGGGAGGACGGAACCGCGGCCGCAAGAATGAAAAACCAGATTCCCGAAAAAGTAAAAGAACAAAGGCTTTCAAACCTTGCCGCTTTGCAATATGATATCGTCCGCGAACAAAACGCTGCCATGCAAGGCAAAAAACTTCGCGTTATAATTGACGAGGAAATATCCTCCGCTGAAAATAAATTTCTCTATAAGGCGCGGAGTCAGTATAACGCGCCCGATATCGACGGATGTGTTTATGTAAGTTCGGACAAGCCTTTGGAAGCGGGGCAATTTACCGAAATCGTTGTCAAAGGTTTTTCCGATTATGATTTGAAGGGGGACGCCAAATAATGAATTTACCCAATAAATTATCTTGCCTCAGAATAATTTTGGTACCCGTAATGGCAATAGTTTTTTTGCTTGACTGGGCGTACGCGCCGCTTGTCGCGGTGGCGATATTTATTATTGCCGCGTGCACTGATTTTTTGGACGGACATATCGCCAGAAAATATAATATGGTGACGGACCTCGGCAAACTTCTTGACCCGATAGCCGACAAACTGCTTATACTTTTCGCTTTATTTTTGGTTGTGGAAGCAAATTTAATCCCGATAGGGTTCGGCGCATTTTGCGGAGGCATCATTATAGGCAGGGAACTGCTTATCAGCGCCGTGAGACAAATAGCCGCCAGCAAAGGTATCATTATTCAGGCCAATATTTACGGAAAAATCAAAACTTTTGTTCAGGATATCGCTTTGCCGATGACTATGTTGCTCAAAATGAAAGAAGTCATAATAAGCGGGATTTCGGCGGAGTTTTTTGAAGTTTATCAGATAATATGCTGGACGCTTTTGGCTGTCGCTACATTGCTTACGTTGATATCCGGCGTCATTTATTTTGTGCAGAACAAAAAGGTGTTTTCTCAAAACGCCGATTGAATTAACATTTATGAATGTATCGATAATATCGTTTGACTATTCCGACAGTGTCAAATTTATCTACGAAAAGCTGCGTGAAAGCAATGAAAACATAGATTACTGCGTTATCGGGGAGCAAACTAAAGAAAAAATATGCGAATTATCTGACCTTGCGGAAAAGAGCAGCGACATTATTTTTTATGTCGGCGGGCAGGGTTTGTCGATGAATGATATATTAAAGGAAGTTCTGGCGGAAAGATACGGCGTAAATCTTGTTTACTCAAAAGAAACGCAGGAGTTTTTCCGTAAATATATCGAAGAATCCAAACAGCCCACTCCGCCGATATTCGTGCAGGAAAAACTGCTGAGTTTTCCGGAGGGGTTTGAGGTTTTTCAAAGCAAATACGGCTATGAAATGTCGGCCATAGGGAGATTCTGCGGCAAAGAAATTATTTTGCTGCCTGACAGCCTTGCCGAATGCCGGCATATGTATTATGATTATCTAAAAAACTTTTTGGAGAAAAAAGACGGTCAGAAGCACAAAGTTTTTTTCTATAAAGTATTCGGACTGAAACAGGATGAAGTCGAAAAGAAACTGTCGGCTTTTGAAAAGAAGTCTTTCAAAATCAGTGTCAAAACCGATTTTGCCGAAGACAGCGAAATAACGGTAAGATGCAACGGACGCGTTTCTCAAACAAACATAGACGAGATGAACGCGTTTATGCTGGAAACATTCAGTGAGAATCTGTATTCCGTGGATGATTTTTCGCTTAGCCAGGTCGCGGTTGATTTGCTGAAACTGTATGGCAGGAAGTTGTCTGTGGCGGAATCGCTTACGGGCGGGAAAATAACGTCTGATTTAGTTGACGTGCCCGGCGCGAGCGATGTTTTATATGAAGGCTGCACGACATACTCAAACGGGGCAAAGCAGGCGAGACTGCTGGTAAAACACGATACTTTGTCAAGGTGCGGAGCCGTAAGCAGCGAAACCGCGTATCAGATGTGCACAGGATTGCTGAAAACGTCGGGGTGCGACGTTGTTTTATCGACGACAGGGATTGCGGGGCCGGGCGGCGGCTCGGCAGCCAAACCTGTGGGGCTTACATATATTGCCGTCGGCGACGGAAAGGGTATACATATTCATAAATTCGTGTTTGCCGGCGACCGAAACGAAGTAAGAGAAAAAGCCGCTAAAAACGCGTTGTTTTTACTTATTAAGTTTATCAAAAAGCGCAAATAAAGAGGTTAATATGAACGAACAAAAACAAAAAAACTTGGATCAGGCAATTTCACAAATAGAGAAACAGTTCGGCAAAGGCTCGATAATGCGCCTTGGGGACGCGGGCACGATAAAGAGCGTTGAGGTGATACCTACGGGCTGTCTGACGCTCGACATCGCTCTTGGAATAGGCGGCGTTCCGCGCGGCAGAATCATAGAGATTTACGGTCCTGAATCATCTGGTAAAACCACAATCGCGCTGCATATAATCGCCGAAGCGCAAAAGAAAAACGGAATTGTGGCTTTCATCGACGCGGAGCACGCGCTTGACCCGACATACGCCGAAAAACTCGGAGTTAATCTCGACGGTTTGTATATTTCCCAGCCGGACACGGGAGAGCAGGCGCTTGATATTACCGAACAGCTTGTGAGAAGCGCCGCGATAGACGTTATTGTCATCGACTCGGTTGCTGCGCTTACGCCTAAAGCGGAAATCGACGGCGAAATGGGTGACTCGCACGTGGGGTTGCAGGCGCGTCTTATGTCGCAGGCGCTGCGTAAACTGACCGCCATAATAAACAAATCGAACACATGCGTTATTTTCATCAACCAACTCCGCGAAAAGGTCGGCGTTATGTTCGGTTCGCCTGAAACCACAACGGGCGGCAAGGCGCTCAAATTTTACGCCAGCATACGGCTTGACGTAAGGAGGGTTGACCAGGTAAAAGACGGTTCGAATATTATAGGCAACAGGACGAGAGTCAAAGTCGTTAAAAACAAACTTGCTCCGCCTTTCAAGGTTGCCGAATTCGATATTGTCTACGGACAGGGCATAAGCCAGGCGGGGTGCATCCTCGACCTTGCCGTGGAAAACGGAATTATAGAAAAGAGCGGTTCGTGGTTTTCGTATAATGACTCGAAAATCGGTCAGGGTAAAGAGAACGCAAAACAGTTTTTGCTGAATAACAAGGATACTATGGCAGACATAGAACTTCAAATCAAGCGCAAACTCCATATCGGCGGCGAAGAGCCAGACGGCGAATCAGCGGAAAAAACTGTCGAATAAGGAAAAAATCAGCGCCGTCGCGGGTAAAAATATGTCCGCGGCGGCGTTTTTTGCCGTTTTAATTAAATTTCATATTGACATTACAATTTAAATTGTTTACAATAAATAAAGGTGTTATAAATATTTTCATTTTTTAATTTATAATTAAAGCGAAGATATAATATATAAGCCTAATTAAGGAGGAAACATGGTAGAAAAACGCTATGCTTCTTGCTTCGTAAGGTGGTGTTTGTAAGATGGCACTGGAAATTGTAGCATTAATAGCAGCAGTCATTGGTGCTATTCTTGGTGGCGTTATCGGTTTTGTCATCAAACATTTTGTTGTTAAAAATAAAATCGGCAATGCGAACAACGTCGCCCAAACTATTGTTGAAGAAGCGAAACTTGAAGCAAAAACAGTAAAAAAAGAGGCAATAATCGAGGCAAAGGAAGAGGTTTTAAAATTAAAAACCGAATCCGAAAGAGAAATCAAGGAAAGAAGAAACGAAATTCAGAAACAGGAAGTCAGGTTGATTCAGAAAGAAGAAAACCTTGACAAAAAAGAAGACGCTCTTGACAAAAAGCAGGAAAGTCTGGAACAGCAGCAGAAAAATCTTAAATCACAGCAGGAGCAGTTGAACAAAAGACAGGCTGAACTCGACAAAGCTAATGACCGCGTCGTGGCGGAACTTGAAAAGGTTTCGGCGATGTCGAAAGAAGAAGCGAAGCAGCTTCTCATCGATTCCATCACTGCCGACGCGAGAAAGGACGCTGCCGTGCTCGTCCGTGAAATAGAAAACGACGCGAAAGAAAACGGTGAGAAAAAAGCCCGTGAAATTATCAGCACGGTAATTCAGCGTTGCGCCGCCGACCAGGTGTCGGAAATGACGGTCACTACTATACCGTTGCCTAACGACGATATGAAAGGTCGTATAATCGGCCGTGAAGGAAGAAATATCCGCGCGTTGGAAAACGCAACCGGCATCGATATCATCATCGACGATACGCCGGAAGTCGTTATAGCGTCGGGATTTGACCCGGTAAGACGTTATATCGCGTCAAAAGCCATTGAAAAACTTATCAATGACGGCAGAATTCATCCGGCAAGAATCGAAGAAACAGTGGAAAAAGTCAAAAAAGAAGTTGACCAGACCATTAAAGAGGCCGGTGAAGCCGCTGTTTATGACGTAGGGCTGTTCGGTATACATCCTGAACTTGTAAAAGTTCTCGGCAGACTGAAATTCAGGACAAGTTACGGTCAGAATGTGCTCAACCACTCAATCGAAGTGGCGCATATCGCGGGTATGCTGGCCGCCGAGCTGGGCGTTGACGTTACGCTCGCGAAGAGAGCGGGGCTTCTGCACGACATAGGCAAAGCCGTTGACCATGAAGTTGAAGGTACGCATATTGAAATAGGCGCGGACCTTGCGAAAAAATACAAGGAAAGCAAGGAAGTCGTCAACGCAATAATGGCGCATCACGGCGATGTCGAACCCGCTACAGTCGAAGCTGTGCTGGTCGCTGCCGCCGACGCGATTTCCGGCGCCAGACCGGGGGCCAGAAGAGAAACAATCGAGGCTTATGTCAAACGCCTTGAAAAACTTGAAGAAATCTGCAATTCGTTTGACGGCGTAAGCAAAACTTACGCGGTGCAGGCCGGCAGAGAAATCAGGGTCATTGTTAAGCCTGAAGTTGTCAATGACGCGTCGACTATTTTGCTTGCCAAGGATATCGCCAGAAAAATCGAAAGTGAAATGGAATATCCGGGTCAAATCAAAGTTAACGTTATCCGTGAAACGCGCAGCGTTGAATTTGCAAAATAACATAACATCAAAAGGCGGCGGGTTTGCCGCCTTTTTTGTTGAAAAAAGACCGGTGTTGTGTTATCATTATTTTATCAAAAACAAAGGGGTTTGCTATGACAGACAGATATGAAAATCCGCTTATTACAAGGTATGCAAGTAAAGAGATGAGCCATATTTTTTCAGACGACAAAAAGTTTTCCACATGGAGAAAACTGTGGATTGCTCTTGCCGAATCGGAAAAAGAACTCGGGCTTGACGTCATAACGCAGGAACAGATAGACGAAATGAAAGCGCACGTTTACGATATCAATTACGACGTCGCCAACGCAAGAGAAAAAGAAGTCAGGCACGACGTTATGGCGCATGTCTACGCGTTCGGAAAACAGTGCCCTAAGGCCGAGCCTATTATCCATCTCGGCGCGACAAGTTGTTTTGTGACGGATAACGCCGACATTGTCAATATCAGAGAAGCGTTGTATCTTGTAAAAAAGAAACTCGTAAATGCCATAGACAAACTTGCCACGTTCGCGTTTAATTATAAAGATATGCCGACGCTCGGTTTTACGCATCTGCAGCCGGCGCAACTTACGACGGTGGGCAAAAGAGCGACTCTTTGGGCGTATGAACTTGTTTTGGATTATTATAACCTTGAATTTTTGATTTCACAGACAAGGCTTCGCGGCGTTAAGGGGACGACCGGAACGCAGGCCAGCTTTTTGAATCTGTTTGAGGGTTCGCACGAAAAAGTAAAACAACTTGAAAAACTCGTGGTCGGCAAGATGGGGTTTGACTCGGCGTTTGCGGTTACGGGGCAGACATACACCAGAAAGTATGACAGCAATGTGCTTAACGTGCTTAGTTCGATTGCGCAAAGCGCTTCTAAATTCGCCAACGATATCAGAATATTGCAGAGCATGAAAGAAATCGAAGAGCCGTTTGAAAAATCGCAGATTGGTTCATCTGCAATGGCTTATAAGCGAAACCCGATGCGCTGCGAAAGGATGACTGCGCTTGCCAGATATGTAATGAGTTTGCCGGCCAACACGGCGTTCACCGCGGCCACGCAATGGATGGAAAGAACGCTGGACGATTCGGCAAACAGAAGAATAGTGATAGCGCAGGCGTTTCTTGCTGTGGACGCTATACTCAATCTTTATCTTAATGTGTCGGAAAATCTCGTTGTCAACGACAAAGTTATCGAAAAACATATAAAAGAAGAGTTGCCGTTTATGGCCACTGAAAATATTATAATGGAATGCGTAAAAGCCGGAGGCGACAGGCAGCAGCTCCATGAGCGAATCAGGGAACTGTCAATGCAGGCGTCATACGCGGTAAAAAAGGAAGGAAAACCTTGCAATCTGATTGAACTTATCAAAAATGACGATGTTTTTGCCGCTGTAAAAGACAAACTCGACGATTTGCTTAATCCGAAAGATTTTATCGGCAGAAGCCCTGAGCAAGTTGTTGATTTCGTCAACGGTGAAGTCAGACCTATCATAGACGCCAACAGAGAAATACTGGGCGAGCATTCCGTCATAGAAGTATAATCAAAACGCCGTTTTACACGGCGTTTTTCTTTTATGTCAGATGTCATAAAAAGGATAAAACTTGAATATAGATTTACATTTGTAAGTTTTTTTATGCGTACGGTCTCTTCATTGACAAGGCTGAAATACGCGTGCTAAAATTACCAAAAGGGAGAGATACAGAAAATGAAACTTGGTATTCTGACGAGCGGTGGCGACTGTTCAGGTCTCAACGCCGTCATACGCGCCATTGGTCTTTACGCGTTTGAAAACATTAAAAATGTTGAAATTGTTGGTATCCCGGACGGTTACAGCGGTTTGATTTCGGGCGAGTGTTTCCAACTGAAACGCGACGACCTGAACGGAATAATTGACAGGGGCGGCACAATTCTCGGAACTTCGAGACAGCCGTATAAAATGATGACTGTCGCCGAAGACGGACCTACAAGACTTCAGGAAATGTGCGCGAATTATAAAAAAATGGGTCTTGACTGCCTGTTTACGCTCGGCGGCGCCGGCACTCATAAAACCGCGGCGCTTTTATATTCTGAAGGATGCAATGTAATCGGCTTGCCGAAAACGATAGACAACGATATTTTCGGCACCGACGTTACATTCGGCTTTCAGACGGCGGTTGAAACGGCGACCGAATGTATTGACAGAATCAGAACGACGGCTGCCGGGCACGGCAGAACCATTATTGTGGAGGTTATGGGCAACAAGGCGGGCTGGCTTGCTCTTAACGCGGGAATAGCCGCGGGGGCGGACATGATTCTTTTGCCGGAAATTCCGTTTTCAGAAGATATCGTGTGCGATTTTATCAGTAAGAAAAAGGCAAAATCACAGCCTAACGGTCAGCGTTATGAAAAGCCGTATAATATTATCGTTGCGGCTGAAGGCGCGGTTTTGCAGTCGGAATATAAATTTAAAAAACGCGACAGAGCATTTGTCCGGGTGGAGCGAGGCGAAACAACAATTACGCCGCATCTCGCCGAAGTGATAGGAGAAAGAACCGGAGAGGAAACGAGAAGCACCGTGCTCGGCTATCTTCAAAGGGGCGGAACGCCATGCGCGTTTGACAGAATGCTGTCTACCCGTCTCGGCGGATACGCTGCGAAACTCGCGGCTGAAGGGACGTTCGGCGTCAGCGTGGCGGTATGCGGTGATAAAATCACATTTAACGCTCTTGCCGAAATTGCCGGAAAATATAAACTCGTGGACCCCGACGGCGAGAGAGTCAGTATGGCTCGCGGTATAGGAATTTCTTTCGGCGACAAATAAACAAGGAGAATTATTATGAAATATTCGGTAATAGATATCAGTTCAAGCGGTCTTTCCATGATTGTCGCAAGCACGGACAACAAAAAGACCGAAATTATTTTCAAAGACAGGGCGGGAATGTATCTGCTGCCGCATCTCGAAGGCAGGAGACTTTCACAGCGCGGCATGGATAAACTTGCCGACGCGCTGTCGGTAATGAAAGAAAAATGCGAAAATCTCGGTGTGGACGTTTGTTATGTAATTTCCACGGCCGCGTTGCGTTTTGTCGATAATTATGAGGATATAGGCGCTTATGTGGCTGAAAAAACCGGCTTGCCTGTCAACTTTATAGACGGTAAAACCGAAGCGTATTGTGATTTTGTGGCGAATGAATATTACGCGTCATACGACAGAGCCGTCCTCATAGATTTGGGCGGAAAAAGTCTTGAAATCTGTGACCTGTCTAAAAAAGAGAAGGATGACATGTGTTATCTGGATTTCGGGCTTGTGGATTTACATAGGAAATTCGTCAAAAAATATCAGCCTGACGAAGAAGAGGCGGAAGACATCAAAAAATATGTAAAAGCGCGTTTCGATAAAGAGAAACTGCCTAAAAAAGACGCTTACGCAACGGCGGTTATGGTGGGTACCACCAACTGCGCGCTGTACGATATTTATTCGGAGTTCGCTAAAGAAAAAGCTGCCGACGGCGTGAAAACAATCGATTACGGCAAATTCAAAAAGCTGGTAAAAAATCTGATTTCAGGTCCCGACCGTTCAGGGCTTATTATAAACAATGCGCCTGAAAAACTTGTTGCGATAGGACCTGCGGCAATTGTTCTCAAAGTTTTGTTCAAACGTTTCGGAGTGGACAATATTATTGTCAGCGACAAGGGCGTCAAAGAAGGATATTTGCAGTTGGTTCTTTGTGGCAAAGAGCAGGGCAAATCCTTTGATTTCAGAAATTCGGGCGAAACAAGCGTGAAAGCAAAGGGCATTAAAAGCGTGAAAAACACGCAAAAAGCTAAAAACGTCGCCGAAGCCGATAAAATCTGTGACGAGGCGCAAAACGAAAGCGCCGCGGAAGCGGATAAGGCGGAATAAACATCGGAATTAAAAAATTCAAGGAGTTTCCCGTGAACGAGAAAACGAAAAATAAATTAGTCAAAGGCATTTATGTAAACCGCGAGTACAGCTGGCTGCTTTTTAACAAACGCGTGCTTGACCAGGCGAGAGACCTTACCAATCCTTTGTTGGAGAGATGCAAATTTCTTTCGATTGCCGGGTCCAACCTGGATGAGTTTTTTATGGTCAGAGTCGGCAGTCTTTATAATGAAAATTTGGCTGATCCAGATGAAACAGACAACAAAACCGGACTTACGGCGGCGAAACAGCTGGACGGAATTTGTGATGTGACAAAGGAATTTTACGCCGATCGTTCGTCGTGTTTCAAGCAACTGTCGAAAGAATTGTCGAAAAACGGCATCAGATTTTTGCGCGCGGCGCATTTTACACCGAGGCAAAAAGAGGAATGCAAAGCCATTTTTATGTCGCGTATCCTGCCGCTGCTGTCTTTGATGGTGCTGGACGCGAAGCATCCGCTTATGCAGTTCGAAAATATGCGCAGTTACATGCTGTTTGACCTTGAAAAAAACGGCAGGCGTATGGTGGGCGTTATGGCGATAAATCCGGCGCTTGACAGACTGTACAAAATAGGCGGAGGGGAGAATACCAGACTGGTCGCCCTTGAAGAACTTGTGCGCGCTTTCGGGCATCACGCTTTTATAGGATATACCGTAAACGGAAAAATGATGATGCGTGTTACCAGAAACGCCGATTTCGACACCCAGATTGACGACGCTGATTTGGAATGTGATTTTTCCGCCATAATGAAAAAAAAGGTGGAGTCAAGGGCGCGGCTTAATATTGTCAGGCTTGAAATAGACAACGATGATTCAAGACTGAAACCGTTTGTGCTGAAAATGCTTAAACTGAACCCTAAATTTTGTTTTAAGGATGAGCAGTTTTTTGACTATAAGTTTTTGTTTTCGCTCGATAAGTTTTTGCCGGCGGAACGCAGCGCGCCGCTGAAATATCCGCCGTTTAAAGGGGCGGTAGCGCAGGAATTGCTGGGAGCGTCGATGATAGATACCGTGTTTGACCACGATGTTTTTTTGTCGTATCCGTTCGACAGCATGAATCCACTTGTGGATTTGCTGGACGAATGCGCCACGGATAAACGCGTCACTTCCATAAAAATAACGATATATCGTCTTGCGAACCATTCTAGAATCGCGGAAGTTTTGTGCAAGGCCAGCGAAAACGGAAAGCAGGTTACGGTTGTTATTGAGCTTTGTGCGCGTTTCGACGAAGAAAACAATCTGTATTTCGCCAATAAGCTGCAGGAGGCGGGGTGCACAATTATTTACGGAATGGAAAACTATAAAGTCCATTCGAAAATTATTTCGATTGTGCTTAAAGACGGTGAAAAAATCCGTTACATAACCCACCTCGGTACTGGTAATTATAATGAATCCACAAGCAAGCAATACACCGATTTGAATATAATCACGGCGGATCAGCATATTGGTGAAGACGCGTCGGCGTTTTTCAACAACATTGCAATATGCAATACCGATTTTGATTATTCGTGCCTTTTGGTGGCGCCGAAGACATTAAAAGCGGGTCTTATAAAACTCATTGACAGAGAAATCGAAAAGGCAAAAGAAGGCAAGGAAGGTTATATTCTGGCCAAAATGAACAGTCTGACGGACAAGAGCATTATTGACAAGTTTGTGGAGGCGAGTAAGGCGGGCGTCAAACTCGAACTTATAATTCGCGGAATATGCTGTTTGCTTCCTGAAGTGCCGGGCAAAACGGAAAACATCCGCGTTATCAGTATCGTCGGAAGATTTTTGGAGCACTCCCGCGTTTATTGCTTTGGCAGGAAGAAAGACAGGGTCATGTATATTTCCAGCGCCGACCTGATGACCAGAAACACGGATAAAAGGGTTGAAATTGCGGCGCCCGTTTATGACCCGAAAATCGCCGATGAAATTCTGAAAATACTCGAACTTATGCTTGCGGACAACGTCAAAGCGAAAAAACTGTGCGCTGACTGCGTTTACAGACGTGTGGAAACGCTCGGCGAAATGGTGGACGCGCAGGCAAAACTGCTGAAAAAAGATTTGTAAACAAAAAGCGCGGAAATCCGCGCTTTTATTTTTCCGAAAGATTTTCAATAATCATGTCCAGGCAGTCGAGCGTTCCGTCGAGAGATTTTTCACCTACACCTTTCAGCGCCGCCTGGACAAAATTTTCGGCGGAAGTTTCATCTTCCAAATACTTTTGCGCTTTTTCTGTCAGGCAAACCAGGGTTTCGCGCTTATCTGTTTCCGACGGCGAGCACGAAAGATATTCTTTTTTTACAAGTGCGTCAACCAGCTGTTTTATGTTTTGCCGTGTGCCGCCGAATATTTTTGAAAGACCGGCAAAGCTTATGAATTGATATTCGCTGTTTTTTATCGCGGAAAGAAGCATGAACTGTCTCAACGTAAGCCCGTTTGCGGTATCGTTGCATTTTTTTTGCCATAAATTTGCGGCTTGAAACAACATGGTCATTATGAGTTGTTTTTTCTTTGATTTTTTCATGTCAAACCTCTTGAAACAGTTATCTTTATTAAAAGTATAAAGCAAAGAAGGGGGGCTTGTCAATCGCGCTGACGTACCGCTTTGCGCCGGCCTGCCGCTGTTTGATTTGACATTTGCCAAACGCTGATATACAATAAATTATCCGGTGAGGCAAGCGGTTTGCGGTGTAAAAACGCGTGTTTCCATGCCGGTTTTTGCTGATTTGAAGCAGGAAAAAGTTTGACTGCTACCCGGGCGAGTGCGGTAAGGCACGAAGGGCGGTTCGCGTAAAAGACTTGAATGTTTTGCGGCAACTTCCGTGTGAAAAAGAAAAACGCCTTGCGTCAGCAAGACGTTTGTGGCAGGGGAGACGCGATTCGAACACGCAACCTACGGTTTTGGAGACCGCTACTCTACCGTTGAGCCACTCCCCTAAAGCAACAGTGATATTATATACAAACAAATTGAAATAGTCAAATCAAATAGCGAGGTTGATGCAAAATGTTTAACTACAAAATCGGCTTTATAGGCGGCGGAAATATGGGTTCCGCCATGGCATTAAGATTTATCGAATCCGGCGCCGCAGCGGCGGGCAGCGTGATAATTTGCGACACAAACCGCGAAAAGTTGGATGTCTTCGCGGCAAAAGGTTGCGCTGTCACCGACAAAATCGCGGACGTCATTACCGATGCCGAAATTACCTTTTTGGCAATAAAACCGCAAGCATTTTTTAGCTTAAAGGAAGAATTGAAAGATAAAATCTGTTCAGAGGTTGTAATTTCGATTCTGGCGGGCAAAAAGATTGCCTCAATAAAAGAAGTCATCGGCCATATTGACGGCGCCGTGGTGAGGTTGATGCCTAATCTGGCGTGTCGCTATGGCAAGGGCGTGACGCTTGCCGATATGTCTGAACTTGACAATACGAAAAAAGAGCGTGTTGAAAAACTGCTTTCCGCGCTGGGGCTGCTTGTTGAAACGGAGGAAAAGGATTTTAACTTCCGCTCGGCAGTAAGCGGCTGCGGCCCCGCGTTTTTCTTTGAGTATTATAAGCATTTTTTCAATGAATGCGTAAAAAGCGGCATGAATGAGGACATTGCCCGAAAGATGGTTTTGCAGACGGCGGGCGGCGCGGCGGAGCTGGCGTTGAACTCGCAGGAAACCTTTGACAAACTTATTGCTAACGTGTGTTCGAAGGGCGGTTCTACGATAGAGGGCGTCAAGGTCATGCAAAAGTCGGATTTGGAAAAAATAGTGTCTGAAACTTTGGCCGCAAGCAAAAAACGCAACGATGAATTGGAGAACGCCTGAATGAAAAAAGTCACGATTTATACTGACGGTGCTTGTTCGGGAAATCCCGGCGTCGGCGGCTGGGGCGCCATTCTGATGTTTAACGGTCATGAAAAAGAATGCGGCGGTTATGACAAGCAGACAACAAATAACCGAATGGAATTGTTTGCCGTCATTATGGCGCTGAGACAATTGAGAGAACCGTGCGACGTTGAAATATATACAGATTCAGCCTATGTGGCTGACGCTTTTAACAAAAACTGGATTACCCAGTGGGAGGCGGCTGAATGGAAAACTTCGGGCAAGAACGAAGTTAAGAACCAGGATTTATGGAAAGCGCTGCTTATGGAAAAAGAAAAACATCAGGTGGTTTTTGTCAAAGTAAAGGGGCATTCAGATAACGAGTATAACAACAGATGCGACCGCATAGCGCGGGGACAAATCGATTTATGTAAAAAGAATCAGCCGGATATCGGCTGATTCTTTTTTAATTAATTATAAAATGTTTTGAATGTCGAAAAGTATCTGTAAATCAGTTCGGAAACAGGCAACATCGCGGCGAAAAGCTCCGGCAGCAGGAAGGCGTGAACAAGCTCGGCGCCGTTGCTGAAATCTATTCGGAAAATCAACAAATCAACGGCAATCATTATAAGCGATATAAATATGAAGATGATTATTTTGTTGATTAACGACCGCTTGAAGTCATGCGTCGGCTTTACCCGAATGTTTGGCTTTGTCAGATACGCATATGTATAAAACAGCGCCACAACCAGCATGCCGATTGCGAACAAAGTTATTATTATCCAATCAACGCCGCTGCCGCCGATGATAAGAGACAGAGCGGTGAGGACATAGAATACGCACAAAGTTATCCATGCCGTCACACAATTCAGCTTGTTTTTCACAAGCATCGGGACGGCTTTGTATTGTGCCGCGGCAGTATTGTAAAACCTTATCCGATAACCTTCTTTTGAAATGACGTCCGCTGTTTCAGCCAGCGAAAGATTGTCTGCGTTGCTTTCGCTCTGGTAATTGGCGAGCTGGGGCGCTATATGCGCGACTTTTTCGTCCGTATCGGAAATCTGTTCTCCCAAAAGATGTGTAAGTATGTTTTTGTACTGCTTCTCCTGCTCATTTTCATGAGGCTCTTCCTGCTGGTAAACCGGAGCCGCCGCCGGTATTTCCGCTTGCTGCTGCGGATTTCGTTCTATAATATCGGTATTAGTGTCCGCTGCGGAAAAATGATAGCTGGTGTAGGTAGGGGTGAATTTTTCGTCGCAGTTTGTAATACGAATCAGTTCAGGCTTAGGCTCAGGGGGTTCCTGGGCGTTGCGGCTGTCGGAAGCTGCGGTGTCAAGACCGCCGCTGGCGGCTTCCTGTTGGATGTCGGTATTTTGCCGTTCGGCGGGATATATCTCCGACGAAAAATCAATTTGCTGCTGAATGCCCGTCGATGAAGATTCTGCTGAACTTTCGTCATCATGAATCGCGGGCGAGACATCGTTCGTAATTATATCGTCGGCGTCGCGCGCAGTTTCATCATTCTCGGAAGCGGATAATTTCATGAGTTCGTCAAACAGTTGTTTGTTCGCTTCTTCGTCTTTATAGTCTTTTTTGTGGCGCTTTCTTCTGTGACCTTTTGACCCCAGAAAAAGATTTTCATGGGGGGTGTATTCCGGCAGTTCTTCTGTCGGCTCAGCGACAAGACTGTCAAGAATGTCGCGGTGAAAATTCCACTCCGACATAAACTGCTCGCAAGTGGACTTGCCTTCGTCTGTCAGCCTGTAATATTTTCGTCTTCCGCCGAAAGATTCTTCGCCCCAATACGCTTCAATTAAGTCCTGCTCTTCAAGCCGTTTCAAATAGCCGTACAAAGTGGGCTGCTTGATTTCATATTTATTATCGGTTTTTTCTTTGATTTCTTTGGAAATTTCATAGCCGTACTTATCGCCGTTATATAGGGCGTTGAGTATGATTGTTTCGATATTTCCTTTGAGAAATTTGAAATCACTATTCATATTAAAATAATACCAAAATAGCTATAAAACGTCAATATCTTATGGATTTTTTTAGCATTAAATAATACTATTCTTATCATAATACATTATAAATGCAAAATAATTTAAAATTCGCTGTTCTTTTAAAAACGTCAGTGCTAAAATCATTTTATGGAAATCATCTATAAAAAAGCGGAGCGAAAAACAGTTAAAATAGAAGTCCGGCTTGACGGTGCTGTTGTTGTATATTATCCGAAATATTGTCCGAAGGAGCGAGCGGAGGCGTTTGTTCGGGAAAAATCTCTCTGGATTGACAGGAAGAGGGATGAAATATTGAAAAACAGGGCAAGGAACGATGATATTTTTGAGTTGAACACAATATTGCTTCTCGGGAAACGGGTTGTTTTGATGTACGAAAAGGGTGTTGTTAACCCGGTTTTAACTGAAAAAGCGCTTCTCATGCCCATTGACGCGGAAAAAAGCCCGGAAAAAAAGCGTGAATATCTCAAAAAATACATAAAAAACGCTGCCAATGATATTCTGCCGCAATGCGTATCGTTTTTTGCGGAAAAAATCGGTAAATGTCCGACAAAAATCATTATATTACAGCAAAAAAGTGTATGGGGTTCGTGCAACACTAAAAAAGAAATCCGCCTCAACGCAAAGCTGGTCATGCTGCCTCGTGACTTGATGGAGTATGTTGTGATTCATGAATTGTGCCATATGATTGAACTCAATCATTCTCAAAAATTCTGGCAGAACGTGAATTTGTTTTGTGATTCTGAAAAATGCAGAAAGAATCTTAAACAGTATAACTATCTGATATCTCTGTTTTGACGCGGGTTTGTCTAAAATTGTTGGAATAAAGGGCGAATTTATGGAGCAAATGGAAAACATATTTATTCGCAAAAGAATAGTTTTGCGAATAAATATGTCAAAAAGCCGGGAACCGAACGCTTATTTTGCGATTATTGTTATTTTATGTCAGTAATAATAGTTTTTTAGCATTTGCGCCTTTCAAAATCAGATAAAATGTGATAAGCTTATATTATGGCAAAAAACATTTCAAAAGATTATTTTTCCGAGCGTAATTACAATAACGTTCAGAAGCTTAATAAAATAATTTTCGAAGATTTGCCGGAATTTGCCGGTGAGTTTTTTATCGGCGTCGAGAATCGCACAACTCCGCTAACCAGGCTGAATTATGCTTACGACCTGCGGATTTTCTTTGATTTTATGATAAAAGAAATTCCGTCATGCATGCAGTATACTTCAGTGAAACAAATTACTCTGGCGGATGTTGACAAATTGACGACAAGAGATATTGAAAATTATTTGAATTATTTGACATATTATATACCGCCAAAACGTGACGATGACGATATTTATAAGAATTCTGAGCGCGGCAAAGCCAGGAAATTGTCGTCTGTGCGAGCGTTTTTCAAATATTTTTTCAAAAAAAACCGTATATCAAGCAATGTCGCCGCGAATGTCGATACCCCGAAAATTCACGACAAGGAAATTATCAGGCTGGAAAACAATGAAGTTTCCGACTTGCTTGACATGGTTGAGAACGGTTCGTTTGCGTCAAAGCGCCAGAATCTTTTCAAAGAAAAAACTCAGCTGCGCGACTACGCGATGATTGCGCTTTTTTTAGGCACGGGAATCCGTATCAGCGAATGCGTCGGGCTGAATGTCGATGATATCGATTTGAAAAATAACAGTTTTGTGGTCACCCGCAAAGGCGGAAACCGTGTAGTCCTCTATTTTTCCGATGAAGTCGCCGAACCGCTTTGCGCTTATCTCGAATCGCGTTGTATGGATGACAAAATCCCGCCAGGAGAGCGCGCCCTTTTTCTTTCATTGCAAAAGAAGCGCATTACAGTCCGCGCGGTTGAAAATATAATTAAAAAATACGCGTTGCAGGTAACGCCATTGAAAAAAATCACGCCCCACAAGCTGAGATCCACTTTTGGCACTGAATTGTACCGGGCTACCGGCGACATTTATATGGTCGCCAATGTTTTGGGGCATAAAGACGTCAACACTACACGGAAGCATTACGCGGCAATCAGCGAAGACATTAGACGGGACGCGTCAACAAAGGTGAAATTGCATAAAGATGATGACAGCGGAAAACAAAATTGAAATTTCAAAAGTGATTTTGGCCGGCGTGGATTTGTCGGAAAATGATTTTGAAGATTCATTTGCCGAGCTGCAAGAACTTGCCAAAACGGCTGGCGGCGATATTTTGGCTTCAGTTACGCAAAAACGCCATTCGATTGATAAAAATTATATCTTTGGCGCGGGAAAACTCGCGGAAATCAAGGAGTTGATTTCAAACAAATCGGCGGACCTTGTCATTTTCAACAATAACCTGTCGCCGTCGCAAATCACGAATCTTGAAAAGGTTTTGGATTGCAGGGTTATAGACCGGACAATGCTGATTTTGGACATTTTTGCCCAGCGCGCAAAGACGGCCGAAGGAAAACTTCAGGTTGAGGCGGCGCAATTGAAATATCTTATGCCGCGGCTTGTCGGGCGGCGTTCCGATTTGTCGAGATTGGCCGGCGGAATCGGAACCCGTGGCCCGGGTGAGACAAAATTGGAAACAGACAGGCGTTATATAAGAACGCGGCTGCAAAAACTGGAAGAAGAAATAAAACGGCTTGAAAAAAACCGTAATATTTTGCGGCGTAGGCGTTTAAAAAACCAGGAAAAAACCGTCGCGATAGTCGGATATACCAATGCGGGTAAGTCCACTTTGCTTAACGCGCTGACGGCGTCCGACGTTTTTGAGGCGGATAAACTGTTTGCCACGCTTGACCCGACGACCAGACGTCTTATGTTGCCGTCCGGGAAAAATATATTAATTACAGATACCGTTGGTTTTATTCGTGATTTACCGCATGAAATTGTCGACGCGTTCAAGTCCACTTTGGAAGAAGCCGTTATCGCCGATTTGATTTTGATTGTTGCCGATGTTTCCGACCCCGGGTGCGAAGAGAAAATCGGCGTTACGGAAGCGACTCTTGAAGAAATTGGCGCGACCGCGCGGCGGATTGTGGTTTACAATAAAACAGACAAGACTGACAAACGTGTTGCCGACGGAGAAAACTTTTTGTTTATTTCGGCTAAAACGGGCTTCGGACTTGCGGCGCTGAAAGAAAAAATAGAACGTTTTTTTGAAGAGCGTTTTCTGGAAATAAACGTATTGTTTCCATGGGATGAGCAGAGTCTGCTTGCAACGGTCAAAAAAGACGAAATTATTAAGATTGAAAACACCGATGTCGGCGCTGTTTTGACTTTAAAAGTTTCCGCGGACAACAGATACTTGAACCTGTGGAAAAAATATTTAATTTAGCCTATTAAAATGCAAACAAATGTTTGCATTTTTTTGTTTTTTATTTTATAATTTCTATATGACAGACAAGAAACTCGAGATGAAAAATAAACTTGACGCCGTGCTTGAGTTTATTAAAAATTATTCCGTCGATAACGGATTTCCCCCGTCTATCAGAGAAATTTGCTGTGAATTGAACATCAGTTCGACCGCTACGGCGTATTATTACGTCAATAAATTGCAGCAACGCGGAGACATTACCAAATCACGGCAGAAAAACCGCGCGCTGGAAGTTAAGGATCTGCAGCGTATCGACAATCGTTTTCAGACTGTCCCCCTTGTCGGTCGTGTTCACGCCGGCGCGTTGTCGCTTGCGGAAGAAAATCTCGACGATACTTTTTCTTTCTCAAACAACTTGTTCGGCTCTGACGATTTATTCATGCTGACGGTCACGGGCGACAGTATGATTGAAGCGGGAATCAACGACGGCGATATGGTTGTCGTAAAAAAGCAGCCTGTCGCGAATAACGGCGATATTGTTGTCGCGCTTGTCAATGACGAAGCGACCGTGAAAAGATTTTTCAAGCGAAGCAACTGTTTTTTGTTGCATCCTGAAAATAAAGAATATAACGATATTATCGTATGCAAACTGGATATTTTGGGTGTGGTGATCGGACTGATAAGAAAATTCAGATAAAAAGAAAGACGGAAAAATCCGTCTTTTTTATTTGAGCAAATTGAGTTTTTCTATACAAAATGCCAGCGCGAGTTTTGCGTGTTCATAACTCAAACCGCCCTGCAAATAAGCTGTATAAGGCGCTTTTATAGGAGAATCGCAGCTGAGTTCTATCGAGGCGCCCTGAACAAAACACCCCGCGGCCATTATTACCTGCTCGTTGTATCCCGGCATGTCCCACGGCATCGGCGTCGCATAGCTGTCGACAGGAGAAGCGTACTGTATGGTCTGGCAAAACTCGATTAATTGTTCGGCGTTTTTGAACACCACAGAGCAAATGATGTCATGGAACGGTTCGTTCGCTTTCGGCAGTGTGTTTAATCCGAGTTCAGACAGTGCGTAAGAAAAAAGCATTCCGCCCTTTATTGCCTGCGCAACTGTGTGCGGCGCCTGATAAAGACCCTGATAGAAATACTGATATCCGCTCTGATAAGAGCCGACTTCCGTGCCGATGGACGGAGCGGTGAGTCTTCCTGCCGCAAGATTAATCAGATATTCTTTTCCCGCGATATAACCGCCTGTCGGAGCGAGTCCGCCGCCCGGATTTTTAATCAGTGAGCCGGCAATCAAATCCGCTCCGACATGCGTCGGTTCTTTTGTGTCAACAAATTCTCCGTAGCAGTTGTCCACAAACACAATTGTGCCCGGGCTGAGCGATTTGATTTTTGCGCAGATTTCGCTTATCTGGGCTATGGTCAGCGGCGCGCGGCTGCAATATCCGCGAGAACGCTGTATAATAACCATTTTGATATTTTTGCTTTTTAACGTGTTTTCAATCGCCTGTACGTCAAAATTATTTTCTCGCAGTTCTATCTGCTCAAAATTTACGCCGAAATCTTTCAATGAACCGATATTTTCACCGCACACAACTGATTGCAGCGTGTCGTAAATATCTCCGGATATGCTGAGTAGAGTGTCTCCCGGGCGCAATATACCGAACAGCGCGATGCTTATGGCGTGAGTCCCGGAAACAATATTCGGAGAAAAAATCGCTTTTTCGCAGCCGAATATCTCGGCGAAAATTTTACAGAGAGTTTCCCTGCCGACGTCGTCATAGCCGTAGCCGGTCGTTCCGGCGAAATGTCTCAGTGCCACCCTGTTATTTTGAAAAGCCGCGTGAATTCTCTTAAAGTTCGCAAACGCTGTTTCGTCGACCAGCTTGAAACTTTTTGCGAGCGAATCTTCGCATTCGCTCAAAAAATCATTTATGTTACTCATGCTTCCTCTTTTTATAATATTATTACTGAAATACTATTGTGTGTTTATTATATTTTGATATTAAACCTATCAAAATAAACGGTTTTAATAATGTCGATAAGCTCTGCGGACGAATGCTCATCCGCATTGAGCCATATCGCGTCCATTTTTTTATAAAAGGTAATTTGCCTTTTCGCGTAGTTTCTGCTGTGTTGTTTGACAAGTTCTATGGCGGTATTTTTATCGTATTCTCCGTTTATATAGCGAATAATTTCTTTATACCCTATTCCGTTGAACGCCGGGCAATCCTGCCGGAAAACTTTCGAAAGTTTTTCAACTTCTTCAAAAAGCCCGTCTTCCACCATCTTGTCGACTCTCCTGTTTATATCGTCGTACAACTTTTTTCTGTCGCGGTATAATACAAACAGGATATTTTGATATCTCAACATTTGAGCGTTTTTCCCCTCGGATTTTCTTTTTCCGGTGGAATAATATATTTCAATTGCCCTGATGGCTTTTTTAACATCGTTAGGGTGAATAATTTCGGCCGAATCGGGATCAATTTTTTCAAGCAGTGAATGTATATAGCCGCTTCCGAACTCTTCATAGTCACGGCGCAACTTTTCTCTTATCGATAAAAAGTCACGCCCTTCCTCGAAGTCAAATTCAAACAGGAGATTTTTGAAAAAGAATCCGGTGCCTCCAACAATCAGCGGAACAAGGTTTCTTTCGGCGAAATCTTCAAGTACTTTATCCGTTGCTTCTTTAAAAAGATAGCTGCTGAAATTATCGTTCGGCTCGATTATATCTATCAGATGATGTCTGACGAGCCCCATTTCCTCAGGCGTGGGCTTTGCTGTTCCTATATCAAACCCTTTGTAGATTTGCATTGAATCAGCCGAAATAATTTCAGTGTTAATCTCTTTTGCCAGCCGCAACGCGAGACTGCTTTTGCCGACAGCCGTCGGCCCCAAAATTCCTATGATAGGTTTCATACAACTCGTTTAAACCATTTTTCAATTTCATATCTGGTTATTTTTACCATGACCGGTCTGCCGTGTGGGCAACGCAGTGCCGAGGATTTATCCAGATGTTTTTTTAGATATTCTATATCGCCGTCGGTCAGTTTGTCGCCGCCTTTGACTGCCGCTTTGCATGCCGCCCGTGCAAGTTTTTCTTTTATGTATTTAACGTCGTTTGAGCGTAAATCCGACGGCTCTTCAATCAGTCCGTTTACAAAATGCCTGAAATCAATGTCGGAAAACATCAGCGGAACTTCGGTTATTTTGAATGAGTTTTCTCCGAATTCTTCTATTGAAAAACCGCATTCGTTGATTTTTTCAAGATTTTCATTTATAAAAACCGCTTCGTCTTGTTTAACAGTGAAAGCGAACGGAACAAGGAGCTGCTGTTTTATATTTTTCTTTTCGCCGTATTCCTCCATAAATCTGTCATACAGCAGCATTTCATGTGCGGCATGCTGGTCGATGAAATACAAGTCGTCGTTTTTTTGCAGAATTACATATGTATCAAAAGCCACGCCCACCTTAACGCTTTCGTCCAGGTCAAGAGCGCCGTGCGCCGAGGTATCCGGGTTATTTGACGAATAATCGTTTTGAACAAGACTCATTTCCGGCGCGGCAACGCCAAAGTCACCGTAATTGACAGATTGAAAAGGTTTTTTACAAGCCGCGAGTGATTTGAACAATTCTTTGTCTTCCGTTGTCGGAAGAGTTTTTTGTCCGCCCGCGCTTTCATTGGCGACAATACCGGGCTTATTATCAACTTGCTTAACCGCGGCGCCGTCCCCTATTTTAAGCTGAACGGAAACGTCTTTAATGACAGGAACCGCCGCTTCGTCAACCTCATTTAACATTTCTTTAATCGGGATGTATACCGAGTAAAAAACGCTTTGCGGGTCTTCGAATTTGACTTCCATCTTATTCGGATGAACGTTAACGTCGACTTTTTCAAAGGGAATATTTATATTCAGCACAAAAAACGGGTAAGAGCGGGTTGTCAGGTATCTCTCAAAGGCGCGTTGCGCGGCCATGCAGACAGTGTTGTTTGAAACATATCTGCCATTCACCATCACAGTCTGATAAGTTCTGTTTGGTTTTGTGTAGTTTCTGTTGCCTACATATCCGCTGACCTCTATGTCTTTGTAAAACCAGTTTATTTTTTTGCAGTTTGACAAAGTATCTTTGCCGTACACGGCATAAATCGCCGATTCTAACCCGGCGCCCTGTGAGTTAAGGATTGTATTTCCGTTGGCCGTGTATCTGAAAGCGATTTTCGGGTTTGCGAGAGCAAGCCGTTGCAACAGATTTGTTATTTCGGCTGTTTCGCCCGCCGACTTTTTGAGAAATTTTTTTCTGGCAGGCGTGTTGAAAAACAAATCGTCTACTTTAATGCGCGTGCCGACAGGCGAGCCGATTTCTGTTTTTGAAAGTCTTTTACCGCCCTCTATCGTCAGTTTCGTTCCGAAATCGTCGTCAACCGTTTTGGTTGTAATTTCAAGTTTTGTTACCGCTGCGATGCTGGCAAGCGCCTCGCCCCTGAAACCGAGCGTATGAATGCTTTCAAGGTCTTTTTCGTGAGTGATTTTGCTTGTCGCGTGATTCAAAAACGCGGTTTCAACGCTATCTTTTTCAATGCCGCAACCGTTGTCGGTAACGGTTATGGATGTCAGACCGCCGTTTTCGATTTCTATTTCAATTTTATTGGCGCCAGCGTCAATGGAATTCTCCACCAGTTCTTTGACTATTGACGCCGGACGCTCAACAACTTCACCCGCCGCGATTTTGTTATAAATTCCGCTGTCGAGAATATTGATTTTTGCCATTATTTCAATCCTTTGCCATTTCGACCAAATCCGACAACAGGCTGAACGCTTCAAGCGGAGTGCATTTGTTTATGTCGATTTCATTCAGCATCTTTTTGATTTTTCTGCTTTTAACGTCTGCTTCGGGGCGGATTTCCTCAGTTTTGTTTATGTTGAAAGTTATATCGGCGTTTTCCAGCTTTTGCAGAATCGCGCTGGCGTTTTCTACAACTTCCGTGTTTACTCCGGCGAGAGCGGCTACTTCTATGCCGAAGCTCTTATTGGCGCCGCCTCGTGCTATTTTTCTTAAAAAGATGATGGAATTGTTGTATTCTTTTACGCAGATTTTATAGTTTTTAACGCCTTCGATTTTACCTTCAAGTTCCGTTAATTCATGAAAATGCGTAGCGAATAACGTTTTAGCTTTGATTTTTGTGGAAATATACTCCAGAACCGCCCACGCAATGCTCAAACCGTCAAATGTGGCGGTGCCTCTGCCGACTTCGTCCAGCACCAGCAGGCTTTTTTGCGTCGCGTTGTTGAGGATTGACGCGACTTCGGACATTTCTACCATAAACGTGCTTTGCCTGAAAGTAAGGTCGTCATTCGCGCCGACTCGAGTGAATATTTTGTCCGTAATGGGAATTTGCGCTTGTTTAGCCGGAACAAAGCAACCTATATGCGCCATGTAAGTAATGAGAGCGACCTGACGCATAAATGTGCTCTTGCCCGCCATGTTAGGACCTGTTATAACCATCGTGCGGTTTTCACCGTTGTCGAGAAGTGTGTCGTTTGGAACGAATTTTTCTTCTTTACTGAACGCCTCGACAACCGGGTGGCGACCCTCCTCTATGTACAACCTGTCGTTGGTGACAATAGTCGGTTTTCGGTAGTTCCGGTCAACCGAAACGGCGGAGAAAGAAGCCAGGCAATCAAGCTGCGCCAGGACATCGGCCGCTTTTTGGAAAGGTCTGATATATTCTTTCAGTATGTTTATCAGCTGGGCATAAAGTTCTTTTTCGATTTTAAGCGCCCTGTCCGACGACGTAAGTATGTCGGACTCAAGCTTTTTAAGTTCGTCATTGATATATCTTTCGGCATTTGATACCGTTTGCTTGCGGACATAATCCAGCGGCACAAACTCTTTGAAAGAATTTGTGACTTCGTAATAATATCCGAAAACACGGTTGAAGCCGATTTTGAGATTTTTAATGCCGGTTTTTTCTCTTTCTTTTGCTTCAAGTTCGTTGATGAGTTTAACGCCGTTTGCCGACATATCCCTGCACAAATCCAGTTGTTTGTCATATCCGGCTTTTATGTATCCGCCGTCGCGCGTGTTTGCCGGCGCTCCTTCATCAATGGCGTTGCGCAGCAGCAGAAAAATGTCGTTTAAATACGGAATTTCTTCGGCGAGCGCCGAGAGATAGCGATTTTCAGACACTGACAAACTGTTTTTGATTTCGGGTAAAATGTCGAGAGATTGCTTCAACGCCAGGCAATCGCGCGGCGTGATGCTGCCGTAAGCGATTTTTGTCGTTATGCGCTCAATATCTTTCACAAGTCTGAGATTTTCGCGCAAATTATCCCTCAGCATAAAATTGCCGACGAGTTCTTCGACCGCGTCCAGCCTTTTTTCGATTTCTGTTTTATCCTGCAAAGGTTGCTCCATCCATCTTGTGAGCATCCTTCCGCCCATTGCCGTTTTTGTTTTGTCAAGAAGCCACAGCAATGAGCCGCGTTTTTTTCTGTCATGCGATGAAATAAAAATTTCAAGATGGGCTTTGGCGTTTGCGTCGAGCTGCATGTATTTTGTCGTGTCGACATAAACGGCATCTTTCAGGTGTATTGTGGCGATTTTTTGCGTTTCGTCAATGTATTTCAAAAGATTGCCGACAGAGCAAACTATTGATTTGTTGGAAAAAACGGCGGAACTGTTATTTTGCGAGAAATGTTGCCTGAAAATCTTCTCCGCTTGCGCAAATTTCAAATCATATTTTTCGGCTCTGGAAAATCTCGGCAAAATATTTTGCTTGACAAATGAGCATTCGTTGAGTTTTTCTCCGTGCTTATTGCATAAAATTTCCGTCGCGTTTATTGTCATCAAATGCTCGAGCGCGTTCGCAATGCAAGTTTCACCGCAAAAAAGAGTTGTAAAAATATCGCCGGTCGAAATATCCGCCCATGTAACCGCGCAGTCTTCGCCCGAAAGAAAAACGCTGGCAATATAGTTGTTTTTTTCTTCTTCAAGCATTTCGCTTTCGGTAACTGTGCCCGGCGTTATAACGCGGATTACGCCTCGCTCCACAAGCCCTTTGGATGCCTGCGGGTCTGTCAGTTGCTCGCATATTGCAACCTTGAATCCTGCGTTTATCAATTTTGCAATATAGCCTTCGGCGGCGTGGTAAGGAATGCCGCACATCGGCGCTCTTTCCGCTTCGCCGCAATTTTTGCCGGTAAGAACCAGCCCCAGAACATCGCTTGCTTTTTCGGCGTCTTCGTAAAACATTTCGTAAAAATCACCCAGGCGGTAAAGCAAAATGCAGTCTTTATATTGTTCTTTGGTAATGAGATATTGTCTCATCATAGGTGATAATGCCATTATTCAACCTCTGTAACTTCGCCCCACAATGTGGCGGTGGCGCCGCGCGTGACCCTGACTTTAACAAACTTGTTGCGTATGTCGGCGTCGCTCTTGAAATTAACAAGACGTCCGCAGTCGGTTCGCCCGCAGTAAGTGTTTTCAAATCTGTCGTTTATGTCTTCCACAAGAATTTCAAAAACATTGCCGATGTATTTTTTGTTTTCTTCGCGCGTTATCTTGTTTTGAAGCGCCAAAAGACGTTTGATGCGCTCTTTTTTGACTTCATATTGTACTATGTTTGTCATATTATATCCCGCAGTGCCTTTTCTTTTGGAATATATGAAGCAAAAAGCGCCTGAAAACCGGCATTTTTCAACAAGGTCAAGCGTGTCTTCAAAATCGCGTTCGCTTTCGCCGTTGAACCCCACCATAATATCCGTTGTGATTCCGACAGAAGGAATCCTGTCTTTTATTTTAGCGACAAGTGCCAGATAGTCTTCTCTGGAATACTTTCTGTTCATCGCTTTCAGTATGGCGGTTGCCCCTGACTGAACCGGCAGATGAATATGTTTGCAAATTTTGTCATGGGAAGCGATTGCGTCTATCACGTCGTCTGTAAAGTCTTTCGGGTGCGACGTCATAAAACGCAGGCGGAATTTACCCGGAATATCTGCAAGCAGATTCAATAGTTTCGCGAAAGTCGTTCCGTCATTGAGGTCATGTCCGTAAGAATTTACGTTTTGGCCGAGCAGCGTAATTTCTTTGTAGCCCTCTTTAACCAACCGCTCTACTTCGGCTTTGACTGAATCCATCGTGCGGCTGCGCTCTCTGCCGCGGACGTAAGGAACAATGCAATATGTGCAGAAATTATTGCAGCCGTAGATGATGTTTACCCACGCGTTCGGCATGCTGGTGCGCGTTACGGGCAAATCATCGTTTATATAGCCGTCGGTATCCTCCACAAAAACGCCGCCGGCGCCGCCAGATAACAGCGAGCGCAAATCTCCTATGTTGTGTGTGCCGAGAATATAGTCGACAAAAGGAAATTTTTCTTTAATTTCCAGCCCTTTTCCGTTTTGTTGCGTCATGCAGCCGCAAAGAATGATTTTGAGAGCGGGTTTGTTTTTTTTAAGTTTCTTCAACGAACCTATATGACCGATGATTTTTTGTTCGGCCGTTTCACGGATGCAGCATGTATTAAGCACAATGATATCGGCGTCTGCGACGCTTTGAGCTGGCAGATACCCTGTTTCTTCGAGTATGCCCGCGAGTTTTTCCGATTCATGAATGTTCATTTGACATCCGTAAGTCATAATAAAGTAATATTTGTCCATCATGAATGATTTTATCATTTCTGATGAAATTTGACAATCGTTGACGATTTTTAATGCAAATAAATAAGACACCATTTGCTAAAACTAATGTATATGGAAAAGAAGAAATCCGCTGCGGTTAAAATTATATTAAGTATCATGTTGACGGCAGTAATCTCATTGTCGGCGCTGTTTTTGTATTTTTTTATTCCGTCGTTAAAAATCAAGCTGGACTACGGAAAATTGACAGATGAGACAGTCAATCTTTCGCTATATGACAACGAGGATAAAAAGGTCGCCAATTCTGACATTTTTTCCAGCGGAGATTATATAGTCAGTGAAGACATCCCCCGCGCGGTTAAGGACTGTTTTGTGTTTATTGAGGATAAGCGTTTTTACGACCACAACGGGGTTGATATTTACAGAATCGGCGGCGCTATGCTTGAAAATATCAAATCAATGCGCTTCAAAGAAGGCGCTTCGACAATTACACAGCAGCTGATTAAAAACACCCACTTGACAAACGAAAAAAGTATGACAAGAAAATTTGCCGAAATACGGCTGGCAACTGAACTTGAAAGGCAATATTCAAAAGAGAAAATTCTGGAAATGTATCTGAATTCTGTTTATTTCGGAAACAATGTTTACGGGATCGTTAAAGCGGCGGAATATTATTTTAATAAAGATGTGGTCGGTCTTACGCTTGCGGAAAGCGCCGCGCTTGCCGGTATTATCAACGCGCCGAACGCCTACGCGCCAAATAAAAACGCCGACAAATGCGTCGCGCGGAGAAATCTGGTTCTTGCGGCCCTATTGGAAAACAACAAAATCACGCGGCAAGAATATGAGACGGCCGTCGGCACCCCTTTGAATACTGCCGATGCGGGTAAAAAATCGCCACAAAAAAACTACGCGGATATGGCGGTAACGGAGGCGTGTGAAATACTCGGAATTACAAAATCCCAGCTGAAACACTCCGGATTTAAGATTTTTACTTATCTTGACAGAGATAAACAGCGTGAAATGAAAAAAGCGTTGGATGCCGAGACTGTTTTGACCGCAGGCGGCGCCGATGCGCAAAAAATGGGAATATCCGTTAATAATTCAGACGGCGGAATTCAAGCGTTTTTTTCGTATACCAATGAAAATCCTTATTATGTAAAACGCGGCGTCGGCTCAACGGCGAAACCGCTCGTCGCGCTCGCCCCGGCGTTTGAGCAAAAAGCCATAACTCCGTCGACGATGATTCTGGATGAAAAAACAAATTTCGGCGGATATAGCCCGAAGAATATCAACGACAGATATGACGGCTGGATTACCGTGCGCAGCGCTATCGCGACGAGCAAAAATGTCCCCGCTGTCAAACTGCTCAATTCCCTTGATAAAGCCGCCGTAAAAAACTATCTTATGAAACTCGGATATCTTTCAGCGGACGATGACGTTGACCTGAGAATGGCGCTTGGCGGCTTTGACAAAGGTTTATCGATAATGCAATTGTCGGAAGGATATATGATGCTCGCCAACGGCGGAGAATTTCGCTCCGCGGCGTTTGTCAGAAAAATCGAGGATGCCGACGGCAGGGTGTTGTATACAAGGCAAAATCATGGAGTCCGTTTGCTGAGGGACGATTCGGCGTTTTTGACTACCGATATATTAAAAGATGTAGTGTCTGACGGCACCGGAAAAAATCTCGGCGTGATAAATGCTGAAGTGGCAGGGAAAACAGGTACTGTGGGAAAGGCGGGTTCGCCGAATAACAGTGACGCAATATTTTGTTCTTATTCGCCGTGTGATACCACCGTATTTTGGGTTTATTCTGATTATGAGGATTTGCTTGAAAGCGGCGTCAGCGGTTCCAACGTACCGGTGGCGTGCGCGAAAAATTATTACAATGCCGTTTATACCAAATATATGGGCGGATTTAAAATGCCGCGTTCGGTAATACGCATGGATATTGACAAAAAAGCGCTTGAGGAAGACGGAAAAATCATTGCCGCGTCACCTTTTGCGGATAAAAAAGAAACCGTTTCCGAAATATTTTCGATTTACAACCGCCCTGCGGCATATTCGGCGGAACATCGCGTAACATCGGATTCAAAAAATACAACTAACAGGAAAGCTGATTTCTGGCAAAAACTTTTAGATATGTTAAAGCGCCCACTGACGGGCGCTTTTTAATCGGTTAATAAATTATTGTTTCAATGTTTTTCACGGCTTCACTGACAAGAGAATCGATATCAAGCTTCTTTTCCGCTCGCTCTATTATTTCTTTTTTGGGATGAATCACCGGATGTTTCGGCAAAAATACCGTACAGCAATCTTCATAAGGCAGTATTGAAGTTTCATAAGTATCGATTTTTTGAGATATTTTAATAATATCCTCTTTATCGAAGCCTATCACAGGGCGTAGAACCGGGATATCCACAACACTGTTTGTTGTATTTATGCTTTCAATTGTCTGGCTTGCCACCTGTCCCAGGCTTTCGCCTGTAATGAGCGCGCCCATTCCGTTTTGTTGGGCGATCTTCTGCGCGATTCTCATCATAAAACGCCGCATTATTGTAATCATGAATTCTTCAGGGCAATTTTCATGAATTTTAACTTGTATATCGGTAAAAGGCACAATAAAAACCTTTATTCCGCAGGTATATCCGGAAAGTTTTTGCGCGAGTGTCAAAACTTTTTCTTTTGCCTTAACTCCGGTAAAAGGATAACTGTGGAAATGTACCGCAGAAACTTTCATGCCGCGCCTTGCCATCATATAACCGGCGACAGGGCTGTCGATGCCGCCTGACAGCAGGAGCAGCCCTTTTCCGCCGCAGCCGACAGGAAGTCCGCCCGCCATCGGCAGACTTGACGTGAATACGAACGTTTTTTTGTTTTCTCTGATGTCGATATAAATTATGTTGTCGGGATTATGGATATCCACTTTCAGGTCGGCGAATCGGTCAAGCATTCTTCCGCCGAGTTCCGCCGCCGTTTCATATGATTTCATCGGGAAAGTTTTGTCGGCGCGGTTGCACTCGACCTTAAACGTCCCGGAAGTAACGCCGAGTTCTGCCGCCGCGTCCGCAATATCGTCAATATTACTGTCAACAACATAACATACGCTGAGCGAGTGAATTCCAAAAACTTTTTCCAGTGACGAAACAATGTAAGTTTCGTCATTTTCGTGAAATCCGCTTATTACATAGCGACCGTGAGTTTTTTGAAATTCATATCTGAAATCTTTTAAGGCTTTTTTTATGTTTTCAATCAACGTGTTTTCAAAATACCCGCGATTATTGCCTTTCAGATGAATTTCCGCGTAGCGTAAAATAATTGCCTTATCCATATTATTTACTTCTCCGTGTAAGTTTTCTTAATGTGTTTACCGCTTCGCAAAGACTTTCACCGAGCAATGCGACATCTGCGTCCGTATTGTCTGAACCAAAGCTTATTCTTATCATGCCCTCGGCGTAATTTCTCGGCAAACCTATGCCTTCCGCCACTCTGCTGACCATGGATTTCGAGCTGCATGCCGAGCCGTTGCCAACAATTATGTTTTTATCTTCAAGCATATGCAGTATAACTTCCGCTTTAATATCACGAAAAATAACGGTAAAAATGTTTGGAGCCGTTGTTTCCGTGGGAAAAACCACAAAATCAGTTACTTTGTCTGTAATAATATTATTCAGAATCCGCTTGAAATAAATATATCTGTCAGCGTAGTCTTTCATCCGATCTTTAACGCCGTCAACAGCCGCCGCAAACCCAAGAATTCCGACGATGTTTTCGGTGCCGGAACGTAATTTGCTTTCCTGCCCGCCGCCGTAAATCAAAGGCGATATTCCGACGCCCTTTTTAACATACAAAGCGCCGACGCCCTTCGGCCCGTATATTTTGTGGGCGCTTACGGAATAAAAATCGACACCAAGATTTTTGACGTTAACAGGAATTTTTCCGAAAGCCTGAACGCCATCGCAAACAAACAAACACTTCGGGTTTATTTTTTTTGCCGCTGCGCAAAGTTTCTTTATGTCGTTTATTCCGCCGGTTTCGTTATTGACATGCATAAGCGCCACCATAGCGGTTTCGGAATCCGTAAGCGCGGAGATTGTTTCCTCCGATACCGTTCCGTCAGAGCGAACGGGCGCGTATTTTACGTCAAATCCCCTGTTTTTCAACTCAGCAACGGGATAATAAACCGATGCGTGTTCTACTTTTGTGGTTATGATATTGCCTCTTTTCCCTTTTGCGGCTCCGAACAAAGCCGTGTTGTTTGATTCCGTGCCGCCGGAAGTGAAATAAATCTCAGCAGGGTCGGCGCCCATGAATTTCGCGACCGTTGCGCGCGCGGCTTCTTTTTTCGCGCTGACCGACGCCGCGGCGTTATATAGAGCGGAAGGATTAAAATAACAATCGCGTTCCGCTTGATGCATGCAGTCAAGCACGGAGTCGGATATTTTGCTTGTAGCGCAGTTGTCAAAATATTTTATCGTGTTCATTTTAATTTTGCTATTGTAACCCCTCTGTCTCCTTCGCCGTAAGCGCCGAGGCGGAATTCCGCTACATGCGCGTGTTTTTTCAGGTGGTCTTGCACGCCTTTCATCAACGCGCCCGTGCCTCGTCCGTGTATAATGCGGATTTCGTTTATAGACGCCACCAGACATGAGTCAATAAAAGCATCGAGGTTGACAAGCGCTTCATCGACTGTCTGGCCTATGAGATTGATTTCGTTTGTCAATGTTTTTGCCGCGATATTTGTTTTGACGCTGACGGTTTTTGCCTGACCGATATCTTCAGCGGTTTTTAACGCTTCCGCAAGGTCGTTTGCCGAGGCGGAGATTTTCATGGCTCCGACAGCGACTTCCAGTTTTTTCTTGGATTCGTTTTTAGAGAGAACCTTTCCGGTGGCGTTAAGTTTTTTTACAAACACATAGTCGCCGACTTTGATTGAGTCAAATTCTATCGGTCTTGAAAAATTGGGAATGTTTTCATCATTTTCATATTTCTTGTCGCCGAATTTTTTAATTTTGCTTCTTAATTCAAACAAAATGCTTTCATCTGCATTATATCGACGTATTATTTTTTTCAGTTCGTCAAGCAAGCGTTTTGACTCTTCGGTGGTTTCCTGCACAATCCTCTTGGCTTCCGCCTTTGAGTTTTTTAATAATTGTTCGCGTTCCGAAGCCAGTATTTTATTTTGGTTTTTGGCCGCTTCCAGTTCTTTGGCAAGACTCCTTTTCATTTCCGCGATTTCTTCGTTAGTATTTTCATATTGCTGCCGAAGTTTTTCAGCTCGTTGCAGAACATTTTCAAATGATATTTTTTCAGCCGAAAGTTTGCTTTTGGCGTTTTCTATTATATCGTCCCCGATTCCCAGTCTTTTTGCTATCTGTATCGCGTTACTGCTGCCAGGAACCCCGACGACAAGTTTATAAGTCGGAGCGAATGTCGTCAGGTCAAACTCCATGGACGCGTTTTCCACTCTGTCAGTTACAAGCGAAAATTCTTTGAGCTGGGTGTAATGCGTGGTTATAATCGCTTTTGCTTTGACAGACAAAATATATTCGGTAATTGCCAGCGCCAGCGCCGCTCCTTCGTTAGGCTCCGTGCCGGCGCCGAGTTCGTCAAACAGAATAAGACTGTTTGGCGTTATGTTTTTTAGAATATCGGCGATATTGGTCATATGTCCTGAAAAAGTGCTGAGACTTTGTTCAATGCTTTGCTCGTCGCCGATATCGCAGTAAATTTTATCAAACAAAGAAATTTCACTTTCTTCTTCGCACGGCAAAAACAGACCGCAACCCGCCATCAGAACAAAAAGCCCCACGCTTTTTAGCGACACGGTTTTTCCGCCCGTATTTGGGCCGGTGACGACCAGGATATCAAAAGTTTTGCCGAGAGATATGCTTACAGGCACGACTTTGCTTTTATCTATAAGAGGATGCCGTCCTTTTTTGATGTTTATATATCCTCTCGCGTTGATTTTAGGCACCGTGCCGCGTATTTCGTCGGCGTAATGAGCCCGCGCGTAAATAGCGTCAAGACTAGCGACTATTTTTTCATTTTCAACAAGCGCGCCGCTGATTTCACCGACTCTGGCGGTGAATTCGCGCAAAATTCTGTCTATTTCGGCGGCTTCTTCTTTTAGCAGAATTTTAATCTGGTTGTTTAAATTAACGATTTCAACCGGTTCGACAAAAAGAGTCGCCCCGGAACCGGAAACATCATGAACCAGTCCTTTTATATAGCCCCTGTATTCTTGTTTTACTGGAATAACGTATCTGTCCTCCCTGACCGTGATTATGGCGTCCTGCAAATATTTTTGGTATTGCGCCGATTTTATATATTGCTGTAATTTATTTTTTACCTCTTCATTGGCGCGTTTTATCGATTGTCTGATTGAATACAGGTGCGACGACGCCCTGTCGTTCATCATATCTTCACTCAGAATCGCGAAATCAATGTCGTCTTCAAGTTTTCTGTCGCAAAAAATCCCCCTTGCCAAGCATGGCAAAATAGTAATCGATTCATCGTCGACGGACGTCAGCGCTGACATCACCAGACGAGAGACTCTGAGCAGCCGCATTACGCAAAGCAGCTCGGCCATGGAAAGCGTTGAAAGAATTTTTGCTTTATCCGCAATGACAGCAACGCTGTCAAATGAAAATTCGGGAATAATGTTGTAGACGGAAATATTCCGGCACGCTTCGCTTGTCTCCTCGAGCAGACGGCGCACGGCGGCGATATCGTTCGAAGGTTCTGTATTGATTATTTGCCGTTTTGCGACATCGCTTACCGCGTGCGCCGCTACGGAAGTCAGAATGGCGTCTAATTCAAGCTTTTTATATACTTTTTTCATTTCACTTTTTTAAATAAATGTCCGTTTGTTGTGTTTTTTAATATCGAAATTTCGTTATTATTGCCGCCGCCCACCAAAGATAAATACGAATCGATAGTTTTTTTGCTTTCTTCTACCGACATTCCGCGCAAGTTGAGGTAAAAGTTTCTCCGTGAGTCGATTTTGCCGTATGTTGAAAGGCGGTGAGTGTTTATTAATTCAAAATAACATTTGGAAACAACTTTTCGTTTTATCAAAAATTCGTTATTCAGTCTGTCTTTGTAAGTTATGTCGCCATGATATTTGCATTTATCGCACGAGCAGTTTTTGACCAACTTTATCGGGCAATGAGCCAAAGTCATGCAACAAATGTTGCCCTCGGCGTAAACGAATCCGTCTTTGTTTCGAAAATCGTTGATTTCGTTCAGCGAGAGTTCGTTTGAATAAACAAAGTCGCAGCCGTAATCTTTCCATAGTCCCACAGAATAATCGTTGAAAATGTTCATTCCTGGACCAAGCAGGAGTTTTTTTGAAAACTCTTTTGCCAGATATACACCGCCGAGGCTGTTGGCGCAAACGCCGATAATACGTTTGTCGGCGGATAAAATTTGCTTAATGACGTCAACATCTTTTTTAAGCAGA
Source organism: Candidatus Heteroclostridium caecigallinarum (assembly GCA_904419725.1). GTDB lineage: Bacteria > Bacillota > Clostridia > Christensenellales > CAG-314 > Heteroclostridium > Heteroclostridium caecigallinarum. Next base: position 28,205 of record CAJFSP010000001.1, on the reverse strand, counting down.
AAATTCGGAATATCGAGATAAAATGCGTCGATATCGAATCGCGCTATATTTTGGCTGTCGTAAACGTCGGGGCTGACAATGATTATGTCGCAAAGCCGAGCCGCCTCGACCTGCGCGCTTTCAGATATGACGGCTGCAACGCGCCCCGCGTTGTCCGTGGCGGTTGCCGCGCTCTCCTTAGTCGTCAGCAGGATTTTTTGCCGGCGGCTGGCGGTCAGTTCGGAATACATCCGTGATACTATTTTGCGCCTGAACTCGTTTAATTGTGATTTTGCGACAAAAATGTCATCGGAATTTACTACTATGTTTGTAATAGTAAAGTAAGTATCGCCGAGTTTTGATAATTGATTCGCGATTTCAGCGGATGACAGCGGGCTTTTAACCGCTTTTTCGCATACAAAATCGCTTTCGACTGTTTTTTCAACGGAGTCACAGCGGCAGCGGCACAGCATTTTATTTCCGACGCGCGCTTCCACTATCATTTCCAAAGGCACTTTTCTTGTGAATTTATCGAATTCCGAAAGCAATTTGTTATCGCTGGTAATGTGCGCCGCGTCGCCTGCTTTGACTTTTCCGTTAAATGCAGCTTTGACAGTATTATTACCTAAAATTTCGACGCATACGGCGCTGCCGACTTCTTTTCCCAGACGGATAATCTTATACGCGTCCCCTTTAGTGGCGGTGTAGTCGGCGTTTATCAGGCAAAATTTATCCGTTATTTTTGCGACGACGCCGCACTTTACACCTTTGTGACCTTGAATTGAGGTCGACATCAACGACGGGGAATTTCCTTCATAAAGATATCCACGGGTATAGTCACCGCGGTTAAACATTTTTTTTAGCCTGATTTTATCGTTGTCGGTGATTTTTCCGCCGTTTACTGCCTTCCGGTAAATTCTGACAGATTCGCCTACATATTCTTTACGGCGGTTACGCCCTTCGATTTTTATGCGGTTTATCCCGAGATTTTTCAGTTCGTCGATTTTATCCGCGAGTGAAAGGTCTTTAGGTGAAAGCAGATACCCTTCGGCAAGTTTTTTACCGTTCTCAAAAGCCGAGTAATACTGCCTGCAAGGCTGTTTGCATTGCCCCCTGTTTCCGCTGTATACATCCACGGCGCTTGACAACTGACATTGTCCCGAGACGCACACGCAGAGCGCTCCTTGCACAAAGTATTCAAGCGACGTGCCGGGACAGCGGGTTTTAATGTCGCGGATGGTTTCCCTGTCAACTTCCCGCGAGACAACCACACTGTTAACGCCGAGCGATTTCGCTTCAAGGCAACCTTCGGCGTTTTGAATATTTGCCTGCGTGCTGAACGTTATATCGCAGTCGGCGGGCAGATTCGCCGCCAAAAAGGCGGTAAGACCGTAATCGGCGCATATTATGCCGTCTGCTCCGTTGTTATAGGCGAAGGCGGCAACATTGAGCGCTTCTGAAAACTCTTTTGGTTTTATCAGGATATTAAGGGTAAGATAAACTTTGACCCCGAACAGATGGCATATGCCAACGGCTTCCGAAAAATTATCCGGATTGAAATTATCGGCTTTCATTCTGGCGTTAAAAACGTCCATCCCCAGATATACGCAGTCGGCTCCGTTTTCAACGGCCTGCAGCATACTGTCAAAATTGCCTGCCGGCGCAAAAATCTCCATACAAATATATAATAACATTTTGACGGCGATTTAGCAATTCAAACATACAACAAAAAAGACGGCGGTGAGCCGTCCTTGTTGTTTTGGTTCAGCGCAGTTTCGCATCGAATCCATGCTGCAAAGCGCCGAGTATTTTTTTCATATGTTTTTCGATTTCATCGTCTGTAAGAGTTTTGCTTTCGGACCTGAATCTGAAAGAGAGCGAAACGCTCTTTTTCCCTTTTTCCACCTGATTGCCCTGATAAATATCAAACAGAGATACTTCTTCGAGCACCGGGATGTTCTGTTTTGCCGCAGCGATAAGTTCACCGACCGGAACGCTTTCGTCAACGACGACAGATAAATCTCTTTCAACCGCCGGGAATTTCGGAATCGCTTTGAATTTGACGGTTTCGTTAAAGTGCGCCGACAGCCTGTCAAAGTCTATGTCGGCAATGAAAGTCTCTTCCGTAAGCTGATATTTTTCAGCCGCGTTCGGGTGCACGGCGCCGAAACATCCGACGACTTCACCGTCTACGACAATATCGGCGGAAACACCGGGATGTAAGTACGGTCTGTCGGAGCGCTTCACTTCAAGGTCGCAGCCGAATTCGCCGAGCAGAGCCGTGATGATTCCTTTGAGTCTGAAGAAATTGCCCCCGCCGTAAAACCCGACGCACAGTCTTTCGTTTTCATAAGGCAAGTCTTCAAGCGGAATTGACATGGGTTTGAAAACTTTGCCGAATTCAAACAGACAGGCGGCGCGGTTTGCCCTGCTTTGATTGAGGGAAAGCGTATTGAGCATGCCCGGAATGAGAGTACTGCGCATACAGCTGACTTCTTCACCGAGCGGATTTTTAATGCGTATGAGCCGATACATCTCGTCATCGGCAGATACGCCGAGTTTATCTACGGATGATTTGCCGAAAAACCCGTAAGTAATAATTTCATCGCAGCCGAGTCCTACAAGGATATTTTTAGCCTTGTCGACGTAAATCTTTTCTTTTGTCCTGCCGCCGTGCGTTATGCTGGCGTTTTCAAGCAAAGTCGGCTTGATGTGGTCATAACCGTATACCCTTATTATTTCTTCAATGATATCGCAATCGCGTTCAAGGTCATCTCTGTATTCCGGAACATCGCATACAAGCATTCCGTCTTCCGCTTTGGCGTGAATGCCGAGCGTGTCGAGAATGGCAATTACTTTTGCCTTTGGCACGGATATACCGAGCAGACGTTTTATTTTGGAAAACCTGAACGCTATCGTATCGGCGTGAGCCGTTTCCGACGTGATGTCAATCATGCCGCCGACGCAAACCCCGCACCCCATCTGCTGTGAAAGTTGCATGGCTCTTTTGAGCGCCAACCTCGTTGTGAAGCTGTTTACGCCTTTTTCAAACCTTGCCGAAGAATCCGAGCGTATGCCCAGCTTACGGGAGTTTTTGCGTATGTTTTCTCTGCTGAATTTCGCGGCTTCAAAAACGACCATAGTCGTGTCGTCTTTGATTCCCGAATTGCTGCCGCCCATAATTCCGGCGAGACCGACGGCTCTTTCCTTATCGGCGATTACCAGAACGTCATTGTCAAGCGTGTAGGTCTTGTTGTCAAGCGGAATAATTGTTTCACCGTCTTTCGCGCGGCGGACAATTATGCTTTTATCCCTGATGTCTTTGTAATCAAACGCGTGCATCGGCTGGCCGAGTTCCCACAAAATATAGTTGGTGATATCAACCATATTGGAAATGCCTCTGAGCCCTACCGCCCTGAGACGCCTTCTCATCCATAACGGCGACGGAGCGATTTTAACGTTTTTGACGGCGCCCATGAGATAAACCGGACACAAATCGGGAGCCTGAACATCGGCTGAAACATAGTTTCCGATGTCGTCAGATGAATCGGAGGTGTATGAGAACTCAGGGATTTTAACCTTTTTACCGAGCGCGACCGCAACTTCCCTGGCTATCCCCAGAATGCTCTGGCAGTCAGGCCTGTTAGACGTCACGCCGATGTCCAGGACATAATCGTCCAGCCCCAGAACGGGTTTAATATCCATGCCGAGCGGCGTGGCGGCGTCAAGAATAAGTATGCCGTAAACGCTCGCCCCCGGATAGTCGTCTTCCGTCACGCCGAGTTCTTCGCCGGAGCACAACATACCGTTTGACTCGACACCGCGCAATTTACCCTTTTTGATAACCGTTCCATCCGGAAGTCTGGCGCCGTGTTTGGCGACAGGAACGACATCGCCTTCTTTAATATTGTTCGCGCCGGTGACAATCTGTAATGTTTCATCGCCGACATCGATGTCGCAAACAACAAGTTTGTCGGCGTCGGGATGCTTTTCGATTTTCAGAATTTTGCCTGTCACGACGTTTTCTATGTTTTTGCCGCGATATTCGACATCTTCAACCTCAAAACCGATTGAAACCAATTTATCGCATAACGTATTTACGTCGATATCTATATCGACGAAATCTTTCAACCAACTGAGTAATGCTTTCATAATCTTCCCCTTATCTGAACTGTTTCAGAAAACGCGCGTCGTTTTCAAAGAACAATTTTATGTTAGGTATGCCGTATTTTATCATGGCGATTCTTTCCAGCCCCATGCCGAAAGCGTATCCCGTGTATTTTTCAGAAGAAATACCGCAGTTTTCAAGCACTTTAGGATGCACCATGCCCGCGCCGAGAACTTCAATCCATCCCGTGCCTTTGCAAAGTTTACAACCTTTTCCGCCGCAGTTGGAGCAGGTGAGGTCAACTTCGACGCTCGGCTCTGTAAACGGGAAAAACGACGGTCTGAAACGTGTTTTTGTTTTTTCGTCAAACAACGCCTGCGCGAACGCTTCCAAAGTGCCCTGCAAATCGCAAAGCGTAATATGTTTATCAACGACAAGCCCCTCTATCTGGTGAAACATCGGCGAGTGGCTCGCGTCGTCATCGGAGCGATAAACTTTGCCGGGACAAAGCATTTTTATAGGCGGCTGCTTCTTTTCCATGACGCGCACCTGGTTTGGCGAAGTGTGCGTGCGCAGAAGGATATTGTCTGTAATATAAAACGTATCCTGCATATCTCTCGCCGGATGGTTTTTCGGTATATTCAGCGCCTCAAAACAATAATAATCCGTTTCGATTTCAGGCCCTTCCAACACTTCAAACCCAAGCCCCTTGAATATATCCATTATTTCGTCGGCGACAAGCGTAATCGGATGCAGATGTCCTCTGCCCTGAACGGCATTGTCACACGGCAGCGTGATATCGACACGCTCTTTTTCGAGTTTGTCGCGCAGCGTTTTTTCTTTCATTTTTCTTTCGGCGTCGGCAAACGCTTCTTCAATCAGCTTGCGCGCTTCGTTGACCATCTGCCCGAACCGCGGACGTTCTTCCGCGGGAATATCCCGCATCGATTTCAGCAGATTTGTAAGTTCGCTGTTTTTGCCGAGACTTTCGGATTTGATTTTCTGCAATTCAGCGGCCGCCATGTTTGACAGGTCGCTTATTCTTGATTTGCAGTTTTCGACTAATTCCCTGATTTTGTCGTTCATAGTTTCTCCTTAATAAAAAAGCCCCGATGAAAACATCGGGACGAAATTGTCGTGGTACCACCCAAATTCGCGCATGAGCGCCTCATTGAAGAGATAACGGTCTTAAACCGCGGTCGACTACATTTCACCGACCGAACTACAAAGTGAATATCTTTTTGCCGAGGAATGCGAATTTCCACCGCCATCCGCTCTCTGTAAAATCCTGTCCGGCAAACTCTTATGCTTTGTCAACGTTTTGCTGAATTATAGCACAGCCGCCGATTTCTTTCAACTGTTTTCACGGCGTAAGATTCAATTTGCCGCCGAAATTGCCAAAATCAAGATATATTTCCGGCACTTTGCCGACAAGCAGACTTTCGCACACCAAAACCTCCGCCTCGGTCTGCACGACGGAAGCCGAAGTCGGCATAATGAGTTCCACCGCCGCGGCGACGTTCAAAAAGATTTTATGCCTTGTCTGGTTTATGCCCGCTTCTTCAAATTCCGAAACAAAAGTGCAGTTTACCGCTTCTTCGGGCACAAGCCGCACTTTTATGGCGGGGCCGCTGTTAGCCAGAAAGGCAATGTTTGTCAGCTGCCCTATCGGAATATCGATTGTAAAATCGCCGAATTTTTTAAGATTTTCCGCCGTGGCGGAAGCGGTATTTCTGGCGAGTCTGTTTACCAGGACAGAATTGGTTTCGATAAGCGCGATATCTCCCGCTGAGTCTTTTTCGACAGTTATCAAATCCGAATAACTTATAGACTGCGACATTACGTCTATCACGGCATTGTTAATCGCTTCCATCGATATCGACTTGACTTTTGCCCCGCAAACAGACACGATGACCGCCGATACATGGTTTAAAAACGCCACAACACAAAAAGCCAGCGCCGCGGCTATGACAAGCGGCAGAACCAACGCCTTTTTCAGTCTTTTCTTTTTTTTATGTTTTGTTTTAGGCGATATCGCAAAAACGCTGTCAGTCATGCTAAATAATATGCCGGATACGCCGCAAAGTTACAATTATTTTTTCTTTGTGCGCGGCTTGAACAGCACAGCGTTTATATAACCGAAAATTACCGCCGTCGCGATTCCGGGTGCCGTGGCTTCGAGCCCTCCTTTTATCGCTCCTAAAAGTCCTTCCGCTTTCGCTCCTTCGACCGCGCCGTTAACGAGAGAACATCCGAAACCGGATATCGGCACGCTCGCGCCCGCGCCGAACATATCGATGAGCGGCTGATAGAGATTGAACGCCTGCAAAACCGCTCCCGCCACCAAAAAAGTTACGAGAATTTTGCCGTTTGTCAGGTGCGTAAGGTTTATGAGAATCTGCCCTAGCGTGCAAATCACGCCGCCCATCAGAAAAGCTTTCAAAACATTCAGCCACATGCGACTACCTCCAGACAATGCGCTATCGACGGAACGCTCTCCCCCTGAAAAGAAGTCAGAGTGCTGAGCAGCGCGCCTGTGCCGACAAGCAATATTTTTTTGAATTTTCCGTTGCGCAAAGCGTCCAGAATGTAAGAGTTAAATACCACGGCGCTGCACGCGGCGCCGCTGCCCCCCTGATAAGTCTGCTGCCTGTCTTTATATAACATTGCGCCGCAGTCGTGGAGTTTATCGTCGATATTCATTCCGTTGCCGTCCATTAGTTCAGCAAGCAACCGTTTTCCGAGTTTGCCGAGGTCTCCGGTAAAAATTCTGTCATAGTCACACGGCAAAGCGCCGGTATCATAAAAAAACTGCATAAGAGTGTCGCACGCCGCGGGAGCCATGGCGGCGCCCATATTGTTTACGTCCTTTATGCCGAAATCAGTCACCCTGCCGGCGGTGCCGCGCGTGATTCTGCATTCGGCGTCTTTCGGATTGTCGGTAAGCAAAGTCGCCCCGCTGCCGGTCGCCGTCCACTGTGAAACCGGAGAACGGAGCACGCCAAGTTCAAGAGGATAACGGTACTGCCGTTCCGCCGTGGAAAAGTGGCTGCCGCTGATGCACACGACTTTGTGTTTGAATTCGCCGCCTATCAGGCATGAGCCAAGCAGCAGGCTTTCGGCAAAAGTGCCGCAGGCGTTGTATAGTCCCAGAAAAGACGAATCGTATTCTCTCATTGCGAATGACGCCGATACTATCTGATTCAGCAAATCTCCGCCCAGCACCGTATCGATGTCGCTCGGCGGCGTCCCGCTTTTTTTCAAAACTCCGTCAATAGCGGTTTTGAACATTTTACATTCGGCTTTTTCAAAAGATTTTTCGCCGAATTTATCGTTTTCAAGACACATGTCGAAAAACTTTCCGAGGTTACCCTCTTTTTCTTTGGGACCGACTACCGAAAAACCGTTTTTGACATAAACGTTGTTGAATATCATTGTCTGTCTGCCTGTCGTATTGGACATATCACACCCCGAAAATCAGATAAACAACGGCTATAAAACTCGAGACGAATATGCCGTTGACAAGCACGGGACCCGCTACGGTGAACATTTTTGCCGCAAGTCCGTAAATCATCCCTTCCGACCTGAATTCTATGGCCGGCGCAACCACCGCGTTTGAGAACCCCGTTATAGGTATCGTGGAGCCCGCCCCGGCAAATCTGCCGAGATTGTCATATATTCCCAAACCGGTAGCGCAGGCCGCCAGCGCCACGAGAATGCATGACGCGTATACGCTTGCCTGTTTTTGCTCCACGCCGTTCTGAACAAATAATTCTATAATCACCTGGCCGACGGCGCAAATAAGTCCGCCGACGACAAACGCCCAAAACATATTTTTCCAGTGGGTTGACTTTGGCGAGCGCTGAAAAACAAAATCCATATACGGCGTTTTTTTGACGTCGTTGGCGTATTTTTTGATTCTGCTTTGTTCCTGAATGTCTTTTACGGAAAGATTCCGTTCGTTTTCTTTTTTCATGTCAGCGCTTTTTCTCCTTTGGCTCCTTGACGAAAGTTTCTTTTTCATCCATATTTTTCCCGAATTCCCTTATCTGTGTAGTTTTCATTATTCACCTCAAAGCCATTATCGACATAAGGCGGTTTTTTATACGGCGGCGAAAAAAAACCTCAAACGTCTGTTTGAGGTCAATCATTGAATTTTTTTCTGATTTTTTCCAGAATTTTGCTTTCGAGCCTTGAAACCTGAACTTGCGACACACCCAGATGCGCGGCAATTTCGCTTTGAGTTTTGTCCCTGAAATACCGCAGCACGATTATCTTCTTTTCCCGCGGAGTCAACTGATTGATTACCGAGCGCAGCATCACTTTATCTATGATATCGTCGGTGTTGTCGTCGGTACCGACCTTGTCCAGCAGACACTGTGATTTCTCGTCGTTTTCATCGACTTTTTCGTAAAGCGAAACGGGCGTCTGAGCCGATTCCATGGCAAAAACGACATCCTGGGCGTCAATGCCGAAATTAACGGCTATTTCTTCGACAGATGGCTCGGAAAGGTTGTCTTTCTTGTAAGTCTCGACAAAAGCGGCAATTTTTGCGGAAAGTGTTTTTACCGCCCTGGAAACTTTGATATATCCGTCATCGCGCATATAACGTTTGAGTTCACCCACTATCATCGGCACCGCGTAGGTGGAAAATCTGACGTTATATTCCGTCTTGAAGTTGTTGATGGCTTTCAGAAAACCGACGCAAGCGATTTGAAATAAATCGTCGTATTCGACGTTTTTGCCGCTGTAATGCCGCATAATGCTTTTAAGCAACGGCGTGTTATGCCGTAACAGCGATTCTTTGGCTGATTCGTCGCCGCGCTGCGCTTTTTCAATGAGAGCCATTGTTTCGGCGTGTTCAAGCATCGGATTCGGCACCCTCGCCTGCTGCGAAATACTTTTTCATCCTGACCGCGGTGCCTTTGCCTGGCGATGACACAATATCCACTTCGTCCATAAACGCCTGCATCACCGTGAACCCCATGCCAGACCTTTCTTCTTCTGGTTTTGTCGTGAAAAAAGGTTGCATCGCTTCCTGCGTGTTTTCTATGCCGACGCCCCTGTCTTTGATTTCGATTTCCAGAGCCGCGTCATACAGAACGGCGCGGATTTCAATGTCACCGTTTTTGTTTCTGTACCCATGCACAACGCAATTTGTAACCGCCTCGCTCACCGCTGTCTTAATATCGTTGATTTCTTCCAGCGTCGGATTCGCCGAAACGCAGAACGCCGCCACCGTGCCCCTGGCGAAAGATTCATTGACTGACACGGCCGGTATTTTTAAATACATTTCATTTAGAAAGTTCATAATTACCTCGTGATTATTTGACTTTGGGCATAATTTCATACAGCCCCGCCATTTTGAAAATTCTGTCGGCGGCTGATGACGGATTGCGTACACACAAAACGATGTTGCGCGCTTTCAGCCTTTTATATCTGCCTATGAGCACGCCTATTCCAGTGCTGTCCATGAAAGTCAGACCAGACAAATCGAAAATCACTCCGGATATGCCGGGCTGTGACGTGGCGTCGTCAATCTTCGCGCGCGCCGCCTCTGCCGTGCATTCATCGAGTTCGCCTTGCAGATATATTGTCAGCGTATGTTTGCCGTGCTGAATTCTGATTTGCATATTCACCTCGCAACGCATATATTAACTTGACGGGGATAAGTTATTTTTTGTTGATTTGTCGAATTAGCGCAAAGCGTGTAAAAAAGGCGTGTCGGAAATACCCGCCGTTCCGCCTGAAAAAACAATTAAAAAATAAATAAAATTTTTGCCGAATAAAGCGATTTTTTTATTGACAATTTTAACAAAATATCGTATCTTAAATAAGCTATTGATTGACTTCAAGACGCACGTCGGGGTGTAGCGCAGTTTGGTAGCGCACGTGGTTTGGGACCATGGGGCCGGGAGTTCGAGTCTCTTCACCCCGACCATTTTCAGGGCCTTTAGCTCAGTTGGTCAGAGCGGTCGGCTCATAACCGATTGGTCCGGGGTTCGAGTCCCTGAAGGCCCACCACTTTAATTTTATATCTGGCCCGGTAGTTCAGTTGGTTAGAACGCTAGCCTGTCACGCTAGAGGTCGAGGGTTCGAGCCCCTTCCGGGTCGCCAACATTTTGCCTCGGTAGCTCAGTCGGTAGAGCAGAAGACTGAAAATCTTCGTGTCGGTGGTTCAATTCCGCCCCGAGGCACCAGTAAGTTGGCTTTTTATTTTATTATTTACACGCTGGTGTAGCTCAACTAGGCAGAGCAACTGACTTGTAATCAGTAGGTTGTTGGTTCGATTCCGATCACCAGCTCCATTTTGACTTTTTACAAGTCATCAATATTTCGGAGGGGTTCCCGAGTGGCCAAAGGGAGCAGACTGTAAATCTGCCGTCCGAGACTTCGGTGGTTCGAATCCACCCCCCTCCACCAAGAAAACCGCACAAACAAGTGCGGTTTTCATTTTGACTTTTGATTCGGCGATGCTGCAGTTTTTGTTGACACGCATGAGAAAAGCCCCGCTTTTGGCGGGGCTTTTGCTCGCTTTGCTGTCTGTCAGCGGCGGCTGATTGGCTGATAATCGTATCCGCCATCGGCATTTTCGGTGACAATGTAACTATTGTCGTCCACTCTCAAAATCAGGCGTTCTCTGCCGTGCTCCACTTCCCTTTCGAAATAGAGAACGTTGGTTTTGCCATCTTTGCGGGTCACCATTTTAATTTCGGTTTCGCCGTCTTCGGCTTCATAAGAGAAAGTGCTGCGTTCCACTTCCCTGCCGTTTTCTCTGACGGAGTAGCTGAACTCCTGTTCAAATTCGTCGTGTTCTTCCTCTATGCTTTGCTCAACGTATATACGGCGGTTTTCACCGAGATCCACAAAGAACTCCGTTTCGCTTTCGGATTCGCCTTGCTCGGATTCGATTTCACGTTCGCCGTGCACCGCGTACTCCTCACCGTTGATGATAAGAATGCCGTCAATGGCGTAGTTTTCTTCGATTTCATCATCGTCGTCATATTCCGCTTCAAGCATAAACTCGTTGAAGTACATTTCATATACACGACTGTCTCCGGCAACGTCCTTGTAGCTCAGCGTCATCTTTTTTTCAAACCCTTCTCTGTCGGAAGGCTGTTCACTCATGCCAAAGCCGTTGTCTGCCAGCAAACCGCCGACCACGGCCATGTAGCGGTCAAGCCCCGAAAGTTCTTCCGATGGCTGCTGCTCAGGCTGCGACGGCTGCTGTTCGGTATCGGCGACATCGCTTTCGCCTGTTATGCCGCCCTGCATGTCGTCGATGATGACGCCTGCGGACGCCGCGCTAAACGCATATACTTCCTGCGTTGTTTCAAGTTTTCCGAAGACGCCGCTTGGCGATTCGGGGTCTGAGCACGCTGCCAGCCCGAGCGTCAGCACGAGCGCGAAAGCGGTCAAAATGCAAATCAAAAATCTCTTTTTCATTTTCGTACTCTCCTTTATTTTTCGTTCGGGCGGGTTCCGGATTTCCCTATCCACTTCTAAAACAACGGCAGAGACGCCTTTTGTTGGAAAAAAACAAAATTTTTCAAAAAATTTTTTTGCCGCATTTTTAATTTCGCTCTTGACTATGCCGCCGTGTATTGTTACATTTAAGTAGATAAATTTTTATAAAATTTCAACAAAATTGCTTTCAGGAATTGTTATATAATAAGGAAAGGGAAATGAAAGACCACAAGTTGGAACAAAAAATAGAAGCCCTGAAAAGCGGCGACTCATCGGCATTTGACTATGTTTATGAGCGCACTTACAAAACGGCGTATTTTACGATACTTTATATTGTCAAAGACAAACAGCACGCCGAAGACATTTTGCAGGAAACTTTTGTAAAAGCGGTGTCGTATTTATACCGGTATTCCGTCGGCACAAATTTCATCGGCTGGCTGTGCGCAATCGCTAAATCCCTGGCGCTCAACCATCTGAAAAAATACAAACGCGAGATAGCCACGGATTTTGACGCGGAAGCGTATAAATACGGGTCGGCTGAAACAAAAGTGCCCTATGTTTTTGACCTGGCGGCAAAAATCCTTTCGGAGGATGAGTATAAAATAGTTATGCTGTGTCAGGTGGCGGGATACAAAAGACGCGAAGTCGCCGCGGCGATGAATCTGCCAATCGGAACCGTTACATGGAAAAACAACGAGGCGCTGAAAAAACTAAGAAAGGCTTTAAAGGAGGACGAAGCATGAAAGACATAAAAAAAATACTGTCGGAACAGTCGCGCGACGTTCTTCCCGATAATGATGTCAAAGAAAAAGTCAAGCGGGAACTGGGCTTTGACAGGCAGGTGAGCCGTTCCGCCGCATACGCGACAGGCGGCGAATCCGCGCAAGGCGGCAGAAAAACGTATCTGATGACGCTCGCGGTTGTCGTTGCCGTCATCGCAGTCTTCCTGGCGGTGTTTTTGCCGATATTTTTTAAAAAAGGCGCCTCCGGCGGTTTGACGGATAAATTTGCGGAAATTACAGACGCCGATTCATTTTATGCCTATGGCGCCGCGTCCGTCGGTTCGCTTCTTGATTCTACCGACGCCGCTCCGCAGTCTCTCGGCGCTGTCGTGCCCGTCTCGGCTGTCGCCATGTCGGAAAGCCGTGACGACCGGATAGACTTTGTCAACAAATATATGACGCTCATCGAAGGACTCGTCGGCGACGGCAAACTTTCGCAGACCGCGATCGGCGGCGACGACGAATTTGAGTTCGGAATGAAAGTCACGTTTGTGGATATGCTGGGCGACAGCACGTCATATAATCTCTTTTATAACAAAATTTTTCGCGACGGCGAAATTGACGGCGATGAAACAGAAGAAAACTATTCCATCGAAGGTGTTTTGGTCGTAGGCGAAAACAGGTATCCGGTGCAGGGAACCTATGAAATAGAAACGGAAGAAAACGAAGAAGAAAGCGAACTGTCTTTCACCGCCTTTGTGGACAGAGACGCCCGCTCTTTCATCAAAGTTGAACAGGAAGAAGAGAGCGAAACGGAAGACGGCGAGAGCGAAGTGGAAAAGAAATATGTCTACACCGTTGTCGCCAACGGCGAAGTTGTGGAAAAAACTTCCGTGGACTATGAATCGGAAGAAGGCGAACTCGAATTGCGGCTGACCGTTGAAAAGAACGGCAGAGAAGACGTTCTGCTCTTCACCGGCGAAACGGAAGACGGCAAGCAAGTTATTTCGGTGCGCGGCGAACTGGACGGCAAAGAAGTGCGTTTCAAAATCTATGTGCGCGAAGGAAATTATCACTATGTTTTTGACGACGGTACCTCTTCCGATCACAACCGCCCTTCGCATTACGACGATGACGATGACTGAAATAATCCGCGTAAAAAAACGCCCCTGAGCGGGCGTTTTAATTTTTCATTTTTTTCTGCCGTTTTTTGAAAGACAATTTGAGCCAGATTATCGACAGCACCGTCAGGACGACGCACATAAGGATAATCACAAGATAGCATACCAATAACGATTCGTTGTAATAATCTCTCTGAGTGGCGGCCAGCGCAGGAAACATATTGTTTCTGTCAAATACCTGCCCCAGCGCGCTTAACCCCCACCTGCTTACGCAGACGGTGCTTATTACGCCCAGAGTGCCTTCAAGGTCAACGGTGTTGCCCGCCAGCACGACCTGCATGATAAGAATGAGCAGTACGGGCAGAACGGCGCTGTCGGAACTTTTGAGCACGCATGAAATAAAAATGCCGGTGACGCTTGATGAAAACATAACCAGAAACAGCGTAAGCCAATATCCAAGTTCGGTAAACACCGGCTGCGGCGACGGGAAGTCGATTATTATGTAACTTCCGGCAAACAGCATAAAACTCTGTATAAGGCATACACAGCCGAGCACAAATACCTTTGAAAGGATATAGGCCGTTACGTCCAGCCCCGCGTCATATTCTCTCGCGAAAATTTCTCTTTCCTTGCAGACTTCACGATACGAGTTGAGTATGCCCATCATCGCCGCGACAACAGTGATGATAAACAAGGCGTTGTCGGCGTTCCAAATCCCCTGCGGCGTGGCGAAACTGTCGTAAGGGCAAATAAAAGAAATGAGCAACAACATAATCGGCGCCTGCAACATAAGCGTTACGGCGCTGACCCTGTCGTTGAGAATAAGTTCGAAATACCTTCGCACGCAAACTCTGAAATGCGTGAAATTCATTTTAAATTTGCCGTTTTTCATACTTCCTGTTCAGACGGAATGTTTTTCGGTTTAGGAGTGAAATTGTACGTCTTTTTGAAAACATCCATAAGGCGCCGATAATAGTCGGAAGCGCGATATTTCGCCTCATAACGCAAAGCGTATTCTTCTTCGCTGAGCATATTGAAAATTTTTGAAAAATCCTTCGTGCCGAAATAAGTCCTGATGTTTTTAGGCGAATCGTAAAAACACAGTTTTCCGCCGCGCCCCAAAAACGCTATCTTATCGCACTGATTGATGTTTTCCATGGCGTGGGTTATGATGACGATTGTTCTGCCCTGCTTGCTGAGTTCTTTCAGCAAAGACATTATTTCCAAGTCCAGATCCGGGCTCAGTCCGCTGGTTGGCTCATCGAGAAAAATAATTTTCGGGTTGGACAGCAGTTCCATGGCGATGCTGACGCGCTTTTTCTGTCCACCGCTCAGCGTGGAAATTTTAAGGTGCTCTTTGCCTTCAAGTTTAACCTCACCGATGACTTTTCTGACGATTTCCTCGATTTCCGCTTTGGTGATATCGTTGCGGATGCGCATTGTCGCCGTGTAGCACAGAGAGTTGAATACCGAGAGATTTTCATGCAGAATATCCTTTTGCGGCACATAGCCCACAACATACTGATAACAGTTCATATTCTGATAAAAATCGTTTGTATCGTAATAAACATAACCGCCGGTCCCCGGCCTGCGGCCGTTTATGCAGTCGAGCAGAGTGCTTTTGCCTGCGCCGCTGCCGCCGACAATGCCCACAAAACTGCCCATTTCGATTCGCATTGAAACATCGTCTACAAGACGCACTTTGCCGTGTTTGTTGACCCTGTCCTGAACGTCTTTCGAAACTTCCACAACATCGACTTCGATGCCGTGTTCACATCTACTGAAAAGCAGTTTTTTGTCGATATAAATGTACGCCGCCGACGGAACTTCTATTCTGTCGTTATCGCGCAGCATTGCCCTCTTGATTTTTTTATTGTTCAGATATGTACCGTTTGACGATTTCAAATCTTCGATATAGTGATTCTCACCGTCGTAAATGATTCTGGCGTGTATGCGCTCCGCCTGCGGATTGTCGAGAATTATGTCGCAATTAGCGTCGCGCCCGATTAAAAACTCGTTTTTGGATGTCAGCTGTATCGTACGGCGTTTATCGTTTGAAACGGTCTGCGATTTTATTTCGCGCAGCACTTCAATAAAAAGCGAATTTTCTTTGTCGTCATTCTGAAAAATCATTATGACGTCACCCGAGGAAAGCCGCCTGACCGTGCCGGCGCAAAGTTGTTTGCCGTTAAGCGACACAGTGGTTTTGTCGCTATCGTTCAGATTCTCCACCGTCCAGAATTTAGGCTGTTTCAGAAATCTGAGCTGTTCCTGGGCAATGAAACGCATTTTTGAAACAATATCGTTGGTCTTTTTTTTGCCGAAGAAAAACTCCTGTTTGTCGGCGCTTCCGTAGAAAGTATAGCCGTCTTTGTCGATTATTTTTAAATGAATCATTGTATAGTATTATATATGAAATAATATTATTTTTCAAGAAAAAAACCGCTGTAAAGCGGTTTTAAGCCAAAATGGCGATTGCGACGTTGCAATAGATAATCAGCGACAGCGCGTCTATTACTGTGCTGATAAACGGGCTTGCCACGACGGCAGGGTCAAGATGCAGTTTTTTCGCGAACAGCGGCATGAGACAGCCCACCACTTTCGCCAGAACAACGGTAAGAAACATGGCGACGCAGATAACTACAGCGACCATTATTTCGTCGTACATCTGGTTGAGCACCAGCAGTTTTACGAAGCACGCCACGGCGAGAGTGCCGCCCAAAAGCACCGAAACCCTGATTTCTTTCCAAAGTATTTTGAATATATCCTTGAATTGCACTTCATTCAGCGCCAGACTCCTTATGATTGTTACCGAAGCCTGGCTGCCGGCGTTACCGCCCGTGCCTGTAATCATCGGTATGGACGCCGTGAGCGAAATGGAAAAAGCGAGAGTCGCTTCGTTTGCCTCTATAATCCACCCGGTGAAAGTGGCCGAAATCATGAGGATCAGCAACCATGGAACACGGTTGAGCCACAGACGCCATACACTTGTTTTGAGATACGGCTTATCGGTCGGCGTGACTGCCGTCATTATGGAAATATCCTCGGTTGTTTCCTGTTGCAGGATATCCATCGCGTCGTCGATGGTGATTATACCGACAAGGCGGTTTTCTTTATCGACGACAGGCAGAGCAAGAAAGTCGTATTTGTCGAACTGATTCGCGACGATTTCTTTGTCTGTATCGGTTTCGACGGACACGATGTTTGTTTCCATTATATCGGCGATTTTCGTGTCCATATCGCTGAGCATCAATGTTTTCGCGCTTACGACGCCCAGCAGTTCCCTTCTTTCATCCGTGACAAAACAGGTGTAAACCGTTTCGCTGTCAACGCCCGTGCGGCGTATCTTGGCAAACGCTTCCGCCACGGTGGCGTCTTTTTTGAAACTGACGTATTCCACCGTCATTATGCTTCCGGCGCTGTCTTTAGGATATTTAAGAATCTGGTTTATATTGTCTCTCGTCTCTTTATCCGCCTGTTCCAGCATACGAATCGCTATATTGACAGGCATGTCTTCTATGATATCGACGGCGTCATCGACAAAGAGTTCGTCCATCATGACCTGAAGTTCTTTGTCGCTGAAGGCTTTTATAAGCGTTTCCTGCATGTCGCTGTCAAGTTCGACAAAGGTATCGGCGGCGACGGCGCGCGGCAGCAGACGAAAAACAAAAGGCAACTGCTCGTGCGGAATGTCTTTGAAAAACACGGCAAGGTCAGTCGGCTCCATTTCGGCAAGCAGCGGCTTTAAATCGAGAAAATGCTTTTCATCGAAAAGTTCTTCGGCAAGCGTTTCCCTGTCCTCTATTTCCATTTCAATGAACGTCTGCAGAGCGAGATTTTTCGGCAGTAATCGGAATACATCGGCAACGGAATCTTTCGGAACCAATCTGAGAAACTCCGCCACATTTTCAGGCGACTCATCGCTCAGAATTTTTCTGAGTTCTTCAATCTGATTATTTTCAAGTAAAGCAAGCAATTCTCGCATCAGATTCTCCTTTGGCGGGCAATAAAAAGACCTTGCCAAAGCGTGAACATGACAAGGGTAAAAACAGATTCCGATTCATCGTTCAAGCTTTAGCATCACAGGGCAATGAAATTGCGTTAAGTTATGCCTTGATTTCGACATAGCCTGCTGACCAACCCGAAGTGTCTCCACTTCTACGCGGCAGCAATCCGTATCCCTGTGGTAGCCTTACCTACCGAATGTATTCTTATATTATTGTTATATGAAAAAAGCGGTGATTTGTCAACGATTTGAAAAACAAAAACACCGCGTTTACACAATATTTACAATATAAAAGCCTCTTTGAAGAGAGGCTTTTTTGATTATTTATTTTCAGACGCGTCCTGAGGCTGTTCCATCGTGGCTTTTCTGGAAAGAGTCACGCGTTTGCTTTCAGGATTAAACTCCGTAATAGCGACATCGATTTCGTCGCCGACTTTGAGAACCTTTTTGATATCGTCAACCCATTCCCACGATACATTGGAAACATGCAGCAGACCGTCAACGCCAGGTTCGATTTCAACAAAGGCGCCGAAAGGAAGAATTCTTGCGACTTTGCCTTTGGTAACGCTGCCCACAGGATGTTTTTCAAACGCGACTTGCCAAGGGTCAGGCAACAGCTGTTTGTAACCGATAGAAACCCTGTTGGCTTCTCTGTCGAGTTTAAGCACGACAAACTCATATGTTTTGTTGAGTTCAAGCACTTCCGAAGGTTCTTTGATAGGCGTCCATGACAAATCGCTTATATGGGCGAGACAGTCGAAACCCCTCACGTTTACAAAGGCGCCGAAGGAAGCGAATCTCACAACCTGCCCTTCGACGATTTCGCCTACTTCGATATTTTCCCAGAAATTGTCTTCTCTTGCTTTCTTTTCAGCTTCGAGAACGGATTTCTGGCTCGCGACTATCTTTTTCTTGCTGTCGTCGACGCCGTCAGGCAGAGCCACCAGGCGGAGTTTTTTGCCGACGTATTTAGACAGGTCTTTTACATAACCGCTTCTGATTTGCGAAGCGGGAATAAACACCGTGTAACTTCCGAGTTTTGAAAGCAGGCCGCCTTTGACTTCTTTCGTTGCCGTAACGGAAAATTCGTTGCCTTGTTTGATGCCTTCAACCAAAGCGTCGTCTTTATACAGCTCTTCAATGGCTTTGTGGGAAAGTATGATGTCTTTGTCAGCCAACAAAACGATTACTTCCAGCGTATCGCCGACTTTGAGGTTTGCCTTTGCCTGATTGTAGTCTTCGTCAAGCGTGATTTCTTCGTTAGGGATGAAACCTTCTTTTTTCTGGAAATCGAAATTGATTATTATGCCGCTGTTGTCGATGTGGGCGATTCTGCCCTTGAGTTTCTGACCCTTTCTCAGCGATTTTCTGTGAAAGTTTTCAACGGCGTTTTTAAACATTTCGTTTTCGGCGTTGGTTTCAATGATGTTGTCTTTCGTTTGTTCAGCCATTTTTGCTACGACCTCCTCAATCAACTCGCTCGGAGTTGACGCACCTGCTATGATTCCTAAATTTTCTGTATTCGAAAAATCAAAATCAAACAATTCGTCCGGCGACTCTATCGCCACGGTATGCGGACAATTTTTTTTGCATATTTCCAACAATCTGCCGGTATTGGAACTGTTTTTTCCGCCGACCACGATGACAGAATCACATCGCGAAGATATATCGGCGGCATTCTTTTGCCTTTCCGTTGTAGTATAGCAAATAGTATTGAAAATTTCAAGTGTTTTGACGTTATCCGCCTTAAGATTTTCCAGCGCGGAGTCGACGTTTTCCACGTTATAAGTGGTCTGAAACATGACAAAAACCTTGTCGAAACCGTTGATATCGACAGAGATTTGCCCGTCCGTTATCAAAGCGTCGTCATCGCACCAGCCGTTCACGCCGATAATTTCGGGGTGGTTTTTATTGCCGATAAGCACGATTTTATATCCTTTCTCGTGATATCGAGCCGCTTTTTCGTGCAGCACTCTTACAAACGGGCATGTTGTGTCGATTATCTTTATTCCGCTACGCCCGCAGTACTCAAAAACCTTTTTGGAGGCGCCGTGGGCTGTGATTATCAGCGTGTCGCCGCGTTTGAGTTTCGTGATGTCTTTTTGGATTGTCACGCCCCTTTCGGCCAGCGCTGCCACCACTTTCGGATTGTGCACTATTTCACCGAAACAGTAAACGTCGGGACCGGCCGCGGCAAACGCCATGTCGACGGCGCGCTTTACGCCGGAACAAAAACCGTTGTTGTCAGGCTGAAGGATTTTCAATTTTTTTAACCCCTTTTTCTGTCAATAACGCGTCGAATTTCTCACGGAGTTCATCAAATTTCTGTTCGATGATTTTCGACGCTTCCGACAGCACGTCCGCCGAAATCTTTTGCCCGTAAAAAGTTTCCAGTGAAAACTCGTCGCCGATAATGAGATAGTTTCTGCGGAAAACCTTGGGTTTTCTGTAAAACAGCGCCGCCCTTATCGGTGACTGCGACTTGATTGCCAGCAGAGCCAGGCCGTTTTTGATTTGCAGCATGTCGGCGTCGGTTTCACCCGCTTTATTGCGTGTTCCTTCAGGAAACAGCGTGAAAATTTTGTCGTCTTTGAGCAGCGTAAGCGCTGATTTTATCGACGCGATATCCGCTTCGCCCCTGTTAATCGGCACGGCGCCGAGTTTGCGCAAAACGGAACCGAAAAACTTGTTTTTGAACAATTCGCGTTTCGCCCAGAAATGCAGCTGCGGTTTAAGATAACAGCCCGCAAGCACAGGGTCGAGATTTGACAGATGGTTTATCGCCAGCAGAGTCTTTTTTTCGTCAAGTTTGCGCTGCCCGAAAACTTTGACGGGATACAGCGGTTTTATAACCAGCGAAACCAGAAATCTTATAAATCGATAGAATTTGGTCATAATTCACAATTTATCCGAGCGAGAAGCCGTTTGACGACTTCGTCGATGGACATGGTAGTCGTGTCGAATTCAAAAGCGTCGTCAGCCTTTTTGAGGGGAGCGAACGCCCTGGTGGAATCGTTTTTGTCTCTTTCGGCGATATCTTTCAAAACGCTTTCATAACTGATGTCGACGCCTTTATCCGTAAGTTCTTTATGGCGGCGTTTCGCCCTTTCTTCCGCCGTGGCAGTGATATAAAACTTGTATTCGGCCGATGGCAAAACATAAGTCCCTATATCCCTGCCGTCCAAAATGCAGTCGTTGTTTCTGGCGATGTCTCTTTGCAGTTCTACCAGTTTGACGCGCACCGCCGGAATCGCCGACACGTCGCTCGCCGCCATGGAAACTTTGTTTTCCCTGATATAAGGCGTGACGTTTTCACCGTCGAGAAAAATATTTTGCGAGCCGTCGATGTATTTTATCGTCACGGCGGTATCCGGCAGCATTGCCGCGATTCTTTCAGCGTCGCGGGTATCTATACCGAGGCGGAGCGCTTTGAGTCCTATAGCGCGGTACATCGCGCCCGTGTCAAGATACAGAATACCGAGTTTTTCGGCGATGATTTTCGCCGCCGTGCTTTTCCCAGCGCCGGCAGGCCCGTCGATTGCAATATTCAACATAATTCCTCACTGATTATCCTGCGCGCAGCTTTTCCCCGCAAGAAATCCCGTGGAAAAAGCGCACTGTAAATTAAAACCGCCGGTCAGCGCGTCGACGTCAATCATTTCGCCAGCGAAATAAAGGTTGCTTAATAATTTGCTGCGCATGGTCGACGGATTTATCTGCTTTACGTCAACCCCGCCTTTCGTTACTACCGCCGCGGAAATATCTTCCGCGGAAATCAGGTTGAAAGTAAGGTTTTTAAGCAGACCGACAAGCCCTTTGCGCTGAGCCGACGTTATCTGATGTACTTTGGTGTCGGGAGCAATACCCGATTTTTCAAGTATAACCGAAATAAGACTGTGTGGCAACAGATTGTCAAGCGAATTGGAAAAACACTTGTTTGAAACGGCGGAAAAATCCCTGAGCACTCTGGCGTCCAGTTCTTTCTCGCCTAGCGCGGGTTTCAGGTCAACCGACAGTCTGAGTTTTGAAAAATCCCTTCCAGCGATTTTGCTGGAAAGCGTGAGAATTATAGGCCCCGAAACGCCCCTGTGCGTAAAAAGCATTTCGCCGAATTCGCCGCACAAAACCCTGCCGTTTTCCGTAACGGAGGCCCTGACATTCTTTAACGACAGCCCCGCCAGCGATGGCGGCGTATCCGCGACGAGAGCCGACAGCGCCGCTTTCGGCTCGATTATTTTATGCCCCAAAGCCCCTGCGAGTTTAAGCCCCAATCCGTCGCTGCCGGTGGAAGGATAACTCACGCCGCCGCTGCAAAGCACAAATCTGTCGGCGGTATATTTGCCCAGGTTTGTCACAACGCCCGTTATAACGCCGTTTTCGGCCTCAAACGATGTGGCGACGCAATTAAAGACCACTTCGACATTGTATTTGCGCAAAAGTTTTTCAAAAACTTTGGTGACATCGCTAGCCTTGTCGGACGCGGGAAAAACCCTGTTTCCCCTTTCGGTTTTCAGCGCCAGACCGCCGCTTTCCAGAAAACCCATTAAATCGGCCGGAGAAAAAGTGTGAAGCGCGCTCATCATGAACTTCGGGTTTGAAACGATATTTTTCAAAAAAACGTCGATATCGCAATTATTGGTAACGTTGCACCTGCCTTTGCCGGTGATATAAATTTTCTTGCCTAGTTTCTCGTTTCTTTCAAGCAGCGTAACGTCGCTGCCGTAACGGGCAGCGGTCACGGCCGCCATCATTCCGGCGGCGCCGCCGCCGATGACGACGGTTTTCATTTGAAAATTTCCTCCGTCGCGCTTAGCGATTCGTAATCGGTCATCGAAAAGGTAAGCGGCGTGACGGTTATATAGCCCATATCCAAAAATTTAACGTCGGTTTCTTCGGGAATATCGGCGTATGATTTCGGCGTGCCCTTTATAAAATAATTGTCGCCGACTTTAACGTAGTGGTCGCCGTAATCTCTCACGCCCTGCCCCGCGACTTTAACCCCTCTGATGTCGGTTACGTTGCTGTTCGGAAGGTTTACGTTAATAACTTTGTTCGGCTGCGCCGCGGCATACAACTTGTCGAGATTTGCGGCTATAAACTCGGCGCAGTTTTCATAGTCATCTTCGTCATAAGACACGGACGACACCGCCACGGAAGGCAAGCCGAGAATGTTCGCCTCGACGGCCGCGCTGACCGTGCCGGAATATACCACGTCTGACCCGACGTTGGCGCCTTTATTTATGCCGGAAATCACCAAATCGACATCTACGTTCAGATAATGCACGGCAAATTTTACACAGTCAACCGGGGTGCCGTCCACCGCGATGGCTTTTGTGCCGTAATTTTTCAGCTGTTCCATTTTAAGCGGCGTGCGCATCGAGAGATGATGCCCGACCGAAGACATTTCGAATCTCGGAGCGACAACGGTTATATCATGTCCGTATTTCAGCAAAGTGCGGGTAAGCACGTTTATTCCAGCGGCAAAAATACCGTCGTCGTTTACAAGCAGAATTTTCATGGATACCTCCGAATTCCGTTTTTAATTAAGTATAATTGCAGGCGGGTGTTTTGTAAATAATTTTACCGCCGTCAGAGTTAAAGACGCCAAACAAAAATCGGCGTAAACGCCGATTTGGCGTAAACACCGATTTTCAAATATTTTTCAAATAATTGAGTTCCTTTTCATTCAGATACCGCCATTTGCCGCGCGACAGTCCTCCGAGCCTGATTTCGCCCATTTCTGTGCGTTTCAAAAAGACGACCTGTTTGCCTATTGCCTCGAACATTTTCTTGACCTGATGATTGCGACCTTCGTGTATGGCAAGTTCGATTTTGCAGCCTTCGTCGTTTTTTTCAAGTAAAGTGACGCCTGCGGGCGCTGTTTTTTTGCCGTCAATGACAACACCGCGGCGCAGCTCGTCCAGTTGACTGTCTGTGATATCTCCTTCCACACGGGCGATATATTTTTTCGTCACTTCATACTTCGGATGAGTGAGTTTATAAGTTAAATCGCCGTCGTTTGTCATTATCAGCAGACCTTCCGTGTCATAGTCCAGCCTGCCTACGGGATATACCCTTGTTTTGACGTCAACAAGTTCCATGACGGTCTTTCTGCCCTTTTCGTCTTTAACTGTCGTCACATATCCTTTCGGTTTGTGAAGAATAATATATACGTTTTTATTTTTAGGCGTGATTTTTTTGCCGTCGACGGTTACGGTGTCGTTAAACTCGTTTATCATGTAACCGAGTTCCGAAACGGGTTTCCTGTTTACTTTGACCCTGTTTTCGGCAATTATTTTATCGCAGCTTCTTCTGCTGCCCACACCGCAGTCAGCCATATATTTATTGAGTCTTATCATTTGAGTTTTTCTCCGAACCGAATAACCGCGAGAATATCCCCGCTTTTTCTACTTTATTCAGTGTAACTATATTCGAAGAAAAAATCAACCGATTATCGAAGGAAACTTTCAGTTCTCCGGCTTTGTCGCCCTTTCCGACGGGGGCTTTCAGCACGTCCGTCATGCTGAGAGTACGGCGGATTTTTCCGTTTTCACTGCCGTCTTTTTTAAGCGGAAAACGCATTTCACTTTCGCAGGCGACTTCCACGGAGCCGCTGCGACCTTTTTTCACCGCGACACACTTGGGAATGGTGACGCCCTCCGTAAGATTTTTCATTTCGTATTTCTCAAACATTTCGTCCATAAGACTCATGCTTTCTTCAAACATCGGGCCGCAATTAAGCACAACGGCGATAAGCTGCATTCCGTTTCTCTCCGCTGCGCCGACAAAACAGCGCCCCGCTTTTTTCGTGTATCCCGTTTTGACGCCGTTCGCGCCCTCGAAAGACGAAAGAATTTTGTTTTTGTTGACGATTACCCTGTCATAACCGTACCCTTCGTTTGAAATATTTATTTTTTTCGTGGACACGATTTCCTTGACCAAAGGATTGTTCATCGCGGCGGCGCTGATTACCGCCAGGTCACGCGCCGACGTATAATGATTGTCATCAGGCAGACCGTGCGGATTGACAAAATTCGTGTTTCCGCACCCCAGAGCAGCGGCCTTATCGTTCATCATGGCGGCAAAATTCTCAATGCTTCCGCCGACAGTCAGCGCCAGCGCCACGGCGCAGTCATTGCCGCTTTGCAGCATCAGTCCGTAAAGCAATTCTTTAACGGTGAGATGCTCGCCCGCCCTGAGGTAAACCGAAGATCCCTCGATGCCCTGCGCCTGCTCCGGCACCTGGACGACGGTATCGGCATCGGCGTTTTCCGCCACCACAAGAGCGGTCATTATTTTTGTGGTGCTGGCTTCGGGCAGACGTTCATCGGGATTTTTTGAATAAAGTATCCTGCCGCTGCCCGCTTCCATTACCACACAGGCTTTGGCGGACGTACCAGCGGCCGAAACTGTCAGAGAGGATGAAAAGTATACGGAAAGCGCCAGCGCCGCCGTAAGAAATATCTTTAAAACTTTTTTCACTTTCAGCCCCTGTTCAGTCCGATGAATATATCTTTCGCCATATCGGCGATTTTGTCGGCATAAGTATTGTTTCCGTCGGCGCTCACAAGTTTCACGCTGTCGCCCATCACAATAAGAAACGCCACCGGCGTAATCGTCGCGCCGCCGCCGCTGGCCCCGGCGAAATTATTGAGCGTTCCGCCCGAAATAAAGCCTGGCTTTTTGCCGCCGTATTCCCCGCCGCCCGCGGCGAAACCGAAAGTCACCTGCGACACGGGCAGTATAGTGCAGCCGTCCATGGTAACATACGGCTTTCCGATAATACCGTCGACATCGGTGAGCGCCTTCATATGACAGGTGAGTCCGTCGACTATTTCTTTGATTTTGTTTTGAGCAGATTCCATAACGATACCCCGAGTGACTTGATAATTTCAAATATAATGTTTGCCAAACAGGTATAAATTATGCCTTCCGCGGCAATGATTTTGTGTTGCGGCGCATTTCTGAAATATAACCGGTATTTGTCCTTACGCGCATTTTGCATGCTTTCAGCCACCGCGGCGAAAGGATATACGGAAAAACCCGCCGCTTCGAATCCGAATATCAACATGACGCTGAGGCGGGTAAGTTTCAAGGCCTTTTTGACGCTTATCAGTTTTTTCTTCTTTTTCAAAGCAATTTTTTTGCCGTCGCATTCGACCGATAGTCCTCGCAAAGCGTAGTTTTTATCAGCCACCGGCAAAAAGTTATAAAACTTCATTTTCCACGACAAGGTTTTCGCCGAAAAATCCGCCGTTACTCCGGCGGTGAATTTAAGCGGAAAAAACAAAACCGCGGCGCAAAAAAATAACAATGCCAACATATTGTTAGCATTGTTAGGAATTGCTTCTTTTATTCAATGACATCCACGTCCTCGCCCCGCAGAAACTCTGGAATTTCTTCCTTTGGGGACGTTTCTTCGAAATTGATGTTTTCGTTCGACTTCATGTCAAACAACTGACTGTCGCCGCCCGGTGTGGCGATTGTCTGTATTCTGTCTGTCAGCGACTCGAAACTCGGCAGGTCGCTGAGGTCGCTGAGCGAAAATCTTTTCAAAAACTCGTCCGTCGTGCCGAACAGAAGCGGTTTGCCTACCGCGTCTTTTTTTCCGACAACCTCAATCATATTCATTTTTGACAGCGTTTGCACGGCATAAGTGCAATCGACGCCCCTGATTTCTTCTATTTCAAGCCTTGTTATCGGTTGTTTATACGCGATGATTGACAACGTTTCGAGCATGGCTTTCGTGAGTTCTTTTTCCCTTATCGGGTTCAGAACTTCCGCCACATCGTCGATATATTTCGGATTGGTCGCGAATTGCAGTTTGTTTTTGAATTTTATAACATTTATACCGCAATCGCCGGAGTACTTGTCCTGCAACGATTTAAGCGCCTTTTCAAACGCGACTCTGGAAATCTGGAGTTTTTCAAGCAGAAAATCTATTTCGACTTCCTTCCCCGACGCGAACAAAATCGCTTCGAGCACATTTATAAGTTTTTCCTTATCCATTTACAGATTCACCTTCTTCTTCCGACGGAATGAAAACATCGACATAATCGGGATTTTTCTCTATATATATTTCTTCGAAAGCGTCTTTCTGGCTGACAAAAATATACTGAAATTTCAACAATTCCAACATCGCCGAAAAAGTGACGACGACTTCCATTTTTGTGACGCTGTCGTCAAACAAATCGGAAAACGCGACCTGACTTTTTTTGTTGAGCGCGTCCTGGATATAAATAATCTTGTCGGCAACGCTGAACTCATCCTTTTGTATCTGTTTTGTCCCCTCGTCGTTTTCCCTGGCGCTGACTTTATGCAGAAGTTTGGCGAAAGCGTCCAGCAGATTGTCGAGCGACATGTCTTTAGCGACATAACGCACGTTTTGGCCGCTTTCATCGGCGGGCTTATACAGCCTGTTGACGGTTTCCTGCTCTTTAAGTTGTTCGGAAATTTCTTTGAACCGCTTATACTCCTCCAGGTTGCGGATAAACTCTTTTTCAGGCGTATTTTCCTCGTCTTCGTCGGGAATCACGGGCAGCAGCGAATGCGACTTGATTTCCATCAGCGTGGCGGCGATAGCCATATATTCGCTTGCTTTATCGACGTCAATCGAGGAAATATGCTCGACATACATCAAAAACTGGTCAGTGACCTGCGACACGAAAATATCTTTGATTTCGATTTTCGCCTCTTTGACCAGATGCAAAAGCAAATCAAGCGGCCCTTCAAAATTATCCAGCTTCAGTTCGAGTTCATCTGATTTGTAAATCTGTTGCTCTTCCACCGTTCACCTCACACAAGTCCGAACAGCCCCCAGAACCCGGTAAAGACGTTAAGCAGCAAATCTCTGAGAGTCGTGATATACCAGTCGAACGGCGAAAAAATCGGAATGTAATTCCAGATGATTATGACGACAAAAATAATAAAACTGTATTGCCGCAAAAACGCCGTAACCTTGTTTTCTCCGCCGAAAAACACTTCCAGCACGCGGTAACCGTCCAAAGGATAAAGCGGCAGAATATTAAACAGCGCGAGACCGATATTGAGCAATATTGAAAACAGCAGGAAATAATACACCAGATAAACCAGCATATAAACAAACCTGTTTTCGGCAAGGAAACCCGCTGGCACAAACGTCGTTATGAGCATCCATAATCCCGTAAAGACGAAAGCGAGTAAAATATTCGCAAATATGCCGGCAAGCGAAACAAATACAGAATCTCTCTTTCTGTGTTTTAAATTGTTGAAATTTACGGGGACGGGCTTTGCCCAGCCGAACCCGACGAGAAACAGCATGAGCGCGCCGAAATAATCGATGTGTTTAAGCGGATTGACTGTCAGCCTGCCGTACAGCGCCGCCGTGTTGTCGCCGCACTTATAAGCGACAAAAGCATGAGCGTATTCGTGCATCGACAGAGCGAACAGCAAAGCGAACACAAACGCGAACATGCACAAAATGCCTTCCGCCATTGTTGTCTGAACGCCTGCGAGACCGGGCGGATTGAACATATAATCAAAAATCATTATTTCACCTGTTATGTAAATATAGCAACAAAACAGACATCTGTCAATTTATATGCGGACGAGAAGCGCCGCGCGTGACGGCGGCGAAGTTAAAGCAATCCGTCGCCGCCGACGTGTTTTTTAATGAATTCGATAAACTTTAAAAAAGCCTTCGACGCCGACTGGTGGCGTTTCCACACTGTGACATATTTTTATGGACACTATTCTAAAAGTATATCAACACAAACGGGCAGTATATAAAAAATCTGAATCTAACAAAAAACGACCTTTGATTT